>JANRIH010000016.1:0-1597 GCA_033765145.1 Hyphomicrobium sp. | reverse complement strand
AATGTTCGAGCGTCCGATCACGACCGCTTCCATCCCGGAAAGCGAGGAATGGACCGACTTCGCCAGCACGACGCAGCCGAGCGGCGTGCACGGGACGAGCGCAGGAAGCCCGGTCGCGAGGCGACCGGCATTGACCGGGTGAAAGCCGTCCACGTCCTTGCCGGGATCGATCGCGGCAATCACCTTGTTCGCGTCGATATGGGCGGGCAGAGGAAGCTGCACCAGGATGCCATGGACGGTCGGATCGGCGTTGAGTTTTGCAATCAGCGCGAGGAGCGCCGCCTCCGTCGTGGTCTCCGGGAGGGGGTGATCGAACGAATTCATCCCCGCCTCGACCGTCATCTTCTTTTTCGAGCCGACATAGACTTCGCTCGCGGGATTGTTCCCGACCAGAACGACGGCGAGCCCGGGCTTGAGGCGATGCGCCTCGCCGAGCCGCTTCACCTGCGCAGCAACCTTGCCCCGCAGTTCGGCCGCAATCGCCTTTCCGTCGATGATCGTCGCAGTCATGATGTCCCCGTCTTGACGATTTGCGTAAGCCGCGCGGCGAGGGTTGAAGCATCGCCGACGATCTTCAGCCGCTTGATGCGCGCGGAAGCCCCGGCGACGATGCTCACGTCGCGCGGCGGCACCGTTACACTGCGGGCAAGGAGTTTGACCAGCGCCGCGTTCGCCTCGTTGTCGGCGGGGGGCGCCTTGACGCGCGCCTTGAGGACGACGCGGCCGTTTGCCAACGTTTCGAGCCCCTCCAGCGCGTCGCGCCCGCCCTTGGGCGTAAGCCGCACCGAAACGACGAGGCCGTCAGACGCCGCCGACCACGCCGCCCCCATCGCGGGTCAGAACACGTTGGGATAGAGGTAGAGAATGATCATGCGTTCGACCAGGAAGATGATCAGGATCAGGATGATCGGGGAAATGTCGATGCCGCCCAGGTTGGGCATCATGTTGCGGATCGGCCGCAGCACGGGCTCGGTGATGCGGTACAGAAAATCCGCCACCATCGCGACAAATTGATTGCGCGTATTGACGACGTTGAAGGCGATCAGCCACGACAATACGGCCGCCGCGATCAATAGCCAGACATAGAGCTGGAGGACCAGCAGGAGCACATCGAGCAGCGCGCGCATGAAGTTGATCCGGTGATGGGCCATGCGGAAGATGAATTGAATACCTGTAGCGGCTCGGCCTTGCGGGAACAAGCGGTGTCCTTGACAGGCTAGGGGGGCCGTCCTAAATGGCCTCACTCGTCTGAAGCCCGGGACGTCAGTGACGACCTGCGGCGACGGCGGGGCCGTAGCTCAGCTGGGAGAGCGCCTCGTTCGCAATGAGGAGGTCAGCGGTTCGATCCCGCTCGGCTCCACCACCCTTCCGCTTCCGTCAATCCTGATCCGCCGGCCGCCCGAGTGCGGTAATTCGCCCAAGGGTCGCGGGCGCGATCCCCCTGGCAGCGCCCCTTTGCCGCCCGTCGAGGCCCGCCGATTCCCATGACCGACGCTCCCTCGCCCTGGCGTCACCAGTCGTTTGTCCTCTACTGGATCGCCCGCGTCGCCACCACGATCGGCCTGCAAATGCAGGTCGTCGCGGTCGGCTGGCAGAT
>JANRIH010000013.1:0-4194 GCA_033765145.1 Hyphomicrobium sp. | reverse complement strand
CCGTCGCGCGATCCTCGATTATTGGGCTGAAGGCGACGAGACATTGGGAGATCTCGTCGCGCATGTGCTCGTGCACGAGATTGGCCATCATTTCGGCTTTTCCGACGCGGACATGGAGGAGATCGAGGCAGCCGTGGCGTCCTGACCACGACAAGTCGGCAACTCGTTGCCCTGAACGGTGTATGGCGAAGACGCCGGACTTGTGCTCCCCGGGAAATCGGGCGAAGGTGCCGCAGAGACTGAACTGGGGCGAGTGCTGATCGTGACGATCGATCGAGACCTGATTTCGTGGCCGCACAGGGCTGTGTCGACGGTTGCGACGGTGCGCCGCCTCGCCGGCGCGCTGATGTTCGTCATGTGTCTCTTCGCGGGCGCCGCAGTCGCGAGCCAGGCACGAGCAGACGGCCCGCCGACGCCGGAGGAATATGCTGCGCACGTCGGTGGCGATGCCAGCATCGTGCCCTCCGGCCAGTTGAAGATCGACAACTACAAGATGCAGTGCGGCCACCGTCCCACCGTGCTCGACAACCAGCTCGACGATTACGGCGCCGCCTATCCGGGCTTCCTGATCCTCAACCCCAAGCTGATGTCGCGCATCTCGACGCCGGTGAAACTGTGGATCTTCGCCCACGAGTGCGGTCACCAGTTCCGCGGCCCGGATGAGGAAACCGCCGACTGCTTCGCCGTGCAGCGCGGACGCCGCCAGGGGTGGCTGACGCCCGACGGCCTCGAGGAGGTATGCAAGTTCATCGCGCCGGCCAAGGGCGATTCGATGCACGTATCCGGCAGTCACCGCTGCGACTACATGCGCCGCTGCTACGAGGACCCGGGCATCCGCTGAACGCACCGGCCACCGCAATGAGGTCCGGCGTCGACGAAAGCCGCAACCGGATGGCTCGTCCTTATCCCCGATCACTCGCTCCGCGTTAGGCTCTCCACCGAGGTTCCGTCAGAACCCCGGGAAGTGTCGATGCGCCTGACTGAATACACACGACGCCTCGTAGCGCTCGCAGAGACCGTGCACCGCTGGCTCTCGTCGCTCGGCGCCCTCGACCGCGACAGCCGAGACCGGATCGCGACCTACGCCGAGGAGATCGCATCGACACTTCAACGGGCCTCGGCGATTCTCGCCCGCTTTCACGCCGATTCCGCAGCAGTCGCCGATCCGGCGATGCAACTCGACATGGCCCGCGAGTTCGGCCGCATCGCGGGCTATGTCGAAACCATCGTGGGCGTGCTGCAACATCATCTTGACGGGCGAAAGCTCGCTGGCGTTAAAAGGCGGCTCGAACAGCTCGAGCCGCCGGCACCGGTGCGCGATGCCGCAGGCGGTGCCGATCGGAGGCTGCTCGGCCGCCTCGCCGCGGCCGAGGGTTATTTCCGGGCGCTCGCCGACGGATTGCGCGCCTGACCTGCCTGTGGCATGCGCTTCCCGCCAGCGGGCGGCGGCATGACGGCGATGGTCGACAGACGGCACCGAACAGCCTCGCCGTGCGAGGGGAAGGACATCATGGACAAGTTCACGAAGCTGACCGGTATCGCCGCCGCGCTGCCTTTGCGCAACATCGACACCGACATGATCATCCCCAAGCAATTCCTGAAGACGATCAAGCGGACGGGGCTCGGCAAGTCGCTGTTCTTCGAGATGCGCTACGATACGGACGGCAAGGAGAACCCCGACTTCGTCCTGAACAAGCCGGCCTACCGCAAGGCGCAGATCCTCGTGACCGGCGACAATTTCGGCTGCGGCTCGTCACGCGAGCATGCGCCGTGGGCGCTCCTCGACTTCGGAATCCGCTGCGTCATCGCGCCGGACTTCGCCGACATCTTCTACAACAACTGCTTTCAGAACGGCATTCTGCCGATCAGGCTCAAGCAGTCCGAAGTGGACAAGCTCCTGGACGACGCGAGCCGCGGCTCAAACGCGACCTTGACCGTCGACCTCGAGGCCCAGGAAATCCGCGGCCCGGACGGCGGCGTCATCACGTTCGACATCGACCCGTTCCGCAAGCACTGCCTGCTCAACGGCCTCGACGCCGTCGGAATCACGCTGCAGAAGGACAAGGTGATCTCGGACTACGAGAAATCCGCCGGCGCCGCGCGGCCCTGGCTCTGAGACGCGCGGAAATGGCCAAGCTCATTCACGCGATGATCCGTGTCCTCGACGAGGCGCGCTCGGTGGCATTCTATCGCGCCGCATTCGGTCTCGAGGTGGCGGAGCGGGTCGACTTTGCCGACTTCACGCTGGTCTACATGTCGAATGCGGAATCCGGCTTCGAGCTCGAGCTCACGGTCAACAAGGGTCGCGGCGAGCCCTACGACCTCGGCAACGGCTATGGGCATCTCGCGCTTTCGGTCCACGACGTCGAGGCCGAGCGGGCGCGCCTCGTCGCGGCCGGCTTCGCGCCGAAAGACGTGAAGCAGATGACGCACGATGGCACGCCGTTTGCGAAGTTCTTCTTCATCGAGGATCCCAACGGCTACAAGATCGAGGTTTTGCAGCGGGGTGGGCGCTTCATGTGATCGCTTCTGCCTGGTCCTCGTGCGCGGAGTGCCTCACCGGGAGGCAGTCCGCCTGTGACGTCCGGCCACGGGCCGCGCGTTCGGGTTGACGAGGAGAAGCCTCCCATGACGCACGTCGAATTCCTGAGCCTGTTCGTTCCTGCGTCCCTTGCGCTCAACTTCTATCCCGGTCCCAACAACGTCTTCGCGCTGTCGAACGCCGCCCGCTACGATCTCCCTACTGCTCTCCGCGCCAGTCTCGGACGCCAACTCGCCTACGGCGGATTGGTTGCGGCGTTGGCGTTGGGCGTGGGCGCACTGGTCCTCGCCTCGCCCGCGATTTTCGTCGCACTCCGGATCCTCGCCGCTCTCTTTCTGCTGTGGATCGGCACGCGCATGCTCGCTCGTGCGCGCGGCAGCCGCATGGGCAGAACGGGCATATCTGGAGGCGACGGAGAACACCTCTTCCGCGACGAGTTCACGGTCGCCTTCCTCAACCCGAAGCCCGTGATCGTGCTCCTGCCGTTCCTGCCAGTGCTGATTGCGCCTGGGCATGCCGTGAGCATCGGGGTGCTGGCGGCAGGCCTGCTGTTCCTGGCTCTCGAGTTCGCTGCGGCCCTAGCCTACGGATGGGCCGGTCGCCATCTTGCCGGAGCGTTGGCAGCGGGCAGCGGCTGGCTATGGCTCGATCGCGCAGGAGCCACGTCGGTCATCCTCGCCGGACTTGTGCTCGGCGCGTCTGTCATGAACGTCTGAGCCCACCATCGCGTGTCACCTCGGCGCGCTGTTCGAGCGGGAAGCGACCAGGGCATCCTTGAGGAGTTCCGCGAACTCGCGACGCTCGTCGTCGTTGAGGAAGCGCGCGAACCGGAATTCCTGCCCATGCGAGGCGAGGCGGAGGTCGGTGCGCCCGTCGGGCCATTCGTCGAGCGCCACCCGCACCCAATACGGATTGAAATCGAAGCTTTCCCGCCTCCCCGTCGGATGCACACGGGTTATCGTCAAGAGTTCGGGCGTCAGATCGACGAACTCGTGCAGCCGTCCGGATCGGTAGTTGAGCTTGAAGGCGACGAAGAGAAGCGCGACATCGAGGCCGAAGAAGCCCATCACGGGCCATGCACCCTGCGTCAGGAAGGCGAGCCCCGTGAGGAAGCTCACGAGGCCGAAGATCCCCATCAGCGTCACGAAACCGCGGGGGCTGAGCGACCGGTGGGGCGTGAGCACGACGTGGAAGCCATGATCGCGCCGGCTATCGCGGTTGGGGACGCGGTTGGGGACAGGGGGATGAGGCTCGGCAGTCGTCTCGGTCATAGTGGAAACCTAACCGCGGAGATCCGGGTTTCAAAGGGGGGTGTGATGAAAAGGACGAGCAGGGCACGCCGTGCAGCCGGGGCCAAGCCAGCCGCCGCCGTGGCCGCGCGTGCCGCGCATTCAAAACCGAAAGGCTCCACTGCCGCGAAGGCAAAGTCCACGAGGTTGCTCAAGACCTCTCCGCTACCCCCGGTGGCGGAGATCTTCGCACGCTTCGCCCGGATCGAGCCCGAGCCGAAAGGAGAGCTCGAGCACGTCAATGCCTTCACACTGCTCGTGGCGGTCGTGCTCTCCGCCCAGGCGACGGATGCCGGCGTCAACAAGGCGACCCGCGCCCTGTTCAAGATCGCCGACACGCCGCAGAAGATGTTGGAACTCGGG
>JANRIH010000007.1:0-1546 GCA_033765145.1 Hyphomicrobium sp. | reverse complement strand
GTTTGTGGAGGCGTCATTTCATGCAAGTCATTACCATCGTGCAGACCAAGGGCGGATCGGGCAAGACCACGACCGCCATGCTTCTCGCATCTGCAGCACTGAACCTCGGGCGCCGCGTCACCCTGATCGACGGCGACGTGAATGCACAACTCGGCCGTTGGCGCGACAGTTTCGAACTGGCCACCTGGGAGGGGGCGCCGAAGCCCGACTGGCCGGAGAGCCTCGCGATCCTGTCACCGCCCGAGAGCGTCGAAGGGCTTCTGTCGCTCCTCGACGCTGAGGAATCGCGTGGCGTCGATCTCATCGTGATCGACACCCGGCCGGGCACCCACACCGACACTGAGGACTTTTGTCTGATCTCCGACCTGGTGCTGATCCCTGCGCGCCCCGTCTATGCCGAATGGGAAATGACCCATCGCGCCGTCCTCTGGATGGACGACCTCCGGGCTTCGATTGCCGAAGGTGAGCGCTTCCCGTCGGTCCGGGTCCTGGTCATGGATGCCGGTCCGAAGATCATCGACGCCGCGACCCGGGAAGGGGGAATGGCGCAACTACCCAAACGCGACCAGGACGTGCTGCAAGAGATCCTGCGTCTCGATCATCTCGACGTGATCGTCCCGCATTCGCGGATCCTCGAACAACTGGGCTACCACGGCCCCCTTGGACCGGCGGCCCGCGCCAACGCCAAAGCACCCGGCGGTCGGCTGCTGGCGGACGCCATCACCCGCCAGCTCGAAGTTGCGGAACTTGTCCTGACCGGGATCGACGAGGTGATCCCTGCATGAGCCGTTTCCGCCTTCCTGCACGTGTCGCACCATCCCCGGCGGCGGAAGAACCTGGTTTGCAGAACTCGGCGGCACGGTTGCGGTCGTCGCGCGAAGTTCAATCGCGCATTCTTGCCGAACGGCGCGCGCCGGAGATGGGAGGGACTGACGAGAGCGTCGGGGCCTATCTCTCAGACATGCCAGCGAAGCACCTGGGGAAACCCGAGTTTGCCGGAAAGAGGCAAGGGGAGAGGGATCAATCGCATTCCTGCACTTCGTCGCCCGACGGTCCTGCAACTGAGCTGGCAAAGCCCCGGAAAGAGAAGCTGGTGGTCCTGTTTCGACTTCCACTGGCGACCGAGAGGCGTCTGGAGCAGATCCCGGGTGCGGGCGAAGTGAGCCCGGCCTACATGTTACGCGCCTTCGCCAAGGAAGCCCGCGCGGAACTACGGCGGCTCTTGGCGGAAGAAGAGATCATGCCGCATGCAGATGAGGCGAGGCGCATCTTCGCCATGGCGGCAACAGACCTGGCGGTCGGCGAAGCGATGACCGTCTACGCCCAAGGCTCTGCGATCCGGGCCATGCATGCAGCCCTTGGTGATCCCTGGCAGATCGAGCCTCGGGCGACGATCGTTGGTGCCTTCCTCGCCGCGATAGCGTCGCGGCTCATCGAGGCGCGACGCGTCAGATAGACCCGGACCATGCAACAGAATTCGATGAACTGCCTGAGGTCACTCGCAGGCAAGCTCGGGCAGCGGCGCTGTCTCGAAGGTCAGGCTGTC
>JANRIH010000046.1:0-2307 GCA_033765145.1 Hyphomicrobium sp. | reverse complement strand
TTACTGGCTGACGTTGGCGGTGTTGCCGATGCCAGACTGATAGATCTGCGAAACGGCGGCCGTTCCGCTGAGTTGCTGCACGCTGGCGAGGTGACCGTCGCCTTCCTGCGTGACGAGCGACGTCTTGATCTCGCCGGACTGATCGACGGTCGTGACGCTGCCCGTGCCGGCCGACTGGAACACTTCCGAGGAAAGCTCGGAGCCGTTCTGCGTGACGGTCACTTCCATATAGGAGCCGGATTGCTCCACGATCGAGGAGACAGGGCCCTGGCCGCTCTGCGAGACCGTCGCGATGTTGTCGCTGTCGATCTGCGTGATGGACGATGCGAGCCCGTCGACGCCCGAGCTGATCTGGCTCACCGTCGCGATCTGGTAGGCGCCTTCCTGATAGACCGAAGACTGCGCGGCTTCGCCGGACTGGGTCACCGAAGCTGATTGGCCTTCGCCGGTCTGGTACACGGCGGAGTCAAGCAGACCGCCGCCCGCGCTGTTCTGGCTCACGGTCGCCACGAGGCTGACGCCCGCGTCCTGCTCGACGAGGGAGAGAGCGCTGACGCCGCGCTGCGTGACGGTTGCGGAGTCCGTGTCGCCGTTCTGGGAGACGCTGCTGTCCAGCAGACCGCCGCCGTCGCTGTTTTGGTCAATTGTCGCAACGCCATAGACGCCGGTCTGTGTGACGACCGACGACGCTTCCACGCCCCGCTGCAGCACGCCCGCGACATTGGCCTCGTTGTCCTGGAGGATATCGGAGAACAGGGCGCCGCCACCCTCGCTGTTCTGGTTCACGGTAGCGGTCTGGCCAACGCCGGTTTGCACGATCAGCGAAGTCGCCTCCATACCGACCTGCGTCACCGAAGCTGCGTGAATGTCGCCGCTCTGATCGACCGACGACGTGATCACTGCGCTTTCGTCCACGCCCCGCTGGAAGACGTTGGTGCTGTTGCCGGAGCCGTCCTGGGTGACGGTGGAAAGATCGACGCCAGGTCCGCGTTGTTCGACGAACGCGATCTGGTCTGCGCCAAGTTGCGTGACATACGAGGATGCGGCCTGACCGACCTGAAGCACTTCGGCCGTGCCGCCGCTGCCTGCCTGGTCGATGCTGGAGTAGTTCTGCGCCGCGTCGTCGTCCGCCGCGTTCAGGCTGCGTTGGGTGACTAACGCGGTGTTGCTGTCGCCGCCCTGAAGGATCGTCGAGCTGTTGGCGGCCGAGGAGCCGACCGACGATCCGTCATCGCGCTGCAGCACAGTGGCGCTGTTCGACGAGCCGGACTGGTCGATGGTCGAATCCGACCCCCACTGGCTCAGATCCTGATCGACCGATGCGGCGTTGCCTTCGCTTGCCTGCGTAACGGTACTGGTGTTGCCGGGCGCGGCGAGCGCCTGCCCCGACAGGAGCGCCACGATCGAGACGCCCAGCGCGATTTTCTTCAACATTCTTCGTCCTCCTGCTTGCGCGCCGAGATGAGATCTCGTTGCCCTCTTCAAAATGGCCGCCTTTCTTGGACGACCCGTCTCCCCCGGCGCGATCCACGCCAGTCCGAAGTTCATTCCGTCTGCATCCGCCCTTCGATGCGTTCCACGCTTGCGGCGGACGCGACCGGAACACCCTCGCGGGTGACTGATTGCGCTGCTCCGCTGTCCGCCGCTGTCACGAGACGTTGTTCCCGCGAGGCGGCTTCGGTTGCGGCTGCCGCGGACTCGTGCGTCGGGCGGTTGCGGCGCGACGACGCGATGCGCCGGTTGCTGCTGCGCTCCGCCTGCGCCGGCGCGGCATCGGGCAGGACATCCGGACCGTAGATCCCGCGTTTTGCGCGCATGTAGTTCTCGATGAGCGGCGCTGCCTGCGCCTGATCCTCAAATCGCCAGTAGCCGAGCTGGGCTCCTTCCAGCACCAGCGAGTGGACCGCCTTCTCGATGGCCTGCTGAAGCGCGATCTGGTCGGGTTCGTTCGTCGTGATGCCGGTTTCCGCCTCAAGCAGCTCGCGGAAGGCGACGAAGCGGAACGCGCTTGCACTGATTGCAACGGAAGCGACGCTCTTGCGCGCGACCACTGTGGTCAGGACTTCGCCCGTCTTCACTGAAACGGCGCGCAAATAGACCGTCACCGTGTCATGCCGATACTGCGAGGCGCCGCCGATTCCGAGATAGCGCGCGCCCGCGCCGCCTGAAACCGTGTTGGAGTCGTAGCCGATGACGCCGCCTTCGAGCAGAACGCCGGCGAACATCAGCGAAGGCAAGGCCTCCGGATTGACGTTCTCTTCTCCGAGATAGCGTTGCCGCATCTCGCGGATGATCTGGCGCTCCTTG
>JANRIH010000031.1:0-1594 GCA_033765145.1 Hyphomicrobium sp. | reverse complement strand
CTCCGATCCGGTCGCCAACAAGCCGGAGGAATTCGGCGCTCGCATCAAGCTCGAAGTCGCGCGTTGGGCCAAGGTGATCAAGGACGCCAACATCAAGCTGCAGCAATAGCGCTGATTCAAACCGCGCCAACGCTCGCTGGAAACCTGGAGTAGCGACCATGAAACTGTTTGCTCGTGCGTTGGCGCTAATGCTGGCTGTCGGATGCGCGTCTATGGCTCACGCGCAGGGCTCCTCGTCGTCGGCCCCATACCCCAATCGTCCGGTTCGGGTCGTGGTGCCTAGCTCGCCGGGAGGACTTCTCGACGTGATCACGCGCGTCATCGCGCAGAAGCTCAGTGAGAAGCTTGGCGGCCAGTTCTTCATCGACAACGTGACGGCGGGCGGCGGAAACGTCGCGATGGGCGGCGTCGCCAAGGCCGTCGGCGACGGCTACACGCTCTTGATCGTCAGCAGCCATTTCGTCGTCAATCCGAGCCTCATCCCGGATACGCCCTACGACCCGGTCAAGGACTTCGCCCCGATCACGCTGATGGCGGTCGCATCGCAGGTCGTGGTCGTCAATCCGAGCGTGCCGGCCAACAATATGAAGGAGCTGGTTGCGCTCATCCGCGCCAATCCGGGTAAATACAACTATGCCTCGCCGGGCACCGGCACGACCGGTCATCTGGCGGGGGAGATGTTCCGTCTCGCCATGGGGCTTGATCTTGTCCATGTGCCGTTCAAGGGCGCGGCTCCCGCCATTCAGTCGACCGTCGCGGGCCATACGCCGATTGCGTTCGTCGGCTTGCCGTCGGCCGCGGTCCAGATGAAGGACGGCAAGGTGCGCGCGCTCGCGATCACCACGGCGCACCGTTCGCCGGCCTTTCCCGATCTCGTGACGATGGCGCAGGCGGGCTTCGCCAATCAGGAGTCGGACGTGATGCAGGGCCTGCTCGCGCCGGCGGGGACGCCGAAGGAGATCGTCAATCTGTTGCAGCGCACAGTGGCGGAGATCGTCACCATGCCGGACGTCAAGGCGAGGCTCGCCGCGTTCGGTTTCGACCCGGTCGCCAACAAGCCGGAGGAATTCGCCGCGCGCATCAAGGAAGAATCCGCGCGCTGGGCGAAGGTCATCAAGGACGCCAACATCAAGATGACGCAATAAACCGGCGGTTCGGGCGACGCCGGTCCCGGACCGTCCGTTCGCGCCGGGAAGGGCGGTTCGGTCGGGACCGCGCGTCGTGTCTTGCAACAGGGCGTTACGCGCTACGCCGGCAGGATCGCGACGATCCGTAGCGAACCGGGTTCGACGACGACGATCTCGTCACCGACCACAAAGAACATGTAGCCGCGCCATGCCGGATAGACCTCGATAATGTCCGGAGGCAAGGCGACGAGGTTGACGGTTCGCGGCACGGCAGTGCCTATGCTGATGTTGAAGTCGACGCTGCGGATCCGGGCGCGATCCGCTAATCCGCCCCGGGTGAAGATTTGGCGGATTTGCGTGCGCTGCTCCGTGCTCAAGCGGACGCTCGGGGCGGTCCGGATGCCACCCTCGGCGGCCGTGCCCTCACGCTGCTGTTGCGCCGTGCCGGGCGCGCCGTCACGATCGCG
>JANRIH010000009.1:0-250371 GCA_033765145.1 Hyphomicrobium sp. | reverse complement strand
CCTTCGTCACTCACGCGGCATGGCTGGATCAGGCTTGCGCCCATTGTCCAATATTCCCCACTGCTGCCTCCCGTAGGAGTCTGGGCCGTGTCTCAGTCCCAGTGTGGCTGGTCATCCTCTCAGACCAGCTACTGATCGTCGCCTTGGTAGGCCATTACCCCACCAACTAGCTAATCAGACGCGGGCTCATCTATCGGCGATAAATCTTTCCCCCAGGGGGCGTATACGGTATTACCTCAAGTTTCCCTGAGCTATTCCGTACCGATAGGAAGATTCCCACGTGTTACTCACCCGTCTGCCACTCCCCTTGCGGAGCGTTCGACTTGCATGTGTTAGGCCTGCCGCCAGCGTTCGTTCTGAGCCAGGATCAAACTCTCAGATTGAAAGTTGGATTCTGGTCGGCTTGGAGGTATCTCCAAGGATATTACTGCGTAACGGGCACCTTCACACTTGGCGCGGCTCCATTGCTGAAGCGCGCCATGGTGATGGCTGAAACGCAGATATCGCCAGAGTTCATGTAGGTCGTGGATCTTTCGATGCCACGGCCTCGCCAGGACTCCGCCGCCTGCGTTTCCCTTTCTTCCGAATTCAATTGTCAAAGAACAGCGCCGACGACAGTTACTCGAGCCGATCCGGTGGATCGGCTTTTGAGACAACAAATTCCCTTCCGGGGTGGACCCGGCCAGGAACCGAGGTTTCAAGAAGAGCAATGCCCGTCGTGGGCGGCGAAGCACCATCGTGCCCCGACAAGGAACCAATTAATAGAAATCCTCGGGCCCTGTCAACACCGATCTCAAGTTTTTTTGGGACGCTCAGCAGAAACTCAGCAACCAACTGAATTCGTGAGCATTTTTACTGCGGTGCGGTGGGTGCGCTGCAAACGCCGAGGTTCGCCCAAGCGCGCACGGGACGTTCAACCGTCGGAAGGTGGCACATGCCCATCCTGATCCCGGCGCCCGACCTGATCGCAGATCGCGCGGTCGGCACCCTCTCCGGCCGCGCGCGCCGTCGTTCCCACGCCATAAATTGGCCGGAGTAATCGAGCCGAACCATTGACGGAAAGGGGCCTGGCACCGACTCTGACTCCAAAGCGCCGGAAACGGCACCCTGGGTGGGTCATCGGCGTCCTGTCGAGAGGGGAACTTCGGGCGCGTGCACAATCTCCACGTCCATTCGATGCGAGCGCGCGGCCGCCAGGCGAGACGGCACGATCCCTCGCGTCCCGTCCCCCACCTCTATCGCGGCTCGCGCGGGATGCGGGCTCGGGCCGACGTCTACGCGACCGATCATGCCGACATGCGTGGAAGCGGCCGGCTTCGCTGGCTGATGAGCACATGCCTCGCGGCAGCGGTCGGAGCCGTCGCCATCATCGTCGTCATCTACGGGTCCGCAGACCCGCGCGACGGAGCGGACGGGTTGATGCCGGCCTTGGCGCGCTTGAGTGGTGGCGGACCTGACAACTTCCGCCCGATGCCTGAGCCCCAGCGGCCCAACGACGGTCTCCGCTGGGCGATCGCCAAGACCGACAAGCTCGCGATGAATTCGGGAGCGATGTCGACGCGCTACATCATCCACGAAACCCTGAAGCAGCGCCGCAACGGCCGCGAGTACATCTACGCCAAACCCTACGTGCGCATCGTTTCGCGCTTGGCGCCCGTGCCGCCGAACTATGCCGATGTGATCCCGCCTTTCAATCCGCTGAAGCTCTATGGCGACAGCAATCCCGTCGGATCGAGCGAAGAAGGCAGCAACATCACGCAGCGGAACGACGTCGACGTCCGCGTCGTCGAACTGCTCGGCGGTTTCCTTCCCGAAGAGGACGGACAGGAACTCGAGGCCGCGGAAGTCGATGAACTCGTCGCCCGCGCGGAGGCCGCGGAGCAGGCCGAGGGATCGGCCGGCAATCCGCAGGATCAGCTCGTGGCGCCCGGCGACCTCAAGCCGATCACGTCGACGGAGAACACCGAGAACGACGGTCCCAATTCCACGATCCTCGCGAAATCGACACTCGATTCCGATCACACCGCCGAAGACATCGAGGATCGCCAGGTTCGCACCGTTAAGGTGGGGCCCAAGGACACCCTGTCGAAGATCCTCGCCGCGGCCGGCGCTGAACCGTGGCTCGTGACGGAAATGCTCGAATCCGCGAAGCCGATCTTCGAGGAAAGCGCGCTCGCGGCCGGTCAGGACGTCGAGATCACGGTCGTCCCGTCGCTGACCGATCCCAATGATCTCGAGCCGGTGCGGTTCACCGTTCTGGGTGAAGGCGGACAGCATATCGTCACCGTCGGACGCAGTGCCGCCGGCGAGTTTGTCGCGAGCGCGACGCCGTCCGAAAACGACACTGCGCTCCGCTTGGCAAGCGTCGACAGCGATCGCGGGACATCGTCGAGCCTCTACGCCGCCCTCTACCATGCCGGCGTCATCGAAAGCGTCCCGACCGAAACGATCCAGCAGATCTTGAAGACGCACGCCTACGAAACCGACTTCCGCCGGCGCATCCGGTCGAGCGACACGGTCGAATACTTCTTCGACTTGAAGAACGAGAGCGCCGTCGACGGCCCGCCTGGCGAACTGCTGTTCACGGCGATCTCGTCAGCCGGAGAGCAATCGCGGTACTACCGCTTCCGAACCCCGGACGGCACCGTCGATTTCTACGATCTCGACGGCAACAACTCGCGCAAATTTCTCATGCGCAAACCGATCCGCGGCGAAGACCTGCGCCTGACCTCCGGCTACGGCGTCCGCTATCATCCGCTGCTCGGCGTCCGCAAAATGCATACGGGCGTCGATTGGGCCGCGCCCCCCGGCACCCCCATCTTGGCTGCGGGCAATGGCGTCATCGAGGAGGCCGGCCGCAAGAGCGCCTACGGCAACTATGTCCGCATTCGGCACGCCAACGGGTATCAGACGGCCTACGGCCACATGCAGCGCCTCGCCAACGGCGTCGCCGCGGGCGTGAAGGTGAAACAGGGTCAGGTCATCGGCTACGTCGGCTCGACCGGCCTCTCCTCCGGCCCGCATCTGCATTACGAGGTGCTGGTCAACACCCGCTTCGTCGATCCTCTATCGATCCAGGTTCCTCGCGAACGCAAACTCACCGGAAAAGAGCTGGCCGAGTTTCAAAAGGAGCGCTCGCGCATCGACGAATTGATGCGTCGGCCCGCCGTGATGACCGCGAACAAATGACCCGGAACGGTCTGCGTTCTGCGACCTGACGCGATGCACACCCGACGATGCCGGTCGAGATGCTCGGCACGCATGAATTCGCTGTCCAATTGCTATTAGCGACGCGTCTGGCAGCAGCGCAGTCTCCTCACGCAAAACGATGCGACAATTTCAGACGGAACACGCGCAATGCAAACATCACGGATTCTTCTGATCATCCTTGCGATCCTGATCACCGGATCGGCGATCGCTTGGCTCGCGAAATCGTCGTTCGCCGCAAAGGACCCGATCTTCGCGGGCCTCGTCCAGGGCGTCGCCGTCGGCGGCTACGATCCCGTCGCCTACTTCGAAAAAGGCTCCGCCATCGCGGGCGACCCCGCTATCACCCTCGAACATTCCGGCGCGACGTGGCGCTTCCAAAGCGAGGCGAACAGGCAGGCCTTCAAGGCCGATCCTGATCGCTATGCACCTCAATACGGTGGATATTGCGCCTATGCAGTCGCCAATGGCTACACGGCGAAAGGCGATCCCGAAGCCTGGAAAATCGTCGATGGCAAACTCTATCTGAACTACGACAAGTCCGTTCAGGCGGAGTGGGCGAAAGACATTCCCGGCTACGTCGCCAAAGGGGACGCGAATTGGCCCCGCGTCCTCGGGAAGTAGAACCGCAGTGGCCAGAAGAAGAACGGCCCGCACTTTGGCGGGCCGTTCTTGTTTCGAACACCTCGGGCGAAGGGCTTCACGCCGCCGCTTTTACGGGCCAGCCGTTGATCGTAATGATCCCGTCTCTAACCGAGACTTTGACCGTATCGCCGTCCTTGACCCCGCCCGCGAGGATCTGCTCCGCAAGCGGGTCCTGCACGTTTTTCTGAATGACGCGCTTCAGGGGACGCGCCCCATAGGCAGGATCATAGCCCCGGTTCGAGAGCCACGTCCGCGCGGCGTCGTCGAGGTCGATGACGATTTTCCGGTCCTGCACGAGCTTTCTCAAGCGCGCCATCTGAATATCGACGATTTGCCCCATGTCCGACCGCTGCAAGCGATGGAAGAGGATGATCTCGTCGAGCCGATTGAGGAACTCGGGCCGGAACCGCGCGCGGACTTCCGCCATCACCTCCTCGCGCACCGCGTCCGTATCCTCGCCTTCCTTCTGCTCGACGAGGTACTGGGCGCCGATGTTCGACGTCAAAATGATGAGCGTGTTCTTGAAGTCGACCGTCCGGCCCTGCCCGTCCGTCAGCCGCCCGTCGTCGAGCACCTGCAGGAGCACGTTGAACACATCCGGATGCGCCTTCTCGATCTCGTCGAAGAGCACCACCTGATAGGGCCGCCGGCGGACCGCTTCCGTCAGGGCCCCGCCCTCCTCGTAACCGACATATCCCGGCGGCGCACCGATGAGCCGCGCCACGGAATGCTTCTCCATGTATTCCGACATATCGATCCGCACGAGTGCGCTGTCGTCGTCGAACAGGAACGCGCCCAGCGCCTTCGTCAGCTCGGTCTTGCCGACACCCGTCGGCCCGAGGAACATGAACGAGCCGATCGGTCTGTTGGGGTCCTGAAGCCCCGCACGCGCGCGCCTGACCGCTGTCGAAACCGCGATCACGGCCTCCTTCTGGCCAACCACGCGCTTGCCGAGCGCCTCTTCCATCTTGAGAAGCTTGTCACGCTCGCCTTCGAGCATCTTGTCGACCGGCACGCCCGTCCAGCGCGATACGACGGCCGCGATCTGATCCGGCGTCACCGCCTCCTCGACCATGGCCCCCTGCGAATCCTCGCCTTCGATCGCGGCGATACGCGCTTCCAGATCCTTGATCAGCACGTGCTGCAATTCGCCCGCACGCTCGTAGTTGCCGCGCCTGAGGCTCTGTTCGAGCTCGACACGTGCGGCGTCCAGTTGCTCCTTGAGCTTCTGCGCTGAACCAAGCTTTTCCTTCTCCGCCTGCCAGCGCTGTGTCAGGGACTTGGACTGCTCTTCGAGATCGGCGATGGACTTCTCGAGCCGTGAGAGCCTGTCCTTCGAGGCCGCGTCGGTCTCCTTTTTGAGAGCTTCGCGTTCGATCATCAGCTGCATCAGATCGCGGTCGATCGCGTCAAGTTCCTCGGGCTTCGAATCGACCTGCATTCTGAGCCGCGACGCCGCCTCGTCGACGAGGTCGATCGCCTTGTCGGGCAGGAACCGGTCTGTGATGTAGCGATT
Organism: Hyphomicrobium sp.; assembly: GCA_033765145.1. Taxonomy (GTDB): domain Bacteria; phylum Pseudomonadota; class Alphaproteobacteria; order Rhizobiales; family Hyphomicrobiaceae; genus JAGVSR01. The sequence continues at coordinate 245,003 of JANRIH010000009.1, read as the reverse complement.
GGAGAGCGTCGCCGCCGAGACGAGCGCACTGTCCGTGATCCGGACGCCGTGGTGAAGCTCGTACTTCTCCTTGAGCCCGCGCAGGATCGAAATCGTATCCTCGACCGTCGGCTCACCGACGAAGACAGGCTGGAAGCGACGCGCGAGGGCTGCGTCCTTTTCAATGTGCTTGCGATACTCGTCGAGCGTCGTCGCACCGACGCAATGCAATTCGCCCCGCGCCAGTGCCGGCTTCAGCAGATTTCCGGCATCCATCGCACCTTCGGATTTGCCAGCACCGACGATCGTATGCAACTCGTCGATGAAGAGGATGACGCCGCCTTCCTCCGCCTGGACCTCGGAAAGCACACTCTTCAGCCGTTCCTCGAACTCACCCCGGTATTTGGCGCCCGCGATGAGCGCGCCCATGTCGAGCGCAAGCAATTTCTTGTCCTTGAGGCTTTCGGGTACGTCGCCCTTGACGATCCGCAGCGCGAGCCCTTCTGCGATGGCGGTCTTGCCGACGCCGGGTTCGCCGATGAGCACGGGATTGTTCTTCGTCCGCCGCGAAAGGACCTGGATGGTGCGGCGGATCTCCTCATCGCGCCCAATGACGGGATCGAGCTTGCCCGTCGCCGCGGCCTGAGTGAGATCGCGCGCGTATCGCTTTAGAGCATCATAGGCCTGTTCGGCCGACGCGCTGTCGGCGGTCCGCCCCTTGCGGATGTCGTTGATCGCCGTGTTGAGCCCCTGCGCAGTCAAACCCGCGTCGGACAGGATCTTCCCGACCTCGCTGCCTTTTTCGAGCGCCAGCGCCAGAAGGAGCCGCTCGGCCGTGACGAACGTGTCACCGGCCTTCTCCGCGATCTTCTCCGCCGCGTCGAACACGCGTGCGAGTTCGGGTGCGATGTAGAGCTGTCCAGCCCCGCCTCCGGAAACCTTGGGGCGCTTGGCGAGCATGCGCTCGACGGCCGCGAGTGCATCCCGCGAGCGTCCGCCCGCGCGGTCGATGAGACCTGCGGCGAGGCCTTCGGGATCGTCGAGCAGGACTTTGAGAACGTGTTCGGGCGAGAAATGCTGGTGCCCTTCGCGGAGGGCTAGGCTCTGTGCCGATTGCACAAAGCCCTTGGCGCGATCGGTGTAGCGATCAAAATTCATGGCATGCGTCCTTTCCAGCGCGTCCGACCCACCCGAGCGGCGTGGTGCGGCAGCCTCGACTGCGACTTGATCATACACGGTCCGTGCGGCCCCGGAGGCGCCCGCCTTGACGTGCACAATCGATATGGGGTTCGGTCCCAGCCATGAAAAGAGGCAGCTCACGGTCCGATCCGCCGCAGGAAACCCTGACGGACGTCGTCAGAAGGTCGGGCATTCGATGACGGCGCGCGTCGAGGCGATCTGCCGCTACCCGGTCAAGGGGCTATCCGCCGAACGGCTCGAGGTCGCGACCTTGGAGCCGAACCAGGGACTGGCTTTCGATCGCGTGTACGCCATCGAGAACGGCCCCGGCCGTTTCAAACCCTACGCGCCCGAATGCCTCCACCGGACCGCGTTTCTGACGCTGATGCGCAATCCACGCCTTGCCGAACTCGAAACGGCCTTCGAAGACGCGACCCACATGCTCACGATTTCCCGTGCCGGACGGCCCGTCGTTCGCGGCACCCTGTCGACGAACGCCGGACGCGCCATCATCGCGCAGTTCTTCGCCGAATTCATGCGCGATGAGCTTCGCGGTCCACCCCGGATCGTCAGTGCAGCCGGACACGCCTTCACTGATCGAGGTCAGGACGCCGTCCACATCGTCAACGTGGAAACGGTTCGCGATTTGGAACGCACGCTCGGCACCCGCATCGCGACCGGGCGCTTTCGAGCGAACATCGTCTTGGCAGGGCCTAAACCCTGGTCCGAAGAAGCGTGGGTCGGCCGCGAACTCCAGATCGGACGGAGCGTCCTCAAGGTGATCGCGCCGACGGAGCGTTGCGCGGCAACCAACGTCGACCCGGCAACCGGATCGCGCAGCCTCGATATCCCGGCGGCGCTGAGACGCCACCGCGGACACGCCAATCTCGGCATCTATGCCATCGTGATCAAAGGCGGCGAGATCGACGCTGAGAGTCGCGTCGCCATTCCGGATTGACCGATTGGACTGACCTGCTGCCCGATCGCCCGCGCAGCTTACTCGCCGCTATCGTCCGACGTCACCGGCACCGCCATCGCAGGCGTGTCTCCGCCTTCACCTTCGGCCTCCTCGCGGCGTGGCCGACGGACGGAGCGCCGCAGGAATTCAGGCTGGTCGTTCGCATCATCCGGCAGACGGTCGGTGGCCGGACGGTCCATCCGCCGGCGCGGCATCCCATTCTCGGGACGCGGCGCATCCCCGGCAGCCATGGGTGCACGATCCAGACGGTTATCCGGCCGTTCTGGGCGCTCTGGTCGATCCATCGGACGATCCTGGCGGCCTTCGGGCCGGTCTTGTCGCGGCTGACGGTCGTGCCGCTCCATGCGATCCCGACGCTCGAACCGTTCGTTCCTGTCAGGCCGGTCGCCGCGGTTGTCCTGGCGGTCCTGCCGGTCGGGACGATCCTGGCGATCACGACGCTCGAACCGGTCGCCGCCCTGGCCCTGCGGCCGCGGCTGCTGATCCTGGAAATGCCGCTCGCGGTGCCCCTGGTAGGAGCCCTGACCCGAGTGTTGGCCCGCGTGCTGGCGCTGCTGGCCGCCGCCTTCGAACTGCTGGCGCGGACCACGTTCCTCGAACCGGGGAGCGGACCCGGCCTCGAACGACGACGATCCCTGCCCCTGGTCGTCCAGGTCCTCGCCACCGTCGAAATCGCCGCCGATGCCGGTCTCGAGACGACTGACTTGACCGTGCCCGTTGCTGTACCCGCCACCGTAATTCGGGTCGCCACCCTGCCCGACCTGCTGCTCGCGATAGGCCAGAATGATGCGGTTGTAGTGTTCGGCGTGCTGGAGAAAGTTCTCGGCCAGAACGGGATCGCCCGAGGACAGCGCATCGCGCGCAAGCGACATATATTTCTCGGCGATGTGAGCTGGCGTACCGCGCAGCTTGACGTCGGGTCCGTTGCTTTCGAAGCTCCGCGTCAGCGGGTTCTGGCCCTTACGCGGGTTATTGTTATTGTTGTTATTGCGCCCGCGGCCTCTGCGGTTCTGTTGTCCCTGCCTCATGGGCTCCATTCTCGACTTGCTGATAAGATCTTTGCTCGGTGTCTGCGCCAGCTCGAAAGCATCACGACGCTATTCGCGTGTTCGCAACGCGCGCCCGCCGGTTTTCCCCACCCGGTGAGCATCCGGCAATATTTCCTGCCCAGCCGTTGCATCCATGCCAGTTCCCGACTGGCAATTCCCATCCGAAAGCTATCTGACTTCTCCGGTCTCGATGCCGGCCAGCTGTGATCCCGACTAGCTGCTGGGCGAACGGTGCACCGCAACAAGTTTGGTGACCTGGTTTCGTGACGTTGATCGTCCAGCGCCGAATTTCGTTCAGGAAAAGGATATCGGTGAAGATCGTCGGTCACTTCCCGTCGATCGCGCCATCCCGCTCGCCCGTCCGGGATGGTTTCACCTGACTGCACCGCCGATTAGGAGGAAACGACCCTCGGACCGGCTCAGCGCATAATCACCTGCAAGGGCGACAGTACCGCGACTTCCGGCAACTTCCAACAGTTTTTCGGGCCAGGGTTAGAAATGTGTCGCCACGGCAACACAACGAGTATGCCCCCCAAGGTCAACCCGAACATCCGACCAGGCGAGGCGCTCACCGAGTTGCGCCAACATCAGTGATCGGACGGCATCGGCTTGCCCAGCCCCGACTTCTAAGACCGCAATTCTCTGCCCAGCGGCCCGCGCGAGTGCCGCAGCAATCGCCCGATAGAAGGCTAGCCCGTCTGGTCCGCCATCGAGCGCGAGGCGCGGGTCGAACCCTTTGACGTCCTCGTCTAAATGCTCGACCTCCGCCGTCGGAATGTAGGGTGGGTTGGAGACGATGAGATCGAAGCGGTCGACTTCGAGCACCGCGATGTCGGACACCAGCACGTCACCGGATCGAAACGTCACCCGATCGGCGAGCCCATGGCGCGTCGCGTTCTTTGATGCCACGTCGAGCGCCTCCGGCGACACGTCGATGCCGACGCCCACAGCGCCCGGCAACTCCGCCAGCAGTGTCAACAGAATGCAGCCGCTGCCCGTGCCGATATCGAGAACGCGGACAGCGGCGTTCGCATTCTGACCGCCTCGAATGCACGCGAGTGCGCATTCGACGAGCGTTTCCGTATCGGGTCTAGGGTCGAGAACGGCGGGCGAAATGACGAAGTCCCGGCCATAGAACGAGCGCTGCCCCGCGATCCGCGACACGGGCTCGCGTCGGAGACGCCGCTGAAGCGCTGCCCCGAGCCGCTCGCGTTCCTGATCCGTCAGCGGACGCCGGTCATCGCGGACCGCTTCGAGAGCGCCGCGACCCGTCGCGATCTCGACGAGTCTCCGTGCATCACGGACCGCGTCTTCGAAGCCGGCGTCGGAGAGCCGGCGCGCCAAGATGCGGCGCGCGTCCCCGATCACCGTCGCGTCTGGAAAGAGGTCAGAAATCTTGTCGCTAGCCATTCTGCTCGAGCAGCGCCAGCTGCTCCGCCTGGTGCTCGGTCGTCAATGCACTGACGATTTCATCGAGCCCCGGACCATCCATGACGCGCTCGATGTTGTGCAGCGTGATATTGATCCGATGATCCGTCACGCGGCCCTGAGGGAAGTTGTACGTCCGGATCCGCTGTGAGCGGTCGCCCGAGCCGACTTGCGATTTACGCGCTTCGCTCCGCGCACTGTCCACTTTTTCCCGCTCCATTTCGAAGAGCCGCGAGCGAAGGACCTGCATCGCGAGCCGCCGGTTCTGATGCTGCGACTTCTCGGCCGACACGACGATGATGCCGGTCGGCAGATGGGTGATGCGCACGGCCGAATCCGTCTTGTTGACGTGCTGCCCGCCAGCGCCGCTCGCGCGCATCGTATCGAAGCGGATGTCCTCGGGCCGGATGTCGATATCGACCTCTTCGGCCTCGGGAAGAACGGCGACGGTCGCGGCCGACGTATGAATGCGGCCCTGGTTCTCGGTCGCCGGAATGCGTTGCACGCGGTGAACGCCGCTCTCGAACTTCAGTTTCGAGAACGCGCCGCGGCCCGTGAATGACGCGATGATCTCCTTGTAGCCGCCGAGATCGTTCTCGGACATCGACAGGATCTCCACTGACCAGCCCATGAGATCGGCATAGCGCTGGTACATGCGAAAAAGATCCGCCGCGAAGAGAGCGGCCTCGTCGCCGCCGGTCCCGGCGCGGACTTCGACGATGGCGCTGCGCTCGTCGGCCGCGTCCTTGGGCAGCAACAACACTTTGAGCGCCTGCTCCTGCTCCGCGATGCGCGGCTTGAGGTCCTCGAGTTCGGCCCGAGCGAGCAGGGACATTTCCTTGTCGGCCTTTGCGTCCGACACCAGCGCCTCGAGATCGAGCGCTTCCCGCCGGACGGCCGCAAGCCGCCTGATGGCCGCAACGACAGGATCGAGTTCGGCAAATTCCTTCGTCAACTTCTGATAGAGCGCCGGCGAGGCGCCGACGTTGAGTTCCGCTTGGATCGCCTCCCAGCGCTCGACGAGTTTTTCGAGCTTCTCCTCCGGCAATGCAGTCATGGTGATTTGCGTTTCGGTCGTTCGAGGGCGGACAGCGACAGTAGCGACGCGGCGTCTCGGCCGCGCTTTCTGCGTCTTGGTCCGCGCTTATAGAACTATCGCTGCTGCGGAGGCAATTTGTCCGCGCGCCGGGTGCGCGGGTTCGCGACATCGATCCACCGATGGCCCTCGCGCACCGTGATTGTCATGCCGAAGCTGTCTGCCAGCGAATGGATGACGCCGGATACCGGCCCGGGCAGATGATCGACCGATGCCCGAAGCATGCCCGTTGGGACCGTCAGCGCGAGAAGTCCGAGCCCACCGGCAACCATGATCGCGAGCCTCAGCGGCAAGCGCTTGGCCTGGTCGGCGATGGCTGAAACACCGAACGCACTCCGCTCCGCCGAAGCAGCCTGGCCGCTGGCCGGGACGGCCTGCGTCGACATCGACCGCGCAACAGCCATATGATCGGGAACCGGGCGCGACAGGCGGCCCGCCAGCTGCGTCATGGCTCCAGGACCGGTGTCCTCGTGGGCGGTTCCCGGCGCACCGCCCCGCTTAGGCATTTGTCCGGTCGCCGCGGCAGCGACGAGAAACGCCGGCATGTCGCCCCCGCCCGGGCCATTGAGCCCGCGGCGCTGCCGCAGTCTATTGAGAACGGGCTCCGCGGGCACGCCGACCAGCGCGACATATCCGATGACGATCCGCTGTGTTTCGGGCCAGTCCGGCAGGCGCGATATGTGCCCCTGCTCGAGAGCCAGGACGACATTGAGATGGGTGCCGAGTTGCTTCGCGATCATCTCGGCCGGCCAACCGAGAAAGGCTCTGAGTTCAGTGAAGAGCGAGGCGATGTCGCGATCGAAAGCCGATGGATCGGCCGCCAGAGCACCGGTTCCCCCGCGGCCAGAATTGGCCAACTCGGAACCCGAAAGCGACGACATGAGCGAGCGTGGGGCCTGGTACGCAGAAGACATGAACACCCTCAACTCTCGATACGGCAGTTGAGACAAGAGCCGTTCCCAGCACTCGGGCTCCGTTCTCTAGATCGAGCATCGAGCCGAGCTTGTCAAAGGTCTAATGAGAGATAAGTCGACCGCTTGCAAGCAAATGCTCGCGGCTCAGATTTCAATGCCTTGCTCTTCGGCATAACGCTTGAGGATTGGTCTCAAATTGCCTGTTCCTGCGGCGAGAAAATCCGTCACGAGGCCGCGCATGCGACGCGCGTGGAGCTGCAGAATCATCGTCTTCACGGGACCGACGGACGCTGGCGCCATCGACAACGATCTGAAGCCGAGGCCGATCAACGCCATCGCCTCGAGCGGGCGCCCGGCCATTTCGCCGCAGAGTGTCAGTTGTGTCCGATGCTTACGACAGGCGTCAACAAGCTGTGACAACGCCCGCACGGGAGCGATCGACAGACTGTCATAGCGGCTGCCGACACGGGCGTTCGTGCGGTCCGCCGCGAACAGGAACTGCATGAGATCGTTGCTGCCGACCGAGACGAAATCGACCTTCGGCAAGAGTTGATCCAGTTCGAACAAGAGGCTCGGCACCTCGATCATCGCGCCGATTTCGAGGAGCTTCGGCGGCCGGACGCCACGTCGCCCGAGGATCGCGATCTCCCGCTCGATTTCGGCCCTGACGAGATCGATCTCCCTCGCCTCCGATACCATCGGGATCATGATCCGGAGATCGCGATCCTCGCCCGCATGCAGGAACGCACGCACCTGCGAGCGAAACAGCGCCGGCCGGTCGAGCGACATGCGGATGGCGCGCCAGCCGATGGCAGGGTTCTCTTCTTTCATCTGGCGCAGGTAGGGCAGAACCTTGTCGCCGCCGATGTCGAGCGCACGGAACACGACCGGCCGGCCGCCGGACTCCGCCAGGATCGAGCGGTAGGTTTGGAGCTGCCGGCCATAGCGCGGGAACGTGCGGGACAGCATGAATTGCAACTCGGTCCGGAAGAGACCGATGCCATCCGCGCCGGATTCCTCGAGATGCGGCATGTCGACGATGAGCCCGGCGTTGATCTGCAACGAGATCTGCTCGCCGTCCTTCGTCACCGCCGGAACGTCCTTGAGCGCTTCGTACTGCTTCTGCCGCCGGGCTCGGAACCGGACCTTGTCGGAGTAGGCCGCCACGACCTCCGGCTGAGGCCGCAAGTGCACCTCGCCGAGAACGGCATCCACAATGATTGCATCTCCCGCCGCCGCCCGCTCCACAATGCCGTGGGCCCGCGCGACGGCCGCGATCCCAAGTGCCTTGGCCACGATCGCGACATGGCTCTGCGCGCTGCCGTCCTCAATGACGAGCCCGCGCAGCCGCGTCCGGTCGTAGTCGAGCAATTCCGCCGGCCCCATGGTCCGCGCCACGAGGATCGTATCGGCGGGCATTTCGGTCCGATCGGCCGGATTGCCCGCCCGGCCCGCGAGAATGCGGAGCAGACGGTCGGAGAGATCGTCGAGATCCCTTTGCCGCTCGCGCCAGAACGGGTCGGGCTGATGCAGCATGCGCGAGCGCGTGTTGTTGTGAACACGCTCGACGGCGGCATCAGCAGTGAGCCCGCTCTGAACTGCTTCGCGGAGGCGCCGTTCCCAGCCCCGATCGTGCGCGAACATGCGGTAGGCTTCGAGAACGTCCCTGTGCTCGCCCGCCGCGGAAAGCTGCTCGTGCGCCAGCATCTCGTCGAGCGAGACGCGAAGATCCATGAGGGCGTTCTCGAGCCGCTCGATCTCATGGGCGCTGTCGTCCGCCAAGAGCTTCTGCACCACGATCCTGGGCTCGTGCAGAACGACGTGACCGAGCGCGATACCTTCCGAGATCGCCTCGCCCTTTATGACGACAGAGAGAGAGCTGGTCAGTTCGATCGAGGCCGCCGTTCCTGCCACGGCGCCGGACACGAGCTGTTCCGCGACGACCAGCGCGGTCGCCTCCATCACCTCGACGTCCTCGTCGGAGTATTCCTTCACCGTCCGGTTCTGCACGACGATGACGCCGAGCACCTGCCCGCTCCGCTGGATCGGGATGGCGAGCAGAGAGTGATAGATCTCTTCGCCCGTCTCGGGCCGATAGGAGAACGAGGGGTGCTTCGGCGCGTCACTCTCGTTAATCGTGACGTTCAATTCCGCCGCACGGCCGACAAGTCCTTCGCCCCGTTTCAATCGGGTTGCATGGACGGCCGTCGGATTGAGGCCCTCGGTCGCGAAAAGCTCGAGCGATCCGTCCTGCCGCTTGAGGTAAAGTGAGCAGACATCGGCCACCATTACGCCGGCGATCTGGCGGACGATCCGATCCAGTTTTTCCTGGCCGTCCGTCGGCTCGGCCATGATCTCGCGGAGGCGGCGCATGATGACGCGGAGCGCGGGTTCCGGCGCCATCAGTCTCGGCTCATCTCCTCGCTTGGTGACCATGTCTGCCGGCCATTCCCTCGTCCCGCGGCGAAGCGGGTGCGCGCCTTAAGGCGCTCGTTTGTGGCGTCGGCGCGGCGGAACTGGAAAATCACTCCGCGTCGAGATCGTAGAGCGTGTGAAGTGTGCGGACGGCGAGTTCGGCATAGGCCGCGTCAATGAGCACGCTGATTTTGATCTCGGACGTCGAGATGGCAAGGATATTGATGCCCTTGTCGGCCAGAGCCTTGAACATTTTTGCGGCCACCCCGGCATGGCTGCGCATGCCGACGCCGATGACTGAAATCTTGGCGACGTCCTTCGAACTGACGATGTCGAAGTAGCCGATATCCGATTGTGCCGCCTTGATGACAGCAAGCGCCCGCGCGAGTTCGGCGGCCTGCACTGTGAAAGTCATGTCGGTCGCGGCCCCGTCGGCTGCGACATTCTGAACGATCATGTCGACGTTGATCGAGGCTTCCGCCAGCGGTCCGAAGATGCGGGCCGCGACGCCGGGCTTGTCGGCCACCTTGAGCAGCGTGATTTTCGCCTCGTCTTTCGCATATGCGATACCGCTGACGACCTGCTGTTCCACGATCTCATCCTCACTGCAAACTGTCGTGCCGACGCTGTCGAGATTGTCGAGCCTGACCGGCGGCATGTCCTCGGGCGCGACGAAGCTCGATAGCACGCGCGTCCGCATCTCGTGGACCATCGCAAGCTCGACCGATCGCGTCTGCAGCACCTTGGAGCCCGACGACGCCATCTCGAGCATCTCCTCATAGGAGACTTTGGGCAACCGCCGCGCCTTGGACACGATCCTGGGGTCGGTCGTATATACGCCGTCCACGTCGGTATAGATGTCGCAGACGTCCGCCTCGAGAGCGATGGCGACCGCGACCGCACTCGTGTCCGAGCCGCCCCGCCCGAGCGTCGCAACACGCAGCGCCTCCGGTTCGACGCCCTGAAAACCCGTTATGACCGCGACCTCGCCGCCGTCGATCGAGGCCCTGAGCTTTCCGGCCGGGATGCTCATGATCCGCGCCGCACCGTGCTGGCCATCGGTCTCGATCGGGATTTGCCAGCCCGACCAGCTTCTTGCCTTGAGACCGATCGACTGCAGCACGATAGCGAGCAACCCCGCCGTCACCTGCTCACCAGACGCGACGATCGCGTCGTACTCCCGCTTGTCGTGCAGCGGCGACGCCTCGTTGACCCACGCGACGAGTTGGTTCGTAGCCCCCGCCATGGCCGACACGACGACCGCGACTTTGTTGCCGGCATCGACTTCGCGTTTCACGTGACGCGCCACGTTGCGGATACGCTCGACGTTGGCGACGGACGTGCCGCCGAATTTCATGACGACGAGGGCCATGGCGTCTCCAACCCGGCCCGCCCCGGTCGAATTCCGGGCCGATCGCGGGATCGCGGTAAAAAGTGCACGAGAACTGAAGGGAACCGGCCGTTGATGCGTGTCCCTGAGCCTCGCGGCCCTCTGATCGCTCCGACCTGTTCGCGCGTTCTCATACTGTCTCCCACCAGGCTTCGCAACCCGACCGGCAAGCATAGGACACGGGCCAAATTGACACCGCGGTATGATCGGCCCGAAAAAGCTTGGCCGTCGGCAAATGGTGGCCCGAGACCGCCGACGACACAGCTGCGGAATCCGGGATCGAACCTGAAAAAGCCAGAGCGAGCCCATCCGTGCCAACTGACCTGACCGAACCCGACACGACCCGCACGACCGAGAACCTCGATCCGGCCGAGGTCGAGCGCTTCCGCCGCATGGCCAGCGAATGGTGGGACCCGAACGGCAAATTCCGCCCCCTGCACCAGCTTGGGCCACCCCGGCTCCAGTTCGTTCGCGACGAGTTGGCGGCGCATTTCGGCCGTGAAGCAATGCAGCTCCGTCCGCTCCGCGACTTGCGCGTTCTGGACGTCGGTTGCGGCGGCGGTCTCGTTTCGGAACCCTTGACGCGCATGGGCGCTGCCGTGACCGGCATCGATCCCGGTCGCGAGAACGTCGAAATTGCCCGTGCGCACGCGGCGACCTCGAACCTTGCAATCGACTATCGCGTCGCAACGGTCGAGCAACTGGCCAAAGACGGCACGACATTCGATGCCGTCGTTTGCCTAGAGGTCGTGGAACACGTCCCGGACGTGGATGCATTCGTCGCCGAGCTCGGTCGCCTCGTGCGACCCGGCGGCCTCCTCATCCTCTCGACCATCAATCGAAACTTGAAGTCGTTCGCCCTGGCGATCGTCGGCGCGGAATATGTGCTCGGATGGTTGCCGCGCGGCACTCACCAGTGGGACCGTTTCGTGACACCCGACGAACTGTCCCGCGCGATCGCAAAGGCCGGCCTCTTGGCGCCCCGATTCAAGGGCCTCGTCTACGATCCCATGCGCGACCGCTGGACGCTTTCGAACGACACGGACGTCAACTATCTCGGCGCCTCCGCAAAGCCCAATTCCTAGCCAATATTGTCCATCATTGGTGGTCGGCGATCGGGATGTCCTGGGGTGGGGTTCGATTTCCGACGACACGACGGCGCTCGCCGTGCTAACCGAAGGGGCGTCCAAGTAATTCTGGATCATTTGCCGCCAGATGGGAGACTGTATTGGCCGACGCGCACGCAGTCTCGACGGCCGGACCCACCAAGTCCGCGCGGAGGCGCTGCCTCATCGTCCTCATCAAGCCGTCCCATTACGATGAAGATGGATATGTCATTCAATGGCTGCGCTCGACGATGCCGTCGAACTCGCTCGCGGCCGTCAATGCGCTCGCCCACGGCGCCGCACGACGTGAAATCCTCGGCCCGGAAATCCCGATCGAGGTCCGCGCGGTCGACGAAACCAACACACGGGTCGACATTCCGAAACTCATCGCGGAGTTTCGCCGCGACGGCGTGACGGGCTTTGTAGGCCTCGTCGGCGTCCAGTCGAACGAATTTCCCCGTGCGATGGATATCGCCCGCCCGCTGCGCGCTGCCGGCGTCCAGGTCGTTATCGGTGGATTTCACGTCTCTGGCTGCCTCGCCATGCTGCCAAAGGTTCCCGATGACATTGAGGAGGCCCAGCGCCTCGGCATCGCGATTTTTGCGGGCGAGTGCGAGGACCATCTCGACGAGGTCATTCAAGACGCCGCAGCGAATGCCCTGAAGCCCGTCTATAGCTACATGAAAACCCTGCCCGGCATCGGCGACGTGCCCGCGCCTCCATTCCTCGCCCGGGATTTCGTCGCCCGCACCGTCGGCAACGTCACGAGCTTCGATGCCGGACGCGGCTGCCCGTTCCAGTGCTCGTTCTGCACCATCATAAATGTGCAAGGCCGGAAATCGCGCTATCGCTCACCCGACAGCGTCGAGGCTATTCTGCGCATGAATGCCGCGCAGGGCGTCACGCGCTTCTTCATCACCGACGACAATTTCGCCCGCAACAGCGAATGGGAGGCGATCTACGACCGGATCATCGAACTGCGCGAGAAGGAAGGCCTCGACGTCCGCTTCATGATCCAGGTCGACACGCTCTGCCACAAGATCCCGAACTTCATCGAAAAGTCACGCCGGGCCGGTGTCACGCGCGTCTTCATCGGTCTCGAGAACGTCAACCCGGACAATCTCATCGCCGCGAAGAAGCGCCAGAACAAGCTCACCGAATACCGCCGCATGCTGCTCGCGTGGAAGGCCGCCGGCATCATGACGTTTGCCGGATACATTCTGGGATTTCCGAACGACACGCCGCAGTCGATCGCGCGCGACATCGAAATCATCAAGACCGAACTGCCGATCGATGCGCTCGAATTCTTCGTGCTGACCCCGCTGCCGGGCTCGGAGGATCACAAGGTTCTCGACGCCAAGGGTGTGGCGATGGACACCGACATGAACCGTTACGAACTCGAGCACGTCGTCACCGATCATCCGAAGATGACGCGCGCCGAATGGCAAGGAGCGTACCGGGACGCTTGGCGGCAATTCTATACGCCTGAGCACATGGAAACGATCCTGAAGCGCGCGCACGTGAGCGGCATCGACGCCCGCCGGCTGATGGCGGTTCTGTTGTGGTTTTCATCCGCCGTGCCGATCGAGAACGTGCATCCCTTGCAGGCCGGCCTCATCCGCCGCAAGCACCGTCACGACCGCCGGCCCGGCCTGCCGATCGAAAATGCCGTGGCGTTTCATGTGAAGGGGCTCGCCGAGCGTGCCGGCAAACTGTGGCGGCTTGGCCGGCGCTGGCGGATGCTGAGCACGATGGCGAGCCGCGTCATCGCCGCCGATGCCACGCGAAGCTACACCGATCGCGCCCTGACGCCCGTGCCCGAAGACGGCAAAGAAGACCTCCAGCTCTATACGCAAACCGCATCGGCCGAAGCCGCCGTCACGCGCGAGCGTCGCGTCGCCGGTCGTAGCTGACCAGGCAGCAAGCTAGAGCCGGATTCCGAACCGCGCTCCGACGAGCAGCACGATCACGTAAAGCGCTACGGTCAAAGCGCACCCGACCCCAAGTGACGTCCAGAAACTCCAGCCGTTTCGCATGAGCCACGGCATCACGAGGAACATCGGCATCGTCGGGAGGACGAGCCAGAACGTCGCTTCCGCATGCGCCGCGATCCGCTCCGCATCTGACGTGTCACGCCAGAGCCAGATCATCGCAAGGATCGAAACGAGCGGCAGGGACGCGATGAGCGCACCGAAACCCGGACTGCGCTTGGCGACTTCCGACACGATGGCGATGATCACGCCGGAGAGCGCAGCCTTGAGGATGAGATAGGTCATGGGTCCCTGGCATCGGTTCGAGCCTGATCGCGCCGTCAAGCGGTCGGCAGCACAGAAAAGCCCACGCAATCCCGTGCCGCGTCATCGAAAGTCGTCACCGCAGTGACCTCGGCATAATTCGGACCCGTGCGGCATCGCGCCAGCATGTCCGCGACCGCATCTTCCGGCCCGAGGAAAACGGCCTCGACACTTCCATCGGTCCGGTTGCGGACCCATCCCGATAGACCAAGCTCGCGCGCCGTACTCGCCGTCCAGGCGCGATATCCGACACCCTGGACCACGCCCTCGACCCGCACGCGAACGCCGCGAACTTCAGCCATAGACCCCGGTCCCGTCCGCGTGCCCCGCCAGCTCTACCGCCGACCGCCTACCGAAAATACCCCTTCACATTGTCATGCACATCGTCCGCCCGCAGGAGTTCGTCGAGCGCGAACCACCGCCAACTCGCATGCTCGTCCGGCGGCAGGTCGTCCAAGGACAATGCGGGGATCGTCAGTTCGTACCCGAGCACGACATATCGGCTGCCAAAGTCGGAGCCGTCGATCGCGCTATCGTCGTAGAAATGGTCGTAGACATCGCGCAGTCGCGCGCCCTTGCGGTCGAGGTCCCGGCCAATCTCCTTCATCGCGATACGCCGGAATGCGACATCGAGCGTCTCGGACTTTCGGATGCGACCGCCGGGCGTGAACCAGTACGACTGCGCCGGCCTGTTGGTTCGGAGGCCGAGGAGCACCCGGCCGTCCGCATCGCGGACGATGAGATCGATCGTCACGATGGGCGCCAATTCGACGAGTTTCGAGAAGTCGTCCTGACTGAGAAAACCGCCCATGGATCTCGTCTCGTTTCTGGTGCGCTGGATCGGATTAGCACAGGCCAGACAGCCCCGCCAACGATGCGGCCTCAGGTCACTCGGATCGCGAGGTCTTCGATCCGGCGCGCAAGGCCGAGAAGCGCGGCGTCCTCGCCGCGCCGGCCGACGAGTTGCACGCCGAGCGGCAATCCGGCGATCTCGAGGAGCGGGAGGCTGATTGCCGGCATTCCGAGATAGGTCCACAGGAAGTTGAACATCGGCGAACCGGTCGATCCGAGCCCTAGTGGCGCGACACCTTGCGCGGCAGGCGTCACGATCGCGTCATAGCCGCCGATCGTCTCCAAAAGTGCCGCATAGAGCCGATCTCGGCTGTCGAGCGCCGCGGCATATTCATCCTGACCCACGCCACGACCGATCCCGACGACTTCGACAAGTTTTTCACTCACGAGATTTGAGTTCTCATCAACGATCGGGCCATAGTTGCGCGCGATGTCATGGAACTGAACGGCGCGCTGCAATCCGCCCGCGATTGTGAACGGCGGCGGCAATTCCACATCCGTGCACGCGACATCCGGCAAACCGAGCACCGCGAAAGCTTCCATCGCTTGGCGCATCTCCGGATCGCCGTCTGGCCACGCGCCGGTGCGAATGAACGCAAGCCTGACCGGCCGGTCGGGTGCCCTGAGCGGCGTCAACGCCGCGCCGGAGAGAACCTCGATCAGCAGAGCGACATCCGCGACCGACCGCGCATACCCGCCGAGCGTGTCGAGCGGCTGCGACTGCTCGATCACGCCGCCGAGCGGAACGAGCCCGAACGTGGGCTTCAACCCAACGACACCGCAATAGGAAGCGGGCCGGATGATCGACCCGGCCGTCTGCGATCCGAGCGCCAGAGGCACGTGGCAATCCGCGACCGCGGCCGCCGACCCCGATGACGACCCTCCGGGCGTCCGGTCAGGCGCGCGCGGATTGCGCGTCGGGCCTGGACCATAAAACGCGAGTTCCGTCGTCACCGTCTTGCCGAGGATGACGGCGCCGGCCGCTTCGAGCCGCCGGACAACCTCGGCATCACGGTCTGACCGCCGGCCGGCGAAGATCTCCGACCCGTATTCCGTCGGCCAATCCTTCGTGTCGATGATGTCCTTGATGCCGATCGGCACCCCCGCGAGCGGACCGAGCGCCTCTCCGGACGCCCGGCGCCGGTCGACTGCGCGGGCTTTTTCGAGCGCCAGTGCGGCATTGAAATGCACCCACGCTCGGACGACCGGATCGCGCTCCGAGATGCGCTCGATCGCCGACCGCGCAATCTCTTCGGCCGAGATGTCCCCGGCCGTGACGAGCCCCGCAACCTCATGGGCAAAAATTTCGTTGAGTGCCCCCATAAGCGCCCTTTCGAAGTAAATTTTGCTTCTGCGCGTGGCGGCGCGCCAAGCCATTCCCGCCAATCCGCCTCGCGGGGGAGCAAATGCGAAACCCTGGTTTGTCCCGGACTTGCCGCGCGTCCGGAACGACTTGCGCCGCCCCGAGAGACTACCTATAGCTGCCCGTCTGCCGAGCACGAGGGCTCAATCATCGGGCATTTTGTTGCGCTGCGGATGGGACGGCGACAGCCGGTCACACCGTCAGACCCCGATTGTCGCTCCGCTCCGCGTTTCGAAGGACGAACCAAATGACCAAAGAGTCCCGCCGCCCTGGCCGCCATTTCCTCCAAATCCCCGGCCCGACCCCTGTGCCGGAGCGGATCCTGGCCGCCATGTCGCGTCAGATGCTCGACCATCGTGGAGCGGAGTTCCAGCGCCTCGGCAAGCGGGTCCTCACGGGCATCCGTTCGCTGTTCAAAACAGACGGCGCCGTCATCATCTATCCCGCGTCCGGAACCGGCGCGTGGGAAGCGGCCCTGACCAACACACTTTCGCGCGGCGACCGCATCCTCATGGTCGAGACCGGCCAGTTCGCGGTCCTCTGGAAGCAGATGGCCGACCGCCTCGGCCTTGTCGCCGATGTGATCCCGACCGACTGGCGCACAGCTGCCGAGGCTTCTGCCATCGAAGCCAAGCTGCGCGCCGACAACAAGAAGGCGATCAAGGCCGTCTGCGTCGTCCACAACGAGACCTCGACGGGCTGCTGCTCGCGCCTCGACGAGATCCGCAAGGTCATGGACGCGCTCGACCATCCCGCACTTCTGATGGTCGATACCATTTCCGGCCTCGCCGCCACCGATCTCCGTCACGACGAATGGCGCATCGACGTCACCGTATCGGGCTCGCAGAAGGGCATGATGCTGCCGCCCGGTCTCTCGTTCACCGCGATCAGCGCCAAGGCCATCGCGGCCTCGAAGACCGCGGACCTGCCGCGCGCCTATTTCGAATGGAGCGACATGCTCGCGATGAACGAGACAGGCTTCTTCCCCTACACGCCCGCGACCGGCCTGCTCTACGGTCTCGCCGAAGCGATCGACATGCTGAACGAGGAAGGGCTCGACAACATCTTCGCGCGCCACGAGCGCCTCGCCTCCGCAACGCGAGAGGCCGTCCGCGCCTGGGGGCTCGAAATCAACTGCCGGGACGCGCGCTACTACTCGCCCGCCGTCACGACGGTCTTGATGCCCGAGGGCCACAACGCCGACGCTTACCGCAAGGTGGTACTCGACACGTTCAATATGTCGCTCGGCACAGGTCTCAATCGCCTGGCCGGAAAGGCCTTCCGAATCGGACACCTCGGCGACACGAACGAGTTGACCGTGATGGGTGCACTGACCGGCGTCGAGATGGGCTTCGAAATTGCCGGCGTCCCGCACAAGAAGGGTGGCGTTGCGGCGGCGATGGCCTATCTGGCGGACGCCATGAGCCCGGCGAAGAAGGCCGCGGCCTGATCAACGGCTCGATCCACCGCGAACCACATCGCATGGAATGAAAACAGCCCGGGCCTGCATCAGCAGGTCCCGGGCTGTTCGATTTTCTGACGTTGAAGACATCGGCCGCGCTTTGAGCGGAGCCGAGACCACTGTGGAGATTACGGCCGCAATCCCGCGAGCGTGATCTGCATCTGGCACCGTCGCCCCAGTTGCAGGAATTTTCGGGTGACGCACGCCTTGACCTTCGGCACCGTCGGGTTCTCGCCGATGCAAAGCCGACGCACGTCGGTCTCACACGCCGCACGCAGAGCCGGCGTCACCTCCGGCGGCAGCTTGTAGTCTTCCGCAATCGCACCGTGCGCCGCGGAACAAAGCACCGCCGCGGCCGTCATGGACTTGATGACCATCATCTCAACCTTCGCCTTTTTTCTTATCGAGAGGCGCTATGAACACGCGATGGCGGCCACGAAAAGGCAACGCGGTGTCACCGCGACGGTAGATCGCGGAACGCATGCGGAAAATGCGGTGAATCCAGTGGATCTCGTGACCGACGTCCGCATGCTTCGGCCGCGAACTGACTGAGATCGTTTCATTCTGCGACAATCGCGACGCGCTTGCGTCAACTCTTCTCGCTCTTGGCCGCCGACACAATTGCAATGAGAGCTTCGGCAAGTCTTACGCTGTCGAGATCATCCTTGTGAATGACATCACTCGCGCCGCAGTCCATGAGCGCGAGCCGCCTCTTCTTCGTCACCGCGCCGCTGATGACGATGATGGGACCGTCGTAGCCCGCGCGCTTGAGAAACGGAATGGTGTCGGTCGCGGAGTCGGACGGCTTCAGAATGTCATCGAGGAAGACGATCTCGGGCCGCTGCGCGAGAACGGCATCGACCGCCAATCCGAGCGTGGCCGCGCGCCGGACGTCGATTTCATACCCGAACATGACGCGCAACGTGGCCCTGAGCCGGTCCGCATCGCCCGCTTCATCGTCGACGACGAGGACATTCGTCAACGCGGGCAGCGATTTGCGCATCCGCACGACATCGCTCTTCTTGGCAAGGAAATCCCTGCCTGAACGTTCAGCCATCCCGACCCAACCCGTCCCCGCGCAACGCAGGCCATGCCGTGCGTCGCATTGTTTTGTAGCGTTTCGCGTGTCCTGCAGCCGTCTAGGCGCTTTCGCCTCACGGAGTTTCTACATCCACGCCGTTCACTTTCGCAAAAACGTCGTTCAATCGGGAAGGATCGTCGGGCTTTGGATCGATTTCTCGAGTTTAGGCCACGTGAACACGAACGTCGCGCCCCGCTCTTGCGCGGCATTGCGCTCTAGGCGGATCGTTCCGCCGGAGCGTTCGACGGTCTTCTTGACGAGTGCGAGGCCCATGCCCTGCCCGTCCGTGCCGCCGTCGGCGAGTTTGCGAAACGGGAGAAAGGCGGCCTCGGACAATTGCGCCGGAATGCCTTTGCCGTCGTCAGCGACACGGATTTCGAGCTTTGTACCCTGATCGCGGGATGAAACGACGATGCGGCCCATGCCACGGTCGTGATGCTTGGCCGCATTGCCGATGAGATTGCGCAAAATGAGATCGAGCGGCGCGGCAACCGTGTCGATCGTCGGCCATGCCCCCTCGATCACGACTTCGAAGCGGGGCCTGACACCGAGCGATGCAACGATCGCCTCGACGAGCCTCCGCGTGTCGACCGGCGCGATGAGATCAGTCTTTCGTGTGACGCTCGAATAGTCGAGCAGCGCCTGAAGCATCTCCGTCATGCGCCGCGATTGATCGCGAACCGCCGCCAGAAGAACGGCACCCTCGGTGGAACATCGCCCGGAAATCGCCTGTTCGAGATCATCCACGAGATGCCGGATGGCCCGCATGGGCTGACCGAGATCGTGGGAGATGATCGAGGCATAGGCGTCCAGATCGTCGTTCGCCGCCACGAGTTCGGCATTGGCCGCTTCGAGTTCGCGCGATTTCGCATCGAGCTGCGCTTCGGCTATGAGCCGCGCCCTGACCTGCCGGCTGAGTTCGATTTCGACGTCGGACTGAACCCCGGATCGCGCGACGAGCAAGAGCAGCGAGCGGTCGTCCTCAGACCAGATTCCGGTGAACGTCAGTTTGACATTCGGATCGGCAGTCGCGGTCGCGCCATGCCGGACCTGTGCGACCAGCGGAAGCTCCAGCACATCGCCCGGCCGTGTCTTGAGGTTTTGGAGATCGGCCTCGAGGCCGACGAGCGCATAGATGCTGTTCGTGACAGGGACGCCGATCTCGACGAAGTCTACGAGCCGCCCGAAACGCGCAGCGACGACGAGATCGTCGTCGAGCCACACGAGGCCATAGACGCCGCGCTCCGCAAGCATCCGGCCCGCGGTGACGAGCGGCGCATCAAAGCCCCCGGCGCTGGATGACATTGGCGGCCTCGTGAAATGCGTTCTGGACGGCGGAACCGGTTCTTGCACTTGTCAAATGCGTTTCGATACCCCGGCCTTGGAGAAAACTCGGCACGCTGGGGCTCGCATTCTCTCCCAAGAGGTCCGTCTTGTTGACGACATACGCCGCATGCCGTCCCGGAAACTGCGTCTTGAACCCGTCGGATAGCTTGACCATGGATTGCAGCGTTTCAGGCCGCATCACGTCGCCGACGATGAGCGCGGCCACCGCTTCGCGCATATAGACATGCCGGAAGATTGCGTCACTGAAATTGCCGTCGGTATCCCAGACGATGAGTGTCATCGCATCTCGACCCGGGCTATCGGGCACGTCGTAGCGATAGATGTCGACGCCGATCGTCGGCTTGTAGTCGAACTCGAACGTATCGAAGACCAGCCGTCTCACGAGCGACGACTTCCCGACCCCGATTTCGCCGAGCAGCATAAGTTTGCGCGCCATCATGGGTGCGGAGTTCTCATGGACCCGCTTCGCCGTCAAACCCGACTTCGATCTCCACCCGCCGATTGGGACTGTCGGGCCCGTCACGCGAACTGATGTCGGCGGCATTCTGGCGTCCGATAATGGATACGAGACGCTGAGGCACGCCCCGCTCCCGGAGACCCATGGCCACCGCGTCCGCGCGCAGCACGCTCAATGGCGAGTTGCGATCCTGCCCCCCGATCTGATCCGTGTAGCCGACGACGCGCACGAGGAGGCCCGCGTCTTTCACAAGACGCGCCAGTTCGTCGAGTTGCTTTTTGGCGCGCGGCGGATCGCGGTATTCCGCGTCGGTCGTGAAGAAAAACGCATTGGCGCGCGCCCACGCTTCGAGCTTCTGTCGTGGGCTGAGCGAGACCGGCACGGGCAGCGTCCGCTTCAGCGCCGTGATCTGTGCGAGCGCCGCCGCGCGTGTCGCCAGTTCTTCCGCCTCCGCTTCGATCGCCGAGACGAGGACGCGGGGGTCGCCTCCGGGAGCGAACGGCCGCGCATCGCGTGCGCGCTTCGGCGCGACGACGAGCAATTTACCGATGGTGTCGCTCACAGAGCGAGACGCCGTGACGGCATCGATGAGCGCCGCTTCGGCCTCCCGATCGCTCCCCGCTTTACCGTTGCCGAGCGCACTCTTGGCCTCGGCTAGTCGTGCCAGCGTTGCATCAAGTCCCTCCCGCGCCGCGCGCGCCGCGGTCTTGCCGTCTTCAGACGTCACGTCCCCGACGGCAGAAAGATGGGCGTTGGCAGCCTCGAGTCGCGCAAGCGATCGCTCGACGGCGGCGATGAGGTCCGCACGTGCGACACGGCCCTCGATGGCGCCCAATTCGGCGCGGAACCGGCCGAGTTCGGGCGTGAGCGCCTCAGTCTCGCGCTTGAGTTCCGCGATGCGGGGCTCGACATGTGCCAACGCATTCGGCACGACGCTGATCTCATCCTCGACGATGACACCCGGTAGTCCCTGGCCGAGTTTCGCGAGGACGGTCGAGCGGGCGCCTTCGGTCGGCACGAGCCCGTTGATTGTGAGCGACTGACCGAGCCAGCCGACGGAGACGCGGTTCGGGTATCCGCGGATCTCTTGAATGTCGGAGAGAATGGCCATTGCGGTATCGCGCGTGCTGTCCTCGCGCCAATTGGCGTAGACGCTCCACGCAAGCCACGCGACGAGCGGCAGCCCCAAGAGCCAGGCGAGCACTTTCACGGGACTGATCCCGGCCCGCCGCCGGTTGTCGGACGCTTGGACCTCTCCGATCCGCCGATCGAGATCGTCGGATAGTCGATTGAGGAGCGGCCCCGTCGAACCTGCAGTGACGTCAACCGGCGTCTTGTTCAAATCTTCGATGACCGCCAGGAGACCGTCGTCGAGAACCTTCTCGATGGGAATATGGACCGCGCCATGGCATTTGGCCGCCAGGAGATGGCGCGGCGACGTGCGCAGGTAGACGCGTGAATCCCCGAGATCGATATGCCTGAGAAGCGCATCGTCCGCGCCGAGCGCTTCGTTCGAGAACTCGTTGATGGCCGTCAACACACCCGAGAGCACGTGATCACGATTCGAGCCTTGCGAGCCTTCCGGCCAGCGTCCGATGAGGTTTCCAGTTCCACGTCCGATCAGCAGCACTTCCTCGAGCCGGACCTTCTGGCTATCCGCGATTGCAAGTTCCGCGACCGACCGGCCCGACATGAGACTTTGCAGCCTCAACATCACGGGGTTCGTTTCTAGTCTGCGATTGATCTCGTTCGTCAGGTCCTTGATGGCGCTCGCGACGTAGGCTTTGACGATCCGCCCCGTCACCGGATAGAGCGCCTCGACCATCATGTCCTGGCTGTTGCGGATTTCCGTTCTGACCGTATCGACAACGAACGGTGCCACCGCATCGCTGACCGCCGAATGACGGTTGATTTCAGCCCGCCTCAGCGCGCCGTCGATGACGACCGAGACGCGCTCTTCCAACTTCCCGTCGTCGCGATGATCGGCCGAGACCGCCGCGAGACTGGCCTCAAGCGCGTCGTGTTGCTGACGTTGCGTCTCGCTGAGCTCATCGAGCCGCGCCGCGACGAGATTGAGCCGTTCCGCCTCGCTGTCGAACAGCAGTTGCTTCAGGCGCTCGACGTTCGTCGACATGGTGGGCGGAACCCCGAAATTGGAGTGGGGTGGACGAAGGCTACGAGCCGCGTGAAATGTTCCGGATGCTGTCGCCGAGATCGACCACCATGCGCGCGAGTTCGTCGAACTGAGCGCGCCGTTCCGAACTGGCTTCACCCGAAAGCGCCTCGAGCCGTTGAGACAATGCGTCGACTCTGCGGAACACGAGACCCTCGAGTTCGCGGACGCGATGCTCGAGCGCCTGCAGGCGCGCGTCCTGAGAACGGATATGATCCCCGACGAGCAATTCGCGGATCTGTTCCATGCGATCGTCGGCACCTTCGCGCTTGGCCGCGAGGCCGGCTCTCAGTTCTTCCAAGGATGTTGCGTTCATCGAACCGTCCCCATCGCGTGCCGTCACGGCACATGCGATCATCCGCTTTCGGACTGCAGAATAATTATTAAGTCTACGACGTCACATCCTGAACGACAACATGGACAAGGCGTTACGTTAATGGCGGCAATGTGCCGGCTGACCGGGCCCGCGCCGTTCGTCCGCGCCAGAGCATGTAGCTCCGATCGATCCGCCGCGAGAGATCGTCTCGGGCGGCCACGTGCGCGACGACGCTCTCCGCAACCCGGTCGACGGCGTGTCTGAGAAGCGGCGGCGCCAGAGCAGCGCCACCTCGGCCGGCCGCCTGCCCTCGCCCGCCGATACCGATCGACCGGACGCCCGAGGCGTGCATGGCGACCGCTTCCAGCACGCATCTTTGAGATCGCGTCAGGCGTTCCCAAACCGTCAGCGGCATATCGAGCGACAGGAGATGCGGCGCGCGCCGGAATACGCTGATAAGTCCGTGATTGTGGGTCTGAGGTCGAACGAACCGGCCCTCGTCGTCGACACCCCAACATTCGACCGCACTCTCGAAAGGTACAGGACCTACAGGCGCTTCCTCGGCGCTCGCGACCTCATAGGCTTCGGCGCCGAGCCCCCTGGCAACCTCGACGGATAGTCCGAACGTCGTCACACGAAACCCGCTGAAGCTTTCGCGCTCCGCCAAGGGCCGCGAGGACCAGAGGACCGGCCGGGTGGCCGTGGCGCCGGCCAGGAGCGCCTTTCGGCCATGCGCGGCGGAGATTTCGTCCCACAGCGCCTGTCCGCCGCCAGCCGTGAGCCAATTCCCCTGATCGAACAGATCGAGCCCGAGCGCGCCCGGCAATCCGCTGAAGTAGGCGAATGCCGGATGCTGTCGATCCTGCCGGCAAGCGAGTTGAAGAGAGATGGCCTCCGCCGGATCGGCCTCCCTCGGATCGACAAGATTGAGCGACAGGTCCCCCCGGCTCGCCGCCTCGATCCAACGCGCCAAACGTCGGCAAACGGCCCCGAGATCCTGCGATCCTTCCGCCGCCGGAACAATGAAGTCCAGATGCGTTGACGCCGATCCGAGAAAAGGACGAGCAAAGCGCGGCGCGCCCGCCTCGGCGGCGAGCGCCGGGCCGGCAGCCGCCAGAGCGAAGGACGAAACAAGGAACCTGCGCCGATCCATTCCATTCCCCCGAAGTCGTGGCGGCGCCATAAAAGCCCACCTCGCGCGCGACCTCAATCATGCCGATCGAGACGCCGCATCTGGAGACGGTCGCATCGGGCTCGGAATTGGGCGGCGCTTCAATCAGCGTCGGGCAGCAGACGGCTCAATGAGTGAAAGAAATTCTCGGGTCCAATATAGCCCGCGATCCGTCCGACCTCGCGACCGTCCTCGATGACGATGACGGTCGGAACACTTTCGACAGGCCCGTCGAGCTTCAATTTCTCGAAGGCCGGCGCGTTGATGTCGACAAAGCGCATCGGCACGCTGCGCGCGCGCTGAGAGTTGCGATACGTCGGCGCGACGTCGCGGCGGAAAAGACCGCAATAGAGGCAATTGTCGACCTCGACGACGACGATCTCGCGTGCGCGTCCCGGCAGCGCCGACGTTTCGATGTCGACGAGAGCGAGGGCCGGCATTCCCGCCACGACGGCGGTCCAGACAACGGCAAAAAAAGCGAGGGGAGAACGCATGACAAATCCCGGCACGTCAGATCATAGACGTCGAAAGTGTCGGGAAGCAATCTGCGCGCCACGCGGGGCAGCCTTTGGGCGTGCCTTGCTGGGAGAGTTAATCCAGAGAAGCGTGCTTAGACGTGAGATGGCCTGATCAGAGCGGGCCGGGACCGTTCTGCAAGGTTCCGACGAAGAGCACCGAGCCCATGACCAGGACGAGAAGGGACCCGAGGATACCCGCCGCCGTCGAAACACCCTGCGCCCATCCGCTGCCTTCGCCGCCAAGCCGTGCGGCAAGCTCCCGCGAACCGAGCGCCATGCTGGCGAGGACCGAGACCGTGATCGCCGTCCCGAGGGCCATCGCGAATGTCGCCAGCACGCCGGCCCAGAACAGGCCCTGGCTCAATGCGAAGATGAGCACGAGGATGGCTCCCGTACAGGGCCGGATGCCGACCGAGCCCGCAATCGCGAGCGCTTTGGTCCAGGTCAGATCGCCTTGGAGATCCTTGGGATCGGGCATGTGCGCATGCCCGCAGCAATCATCGTGGGAGCCGTGGTGATCGTGCGCATGGCCAACAGGCGCATGGCTGGCTTGCGCGTGAGAATGTGCATGCGCGTGTGCATGGGAATGGTTGTGGTCGTGTGTGCCGTGATGCGCGCAGCCGCAATCATGATGCTTATCTGCGTTGGCGTGCGAACTGGCCGAATGGGCCGGGACACTGCCGGCAGCGCGCCGCGCCAGGATCTGCCGGACCTGTCCATAAAGAAGCCACGCGCCGACCGCCGCGACGAGCCCCCAGCTCACCACCTCGATCCAATGCTCGGCCGTCCGCATCGCCATGCTCGTCATATTGAGCGCGACGGCGAGAATACCGACGAGGACGATGGCCGAGAGCGCCTGAAAGAGTGCCGCGAGAAACGACAGCATGATGCCGCGCCGAACCGTCTTTTCGTTGGCGAGGACGTAGGACGAAATGATCGCCTTGCCGTGTCCCGGTCCGGCCGCATGGAGCACGCCGTAAGTGAACCCGATGGCGATCAGGAGCCAGGCCGCGGAAATGCCGCCACCCGCCTTCAGCGCCTTCACGCCATCGGCAAGTTCACGATTGAGCCGATGCTGCTGGGTCAAAATCCAATTGTAGATGCCGGAAACGAATCCTGGCTCCGCCGCAGGTCCCGGCTGGGTCCGTCCACCCGTCAGGGCGCGATCGGACGTGATTGGCGGCGCGCCCTGCGCCACGACGATCCCATCCGCCGCGACGGCAGCATGCGTTGCGGCAAGGACCGTCGGCAGAACGGCGAGCGCCAGCACGATGGCCAACAGAACGGTTCGGGAGGCTGCGGTCATCCTTGCGCCTTGCAGGTGAGTGCGACGACCGTCGAATAGCCGGCCCCCATGCCTTCATTGGCATTCCCCGCCGTCAGCTGCCCACCAAACGCATCGTTGAGGCGTTGCAGCTCCGCGAGGTCCTTCTCCGAATTACCGACCACCGGCCGGCACCCTTCCGGTGCGCCCTCGCTCAGCTTGACCGGGTTTTCTTTGGCAAGATCGAACGCGATGAAGAACGTCTCGTCATAGACCGCGAACTCGAAGCCTTCGCTGTCGGCGGCGATCGGAGCTTCGAGCGGCAGCATGAATTCGAGTGCCAGAACGTTATCTTTATGATCGAGCCAATAGCCCTTGGGTTCGGCCAATGTCAGGGCCTGACCATTGAGGCGCGCGACTGTGAAGAATCCGAACTCGCGGAGTCCGTCGATATTGACCTTGGCGAGTTCCTGAAGTTCCTCGCGCGAGTAAATGCCGTCCCGGTTCTTGTCGAGCCCCTGGATGGCCATGGCGGTATACATGTCGTCGAACGTCCAGCGGTGCTGAAAGCCGGTGATCTTCCCGCCGTCGTAGAGCACCGTACTCCGGACCTCGACCCAGACATGGGGATGCGCGCTTGCGGTCTGAGGTAGGACGACCAGAGCCAGCAGCACCACCGCGAGACGCTTGGCCGCCATCTTGAATGTCCCGAAGTCGAGCATGATCCTCCCGCCCGTCTTGCGCATCATGAGAATGCGCCTATGCCTACCGATTGCCGTGGCACCGTGCCGACTGTCAACAGAACGCCACGCTCCAAGATCGCGATCATGCGATCTGAACCGCGCGAACCTGTGGCACGCGCCAGATCATTTGGTCACGGGCTCGCATCAACGACACGGCAGTCCAATTGCCGGGGCCACGCTCCACATTGGCCCCAACCACTGCAGAAGCAACGTGCCGAACCCGTGGCAATTCGCCCGTCTGGCGTCTCAATC
Source organism: Hyphomicrobium sp. (assembly GCA_033765145.1). Lineage (GTDB taxonomy): Bacteria > Pseudomonadota > Alphaproteobacteria > Rhizobiales > Hyphomicrobiaceae > JAGVSR01. The sequence goes on along the minus strand of JANRIH010000009.1, from coordinate 218,175 downwards.
GACAGCCCGTTGATCCGCGGTCGCGACCAAGAGCGGATAAAGCGCCACGTTTATGGCGCAGTTAGGATGTTATATCATCCAGAATTGATTGGCACGCCTGATCGTCGGCATCGGGGTCTCGTGCAGGTTCGGGCAACGCGGAGGGAACGTGAACGAATTCGATTGGAATTTCCGCATGTTGGAGCAAGCGAAGGGACTGCTCTCATGTGGCAAGGCATCGTCCAATGCGCGCATCCTCCTTTCGGCGGCCGTTTTCGGCTCCTGTACCGTACTTACCCCCGCAGCCGTCGCGGGCGAGAGCCCGACAGAGAACTCCGTCGTCACGACCATCAAGCCCATTCACGGCCTCGTCGCCGAGGTGTTGGGCAATGAGGGTGCGCCGCGCCTCCTGGTCGACGGTGCCGCCTCTCCCCACACCTATGCTCTGAAGCCTTCGGATGCCCGGGCCTTGAATGCCGCCAAGGTCTTTTTTCGCGTATCGCCGGACGTCGAGCCCTTCACACGAAAGATCGTGGCGGCCATCCCCCCGTCCGTGACTGTCGTGACCTTGGCCGAGACACCCGGCTTGGTTCTCCTGAAGCGCCGCTCAGGAAACGCGTTCGAAACGCACGATCACAGCGCCGCTGACGAACATGGCCATGCGGACCACGGCCACGGCGATCACCATAACGGGCACCGACACCATGAAAAGGATGATGCGAACGCCGCGGATGGCCGCATTGAAAACAACGACGGGCACGTCTGGCTCGACCCCGAGAACGCCAAGGCGATGACCCGTGCGATCCGAGATGCACTGAGCGCGGCCTATCCCGACAAGAAGGACATCTTCCAGAGAAACGCGGACGCCACGATCGCCAGGCTCGACGCCCTTTCGACCGAGGTCAACACCATGCTCGAGCCGGTCAAAGGCCGCCCGTTCGTGGTGTTTCATGATGCCTACCAGTATTTCGAGGCGCGGTTCGGCGTCCCCGCCATCGGCTCCATCACCGTGTCACCCGAGGTGCAGCCCTCGGCGAAACGGCTGACCGCCATCCGCGAGAAAATCCGCGCATCGAACGCTCATTGCGTTTTCGCCGAGCCCCAATTCCAGGCGAAACTCGTCGCGACCGTGACGGAAGGGACCGGGGCCAGGGCGGGCACGCTCGATCCCGAAGGCGCGACGGTTGCCGCGGGACCGGGCGCCTACGATCGCCTGATCCGCGGACTGGCAGCGAACTTGAAAGATTGCCTGTCGGCTGGTTCGTAAAGGACGACGAGACACCCAACTGTCCGCGAACCTGATCGAACGCTCAAAAGAAAAGCGGCGGTTGATTATCGTCAACCGCCGCATTCCAATTTCGTCGTTGGCGTGACCCTTCGTGTGTGAGCCCGGGGCCCGTCGCGGCCGGCTTTACTGCTGCGCGACCGCCTGCTCGGGCCGCGAAACCGACGCGACGCCGCCCTTGTTGTTCATCCGGACGACGCGGCGCGTGGTCCGCGGCTCGTCCGAAGCCTCCGGCGCCACGGCATCGGAGGATACGTCCGACGACGCGACATTCGGGCCAGTCTTGAAGCGCTCCCACGTTACGGTCACGACCGTCCCGACCGGAACGCGCGGATAAAGGTCCAGCACATCCTCGTTATACATGCGGATGCAGCCCTTTGAGACCGCCTGCCCGATCGTCCAGGGCGCGTCAGTGCCATGGATGCGGTAGGTGCTCGAGCCGAGGTAGAGGGCGCGCACGCCGAGCGGGTTCATCGGATGGCCGCCCGGCACCCAGGCCGGAAGGCGGGGGTTCTCCTGCAGCATTTCTCCTGTCGGCGTCCAGGACGGGTTTTCGCGCTTCTGCGTCACTGACGTGCGGCCCTGCCAGCGGCTCTGCTGACGGGGCACAGCGATCGGATAGCTGATGGCGGTGCCGGACTTGGTGATGAGATACAGCCGGCGATCGCCGAACGAGACGATGATCTGGCCCGGACGGAACTTCGAGCTGAACGAAACCGACTGACGTTGGCCGCCCCATTCCGTATCACCACCCCAGAGGAAATCGACCCCCTGGGCCAGCGCTTGAGGCGTGTTCGCAACTGCGAGAAGAGCGGCCGTGGAAAAAACGGCCATCGCGCGTCGAAGGGAATGGACTGTGATCATGAACTGCTCCGCATCGTGTCTCGATCTCGGACCCCTATCCGGCGGGGAAGCGAAAGACGTGCCGGACGTGGACCAGGGACGTGCCCGAATGTGGGCCTCTTTGGTGAACGCTTCGTATACCCGAGTGTCACATTCGACGTGAGAGCATTCCGGCCACACTCATGACCGGATCGTGTTAGCCGCAACAAGAGAATTTCCCCGATTTGTCCAAGTGTTGAGCAACGCGCATCGATTCTGGACAGACGCGGTTGAATAACGCCTTGTGCACAAGTTCTTGTCCGCATTTTCATCACCGGCATTCAAACCAAACGGGCCACATTGCCGATTGCGCGAAGACACTCTGACCGCCGCTGCGCGCGCGGTAGCCACTGGCCGAAGCTTCGCGTCGAGATTATCACGGGCCGTCCCCGTTTTGGGTTGACGTCGGGCAGTAAAGTCTGTAAGAACAAAACGTGTACACGTTGTGTCGGCGTAGCCGGTTGAACGGCGTCGATCGGGAAACTGATGCCGAGCCCGGAGGTTCCATGTCCTAGGGCCTCCGGACGGATATCGCCCGATCCTCGAAGCTCGAACCGTTGTGGTTTCAGACGGAGTGCCCTGTTCGCGTCGCTCCTGTGAGTTGCGTCCCCTAGCCAGTCCCCGGCTGACCCCTAGCCGATCCTGGAGCGACCCCCCGCCTGGATTGGTCCCCGCCGGAGTGGCGAGATCCCCCTCTCGCCCCTCCGGCCCCCCCTTCTATCCGTCCTCCCGCAAGATGCGGGGCCGATAGTCGTCGCGTGGAGAAGGTCGAAGTTCGGCGGCGCGAGCGCGGATCACCTCGGAAGGGTCCCCGGCACGCCTTCCGCCCCCATGAACACCGCGAGGATCCGCGCGGGTCCGCTTCCGGTGTTGCGTCCGTTGTGAAGGACGGCCATCGCTTCGAGCAGCGCATCGCCCCCGCGAAGCACGCGCACGTTTGATCCAGCAGAGCCCGAATCTGACCGACCGACCGAAGTCTGGGCATCGTAGGTCACGGTCAATTCGCCCTCCAGCATGTAACCGAACACTGGCACGCCGTGCCGGTGCCACCCGGTTTCGGCACCGGGCGCAAGCGTCACGACCGCCGCAGTCACATTGGGGGTCCCGGCCGGATAGACGATCGTCTCGCCCGCAACAGTCGCGCCGGACGAAAGGAGGGGAGCCACGACAGGAAGAAGACCCGGCTCCTGCTGATCCGCAGCTGCATGACCGAGCCACGAGAGCGTCGCGAACGAACCGAGCGCGAAGCCCGACGCACCGACGACCAGCCACCCGATCGCCACCGACACAACGGCACCCACACGCGGGAAGGCATTGCGCAGGAACGACTTTCCGGGCATCGAAGAACTCCTTGAGCCACACGCTCACCCCGACACGACGGAGCACGCGGACGTATGAACGGCAACCGCAATCGCGGCCGTCTCCTCGCATGCGCACGGGCGCTGCTGCTTGCGATTCCGTTGTCGAGCGTGACGATCGTCACGGCGGCCCACGCCCAGCGCGCACTGATCGAACCCGAAGGCTGGACCGGCTGGACTCGTCGCGAGGCGGTTACCGCTTCGAGCTTCATAATCTCGACCGCGAGCGCTCCTGCGACGGAAGCCGGCCGCGAAATCCTGCGCGCGGGTGGCTCGGCCGTCGACGCGGCCATCGCTGCGCAATTGGTCCTCGGCCTCACCGAGCCCCAGTCGTCCGGCATCGGCGGCGGCGCCTTCATCCTGCACTGGGACGCGGCACAGAAGTCGCTCCGCACTTACGACGGTCGCGAAACGGCGCCAAGCGCAGCCCGTCCCGACCGTTTTCTCCGCGACGGCGCACCGATGGACTTCATGACCGCGGTGAAGTCCGGCTTGAGCGTCGGCGTTCCCGGTGTCGTCAAGCTCCTGGCGCACGCGCATAAAGCACACGGCAAACTGCCATGGCCGAAGCTCTTCGAGCCCGCCATTCGCCTCGCCACCGAAGGTTTCTCGGTGACGCCCCGACTGAGCATGCTCCTTGGACTGTCGGGTCGCGCGACGTTCGACGCGACCGCGCGCGCATACTTTTTCGACGAGACCGGCTCCCCGCGACCGACCGGCCACCTTCTGAAGAACCCCGCCTACGCCGAAACCCTTGCCGCCATCGCCGAGCGTGGAGCCGCGGCCTTTTACGAAGGACCGCTTGCGGACGCGATGGTTGCCGCCATCGCCAATGCGCCGAACGCCGCCGGCGATCTCACCGCGTCCGATCTCGCTGCCTACGAGGTCGTCGAGCGCGAGCCCCTGTGCTTCGCCTATCGCAAGCGGCGCATCTGCAGCATGGGCCCACCCTCGTCGGGTGGGATCGCAATAGCGCAGATCCTGTCGCTCGCGGAACCGTTCGATCTGGGCATGGCACCGTCGGACGCAATGCAGCCCGCCGCCATCCACACGCTCGCCGAGGCGATGAAGCTCGCCTACGCGGACCGCAATCGCTACCTAGCCGATCCAGCTTTCGTCTCAATCCCGCGCGGATTGACGGACCCCGCCTACCTCGCGGAACGTCGCACCTTGATGAAACCCGGAGAGCCGATGGCTCCACCGCGGCCGGGCGAGCCGCAGCAGGCGGCACTCGATCATTTTGGCCAGGACTTCACGATCGAGCGCGCGGGCACGAGTCACATCTCCATCATCGACGCCGATGGAAATGCCGTTTCCATGACGACGACCATAGAAGGCGGATTTGGTGCAGGCCTCATGGCCGGCGGCTTTCTGCTCAACAACGAACTGACCGATTTCTCCATGCGCCCGGTCGACGACGCAGGCCGCGCAATCGCCAATCGCGTCGAGCCCGGCAAACGCCCGCGCAGCACCATGACTCCGACGATCATGTTCGGTGAAGACGGCCGCGTCGAAGCGGTCCTCGGTTCGCCGGGCGGCGGCCGCATCATCTATTACGTGACAAAGGCGATCGTCGCACTCGTGGACTGGCAGCTCGACGCCCAGCGCGCGGCCTCGATCATGAACTTCGGGAGCATGGGCGGCGCCGTCGATCTGGAACCCGACTGGCTGACAGTTCCAACCGCACTCCGCCTCCGAGCCATGGGCCACACGGTCAAGACCGACCTCATGACATCCGGTCTCAACATCATCGTGCGCCGGCACAACGGCCTCGAAGGCGGGACCGACCCGCGCCGCGAGGGCTTGGCGGCTGGAGACTGAAGTCGATGGCGCGCGACATCATCGTCGAGGGCGCAGGGATCCTGGGACTTTGGCAGGCGCTGGCACTCGCCCGCGACGGCCATCGCGTCCGTCTCGTCGATCGCGCGGCAAACCCTCTCGAGACATCGGCGAGCGCACAAGCCGGGGCCATGCTCGCGCCGGATTGCGAGGCCGAAGCCACGCCCGCGATCGTCCGCAACGCGGGCCGGGACGCGCTCAACATTTGGATCGCGACCGTTCCCGGTATCGTGCGCGCGGGCACGCTCGTCACCGCCCTGCCGCGCGATCTCCCCGACCTCGATCTCTTCGCGAGGAAAACCGACAACCATCGAACGCTCGACACCGCCGGCATCGCCGCGATCGAACCGGAGCTGGCCGATCGCTTCCAGAAGGCACTCTATTTTTCCGAGGAAGCGCATCTCGTCCCACCCACGGCATCCGCGTTTCTGCTCGATCGAGCGCGCGCGAGCGGCGTCGCCGTCGAGTTCGGCGAGACCCACCATGGCGATCCGTCAGCGGACGCGCTCGTCGTCGACTGCCGAGGGCTCGCCGCCCGCGACATCCTCCCTGACTTGAGAGGCGTGCGCGGCGAACGGCTGCTCTTGAATACGCCTGAAGTCACCCTCATGCGCCCCGTGCGGCTGCTCCATCCCCGCCATCCGATCTACGTCGTACCGTGGGGAGAGGGACGTTTCCTCCTCGGCGCGACGATGATCGAAAGCGAGGACGGCGGGCCGATCACCGTGCGCTCGGCTCTCGATCTCTTGGCGGCGGCCTACGCCCTGGTTCCAGCGTTCGGAGAGGCGCAAATCCTCGAAGCGACGTCGGGTCTCCGCCCCGCATTCCCTGACAACGTGCCCCGCGCCCGCGTCCTCGGACCGGGCCGGATCGCAGTCAACGGTGCCTATCGGCACGGGTGGCTGTTGGCCCCGATCCTCGCGGAAGCCGTCGCGGACTACCTGAGAGACGGCCGCAAACATCCCCTGATCACGGCCTGAGGGCGCGAACATTCACCATTGGCGCGACGATCTCGGCGGAACGCCAAGATGTCCGTTTCTCGACGCCCGTTCTATCGACTATTGATGAGAGAGAGACGTTCGTCGCCGCCCGTGCGCGCGAACACCGCCCGCGCCGAAAGATGAAAGGCCCCCATGCGCTTCGAGACGATCACGGCAATACCCGCCTTGAGAGCGCCTGAAACGGGCGGCGCGAGTGGAACGCAGACGTCATTCGGCGACCGTGCCGTCGATGAAGGGGACCGGCAGGGCCTCGTCAACGAGGTCTTCGCGAAAGTCGCCGAGCGCTACGACCTCATGAACGATCTTATGTCCGGAGGACTTCACCGGCTCTGGAAATCCGACCTCGTGACGATGCTGAACCCGCCCAAAGGCGCGACGGCTTTCCGCCATCTCGACGTCGCGGGCGGCACGGCCGATGTCGCTATGCGCGCCGTCCGTGCGGGCGGCACTGGCACCTCGTCCATCGTCTGCGACATCAGCCGCGAGATGCTCGACGTCGGCCGAAAGCGCGTCGAGGACGCGGGCCTCGCCGATCGGATCACGCTTGTCGAAGGCAATGCCGAGGCGCTGCCGTTCGAAGACCGGTCTTTCGACGCCTATACGATATCCTTCGGCATCCGGAACGTCACGCACATCGACCGCGCACTGGCCGAGGCGTACCGGGTCTTGAAGACAGGCGGACGGTTCCTCTGCCTCGAGTTCTCCGAAGTCCAGGTCCCGATCCTCGATCGCCTCTACGACTTCCATTCCTACGAGGTGATCCCGCGCTTGGGGGAGTTGGCAGCCAACGACCGCGCAAGCTACGAATATCTGGTACAATCCATTCGCAAGTTCCCGAAGCAGGACGCATTTGCGGATCTGATCAGACAGGCCGGCTTCGCGCAGGTGACGTACCGGAACTTGACCGGCGGCATCGCGGCCATCCATTCTGGTTTCCGGATCTGAGCGACGTCACGGCGATCCGGCATCGGCCAGCCGTTTCGATACCGTGCGTTAAAACTCTCGCGTCAAACTACGCGAATGGCCTTGGACCCTTCGCCGGATAAAGCTTTTGATCGGACGTTCGCGCGCGAGATGATGATCCTGGAAGCGCGCCACCGGCAGAGCGAGCCGGACGCTCTGGGTCCCCACCTCGCCGCCGAGCGCACAGCTTATCGCGTGATGATGGTTTTGGGTGTTCTTGCGGCGTGTGCCGTCGTCCTACTCGTCGCCCTCGTGAGATAACCGGCGCCGCCGCATCACAGAAGCATCGAACGAAGTTAGAGAATTGGCGCACCGGAGAGAGCAACGTGCGTAGCGATCAGTGCCACCCAAGCGATGTTACCGGCCTCACGAACACCTTCGATACGTCAGGAGTGTCTTGAGCTTTGGATTGTGCGTGTAAAGCATGTCCTTACCGTCGAGCTTTCTGCGCCACCAGATTTCCGCCGACTTCTCGATAATTCCTTCGTAATAGCAGGTCATGCGCACATCGAGATGTGTGTCCCGGTCCCGAACGGCGCCCACATCGCAGGTGAGTTCGACAGCGTCGAGCTTACGGACGGAGATACGAATGATTCCCTCCCCGGGTTCGATGTTGCGATCGACGTCCGGGCCAGGGCATTGCGCAACGGGTAGGCCGTCGATACTGAACATTTGCCATTCGCCCTGAAGGGTCGTCGGGAACTCCTCTCCCCAGGACGGAGATCCAATGGCGAGGACGGCAAGCAGCATAACGGAGAGGCACGAACGACGGAACATACTCACTGTCATCCTGAAAATTGGAGCCGGGTCGTCGCTCCCGATTGAATGTGAAGACGTCGCACGGCCTATCGCGAGACGGGTCACCACGCCACGCAAATCTTGCCCATGTGCGCGCCACTTTCCTCGTAGCGGAACGCATCCGCCAGCGCCTCCATACCGAACACGCGATCGACAACCGGTTTCATGCCCGTCGCCTCATACGCACGCACCATCTCGGTCTGATGCCGGCGCGAGCCGACGATGATGCCGATGAGACGGATCTGTTTGGCCATCAGCACCATGGTCGGCACCGGCCCCATGGTTCCCGTGAGAATGCCGATGAGTGAGATGTGCCCGCCGACACGAGTGGCCGCGATTGATTGCGCGAGCGTCCCCGGCCCGCCGATCTCGAGCACGTGATCGACGCCCCGCCCGCCGGTCAGGTCCCTGACCGCATTGCCCCACTTCGGCTCGCTTTTGTAGTTGATCGTATGGTCGGCGCCCATCGCCTTCGCCTTCTCGAGTTTGGCGTCCGACGACGACGTGATGATCGCGACGGCCCCCATGGCCTTGGCCATTTGAAGAGCAAAGATGGCGACACCACCCGTGCCGAGAATGAGCACGCTGTCGCCAGCCTTGACGCCACCCTCGACGACGAGCGCGCGCCACGCGGTCAACGCCGCGCAGGGTAACGTCGCGGCCTGGACATGGGAAAGCCCGCGCGGGGCCTTCGTGAACCAGGTGGACGGCGTGACGACCACTTCGCGCGCATAGCCGTCGATGCCGTCACCCGGAACATGCGAGAAGTTTCCGTGCGGCGGCGCGCCATCCTGCCAGTACGGGAAAAAGCACGAGATCACATGATCCCCTGGCGCGAAGTCGGCGACACCCTCGCCGACCGCTTCGACGATGCCGGAAGCATCCGACATCGGAATGCGTCCGTCTGCCGAGGGAATGGCGCCGATCGCGACGGCATAGTCGTGATAGTTGAGCGACGAGGCATGGATGCGAACGCGGATATCCCCGCGCCCCGGCTGACCCGGATCGGCGATATCTGAGACGCGGATGGTATCGAGCTTCGAAGGGGCGGGAAGCGTCAGGGCTTTCATGAGGCGGGCATCCAACAGAAGGAACTTCGGGTCGACCGTCCTATAGCCCGCGCACCCTCGCGCGTGAACGGGCTTCGCGGAAAAGGCCGCGCCACCTTCGGAGCCCGTGATTGACCTCCCGGGCCGGCGCACCTACGGTGCCCGACCGTTCGACCGCGCCCATTCTGACCCGCCCACGCGACCCCAATAGACGAGGACCGCCGGATCGCCGGCGAAGAACCCCATGCCGTTTCACGCCACGAAAGAGCAACTGTCTTCGGCCGCCGACGCCCGCGCATGGCCCTTCGAGGAAGCCAGGAAGATTTTGAAGCGGCTGGAGAAGCAACCGGGCGGCCTCGAGCGTACGGTCCTATTCGAAACAGGCTACGGGCCGTCGGGCCTTCCCCACATCGGAACATTCGGCGAAGTCGCCCGCACGACCATGGTCCGGCGCGCCTTCGAGACGCTCACCGAAGGCAAGGTGAAGACCAAGCTGCTCTGCTTTTCCGACGACATGGACGGCATGCGCAAGGTGCCGGAAAACGTGCCTCAGCAGGAGATGCTGCGCCAGAACCTCCACAAACCTCTGACGCGCGTACCCGACCCGTTCGGCCAATACGAGAGCTTCGGCCACCACAACAACGCGATGCTGCGCCGGTTCCTCGATACATTCGGGTTCGAATACGAGTTCGCGAGCGCTACGGACTATTACACCGCCGGAAAGCTCGACAAGATCCTACTCCTCGCTGCCGAGCGCTACCAGAAGATCATGGGCATCATGCTGCCGACGCTCGGCGAGGAGCGTCAGGCAACCTATTCGTGCTTCCTGCCGATCTCGCCGACATCGGGCCGCGTGCTCTACGTCCCGATGAAGAACGTCGACGGCAAGAAGGGCGAAATCACCTTCACGGACGAAGACGGCACCGATGTCACGCTGCCCGTCACGGGCGGCCGCGTGAAACTGCAATGGAAGCCGGATTTCGGCGCCCGCTGGGCCGCGCTCGGCGTCGATTTCGAAATGTACGGCAAGGATCATCTGCCGAATACGCCCGTCTATGACGGCATCTGCCGGGCATTGGGCGGCACGCCGCCCGAGCATTTCGTCTACGAACTCTTCCTCGACGAGAAGGGCGAGAAGATTTCGAAGTCGAAGGGCAATGGCCTCACGATCGACGAGTGGCTGACCTATGCCACGCCCGAAAGTCTCGCGCTCTACATGTTCCAGAAGCCGAAGTCCGCGAAGAAGCTGCACTTCGACGTGATCCCGCGCGCCGTCGACGAGTATCTGTCGTTCCTGGCCGCCTACGCCAAGCAGGACGCCAAGACCCAGCTCGACAATCCCGTCTGGCACATCCATGACGGCAATCCGCCGCCGGGCGACACGCCGGTGACGTTCGCGCTGCTAAAGAACCTGGTCGCCGCCTCCAATGCGCAAGACAAGGGCGTTCTCTGGGGCTACATCCGCCGCCACATGCCCGACGCCTCGCCCGAGCGCTATCCGCTGCTCGATACGCTCGCCGGCTACGCCATCCGCTACTACCGCGACTTCGACCTGCCGCAGAAGATTTATCGCGCGCCCGACGCCGAGGAGCGGGACGCTCTGACGAAGCTCGCCGACGCGCTTGGCAGGGCACCGAAGTCCGCGACCGCCGACGAGTTGCAGACGATCGTCTACGACGTCGGCCGGTCCGTGCCCCGCTTTCAGGATTTCGCCGCGAAAGGCGCGACGCCCGAACGCCCAGGCGTGTCGCGCGCCTGGTTCAAGACGATCTACGAGGTCCTCTTGGGCGAAAGCGAAGGCCCGCGCTTCGGATCGTTCATCGCGCTCTATGGAATAGATGAAACGCGCGAACTGATCGCGAAGGCCCTCGCCGAGGCCGAGGTCCCGGCGGAATAGACGTTCAGAACCCGCATGTCGCCGCTGAGGCCGCGCCGCTTGGCCCTCGGCCTGCTCGGCCTCAGTGCGACGCGGCGCCGAGGTCCCATTCGCGCAGAAGAATGGCGATCATCTGCTCGGTGCGTCGCTGGATGGTCTGGGTGTTCCACTCCTGCTCACTCGCCGCCTCGCGTGCCAACTTGTACGAAGAAACAGCATAGACGTTCCGTTTGAAGTCCCAATCCCGTGGACCGACCTTCTGGTTTTCCTCGCCCGACAGAATCGTCAGATTCCCGAGCCGCTGCGACCATTTCTTGATCTCGTCATTCGATCTCAACATACGTCGCCAATTGGACGTCCGGAGCGGGTTGGTCGGCATGATGTGCTCGATCGTCACCTTGTCCCGGACGAGCGGTCCGGGATCGTGACCCAAGGTGAGGCTGATCCGGCGCAGAACAGCGCCCGCGTAACCCTTGGCCGCAAAGTTCTGCCGCCGGAGACTCTCCACGAGTTCCGACTTCAATGACGGTTCGATCTTGAGCCTCTCCATCTCCGAAACGCTATCCGCGGACTGCATGTCGTCCAGAAGGCGCAACAGTCGTGTTTCAGCGACGCCGGGGTCCGTCCCTGCGATCTTGAGAACCCACGTGAGACGCTCGAGCCGCGCGAAGAAGGTCTCAGCCTCTCGATGATTTTCACCCCGGCTTTCGAGCCAGTAGAGCGCAGCAGGAACCCACGAGTGGTCGTCGATCCAACCCATGCGGCCAACGGAGGCTGCCAACGACGGCGGCAATGCATCATCGCTCTTCCGGAGTCTATGCAGGCGATCCGCCGACTTGACGAGCACGTCCGTCATGAAGGTCACGAGACCCTTTTCGGAGCCGAAGCGCTCGACGATCTCGTTCGCGACCGACGTGTGGTTGGAGTTCCGGCCCCTCCAGACGATCGCTCGGATATGCTGCAGGAGCTTGTACATATCCTCGCTCGACAGGCGGTCTTCGCAGTCCTCCCAGGCCCGGCTGCAGACGAGACGATCCTGGTCGCGGGTTGCCGCCAGGAGATCTGACTTCGCCCTATCCGCAGGCGTGAATTGCAGGCGCGTATCCTGCTCCGTCGCGACGAGTTCCCAGGCCTCGAGAGCGTCGGACGCCGTCGTCACGACGACGTAGCAGTTATGAATGAGGTGTTGCGCGAGTGCGCGTCTCTGCATCGCATGCGTGGCGCCGTCCGACAAAAGTGCGGCGAGCGTGTCGCGGCACGCCATGATGATGCGTTCCGTTTCGGACAGCGAGGGACCCTCGGCATCGGGATCGGCAAGCGTGCCCCCGCGCTTCTGCACGAGCTCAGAAAACAGCGGTGCGGGCATCTCCTGAATAGAGACGCGAAATCCCTCTGGGCACGCGATCAGTCGGTCAAGGTTTGCCACCATCGCGGTGTCCGTCTCACGGTCCCTCAACACTGCGAGGAGAATGGTCAGCGTAAGAAGTCTCTGGTGACCATCGACGATTTCTGCGTTCGGTCCGCCGTTGTGAGCCAGCATGATCCGGCCGAGGCAATAGCGCCGGTTACGGGCTTGAGAGGCGCGAATATCGCTGAGCAGGCGTTCACTGTGCCGCGTTCCCCACGCATAGGCTCTCTGGAAATAGGGCAGTGAGAACTGGTAGCGCCCGTCAAGAAGTTCGCCGATCGTGAGAAGCCTACAGTCCAATATGCCGCCCGTTGCCATCCTCGGCTCCTGGCCACCTTGAAAATCGATCCGGCCACCGTCCCGGCTCGACGGAGTATCGTCGAAAGGCACGAGTTCGCGTACCGCCGAAAGTCTGGCGGAGTGCACATGATCGGTCTCTTCTCTGCGGAGATCCGTGAGACGGTGATCGGGATGAAACGCCGATGTGCTGATGGAAAATGCGGGACTTGGCGCATCATCCCAGGCGGTCGGCCCGGGCTTGTCCCCCGTACTCTGAACCAAGTCACCCCCCAAGGCCGCTTATTATCGTCGCAGGACGATCGAGATCCGCTACGCTGGTGTCCAGCGCGACAGGCCCATCGTCATCTGCGCTTCATTACATTCTGAAGTTGCCGATTATCCACTTCGACCGTATCCGTGACAAGCGAATCTGCACCACACGAGCGAATCTTCGGAGCGAGCGCGACCAGAAATCCGCACTCGTGAGCATTGCCCTTGGACGACAAAAAAGTTCACGTCGAAATGGAAAAAATTGTCTACAAGATCCTCGCGCGCGAAGTATGGAATTCCGCCGTCTCAGCGGGCGAATTTCACGGCTCACCCGACGACGTACGGGACGGCTTCATCCATCTCTCGACCGGCGATCAACTCGATGGCACGGCAGCGCGTCACTTCAAGGGAGTAACGGATCTCGTGCTCGTCGCGTTCGACACGGAACATTTGGGACCGGCCTTGAAGTGGGAGCCCTCGCGCGGTGGCGCGCTCTTCCCGCACCTCTATGCGCCGCTTCCGGCCGCTGCAGCGCTCTCGGTCTCGGCGATGCCGCTCGGCCCCGACGGCGTGCCGCGCGCCTCGGGGGACAATTACTGATGTTCTCGTCTCTCTATCCCCTCGCGCGTCAGGCCCTTTTTCGCCTCGCCCCCGAGGACGCCCACGAAGTCACGCTCAGGGCCTTGGAGCGCGGACTTTATCCGCGTCCCCGAGATCGCGATTCGGCGAGCCTCGCCGTCACGTGGGGCGGGCTCGCGTTTCCCAATCCGCTCGGCATCGCGGCCGGCTTCGACAAGGATGCCCGCGTTCCAGACGCCGTTCTGGGAATGGGCTGCGGCTTCGCCGAAATCGGCACCGTCACGCCACGCCCACAAGATGGCAATCCACGGCCGAGAGTCTTCCGCCTTGTCGAGGATCATGGTCTCGTCAATCGTCTCGGCTTCAACAATGGTGGTCACGCCGCCGCCCTCGCCCATCTAACCCGGCGGCCACGCCGCGGCATCGTCAGCGTCAACGTCGGCGCCAACAAGGACAGCGCAGACCGGACTGCGGACTACGTCGCGGGACTTCGGGCGTTCTACGACGTCGCCTCGATGTTCACTGTCAACATATCCTCGCCAAATACGCCCGGCCTCCGCGACCTCCAGGCGCCGGCCGCACTCGACGAGCTTCTGGGGCGCCTCATGGCCGCGCGCCGCGAACTCGTCGATGCGGGCAACCCCTTGCGCCCCATCGCGGTGAAGATCGCGCCCGACATCGCCGAAGACGACATCGCGCCGATTGTCGCCCGCCTTGTCGAGTACAAGGTCGAGGCGATCGCGGTTTCAAACACGACGGTCGCGCGGACGAACCTCGCCAGCGCCCACGCGCGGGAAACCGGCGGCCTCTCCGGGCGGCCGCTCTTCCATCGCGCGACCGTCATGCTCGCGCGCATCTATGAGGAAACGCGCGGAGAGGTCCCCTTGATCGGGATCGGCGGCATCGACAGTCCCGAACGGGCGCTCGCGAAAATCGAGGCCGGCGCGACCTTGATCCAACTCTATACGGGCCTCATCTATGAGGGCCCGTCACTCATCGGCGCCATCAAATCCCGCCTGGCCGATGCCGTGAAATCCGCGGGCGTCCGGTCGATCGGAGACCTCACGGGGCGAAAGTCCGGGGCATGGGCCGCGCGTTCGCTCGAAGGCTGACACGGACAGGTGTGATCAGGGCTTCGGGCCGCTACCGAAGACGGAAAAGAGCCGCGTGACGGCCCAGATGGGGACGACGACGACCGCGCCGAGCAGGAAATACTGCAGCACGACATCCACCCAGCGGAGGCCGAAATCATAGATGGCCCTAAGCAGCTGATTGATCCGCTGGGTCAGATTGCCGAGACTGATTCCGAGCGTATCGAGCACGAGACCGACGACAATCGAGAGAATGACGAGCCGGATGATGACGCCCCAGGGATTGCCGCCGAAAATCAGGGTCCTGTCCATGCGCCGCGCTCCGATCCATCGCTCGGCGCGCGTCTTAGCACGTGTCCCGGACCGGCGCGACCGCGCCGCCAAATGCCGGCTCTGACATGGCGCGTCGGACGCAAAGCCGTTCTGAGGTTGCGCCGTCCGCATCGGGTACGGGACCAGCCGCCACGTCGCCTTTGCTCCCACGTCGATTCGCCGATTGGTTCCATACACGAGGCTGGGCCCCGCGCGCCCATCAGTTGGCGCTGCTCGACCGCGCCGGCCGGCGCGAGACGACGCTGCTGATCGCCCCGACCGGCGCGGGCAAGACGTTGTCCGGATTTCTGCCGACGATGGTCGCGCTGAGCGGCGAGAGCCGCCGCAGTCGCGAACGTAGCCTCCACACGCTCTATGTATCTCCATTGAAGGCCCTGGCCGTCGACGTCGCCCGCAATCTCATGACGCCCATCGCCGAAATGGATCTTCCGATACGTTGCGAAACGCGATCGGGCGATACCTCCGCCGCCAAGCGGGCCCGCCAGCGCCGCGCGCCGCCCGACATTTTGATGACGACGCCCGAGCAACTGGCGCTCCTGCTTGGAAACGAGGACGCCGGCCATCTCTTCGGCGCGCTCGAAACCGTCATCCTCGACGAATTGCACACTCTGGCCGCCTCGAAACGCGGCGACCTCCTGGCCCTCGACATCGCCCGACTTCGCCGATTAGCGCCGCAACTGATGCTGTTCGGCCTCTCGGCGACCGTGGCACGACCGGCGGAGCTGCGCGCCTACCTCGCACCGCAGAACGATCCCGACGATCATACCGATCTCGCCGCATTGGTCGTCGCTCCTCCCGGCCGCGACCCCGAGATCGAAATCCTCGATATCGAGGAGACGCCGGTGCCCTGGTCAGGCCATACCGCGAGCTACGCGATGGCCGACGTCTATCGCAAGATCGACGCGCACAAACTGACGCTCGTCTTCGTCAACACCCGGATGCAAGCAGAACTGGTCTTCCAGGAGCTATGGCGGATCAACGACGAAGCGCTGCCGATCGCGTTGCACCACGGGTCCCTTTCGGCCGAACAGCGCCGCAAAGTCGAAGCGGCGATGGCGGCGGGCAAGCTCAAGGCCGTCGTCGCCACTTCGACGCTCGATCTCGGCATCGACTGGGGCGACGTCGATCTCGTCATCAATGTGGGCGCACCGAAGGGCGCGAGCCGCCTCATCCAGCGTGTCGGCCGCGCCAACCATCGCCTGGACGAAGCGTCGAAGGCCCTGCTGGTCCCCGGAAACCGGTTCGAACTTCTGGAGTGCCGCGCTTCATTGGAAGCGGCCGCGGCCGGTGAACAGGACGCCATCATCGACCGTGTCGGGGCAATCGACGTTCTGGCGCAGCACATCCTCGGCCGGGCCTGCGCGGGGCCGTTCCATCCCGACGATCTCTATTCCGAAGTGCGCACCGCGCTTCCCTACCAAGGCCTCGCGCGTCCGACCTTCGATCGCGTCGTCGACTTCGTTTCGACCGGCGGCTATGCGCTCCGCGCCTACGATCGCTTCGCGCGCCTGCGGCCGATGCCCGACGGCCGAATGCGGCTCGCGCACCCCGCGATCTTGAACCAGTACCGAATGAACATCGGCACCATCATCGACAGCCCGATGATCAAGGTCCGTCTCGTCGGCCGGCGTCCGAATGTCCGGCGAGGCGCGTCCAACACATTCGCTGGCGGCCGCGTGCTGGGAGAGGTCGACGAATACTTCATCGAGCAGCTGGCCCCTGGCACCACGTTCGTCTTCGGCGGCGAGATCCTGCGCTTCGAGGCGCTCCGCGAGACCGAAGCCTTTGTCACGCGCGCTGCGGCCGCCGATCCCATGGTGCCGAGCTACCCGGGCGGCAAATTCCCGCTCTCGACGCATCTCGCCCGCCGCGTCCGGCGGATGCTGGCCGATCCGGACGAATGGCGCCACTTGCCCCGTCCTGTCGCCGAATGGCTAGCGCTTCAGTCCGAACGCTCACTTCTTCCCGGCGAGGACGAGGTCCTGATAGAGACGTTTCCGCGCGGCGATCGGCACTATCTCGTCATCTATCCCTTCGAAGGCCGCCTCGCGCACCAAACGCTCGGCATGCTCTTGACCCGCCGGCTCGAACGGATCGGCGCGCGCCCGCTCGGCTTCGTCGCCAACGACTATGGTCTGTCGGTCTGGTCGGCCGTAGATGTCTCCGCGCTCGTCGCCTCCGGGCGCCTGTCCCTCGACCGCCTGCTCGAAGAAGACATCCTCGGCGACGACCTCGACGCATGGCTCGCCGAATCGACCCTCATGAAGCGGACCTTTCGCAATGTCGCCGTGATCGCCGGTCTGATCGAGCGCCGCCATCCCGGACGCGAGAAATCCGGGCGCCAGATCACGATGTCCACAGATCTCGTCTACGACGTCTTGCGCAAGCACGAGCCCCATCACATCCTGCTCGAAGCAGCCTGGAACGACGCGGCGACCGGCCTTCTCGACATTCGCCGCCTGGGCGATTTTCTCCGCCGCATTCGCGGGCGCATCCGGCATCGGGCTCTAGATCGCGTATCGCCGCTTTCTGTGCCGATCCTGCTCGAAATCGGCAAAGAGCCGGTCGCGCGATTGGCACGCGAAGACCTGTTGCGTGACGCGGCCGAAGCGCTCATCCGCGAGGCAACGGAGCGCGAAGGCCTGCCACCCGTCCACCCTGTTGCCCCGACCCCGCGATCGGGCGCGCCGATGATGAAGGTTCGAACGAGATATGGCGACAGTACAGCTGAAACCCGAGCGACTCGACGCCGGTGAGTTCGACGAGCAGCCGATCTCGATTTGCGGCAAGCAGTTCCGCGCGGACGTGTCAGGTGCTCTGTATTGGCCGGCGGAGAACGCGCTCGTCGTCGCCGATCTCCATCTCGAGAAGGCGTCAGCTTACGCCAGCAAGGGCGTGATGCTGCCGCCCTACGACACGCGCGAAACGCTGACGCGCCTTGCAGCCGCTCTCGATCGCACCGACGCCGCGACCGTCATCGCATTGGGAGACAGCCTCCATGACGGCGAAGGTCACGAGCGCCTGTCTGCTGAGGATCGCGAGACCCTGCGCATCATTCAGGAGGACCGCGAGTGGATCTGGATCACAGGAAATCACGACCCCGAGGTGAGTGAAACGCTAGGCGGTATGGCGTGCGAGAGCCTTACGGTCGAGGGCATCACCTTCTGCCATATCCCTCGCCCCGGACGGATCACACACGAGATCGCTGGCCATCTGCATCCCGCGGCGAAGCTTTCTCTCCACGGGCACACGTTCCGCAGACCGTGCTTCGTCGGCAATGGTCTAAGGCTCGTGATGCCCGCCTTCGGCACGTTCACCGGCGGCCTCAACATCCTCGACGAGGCCTTCTATCCCTTGTTCGGAAACGAAGGGCTCTCCGTCTGGATGCTCGGCCAGGAAGGCCTCTACCCCGTCGCCGCGCGCAATCTGAGGCCAGACTGACGGCCGGTCCCAGCTATCACACCGTCCGCCGCTGGAAGATGGCCGATGCGGCGAGACCGGCGAGAACCGCGAGCAGAACCGTGAACAATCCGTAGAGATAAGAATGGTCGAACGCGAACATATAGAGCCATCGCTCGATACCCTCGCGCTCGAGCACGACGCGCGACTGGTAGCTGCTGAGCAGCGAGCCGTCCTGGAAGAGATAGACCCGCGTCGTGAGCGGCCCGACAGGGACGTTCGCCGGTAGGTCGATCTTCGCACGAAAGAGACTGCGGCCAGTGAAAATGACGCCGTAGTCGCTCGACTGGTAGAGCCGCGCGTCCTGCTTCAAGCGAACGACCGCGGACCGATACGCCATCACCTCTTCCGCCGTCATCGGTTTCTGCCGACCGCGCTCGGCGCTGCCGACAAGACCGATGGCGTCGAACCCGATCCGGATTTCATCCCGGAGAACTTTGTCCGTGAAATCGTCGATCGGCCGCGTCGACGCCGTCGCGTAGTAGCTCGGCGCCGCACTGAAGACGAACGACTGCGTGTTGATCCAGAGCCCGCCGATGCGCGACTTCCGGCGTACCATGACCCGCTCGGGCTGCCCCTCCACCACCACGACGACGTCGTAGTAGCCCGACTCCGCACTCGGCTGCCGGCTGTTCTCGATCGTGCCGAACACGAGGATTTCAGCCCCCGCATAAGCCGATGTGACCGCGATCGTGCGGGTGGAGATGTCGGCCTCGATCCGCTCGGGCGCCGGAAGCGGTGCGGCGCCGGGTTCCGTCGGCGTCAACGACGGCGGAATGGCGAGCGTCGGCGCGGGCGGATAGACGATGACGTCCGTCTGACGGTCGCGGCGCGGCAAGCGATCCGGTTTCCGCCCCTGTTTGGGTTCGCTCTGGCCCGCGTGCGCGGCCGGCACGAGAATTTCGGCGCAAGAACGCAACGCTTCGAATTGGGCCAAGAGAATGAACCCCGAAACCAGCAGGAGCACGGACACTCGACCCGTCATGGCGTCCCCCCCGCGGAATCGGCGAGAGAATAAAGCTCGGTCGGCGTGACGACGAGATCCCAGCCGATGCGCAGGCACACGAGCAATACGAGAGCCGCGAGAAGGAATCTCAGTTCCTCACCCTTGAGCTGGCTCCCGGCGGCAGCCCCGAACTGCGCACCGACGACTCCCCCGACCATCAGGAGAAGGGCCAGAATGGCATCGACCGAGTTCAATGTCCCCGCATGGAGGATCGTCGCCGCCGCGGCCACGAACACCGTTTGGAACAGCGACGTCCCGACAACGACGTTGGTTGGCACACGCAACAGGTAGATCATCGCGGGCACCATTACGAACCCGCCTCCGACACCCATGATGGCCGCGAGGAAACCGACGAACGCGCCGATCATCAACGGCGGAACCGCGCTGATGTAGAGCTTCGAGCGTTGAAACCGCATCTTGAACGGCAGGCCGTGAACCCAGCTGTGCTCGCCGGATTTGCGCCCGCTGCCCGCGCCTCCCGCCCGCGTCCGCCGGATGGTCTGCACGCTTTCGATCAGCATCAGCGTCCCGATGACGCCGAGGAACAGCACGTAGCAGAGCGCGATGAAGACATCGAACTGGCCAAGTTCCCGCAGGATCTTGACGAGTTGGACGCCGATGACCGTGCCGAAGAATCCGCCGGTCAGGAGCACGAGGCCGAGTTTCACGTCGACATTGTTGCGCTGGTACTGGGCGACCGCGCCCGAGACCGACGACGCGACGATCTGCGCGGTCGACGTCCCGACCGCCACGGTCGCCGGAACGCCCATGAAAATGAGGAGAGGCGTGATTAGAAATCCGCCGCCGACGCCGAAAAGCCCGGAAATGAAACCGACCGCCGCTCCCATTCCGAGGAACAGCAGGACGTGGGCGGACATCTCCGCGATCGGGAGGTAGACATTCATCGCGTCCGTCGCTTGAGACAGGCTACGGCGTCGGGATGTCCAAGCCTCGCGCGCTGAAGACCGCTGCCGCTGCGCCCGGTTCCCGTATCGTCAATGACCGTAGGTGAGACGCGCCCGCGATACCACCCTTCACCGCGGATCGTCACACCTAACCGGCGATCCGTGGCTCGAAAGCCGCGACACCGGTCACTCACACGCGCCGATTACTGCGCCTCGTTCGTGGCCTGACGCGACTTCCAATCCTCTCCGGCGGCGCGCGCATCGTTCACGAGGCGGTCCGGACGCTTGGCTTGAAATTCCCCGGCGGCACGCTCCGCGTCTGCGATGTCCTGCGGAGCGAGACCCGCCTTCAGCTCCTGGCGGCGGCGCTGCGCTTCCTTGTCGCCGCCCTTGGCCGCGAGCGCGTACCACTTGTAGGCAATCTTCAAGTCCTTCGCGATGCCAAGCCCATTCTCGCGCAGGACCGCGAGGTTGAACTGGCTGTCCGCGAGGCCATATTCCGCCGCGCTCTGGAACCACTGCGCCGCAAGGGCGTAGTCCGGAGACTGCGTTTCCCGGCCGGCCGAGAGAACGGCCAGATTGTGCATCGCCTTCACGTTGCCTTGCTCAGCGGCCTTTTCGTACCATTGGCGGGCAACGGCGAGATCTTTCTTGGCCCCGAGGCCGCGCTCGTAGAGCGTACCGAGTCGATACTGGGCCTGCGCGAAGCCCTGGTCGGCCGAGCGCTGATACCAGCGATGGGCCTCCTTGAAGTTCTGGTCGATGCCCTTGCCTTCAGCGAGGCGCGCACCGACCTCGAACTCGGCGGAGGGATCGCCTTTCGCGGCGGCAAGGCGGAGCGAGAGGGGCCCGACGGCGGCCGGCGGCAACGCGAAGCCATTGGCCGAATTCGAGAGCTGGCTGACGGCATCGGTCGGCCGAGGAGCGGTCGCCGCCCCTGCTTCAGGCTGATAGGCCGCCGCGACGAGCGGCATCTCCGGCATCTGCTCGTTGCCGGTTGCGAAAGGTGCCGTGACGTCCTGAGTACGCGCGACTTCTTCAGGCATCAGCGCCGCGGGCCCGAGACGCGCCGCGGACTGCCCGAGGCGAGAGGAAAGTTCGGCCGCCTGCTGCTGGGACTTGAGATGAGCGAGTTCCTGCGCCGTCGGTTCGCGATCCGCGTTCTGCAGAACGATGCCTTCGATGCCCAATCCAGCCCGGGTCACCGATCCCGGACCCGGACCAGTGCTCGAGCGCGTCGGCGCCGGAACGATCTCGTCGGGTCCCGTTTCAACCGCGAACCCCGCGCCCGATCCACCGGGCGCAACGGGTGCTAGGAACGAGGACCGCTCCTTGGCGGGAGACGCCGGCGTTTCGGCTCCATCCGGAGCCTTGGCGTTGGGCGCGATAGGCGCGTCGATCCCGGCGCCGGCGCCGCCTGCGGGAACCTGAGCCGTCGGCTGGGCCTGCGGCGCGTCTGCATCTTTCGACTTCTTCGAGAACAGCATCTGGCCACCGGCCGCCATCACGAGGGCGAGCGCGATTGCGGCGAGCAAGAGCTTGCGCGAGGGCTTCTTGGCCGTTCCGTCGGCGGCAACGGGCTTCGCTGTGGCGGCCTGAGCCGGCGCCGGCTTGCGACGCGCGGCAGCCTTCATCGCTTCGATCGTCGAAGGCGGCGTCGCTGCGGCCGGAGCCTCCATGGCTTCCGCCGCCGCTCGCAGTTTGGCGCGCTGCGCATCCGCGATGAAGTCCGCGCGCAGTTTGTCGATCGCCGACGTCGCGACGGGAGCGGCTGATGGAACGTCGTCCGTCTCGTCGGGCTCGACGTCCAGCGCCGGGCGCAATGTGTCATCATGGAACGCGGGGGCGGCGGTGACGGGATCGAGGGTCGGAATGTCGGGGATGGCATGCCTGACGGGCGGGGTCTCGGTGGCGGCGAACGTCGCGAAGGCGTGCGGCGCCGGCGGAGGCGTCGTCGCGCGGCCCTCCTCGAGCGCGTCCATGCGATCGAGCACGCGGATCATGGCCTGCTGCACGGTGTCGAGGAGACTGTACGTCTGCTCGTCCGACTGGCGCCGCTCCTCGATGAACGACCGGAGAAGGTCGCTGACCTCGTTTTGGCTGTCAGATGCTGGCCGCGTCTGGAGCGTCGCCGCAAGACGCTGCGCGACCTGTTCGGCCGTCGTCTCGGCGAGTTCATGGAACTTGGCCGATGTCGCCGCGTCGGGCTGCGGCCCGCCCTGCAAGCGCTGATCCGCTAATTGTTCCACCACGGCGATCAGCTGCTGTTCGATCGTGTCGAGCCGGCCGAGCTGGTTCTCGGCGTTCTCGATATGGAGCGCGAGTTCGGCAATATGGCCTTCGACGACCTTGAGGCCATCGACGTCCGCGCGCGTCGCGACGTCCTGCAGCGCCTCGACGAGACGCTCTTCCAGGACGCTGAAGCGTTCGCTGAGAACCGCGATCGAGCGGTCCGGACTAACGTCGAGCAGTGACTGTTCGATCCGGTGAGCAATGTCCGACAACCGCTGATCGAGCCAAAGACGATCGTCGTCCTGGGCGGACATCGCCGGCCCGCCGGGAGCGATCCAATTCGGCTCCGCCGCATGTGCGACAGGCGGCTCGGCGAAAGCGCTGCTGACATGGTCGACAACCGCCATCGGCGGTTCGGACGTAAATTCTGCGTCGTCGGCAAACTCCGACGCTTCGGCATCGAGTTCGGCCTCGATCGGCGCCGCAGGCAAGGAAGGCACTGCCGAAACGGGTGTGGAGCGAATGAAGTCCGGGTCCTCAGCTTCGTAGGACTGCGTCAGGGCTTCGGCGGACGCACGATCCCAGGCATCGAGTTCGTCGTGCCCCACTTCGCCGATGACTTCGTCGCCGATGACGTCGAAGGTGTCGATATCCCCCGCACGCGGAGCGGCCGGATGAGCGACGGCACCTTGCGCCGATCGGAGGGCAAGGGGTGCCCCGAAGGTCTCAGACGAACGATCGTGGTCAGGCTCTACTGCGTCGCTCTCGGCGCCACCGAGCCGGAAACCGAGTTCACGAAGGCTTGCCTCGATGCGGGCGAACTGGGCGTCGAAATGGCTCGGCACTTCGCCGCGAACCCTCTCGGCCTCTTCGGCGAGAGCAACCAGCCGCGAACGCATGTCCTCGAGAAGCGAGCTGTGGCGGAGATCGGCGGTTTCGATCTGTTGCGCGATGGCCTGAAGCAGAGCCTTGATCTCGCCGGGGAACCCCGTGTCATCGGTGAGCTGCACGCTCTCGAACCCAGCCATTCTCGACCCCATTTCCCCGAAAGTCTGCCCCGCCAGCATGGTCCGCGACGCCGGACATCGGTCCGGATCCGGACCAAGCTGGACCGGCGCGGTCGGAACCGATTCGCCGGTATCTTCGAGGGAAGGTCTCAGGCGGCAGTAAATGGCGAGTTAAGAAATGCTCCGGAACGACACGAACGGCCTGGGATTCCGCCACAGTACACGCGTAGGCGTCTAGCGCGGCTCCGGGAGAAGACCGGCCGGCATACCCGGCCACGGCAGTCCGGAGAACTGAGGAGTGCGACCGTGAGAATGATGGGAATTTCGCGCCAAGCCTGGCTGCTCGGCGCTGCCGGCATCCCGCTCGTCCTGACACTCGCCACGGCCCGCGCCGAGGAGAAGCCCGGCCGTTACACCATGATGCCTACGGACGGCGGCTTCGTCCGTCTCGACACAGAGACCGGCGTCACGTCGTTCTGCAAGCAGGCGAATGGCGCGTGGGCCTGTGAAGCCATGCCTGACGGCCAGCAGAAGCTTCGCGATGACGTCACCCGGCTCGAGCAGGAAAACGCGGCGCTGAAGTCGGAAATGAAGCAGATGGAGGAGATGCTCGGTGTCGCCGGCACAGAAAAGCCGGCAAAACCCGGAGAGCCTGCGCCCGGCGCCGCCCCAGGCGGTCCAATGTCGCCTGAGACCGGCCCACCAGGTCCGCCGGGGCCGAAGATGCAGATCCCTACCGAACAGGATGTGGACCGCATGTTCGATTACATCGAAGGCATGGTCCGCAAGTTCAAGGATCGCATCGAACGCATGGAGAAGGATCTGCCGCCCGATGCACCTGGCGACAAGGCACCGAATGCCGATCCCGCGGAACCCGGCGCAAAGCCGACGACGCCGCTTTGATTGTCGGCGCATCCCGGCGATGCAACACCACGGGCGGACCAAGTGGACGCCGCGAAGAACGTTCTCCGCCCTTGCCGCCGATCAGTCCTTGAACAGCGGCTGATTCCCGAGAATCCGCTGGCGGATCAATGCGCCATCCGGCCATTCGTCCTCGGGGTCGTCAGGATCTTCGAACACGTCCGGGACCAGCAGTTCCCGGAGATTGCCGTATTCCTCGCTAGCGACCCGGCCGGAAATCCCGCGGCCGGCGAACACGTCGTGATCGTTATCGATGAGGGCGTTGCAGCGAATCGCACCACCCGCGTGCAGGATGCCATTGTCGCCGTCACAAAGGATCACGCCCGCCGCCTCGATGTCGCCGAGGATGATAACCGGCGCGGCCGACTTCGCGACATCCCCGACCTTCAAATGACCGCCGACGATGAGAAAGGGCCCAAAGTCCTCGTCCTCGTTCAGGAGCCGCCCTGTGATGGACAGGTTGCCCCACGTCACGACGGCCGCCACCGGGCGCCCGTCGCCCGCGATGGCCTCTTCCTCGAGCACGAGATCACCTTCGATGGTGCCGCCTGGCGCGAGGACGAGCGCCACCTTCTCCGGATGATCGACGAGGAGTTGTTCGAGCCAGGGGCCGAGTTCCGACTGTTCGGTGGAATCGACGGTGGCGAGACGCCGTCTAAGTTCCTCAGCGACGTCATCCAGAGCGACGACTGTTGAATTTGGCAGCTCTCTCGCCATCGTGCGCAGGCCTCGCGATCCCGGTGATCGATCCGATTCGACTGTCGGGAACGCTAGCAAAGCCGAATGACCCGGGCGAGGCGAGGTACGGCATCTGCGGTGGAAAGACTTGAGCGAACTCACAAAAAGCAACGGCGGCCCAATGGACCGCCGTGCCTTGAAACCGCTGAGCGGAGATGACCTTAGATGAGGTCGATCTCGGCCGGCAGGTACGAGGTAACCTCGAGGCCGACTTCCTGCTCGCGAACGGCGGGCTTGGTCCAGGTCTTCATGGCGATCTCCTCCGAGATTGGATCGTGTTCTTCGATGACTCAAACATACGACCGTCTCTTCATAACTTCAAATCGCAATCGCGTGAGAGCGTCATCAGATGAGCTAATGATGTGATTTCTGGAAACTGATCACCTAGCCGGTCGGGCATCGACGAGGCGTCAACCGTTCTGAGGGCGCCAGCCGTGAGTGCCAAAAAAACAAAGAACCCGGGCACTGGCTTCCAGCACCCGGGTTCCGAATTCTTTGAGCTTAGACGACCTTAGATGAGGTCGATCTCGGCCGGCAGGTACGACGTGACTTCGAGGCCGACTTCCTGCTCACGAACGGCGGGCTTGGTCCAGGTCTTCATGACTATCTCCTCCAAGAGTTGAGCCGGATGGTCCGTCCGGCTTGTCGATGACCGGAAACTAGTAACCCGCCCGTACAAATACAAATAGCAACTTCGTGAAGACGCGATCAGATGCTCTTATCCACTCTCCGGCTTCTTCTGATGATGAGGACCACGAGGCCGGCGGCTCGCGGGTCAGAAGAGGTCGCCGACGGGACCCTCGACCACGAAGACGGCATAGCGCGCCAGGGGAAATCCGTCGATCCGCCGCTCGATCGCGCCGACCGGTTCGACCCTACTGTACCGGCGGGCCAGGTCTTCGGGCCGCGCGCGCCGCTCGAGCTCCACGTAAAGGGCACGCTGCGCATTCACCGTCTCGGGCGGAGGCGGGAGAAACCCATACCGGATGCGCTCATCCAACTGCAGAACCGGCACGCCCCTATCCAGTCGAAACGCCAGTTGCGCCGTGGTCGAATAGCTCGACGTCGCGATCCAACCAGCGCCCTTCTCTCTGCGCATCCGATCGACCTCCGACGCGAAGTCCGGCCAGCCATGCAACTGGTGCGTCACCTCGCGCTTGCCGGGAATGAGAACGAGCGGTCGCGTCGCATGGGCGTAGATCAGCCCCGTGATGGCGAAACCGACGGCGGCGGCCATCGCGACCCATCTCCAAGCGGCCAGAGCGTCACGGCCCGCGAACGCGCCGAGCGCCGCCGCCATTGCAAGTGATGGATAGAGCGGTGCGGGCCAGTTGGCCTGCACGCGATCGTGCAGCGAATGCTGGAGGAAATAGAGAAGCATCGGCGCGATGGTCGCGATCAAAAGGACATGCGCGCTGCTGCGCGACGCCCTGGCCTCCCGGATCGACACGACGGCACCCATCGCCGCGAACACGGCGATGACCGGACTGGCGAGCAGTGCCATCGCACCGATCATTTCGCTGAGATACTTGAGGGTCAGCCCCTTTGAAGCACCCACGCGCCCGAATTGCTTCGCGAACGACACCCACTCGTGCGTCGCGTTCCAGTGAAGTACGGGAAGGAACACCGCGAGCGCGATGAAGCCGCCAGCCCAAAGCTGCCACGACATAAAATGGCGGCGGTTGTCCGGCACCGCGACGAGCCAGATGAGGATCGATACGCCGAGAAAGAGGTTGGTGTACTTCGAAGCGAGCCCGAGTCCCGCGAAGAGTCCGATCGCGAGCCACCACCACGCATTTCGCGACGCATGGAGTTCGGCAAGCCCCCAAAGTGCCAGGATCGTGAAGAGCGTCGACGGAGTATCCGGCGTGACGACGATCGCGCCTGCGCCAAGGAGCGGCATCGCCGCCGCGATGATGACGCTGGCCCGCCCCACGTCCGGACCGAACAGCAGCGCCGCCGTTCGCCAAAGCGCGAACGCCCCCGCAATCGAACTCGTGATCGCCAGTAGCCTGACACCGAGCTCGGTATCCCCGAGCAGCGAGCGGCCGCCCGCGATGAACCAGGCGACCATCGGCGCGTGATCGTAATAACCGGCACTCGGGACGAGCGACCATAGCCGGTAGTAGGCCTCGTCGTCGGTCAACCCGATCTGGCTTGCGAAGACTGCGCGCACGAGCGTCAGCGCGACGAGCCCGATGGCGATCGGCGTATCCCACTTCTCGGAAATAGTTGGCGGCAGAGCCGAGCCCGCGCCGGTCTCCGGGAGAGCCTTTGCGGGATCCGCCGACATTTGGTCCGCCCTCACTTTGCGCGCCACGTGAACGCAGCGCTCGCCGAGTAGTTGAAGACGGCACCCATGAGCGCACCCGCGATCCCTGCGAGCCACCACGTTGCGTCCTGGCCGTAGACCCACGACGCGACGCCCACGTTCGCGACCGCGCCGACACTGCAAACCGCGTAGAACGAGAGCAGCCCCGTGACGAAATCGAGGCCCTTGAGGCGGCGATCCCGGTAGGTGAGCCAGTTGTTCAGGATGAAGTTCCACGTCATCGCGACGACCGCGGCGAAAAGCTGGGCAAAGTCGAACCCAAGCTTCAGGACATCGAGCGCGCCCGCGAGCGCGGCCATGTGCACGAAGAGACCCGAGGCGCCGACCATGGCGAACGAGAGGAAGCGCGCCGACACGAGGTCGCCGGAGGCTTTGGAGATGAGCAGGCCCGCATATTCCGCGACGACGCGGGAATCGAGCTTTGACGCCCCGTGGAGGCGCTTCCGGAACTGATACGGGCGCTCGACGATCTTGAGCGGCTCATCCGACGACGCGATGAGATCGAGCAGGATCTTGAACCCCTGTGTCGAAAGCTTCGGCGCGACACGATCCGCCGTCTCGCGCCGGATCATGAAGAACCCGCTCATGGGGTCGGAGAGCGAGACGCCGAGCAGGCGCTGTGCCGCCCATGTTGCGAGATCACTCGCGGCTTTTCTGTTCTGCGAAAGTCCATCGCCCGCACTGCCGCCCTCCGCATTGCGCGTCCCGACAACGAGATCGGCGCCGGCCCGGATCTGTTCGAGCATATCGGGCAGCAGCGTTTCGTCGTGCTGCATGTCCGCGTCCATTACCGCGACGGCGAACGCGGACGACGCGAGAATGCCCTCGATAGCGGCACCCGAAAGACCTCGCCGCCCGATCCGCCGGATGCAGCGCACGCGCGGATCGGCGGCCCCGACGCGACGTGCCGCATCTGCGGTTCCGTCCTTGCTGTCGTCGTCGACGAAGATGATTTCCCAGTTGTACCCAGCGAGCGCTTTCCGGACCGCCTCGGTGACGGGCACGATATTCCCTGCCTCATTGAGCGTGGGAACCACGACCGAAACGTCCGGCGCGCTCCCGCTTGCCAGCCCCGCGGACGGGCCGTGCGAACTGACGGCGGCGATGTCGCGGTCGAGTGACGTCATTCGGGCAAGCCTCTGGCAGTGGCGATGTTCAGGCGGTCGATGGCTGGCGCGCACGTCCGCCGACGCCATGACTGCCACCTCGGACGAGGACCGTAAAGCGGCCCGCTGTCACGGCTCGCGTCCTGTTTTCTCGACCGCTCCTCAATGGGCGGCCTCCCAGTTGTCGGCGGCCTTGGCGTCGACATGGATCGGGACCGAAAGCTTGACCGCCGGTTCGGCCGCACCCTCCATGACCCGCCGCGAAACAGATACGAGCGTTGCCGCATCGCCCGCCGCGACCTCGAACACGAGTTCGTCGTGCACCTGCAAGAGCATTCGCGCGGACGCGAGCCCCTCGGCCGCAAGCGCCGCAGGCATCCGGATCATGGCGCGGCGAATGATGTCGGCCGCCGACCCCTGGATAGGCGCGTTGATCGACGCGCGTTCGAGGAACGCCCGCATCGAGGGGTTCTTGGTGTTGATTTCGGGATAGTGGATGCGCCGTCCGAAGATCGTCTCGACGTAGCCCATGTCGTGCGCCGTCTTCTTCGTGGCGTCCATGTATGAGCGGATACCCGGAAAGCGCTTGAAATAGGTTTGGATATAGGCGCCCGCTTCCTCGCGGCTGATGCCGAGTTGGTTGGCGAGACCGAAGGCCGAGATGCCGTAGATGATGCCGAAGTTGATGGCCTTCGCGCGCCGTCTCACATCGCTCGTCATCTCCTTCAACGGCACCCCGAACATTTCCGACGCCGTCATCGCGTGGATGTCGAGGCCTTCAAGGAACGCGCGCTTCAATTCCGGAATGTCGGCGATGTGCGCGAGCACGCGCAACTCGATCTGCGAATAGTCGGCCGAGACGAGTTTCATGCCTTTGTCGGCGACGAACGCAGTCCGGATCTCACGCCCCTCCTTGGTGCGGATGGGAATGTTCTGAAGATTGGGGTCCGACGATGCGAGCCGTCCGGTCGACGTCGCGGCGAGCGCGTAGCTCGTATGGATGCGGTGCGTTTCGGCGTTGATGTAGCCCGGCAGAGCATCGGTATAGGTCGACCGGAGCTTCGACAGTTGCCGCCATTCGAGCATGGTGTTGATGAGCCTTCGCGCGTCCTCCGGCAGGTCTTCGTTGGCCGCCAGATCGTCGAGAAGACCGGCACGGGTCTCCCACTGCCCGCTCTTCGTCTTCTTGCCGCCGGGCAGCTTCAGCTTGTCGAACAGCAGTTCGCCCAGCTGCTTCGGCGAGCCGAGATTGAACGGGTGTCCGGCTAGCGCCTGCACCTCTTCCTCGAGCCGCACGATGCCCTGCGCGAAGGTACTGGACAGCCGCGAAAGAATGGCGGAATCGACCTTGATTCCAGCCCGTTCCATCTCGACGATCACCGGCACGAGCGGGCGTTCGAGCGTTTCGTAGACGGTCGTCATCCTCTCGGCCACGAGACGCGGCTTCAAGACATGCCAGAGCCTCAGTGTGACGTCCGCATCTTCTGCCGCATAGGCCGTCGCCTTGTCGATCGGCACCCCGGCAAACGTCTTTTCGCTCTTCTTGGCGCCCGGCGCGTGTTCGATAACCTGATCGAACGAGATGCAGGTGTGTCCGAGATGGAGCTCCGAAAGCGCGTCCATCCCGTGGCCATGCCGCCCGCCGTCGAGCACGTAGGACATGAGCATCGTGTCGTCGATCGGCCCGACGTTGATGCCGTAGCGGCGCATCACCAGCGCATCGAACTTGATGTTCTGCCCGATCTTCAAGACGCCGCGATCTTCGAGCAGCGGGCCCAACCGGTCGAGCGCGGCTCTCAATTCGATCTGCCCCGGCGCGCGGGCATTCGACTGAAAGAGGTCCCCACCCGAGCCGCCATGGCTTAGCGGCACATAGCAGGCCTCGCCCGGCAGGACTGCAAGCGAAACACCGACGAGATCGGCGGCCATGGCGTCGAGGCCCGTCGTCTCGATATCGAAAGCGACCCGGCCCGCGTCCCGCGCGCGCGCGATCCACACCTCCAATCGCTCGATCGTCCCGACCGTCTCATAGCGGCCGGGATCGAACGCAGCGGATCGCGCCAGCGCCATTCCCGCCGCCACGCCGGCCGCAGGCGTCCCAACGCCATCGACGGCAAGACTTGGTGAACGCCCCACGTCTGCAACCGGTCCCTGCGCGTTGCCAGCCGATGCAGCCGGACGCAGGCTCGATCCGATGGACCGCTCGAGCGGCGGCGGCGCCTCGACGCCGAGGGCCTCGGCAATCCTCTTCGTCAGCGTATTGAATTCCATCGACCGGAGGAACTTGAGCAGCGTCGGCGCATCCGGCTCCTGAACCCCGAACGTCTCGACCGCATGTTCGGCCGGAACATCGCTCTTCAATCGGACGAGTTCGCGCGATAGCCGGGCTTGATCGGCGAACTCGATGAGTTTCTCGCGCCGCTTGGGCTGCTTGATCTCGCCGGCCCTGTCGAGCAGCGTATCGAGATCGCCATAGTCCCGGATGAGTTCCGCGGCCGTTTTGATGCCGATCCCCGGGACGCCCGGCACATTGTCGACACTGTCGCCTGCGAGCGCCTGCACGTCGACGACATTCTCGGGCCCGACGCCGAACTTCTCGATCACTTCGTCCCGGCCGATCATCTTGCCCTTCATGCCGTCGAACATGACGACGCCGGGACCGACGAGCTGCATCAGGTCCTTGTCCGACGAGACGATGACGACGCTCGCGCCGTTGGCCGCCGCTTCGCGCGCATACGTTGCAATGAGATCGTCCGCTTCGTAGCCGTCCTGTTCGATCGACGCGACGTTGAACGCGCGCACCGCGTCTCGGATCAATGGAAACTGCGGAACGAGTTCTTCCGGCGGCGGGGGACGGTTGGCCTTGTATTTGTCGTAGATCCCGTTCCGGAAACTCTCTTTGCCGGCATCGAAGATGACCGCGAAATGCGTCGGCGCCTCAGAACCCTTGGTCTCGCGCAACAGCTTCCAGAGCATGTTGCAGAAACCACTGACAGCCCCGACGGGCAAACCGTCGGATGGTCGGGTCAGCGGCGGCAGCGCATGGAACGCCCTAAAAATATAGCCTGACCCATCGATCAGGTAGAGCTTGCTCCCCTTTACGATTGGCACCGGCTCGGCTTTGGGCACTGTTGCGCGCGCCTGAGGAGCGCGCGCCATTTCGGTCGTCGTCTCTGTCATGGACCCGAGTATAGGCGGTCAGCAACCGTAGGTCAGCCGCCGATCTCACCCATCTTCCCGAGTCGGACATTGCAAGGCCGGACTTTACAGGTCGGCCTTACATGGCTTGCTTGGCGACCGAGGATTCGATGAGCTTCCGGAGAAGCATCTCGAAATCCCTGCGGTGCGGAGCAGAGAACACCGACAGAATTTGTTGATCGACCTGCTGAGCGATGGGCAGCGCCCGGTCGAGGACCTCCCGGCCCTGCGCCGTCAGCTTGACAGCGTACATGCGGGCGTCCTGACGGGTCCGCTTGCGGGTCAGAAGCCCTCGCGCGACGAGCCGACGCACGATGTCCGCAAGCGTCGAGCGGTCGATGCCCGAGCGATCGCAAAGATCGGTCTGGCTCGGATCTTCGAGCGTTGCGACGACCGAGAGCACGACGAACTGGCGCGCCGTGATCCCGAGATCACCGATGGCGCTGGTGAACAGCACTTCCGCGATCTGGCCGGCACGGTGGAGTAGGTGCGTAGCACTTTCCGAAGGAACGAACACACGAGTGTTGATGCCCAAGACGACCTCACGTTCACAACAATTTGACAGGAGCGATATGGCGGCCTACCCGTCGGGCACGACACCGAACTCATATCTTCCGTATGAATAGCAGTGCATGAGGTCTGCCGCTTGACCGTAAACCTCCGAATTTGACCGATCGTGCGTGCCGATACCAATTTTCTCGTGTACCATTTAGGTTCGGAGTAGGTCGCCACATTGCGCAGGCGACTGAAGACGCGTCATGGGCCAGAGGACATGGGCCAGAGCATGGGCATGCGTCTCGAAACACCAACGATAAATGCTCGTCTTGCACAGCAACTCGCGTCGTACCTCGAAGCGCGCGGCGTCAGCATGGCGCGGCTGCCCGAACTCGATCGGCTTCTGGCTGATTATGCAGATTCTGAGCGCAATGAAATCCCGCTGGAGGGATTTGCGTCAGTCCTGGATCGGGCTGCACGCCTGACCAACGACCCCTGTTTCGGGGTCCACTTCGCCGAAGCGATACCAACCGGGGCCAGCGGAATATACGGCTTCCTCCTCGCCAACGCCCGCACACTGGGCGAAGCGATGCACGTGACGCACCGTTATGTCTCGCTGGTTCTGGACCCTGTGGAAGTCGCCTTCGAAATATTCGACGACGTCGCCGCGCTGCGCTGGAGTGTCCCGCCGTTCTGGAGCGCGGACGTCGCACAATATCAGCTCTTCTCGACAACGGGCCTCGTCCTGAGGTTGAAAGCCGTGGCGGGGCCCGAATGGCGCCCGCTGTCGATCGAGATCGCCCATCGCGAGCTGCCGTGCGCCGCCGTCCTGCGCTCGGTCCTCGGAACGGACGTGCGCTTCAATACCGCGAAGAACGCGGTCATCGTCGATGTCGCGAGCCTCGAACTGAAGAACCGCACGGCCAACCCGGATCTCTTCGCCGTGATGCGTGAGTACGGCGACGAACTGCTCGAGCGCCGCGAAGCCGACGCCGGCATCCTGGCCGACGTGCGCCGGGCCATCCGCGCCGACATCGGCTCCACGGATGTGACGCTCGAAGGCATATCGCGCCGTCTCGACTTACCGCCGCGGACGATCCAGCAGCGCCTCAATCTCGCCGGCACGACGTTCGAAGCCTTGCTGCAGGAGACGCGCAAAGCCTTGGCGACGCGCTACCTCCGCGACACCGATCTCTCGATGACCGATATCGCGCTGATCCTCGGATTTTCGGAGCTTTCAGCGTTCACGCGCGCCGCCATGCGCTGGTATGGACATCCCCCGAGCGTCGAGCGCCAGTCCATGCGCGCCAGGGGCGAATCCCAAACGGACAACGCGCCCGCGTCGAAGTCCTGAGCCGCGCGTACCGAAACACGCTGACGAGCGTTAGAACGTGCCTATGGCCGGCGGGCATCCGGCACGCTGTCCGTCGAGGCAAAATAGGGCTTGATGTCGACGAGCGGCGTGCCGTCCACGCAATCGACGCCCTTGACGAGAAACCGCGCGCCCTCGGCCGCGACAAGCTCGACGACCGCGAGCCCGATCGGGTTCGGCCGAACGGGCGAACGGAGCGCGAAAACGCCGCGCGGCTCGGGCGCATGGCTTGGCGCCTGGATGATGAGGTTCCGGTCCGAGCGGTCGAGCCAGTAAAGGAGGATCAGGTGCGACAGGAGCCCGATGTCCTTGAGACCCTGGACGTAACGTGGATCGAGTTCGACCGTCGCCACGACGTCCCTACGCGCAGCGGAATTCTTCGGGCAATCCGCGAGCGTCGGCCACGGCGTACGGATACGCCCGATGAAGTAGAGGCCGGCGTCCGTCCGGTCGGGGAGGATGATCGGAACTTCACCGGGCCGAGGCGGTCGCATCTGAGACATGTGGGCGCTCTCCGGCCGCCGCGTTGCACGTGAAGGGCGGCACCGCCGAGCTAGAGCCGAAGCGCTGAAGTTGCAAGGACCGCGAGGAGCGCTCGGTAGAGCACCGTGAGCGCCATTTGCCGTCGCCCGGCGGATAGGCTATGGAAGCCGTCCGGTCGCGACCTCGAGGGTCCGATCCGAGGGCGCCCGTAGCTCAGCTGGATAGAGTGTTGGATTCCGAATCCAAAGGTCGCAGGTTCGAATCCTGCCGGGCGCGCCATTTCACCGGTCAAGATTCGAACCGCTGCAAAGGGAGCCACCGAGCTCGGCATAGAGCGGACATCCGCCAATGCGCGGCCAGGGTGAGCGCGACGGAAGCAGAGCGTCCCTGAGTGCGTCGGACGGAACGGGGAGGAGCCTGACCGGCTACCCGCCAGCACCATATTGAGAACGCCCTTGAAGTGCGGGAAAACTGGCCAATGCTCGAATTGGCCGGCCGGGCTTGTTTGGCAGAATGCAGACATGAGTAGCGCACGCCTAAAGGGAAAGATCGCTCACGTAACTGGCGCTGCCCGGGGCATTGGCGCTGCCATCGCGCAAGCCTTCATTCGCGAGGGAGCCGTCGTCATTCTGACCGATATCGACGTAGAACGGCTGGCAACAACGCGCTCTCAGATTGGCGAAGCCGCACATGCAATTCCGCTTGATGTGCGTGAAGAGGTGCAGTGGCGAGCGGTCCACGCCCAGATTCTCGGGCAGTTCGGTCGGCTCGACATTCTCGTCAACAACGCCGGCATCACCGGTTTCGAAACCGGCCCCGTGCCGCACGATCCCGAAAACGCCGCGCTGAGTGATTGGAGGAGCGTTCATGCCACAAATCTCGATGGTGCGTTTCTCGGCTGCAAATACGCCATCCAGGCCATGCGCAACACGCGAAGCGGCTCGATCATCAACATCTCGTCGAGATCCGGGAATGTCGGAATTCCTGCGGCCGCTGCTTATGCTTCGTCGAAAGCGGCGATCCGTAACCATACCAAATCAGTCGCGCTTTACTGCGCTGAACAGGGACTGGCCATACGCTGCAACTCCATCCATCCAGCCGCGATTCTCACGCCGATGTGGGAACCGATGCTGGGAGACGGACCTGACCGCGCGGCCAAAATGGCGGCCTTCGTGGCCGACACGCCCCTGCGCCGCTTTGGCAAACCGGAAGACATCGCCGCTGTCGCCGTGATGCTCGCCAGTGATGAGGCCAGCTATATCACCGGGGCCGAATTCCATATCGATGGCGGCATCCTTGCGGGCTCTGCCGCAACGCCATCGACTGAGGTGAAGTAGCTCCTCTAACAACGCCGGAACCCTCATGGGCCACTGTGCCGCGAACCAACTTCGGCTCTCTGAGAGCGGATTAGCGACAAGTGGCGCTTATCCGGGGCGGGCGCAAGCATTCACCCGCATCGTGTGTCAGACAAGGCAGTCCGACCATCCCAAACACGCGGACGAACCGATGACGCCACCGGCGCGTCAGTTCTGGGTTGTCCCGCGGTCGCGATTGGCCATCCCGGGCTTCGGGCGAGCGCCGCGCCGTTCGTAATCATAATCCTCTCCCGGCCACGTCGGGATCACGAACATCGCGTAATCTCGATACGTACGATCCGACGCTCGGCACCCGAAGCAAGGCCGCGCTCGGCCATCGACCCGCCGACGGCCCACTTGGGAGGGAACTATGCGTTCATCAACTGCGACAGAAGGCGTAGCCGGCCGGAGCCTGACCCGTCCAACATTCGTTGCCGGCGTGCGTCTGGCCATCCTCGCCGCCACGCACGCGCTATGGGCTGTTTCCATCCCATGGACCGCATCGGCCGCAGACGACGTCGACGCGGCGGTCGCGAAAGCCAACCTGTACATTGAATTGGCAAAGGGGACCGAGCGCGCGGTCGACTCCTGGGAGCGCTACAAGAGCTGGGTCAATCTCAAGACCGGCCCGACGGGCAAAGAACGTTACATCTCGTACGGCATGTATCCAGTCTACGACATCGCCGGCATGTTGGAAGCCGTCGCAGCCGCCGCGAATGATCCGCCCGCGACACCAGAACTCGACGCGGTCCTGAAACGCTATATTTCGGCCTACAACGCCGTGGCGCCGGTGCTGAATGAAGCCTGCGCCTACTACGATGCCGAAGGCTACCGGCAAGACGGCATGGCCGCAGGGAAGGCGTTCCACGCGCGGATGGTACCGCTCGCGACGACTTTCATGGCCGAGCGCGACGTGATGATGAAGCACCTCGCCGCCTTCGTGTTTGAGGTGGAAGGACAGGAATTGGCTGCCATCGAGGCCGCTGATGGCCGCACGCTCGCCTGGCACGCCGCCAACGTCATGCATTTCGCGCGCGGCGTCGTCGATGTCATTCCGCGCATCCGGCCCGAGCCCATCGACCCCGAAACGATGGATGAGATGATGCGATCGATCGGGCCGGAGACGTCGGGCGAGAAATTCGAGGAGATCATGGCCGGCGTGAAGACGCCGACCGGCATCACGATCGACCTGAAGCGCTACGATACGGCGATGAAGACCTACACCGAAGCCGTCGCGACGTTTGACGCCTTCGCCGCTGAGAATGCCGCCGACATTGAGGATCTGAAGGACGCGCCGGGCCGCCTGCTCGAATCCCTGAAAGCGTTGAGAGACGAGCTTCAGAAATACGAAGGCGGCGACATGGCCGCCGCGGGCCCCTTTGTAGGGCAAGTTGCCATGCAGTATTTCGAACTGATGAACGAAGCGAATCCGCTCGCCCGATCGCGCCTGAGGACCCTGCAATAGACGGAACGGCCGTCCGCAGGTGAATCTTTCGGGCTCCGCGCCGCACGAACGGCCATGGCCGGAGCAGGTCCCGCACTTCGCCCGAATCCCGCCCATGCCCCCGGCTTGCCCGAACCTTCATCAAGCTAAGTCCAATGCGCGATAACCCATTCCACCCGGGCCCGCGAGTCAGTTAAGAGTTGGTGAAGACGGCCGCGATCAGCCGGCCGGACGACCCGATGCGGGTCTCCGGCACCAATTGGTGGGGTCCGCTGTCCCTGTGTCGCGTAGTCCTTGAAAATCGAGACCAGGAGAGTGGTCCTATGCCTATGATCGAGCTCACGGATACCGAGATCGAGACGCTCATCTACGCACTCGGCATCGCGACGGACGACCTCGAGGAGAGCATCGCCGATCCTGCCCAGACTGCCGAAGATAAGGCGGCCTGGGCCGAATACATCGGCGAGATCAATCAGGTGAATACGAAGCTGACGGCCTTGACCGCGAGCGAAGCGGCCTAAGTCCGGCGCGTTCGGTCCGAGCGCTTTCCATGAACAAAGAAGCGGCGGAGCATGCTCCGCCGCTTTTCTATTGGACTACCGCCACGTGAGGTCGAGCGAGCTGACCCGCTCGGACCGGAAACGATCAGCTCGCCGGGCCAACCGGCACGGACTTCCGCCATTCCGCGCCTGACGTGTCGCGCGCCGTGATGGTGAGTTCCGACGCCCCGTTCGTCACGAAATCGAAATCGATGGTCGGGTTCTGCGACAGCGTGATGCTGCCGGCCGCCGTCAGCACAACCTCGTCGCCCTGCTTCACTTCGATCCGGTCGACCATCAACAGGGGGATGTAGTGGAGCGTGATCTGATCGAGCACCATGCCGGTGTGATTGGGATGATTGATCTCGAGCTTCGCGGCCTGTGTCTGGTGCGAAGCCGTGGCTGCCGGACCCTCATAGGCGACGTGCATCTTGCCCATGTTGGCCACGATTTCCTGAGGATCTCCTTGCGGTGGCGCCGAGCATGAGGCCTGCCCGCCCGCGAATTTCACGAGCCGCTCGGCCATGAAGAGCTCGCCCGAACCCGTCTCGACAACGACCCGGACGTCAGACTGCTGGTTCAAGCGAATGTAAGTGGAAAGCTTTGCCGTCTGCCGATCGCCGCCGAGCGTCACGACGGCCGCGACGGGCGATGGGTTCTCGTCGACGACGAAAGAAACGGTCTTGATCGTTTCGCCGGCCGGAACGGTGATGTCGGCCTTCAAGGGCACGCGCATCACGTTGTCGGGTCGATAGGGCGCGTCGAGAGCGACGACCCCCTGAGCGGTCGAGATTTGCCGAGTTCCCCAAACTTCGGAACGGATGCCGTCCCAGGTCGAACCGGCTTCAGCGGGAACCAAGGGTACAAGCAGAAGAGCCGCGGCAACAAGCGCGGCGCGCGACATCGGCATTGCCATGCGGAAAGCCTCTCGGACGGGAGTGGGAGACGCAAAGTTACGGGAAGATCAGGCAGTCTGCCAGGCCTGTCAATCAGCATCAGGCGATGGCGATTGGTGAAGTCGCCGATAGACCCTCAACGATTGGCCGGCGGACGCCACCCTGCCGCGAGTGCGTCGGCCTCCGAGCAGAACCAGCGTTCCCCGCGCGCCACATCGACCCGGACACGGTCGTAGGACGCGCCCCAGGGCACATGATAGATGCGACCGCTCTGGCTGATGTTGCCCTTGATGGCGCACCCTTCCGGCGCGGCGGTTTCGGCGCGCTTCCAACGGGCCTCCCGCCAGACCCACGGGGGATCGGCCGGCCCCTGCCAGACGCCCGCTCCCCGCGCCCGGGCCTTGCCTTCGGCTGCGACGTAAGTGTTTGAATATTTGACAAATGCCCAGGCAAGTCCGTCACGGATCATCGTCGCGTTGAGATCGACGTCTTCTGAAGCGCAAAAGCCGATCAGCCGGCCATAGGCATCGCGTTCGCGGCCACGGCAGGTCACGGACTTGCCCTGCGCCAGGTCTTCGAGCCGCCGGATCGCGGCCAGTCCGCACGGCCAAATCTTGGCAACGGCGGCACCCTTGGTACCCTCGCAAGTCTGCGCTTTTTCCGGCGCATCGATGCCTTCGAGCCGGATCCTCGTCCCGTGGATCTCAAGCGTGTCCCCGTCGATGACGCGCGCAACGCCCGCGACTTCGATCAGCCCGATGCTGTCCGGTCTAGCGTCGGATCGGGTGTCAGACACCACGCCCGCCACGAAACCAAAGTGGGTGCCAGAGGTTTTTAGCGAGCCGTTGCCCATCTCGCCGACCATCCTGGTGTCAGACACCGTGTCTGACACCAGTCTTGAGATGCCACGGAAAGCCGCGTCGGAGGCGAATTCGGATGTGCGGCCGGAAGCCGTGTCTGACACCGCGCCGGACAGTCCGACAACCACGCTTTCGTTCACTGCGCGCGCCGCGACAGGCGGTAGGCCGCCCACGAAGAAGGTGGCAGCAAGAATAATTGCCATAAGGGACGTGGCGGCAACGAGGACTCCGCGTGTGCGTCGCGGCTTAAGATTTGATTCGCGCATAGATTGAATCGTATGCCGCGACCAAGATCAGAGTTCGACGGAATGACGCCGAGAAATCGGTGGAAATCTGCCTTTAAAATGTTGATTTAATTGCAGTTACATCATTCGCAATCTTGGCAGCACGAATTAAATTTTAGGTTGTAGGACGTGAGATCGGCGCAACGCACGCGAGTCCCTTTCCGCGCGGGGATCCGGCGCGAGATGCCTTCGCTCGGCAGCGATGTGCGTCCCGGGCGGACACCGCGTCGGAACCCTTTCGAGCGGCAAGGTCAGCCGCGCCGGCGATGGGCGCCGACCAACAGCAATGTGCACTGCACAACTCTTGGACTTCCGCGAACGCCCCACCGCGCTAATATCGCGAACCAGATATCTCTCCTCTTCGCCGCGACCCCGTATCCCCCGGCGGGAGGCCGCACATTTGCCGTGCGATGAGAGCACAAGGTTGGCCACTGACTTTTCGCCGTGAGGCCTTTGAGAATGACCGATCGACAGCCGCCGAGACAGTCGCCACCGAGCCTCGGAGGCTACCGGCCCGGAAACGACAGAGGTGATGACAGACCGGTCCAGGGGACGAGGCCTCACGCACCGGCAGCCGCGCCTCCGCCCCTGCCTCAGCGCGCGCAAGCGAACGCTCTCCGCGCCGCCGAGAGACGCACGTCCTCCGGTCCAGCCCAACGAGGTCCGGCTCCGCCGCCGCCACCACATCGGCCCGGCGGCGGACGCCCGCCCGCTCCACCAAGCGGCGGACGCGGCGGCGGCCTCGGCTGGCTCCTCGGAATAGGATTAGCGCTGTTCGGGCTCGCGGCCGCCGGCGCCGCGATCCTGTTTCTCGCCATGCCGACGGACTACATCCGCGACCGGATCGTCGCCGAGGTGAAAGAGCGGACCGGCCGCAATCTGACGATCGCCGGCCCGACGTCGTTCAAATTCTATCCCTCCCTTGGGCTCTCCATGGGCGGCGTGACGCTCTCTCTGCCCGCGGGCATGACAGGCGAACCGTTCGTCACGATGAAGTCGCTCGAAGCGAGCGTCGCGCTCCTGCCGCTCATCGGGCGCAAGGTCGAAATTCAAAGCCTCGTCCTTGGCGAACCTGTCATTCGCCTCGCGATCGATGGCGAGGGACGGAAGTCGTGGGACTTCGCGCCGCCGGGCGCGCGATCCGACACCGGCACGCCGGTCCGTTACGCGCAGGCCGCCGACCCGACGACGGCCAGTGATGCGGACGCGATCAAGCCTTCGCAGTCCGCGCCCTCCAGCGCGCAGCAAAGCCGCCTCACGCTGAAAGAGTTGTCACTCACGGACGTGCGGGTCGCCCGCGGCACGATCCACTACGCCGATCAGAGGTCGGGCACCGCCGAAATCGTCGAAGCCGTCGATCTCGCCGTCTCGCTCCCCGACATCGATGCCCCTCTTGACGCCAAGGGGCGCGCGACCTGGCGTGGCGAGCCGATCGACATCGACGGACGGCTGAATTCGCTTCGATCGACGATCGACAGCAATTCGGCCAACCTCACGACGACGATCTCGAGCAAGCCCTTGACCGCCCGGTACGACGGCGAACTCGCGTTCGGCGGAAGCGGCGACGCGGATGGCGACCTCGAACTCTCGGGGCCCTCCATCGCCGGTCTTGCCGCTTGGATGAGCGGCGGCTCGATTGCAAAGGGCGGCGCCCAAGGCGGCGTTTTGCCATTCGACGTCAAAGGCCGCGTGCGCAGCTCCGCCAGCACTTACATGCTGACCGGCGCGACGATCGCGCTCGACAAGGCGCGCGCGACTGGTGACGTGGCGGTCACGACCGGTGCCGAGCGTCCCATCGTCAAAGCCAATCTCAAATTTGCCGATCTCGATCTCGACCGGCTTCTCGCCGCGGCACCCGTCGTCGATGGGGAATCGTCGAAGCCGAAAGCCGCACCTCAGAAAGCGCCCGAAGCCGCCCCCGGTGCCGCGCCGCAGTCGATCGATGATCTTCTGAAAAACGATGGATCGGCGCCCTCGGGACCGCGCGTCCAGGGCTTCGTCGCGCGCGCCGGATTGAGTGACGCCGCGATCGACTGGTCCCCGCTCTTCACGGCTGATGTCGGCGCGGCGATCACCGCGGACCGGATCACAGCGAAGGGCCTCGCGATCGACAAAGCCAATCTCGACGTCGCGCTGTCCGCAGGCGTTCTGAAGCTCACGGTTCGCGAACTCGCGGGTCTCGGCGGGCGCGCGCAGGGTTTCGTCTCCGTCGATCCCTCGCCGAGGACGAAGGCGGCTGTCGGGACGAACCTCACGTTCGACGGCGTTGGCCTGGCGCCACTGCTGAAGCTCTCCGGCGTCCAGGATATTTCCGGCCAGGCCCGGCTCGGCGGCAAGATCGCCATGGCCGGCCAGGGCGGAAGCGTTCGCCAGATCGCGGAAAGCCTCTCGGGCGATACGACGATCACGATCGCAAACGGCAACCTCCGCTACCGGACAGCCAGCGCCGAGCATGCGATCGACGCGATCGACATGGCGATGTCGGGGACGTCCCTGTCTGGCCCGCTCGCCGCCAAGGGCGCGCTCGCGTGGAACGGCGAGCGTATCGCGATCGACGCCAATCTCGCGACTTTAAGCGCGTTGGCCGACGCGCGTCCCGTGACGCTAGTCGCATCCGTCAACGGCGCGCCGGTGACGGCGAGTTACAACGGAACGCTGTCGTATTCTGGCGGCCTCGCCGCAGACGGCGCCGTCGCACTGAAGACGCGCTCGCTCCGAACGCTCGCCTCCTGGCTCGGCACGGACCTCCCCGAAGGTCCCGGGTTCGGACCGCTCGATCTCTCGGGCAAGCTGACGCACGGCGCAACATCGTCCGCGCTGACGGGCGCGAAGATCGCCCTCGACGGTGACACCGCGACGGGCGACGTGTCGGTCAATACCTCCGCCGCGCGCCCCAAGGTCACCGCGCGGCTCAAACTGACCGGCCTCGACCTCAACAAGTATCTGGCTGATCTCTCGGCACCACCGGTCCGAAAGGCGCCGGCCACGACATCCAGCACCGCGAAGCCCGCGGCCGGGCCCACCGCCGGCAAGGAGCCGCAGGTTCGCGGTTATACCCAGCGCACGGGCTGGAGCGAAGAGCCGATGGACGTGTCCGTTCTCTCGCTCGCGGATGTGGACGCCAAACTCTCGATCGGGCGGCTCGTCTATAAGAAGATCAAGGTCGGACAGTCCAACGTCTCGGTCGGCTT
This sequence comes from Hyphomicrobium sp., assembly GCA_033765145.1. Taxonomy (GTDB): domain Bacteria; phylum Pseudomonadota; class Alphaproteobacteria; order Rhizobiales; family Hyphomicrobiaceae; genus JAGVSR01. The sequence continues at coordinate 175,362 of JANRIH010000009.1, read as the reverse complement.
GAAATCCAGCGTCTTGAAAACAAGTTTCGACGACGTGGCGCTCTACGGCGGCAAGGGCAAGGGCATCATCTCGGTCGACGCGACAGCACCCAAGACACCGAAGGTTGCGACAAACCTCGACTTCAATGGCGTCCAGGCGCTGCCGTTCCTGAAAGATGCCGCCGACCTCGATTGGCTCGACGGAAAAAGCCGCGTCGCCGTCGACGTCAAGGGCCAGGGCGGGACGCAGCGCCAGATCATGGATGCGCTCGCGGGTACGGCTCAAATGAATTTCACCGACGGCGCGATCGTAGGCATCAACATCCCCGCGATGATCCGGAGCGCGGGTCAGGGCAACCTTGGCGGCGCCAAGAATGCCCCGACCGAGAAGACCGACTTCTCGAGCCTGACATCGAACTGGAAGGTCGCCGGCGGCGTCGCTCAGAACAACGACTTGCAGCTTCTCTCGCCACTCTTGCGCGTGACGGGCAGCGGCAAGGTCGAGCTTGGCAAGCGCCGCGTCGACTATCTCTTGAAACCGAAAGTCGTCGCCTCGCTGACCGGCCAGGGCGGCCAGACCGGCCTCGAAGGTCTAGAGATACCGCTGAAGGTCGAAGGTCCCTGGGAGAAGCCGAGCTTCGTGCCGGACTTCAAGAGCATCCTCTCCGACCCCAACAAGGCGATCGACAAGATCAAGGAGATCGGCAAGCAGTTCCAGGGCAAGAAGCCCGAGGACATTCTGAAAGGCATCCTCGGCGGCGGCCAGCCCCAGCAGCAGCAGGCGGCACCTCCTGCCCAGGGCGCCACGAGCGTCCCGCCCGCGAGCGGCACAGCACCCGCACCGGCTCCCGCGCCACCGCCGAAGAAGTCGAAGACCGAAGAGATGCTCGAGAAGTTGCTCAATCCCTAGCGCGGTTGGCACTGGGCAACCCAAGCGCAAACAAGAGAGCGCGGTTGCGCGTGGGCAACCGAAGCGCAGACCAAAAGAGCGCGGTTGGCACTGGGCAACCGAAGCGCGAACAAGAGAGCCCGGTTGCGCGTGGGCAACTGTAGCGCCACACAAAGAGCGCGCGGTTGCTCATTGGCAACCCTACGATCCAAACTCCGTCATTCCGGCGAAAGCCGGAACCCAGATAAGTATGCGCAACGGAATTGGCGCGGCGGGATGACCATGTCCGATGAGCCGCGCACTTGGCGCCACGAGTTGATGGACGGATTGGCGAACTCGGTTCCTCCCGATGCTGCGGCTGATCTGGGTCCTGGCTTTCGCCAGGATGACGACGTTGGGAGGACAACAACGCCGTGAACAGACGCCGGACGCAGACGACCGCCGATGAAATCGCTCGCGGTCTTCCGAAAAATCACGTCGCGGCGACCGATCCAAGTCCCGGCTTCCGCCCGGATGACGGCGTTGGAGAGCTAGCACGCGACACAGCGATCCATCTCATGTTGCTGCCTGCTGCCCACTTCACCTGCACCGCAGACTCCGAAGTCTTCACTGCAGCCGTCGCGCGAAGCCCCTGCAGACCCTCGTTAAATCGCTATAAACACGCCGCGCGATTTTTTTCGGCCCCGACGTGATTTTTCACTTGCGTGGGGGGGGCGTTGGCCTCATATGCGCACCTCTCCGTTCGTCCACCTGCCCCGAAGGTCAAGGAGCGATCCCCACACCCCTAAGGTAAGGAGCGGATGGGTTGAATCTGTCTGCTGGTTGGGGAGGGTCATATGGCCTTTAATGACGCCCTCTTCCAATTGGGGATGGACTTGACTCGTTCAAGCCCCGCCCAAGAGGAAGACTTTGTCGTGGTTGCGCTCGCTGAGCGCTCGGATCGCAGGGACGAAACATCCCGAGAATCCACCGAGAAGAAGACCGTCGTCATCGACCTCGTCGGTGCCGGTGAACTGTCGTCCGCGCGCGCGGTTCAGCGCGCCGTCGGCCGGGCACTCGCGTTCGCGCGCTGCTCGGTGACGGGCGCGAGCCTGAAGCGCATGCCGAAAACCGGCGCCATCTCCGGCACGGTCACCTTCGGCACCGGACGCGTCTCGGTCGAGGCGTGGCCCGCGACGGGCTACGTGGCGATCGACGTCTCGGGCGGCACGATCCGCCCCGAGATCGCGCTGACGGCCTTCGCGGATGCGTTCGACGCCCGCGAAGCCGTCGTGAAGAAGGCGCGGCGCGCAGGTGAAGCTGCCCGCCACAAGAAGCTGCCGGCCGTCGAGGCGGGCATGGTGCGCAAGGCCGCTTGAGTCTCGGCCGCATGCGGCCGAGCCAAGTCGGACATCGACCCACGAAACCAGCGACAGATGCGGCCGCGCCGGGACACCCCGGCGCGGCCTTTTCGCGTTTTGGGGTGATTGAAATTGGTATAACTTTCGGTTATACTTCTGGTATGAAAACCGCCGTCTCCATTCCCGACGATCTCTTCAAGCGCGCAGAGGCGGAAGCCAAACGGCGCGGCGTCTCCCGCAGCAAGCTCTACCAGGAAGCGCTGGAAATGCACCTCGCGCAAAAGAGGTCGGCAGAGTTGAAGCGCAGGATCAACAAGTCGATTGAAAAGTACGGCGATCCTTCCGAAGGCATGGAGCCCTGGCTCGACGCCAGCCTCAAGTCGATCCTCGAAAACTCGGAGTGGGATGATTGAGGCGCGGCGAAATCTGGTGGGCTGAACTCGGCGACCCGAGCGGATCGGAGGCCGGGTTCAGACGTCCGGTTCTCATTGTCTCGGGTAACGACATCAACGAGAGCCGGCTGAAGACCGTGCTGACCGTGCCGCTGACCAGCAATCTTTCGCGCGAACACTTCGATTTCAGCCTTCGCATTCCCGCAAATGCCGCTGGCCTGCGCAAGCCATCCGTAGCCTTATTGAACTTGATCACCACAACGAACCGTTTGGTCTTGACGGAGCAAGCGGGTCGCGTTCCCGACGACATCATGGCCAAGGTCGATGATCGGCTGAAGCTGGTGCTGGGGCTTGGGGGGTGAGAGTGGGACTTGCCTGGGATGTTAGCGTGCCGTGAGGTGGACAGCGCCTGTCGCAACTCGTGATGTCGAAATCGTAAAGAAGCTGTTGCCAATTTTTTTGCTGCGGTAGCCGCTGCAGCCATAAGGACCGCCACGTTTATCAGTCACACATTTCTGTATCGCGCAGTCGGCTTCCCGATGTGGATCCGATGGCTCACGTACTCACTTCTTGCAGTGCGCCGGAAGCTCACCAACCTCGTTGACTGAAGAGCTTAGCGTCTTCAACGCGATTAACATCGTCGATGGTCCGAAGCACTTGATGTGGACGACGCCATAAGTCCAGTTGTTGGTAGACGCTACTGCTGCGCCACGTCCGCTACTCGTCTCCAACAAGTCCCCTAGGAACCGGTTTGCATCTTCGTAGCTCGCAGATGACGGCATGTTGCCCCACACGATGAGAGAAAATAGGTAAGTCGCGGCCTTCATATCCTCGCTGAAATCGCTTGCGTCGGGGCTGCTTTCGATGTTGGCAACGATCCTTACGCGATCAATGCCGATCTCCACGAACGACGTGCTGGTGAGACTATAGAAGCACGAGTCGGTGCAATTCTCGTTGTGCAGTGTGATCGACTTGTAGCGAGACTTGCCCAGCTCGGCGTTCAAGTAGTCGACGACAGCACGGGCTCTATCAGTCAGGCTCTGCGCTGAAGCCGTCGAACTCAACAACACGAAAGCAAACAGGCAGCTTGAAAAATTCCTCATTGTAGTCGAGCGCCTATTCAACCGCGGGTGTCTAGCGACGCCTACCGTTGCGATAACGTTACCACAACACGGCGGAACGAAGTTTCTGCCACCATGCTGTACTCGTTTGCAGCACCAGTGCTGAACGCTCGCAATCTCGCCGCAAGATGTCAATTACGTCGCATGTTGACCTGCCGCATTAGGGGGCAGTGGCCGTCGTGCAGATTGTCACCGAAATTGTGAACTCGGCGGTCTCACGCAGCCAGAGATGTTGAGGACCGGAATACCCGCGATTGCCGACATGCTCGGGGGAGATGGTGGGCGGGTAGAGCCGGGACCGCCCAACTTCTTCATGTTTACAGAGCTCTAACCACCGGCCAGCCCACGTTTATTCACTACCCCCTCCCCAAACCCTTCTCCGCCAACTCCTTCAAATACTCCGCCCAGCGCGCGTCCTTCTCGCGGCCGAGCGTTCTGAGATAATCCCACGTGAAAAGCCCCGTATCGTGCCCGTCGCTGAATACGATGCGGACCGCATACGTGCCGATCGGCTTCAATTCGCGAATGCGCACGCTCTTCTTGTTGCCGACCGTCACGCGCTGCTCCGGCGAGTGCCCCTGCACTTCCGCCGACGGGCTCATGACGCGCAGCATCTCGGCCGAAAGGTCGTAGCTCTCCGCGCCTGAGAACGCCACGTAGAGAACATCGCTGCCCGGCGAGACCATGAGATCGGGCGCGACGGAGGCCGCGCCCTCGCCCTTCTGAACTTCCTCCCAGGCCGCCGACGCGATGTCGCGATAGATTCGCGCGTGGGGACTGTCGGGCAGTGTCGCAACGATCGGCTTGCCGTTGTCGGACCGCTCGCGGATGTCCATGTGCAGCGGCACCGCGCCGAGGAACGGCACGCCGAGCTTCGCGGCCTCGTTCTCAGCACCCCCATGCCCGAAGATGTCGCTTCGGGTTCCGCACGACGGGCAGAGGAAATAGCTCATGTTCTCGACGATGCCGAGAACGGGCACGTTGACCCGCTGGAACATGGCGAGGCCCTTCCGCGCATCGATCAAGGCGAGATCCTGCGGCGTCGAGACGATGACCGCGCCCGAGAGCGGCACCTGCTGCGCCATGGTCAATTGCACGTCGCCCGTGCCCGGCGGCATGTCGATGACGAGCACGTCGAGGTCGCCCCAGAGCACTTCACGCAGCATCTGATTGAGCGCCTGCACGACCATCGGCCCGCGCCAGACGATCGGCGTCCCCTCATCCACCATGAAGCCCATCGACATGGACTTGAGCCCGTAGGCCTCCATCGGCCGGAGCTTGTTGTCGGAGGTGACGGTCGGCTTGCCGGAGAGCCCCAGGAGGCGAGGCTGAGACGGCCCGTAGATGTCGGCGTCCATGATGCCGGCCTTGAGCCCGATGGCGCGGAACCCGAGTGCCAAGTTGACCGCCGTTGTCGACTTGCCGACGCCGCCCTTGCCCGACGCGACGGCAACGATGTGTTTGACGCCCGGAATGGCAAGCGGCTGCGCGGCGGTCCGCGGCGAAATTTGAGGAGCGGGACCATTCCCCGCCGGAGTTTTGCCAGACGGGCCTTTGCCGGCCGCGCCGTCGCCGGTGAGCCCCCGCTCGCGCGCTTCCCTGACGCGCGGATGCTCGGTCACGTTGCTCGGGGCCGGTGCCGGCGTTGTCTGCCGAGGCGCGCCATGGTCGCCCCGTTCCGCCGTCAGAACCGCGACAACGCCCGCGACGCCCGGGAGATCCTTGACGACCGTCTCCGCCGCTTTCCGCAACGCTTCCAGTTCCTCGGCCCTGTGACCGGGGACTGTGATCGAGAAATAGACCCGGTCATCCTTGATCAGGATTTCCGACAGGAGCCCGAGATCGACAAGGTTGCTTTGGAGGTCGGGGCCTTTCACGCGGCGGAGCGCGTCGAGAACCTTCGACTTGTCGACGGACATGCGGTGTCTCCTTGGGAGTTGCAGCGCCGCCCGATGAGATGGGGCCCGCTTCTCCGAGCTAGCCGGGACAGAGCGACGGCGCGTCCCGTTCCCCGGCTATTTAGGAGAGGCAGGCCTGGAAGTCACGATCGTCGAAAGGTATAGACCGCAGGGCTGTGGAATGGGCTGGGGTCAGCCCCCGTGGAGGGCCAACGGACCGTGCAGACGCTTCTCGGGCTCAGTCGCTGGATCGACGATCTCAATGGCCGGATCGGCCGCGCTGCGGCGTGGCTCGTGCTCGTGGCGGCGGTGATCTCGTCGGGCAACGCGATTGTCCGGAAAACATTCGACATGTCGTCGAATGCCTGGCTCGACGCCCAGTGGTGGCTCTACGCTATGGTCTTCCTGCTGGCAGCACCCTGGGCCTTGCGAGACAACGACCACATCCGTATCGACGTCGTGTCCGGGCTCCTTTCGCCGCGACAGCGCGGTTGGATCGACCTGTTCGGCCACATCGCCTTCCTGTTGCCGGTGACGCTCGTCATTCTCGTGACCGCGTGGCCCTATTTCTTGACGTCGTTCCTCCAGAACGAGCAGGCCAAGGACGCCGGCGGCCTGCCGCAATGGCCGATCAAGGCCCTGATCCCGCTGGCGTTCACGCTATTGCTCGCCCAGGCGGTGTCGGAGATCGTCAAGCGCATCGCCATTCTTCGCGGCGACCTGCCCGAACCCGGCGCCCACGCCTCCGCCTACCACGAGGCCGTGACCGAGGCAGCGCTGATGCCCGACGCGCCCCGTCCGCCGACGCGCATGTATCCCAAGACGCAGAACCAGGCGATCGACGCACCCCGGCATCCGGACGGTGACCGCCCATGATGGCACTGGTCGCCGAGAACCTCGCGCCCATCATGTTCCTGGGCCTGATCGCGTTCCTCCTGCTCGGCTATCCCGTCGCCTTCTCGCTCGGCGCCGTCGGCCTGCTGTTCTTCGTCATTGGCGTCGAACTCGCTCCCTACTCGGACGGCACCATCACGCTCTCCTGGCCGCTCCTGAACTCGATGCCGGGCCGCATTTTCGAAGTGATGCGCAACGACACGCTGCTCGCGATCCCGTTCTTCACGTTCATGGGACTGATCCTCGAACGCTCGGGGATGGCCGAGGATCTGCTCGAAACGATCGGACAATTGTTCGGGACCATTCGCGGCGGCCTCGCCTACGCGGTGATTTTCGTCGGCGCCCTCCTGGCGGCAACGACGGGCGTGGTTGCAGCCTCGGTCATCTCGATGGGCCTCATCTCGCTCCCGATCATGTTGAGATACGGCTATGACCGGCGGCTCGCTTCAGGCACGATCGCAGCGTCCGGAACACTGGCTCAGATCATACCACCCTCGCTCGTTCTGATCGTTCTCGCGGACCAGCTCGGCCGTTCGGTCGACGATATGTACAAGGGCGCGATATTGCCCGGCATCGCGCTCGCCGGACTCTATGCCGTCTACGTTTTCATCGTATCGATGATCAGACCCGCCGCCGCGCCCGGCTTGCCGCCCGCCGACATCGCCTACCGCAAGCCCGACGGGAGCCGGGGCCTGCCCTCGCTCGCCGCGATCTCGATCGCGGCCGGCGTGCTCGGCATCGCAGCCACATGGAACCTCGGCTACAGGTCCATCGACTACGCGATCGTTCTGATGGGCGCGTGCATTACGATCGCATTCGTCATGGCGGTCGCGAACCGCATTCTGGCGTCTCTGACCGGAACGTCGCTGCTCTCACCGCTCGCGGAGCGCGTCACGTTCGTCATGGTGCCCCCACTGCTGTTGATCTTCCTCGTTCTCGGAACGATCATCATCGGGCTCGCGACCCCGACCGAAGGCGGCGCGATGGGAGCCGTCGGCGCACTCCTGCTCGCGGGCTTCAAACGCTTCGCGGTCGGTGAGAAGAACCGCCTCGATTGGAAGATCGTCGGGTCCGCGGCGGAGGCGACCGCCAAGCTCTCCGCCTTCGTGATGTTCATCCTGATCGGCGCACGGATCTTCTCGCTGACCTTCTACGGCATCAACGGCCACGTCTGGGTCGAGCACCTGCTGACGTCCCTGCCCGGCGGCATGTATGGCTTCCTCGTCATGGTCATGGTGCTGGTCTTCGTGCTCGCCTTCTTCCTCGATTTCTTCGAGCTGGCCTTCATCCTTGTGCCGCTCCTGAAGCCGGCAGCCGAAGCGATCTTCCGCACGTCACCCGAGGCCGTGGCCATCGCCAAGAGCTTCGGCTTTGCCGTCATCGCGGCCAAGGACCCGAGCGGCGTCGTCGTCGAAACCGTGGCCGACGTGACGCCCTTCATGATTTGGTTCGGCGTACTGATGGCGATCAACATGCAGACGAGCTTCATGCATCCGCCGTTCGGCTTTGCACTCTTCTATCTGCGCTCGGTCGCTCCGAAAGAGCCCTACGTCGACCGCGTGACCGGCCGCACGATGAACCCTGTGCAATCGTCCGACATCTATTGGGGCGCGGTACCGTTCGTAGGTCTGCAGTTGTCAATGATCGCCATCGTGATGGCGATGCCGTGGCTTGCCATGCACGCGATGGTGAAATCGAAGCCCGCGCCGACGGCAATCGAGCGCACAGCGCCGCCTGACGCGTCATCGAGCGCACCTGAGCCGCTCCCGGTCATGCCCGGCAGCGGCGACAAGCGCCCCTTTGCGCTGCCCCCGGAACCGCCTGCCATCCCAGGTGCCGTAAGCGAGTCCTATCGCGGCCCACCGCCCCCGACACTCGACATGAGCCAGCCACCGAGGTTCTAGAGCGACGGCTTTTCCCGGAGTGAACCGACGGCCCGGTCGAGCGCGAGCCAGACGCTCACGCGACCCGGTTGCGCAACCGCCCCCATGCCTTGGCCAGCGTCTCGCTGCCAAACATCGTGGGGACGGTCGAAAGCCCGCGCGGACCGCTGTCGCCGAGCACGGCGCACGATAGCCGCCCGGTCCGGTGTGCACCGGTATCGACGTTGATTCGGTTCGCGCCGAAATGAATGCGATCGACAGGCGTGTGCCCGTGGACGATGATCTTTTCGTAGCGATGTTCGGAATTCAGGAACTCGTCCTTGATCCAGAGAAGATCGCTCACACGCTGCTGAGCGAGCGGAAGTCCGGGCCGAATGCCTGCATGAACGAAATAGTAGGGCCCTTCGACAACCGCGATCTCGAGCGCGTTGAGAAACGCGAAATGTTCGTCCGGCATCGCGGCGCGCAGATCGGCGGCGATCGTCAGAAGGTCCGCCGTCTGCTCGGGCATCCGATTGATCCCGTAGGATTCGAGCATGTTCCAGCCGCCGGCGTAGAGCCAGCCGAGGCCGCGCGTCGGCGCGGCGAGGAAGGACATCAGCATTTCCTCGTGGTTGCCCTTGAGGAACGTGCAGGAATTGTTGCGGCCGAACTCGATGAGCCGGTCGAGCACACCCTTCGTATCCGGTCCGCGGTCGACGTAATCGCCCAGGAAAACGAAATGCACGCTGTCGCACGGATTGCGTCCCAGGTCGTCCGCGATCTCGTCGAAGAGACGGTCGAGAAGCTCGCTCGATCCATGGATGTCGCCGATGGCGTAGATCCGGAGGCCCGGCGGCATAATGTTTGATCGGACATTGCGCGCGCCGGCGACGGGGCGTGCTGATGGGCTGGAGCTCGACACGTTCGCCTCTCACCGCATTGCACACACCCGAAGAGACGGGCGTGCTGTCTTCCGCATGTTGGGCTGACGGACGACCGTGCGAATGATCGAGACCAATCCATGCCGCAACTCGAACCAGACAAGGCCAATTCGGTTAACGCCCGACTAACGCTGCCAAGGTCGTACGCTCTTGCTCGCCATCACCGGTTGACCACCCCGCCAAAGTTCAAATGCGGCCCGTAGGCGCGCCGTCAGAAGAAGGCGCGCGCGATCGTGCCGTGCGCTGAGAGACGCATCGGAAAACCGGCAAAGGTCTTTTTGGTGTTGGAGAACGCAGCGACAAGATTGACGCAAGGTTTTGATCGCCGATTCGCAATTGAACGGTCAACACTTTCTGCAGATTGGAGAATATTGGTCGCTGGAAGCAGCGAACGGGTCACATCGGCAAACACGTTCTATCAACCGAGACGGATTGGACCGGCTCTCGGACGGCTCTGCCTCACCACCACGCCCAGATCGACTTGGCCGTTTCGACCTTCGCGACCGGATAGAACTTCATCTCGTTCGCGATCTCGGCATAGAGGCCCGGCACCCACGCGGGCGCGCCTTCGGGGAGGTCTGGCGCCGGCGCCAGCCTGAGATCGCTCGGCGCGATGATGACGCGAACCCGCTTCAGCCCGACTTCATGAGCGAGCACGAAAATCTCCTCCGCCGCCTCGTCGCCCACCGCGAGGCAGCCGATCGAGACGTTTTTCCCGTGAATCATGATGTCGCCGCCGAGTTCCTTCCGCCCGTCCTTCGTGGCCATGGCCTGATCGAAGGCGTTCGGATACGAGACCCTCAGCGAGACGTGATACTTGCTGTTCGGGTTGAGAAGCGCGATGCCGTAGATGCCTTCAGGCACCTGTTTGTCTCCCTGCTTGAGCTTCGGGCCCTGGGTCCCGCTCGCGCCGAGCACGGCATAGCGATGCACGAACTGCCAGCTTCCGTCGCGCGGGCGCGCGTAGAGTTCGAGAACCTTCTGGTCCTTGAGCGCGACGAGTGTCACTTCGCGCGGCGGCCAGGCGAGACGCTGGGACTCGAACTTGCCCCGCAACCGCGCCTTGGCGCCTGGTCCGATCTCTTTGAGCCTCTGCGCCAGCGTGTAGGTTTTTTTCGGCGCGGCCCACGGCAGGCCCGGCTCCACGGGCGCCGTCGGACTGCGCTCCTGCGCCTTGTTGGGCACGACCTCGGTCGCGAATGGGGGCGGTTCGGGTTCGGGCCTCGTCGCCGGGACCGGGGTCGGAATGTCCTCGATCGGGATTTCCGGTTCCGTCAGTTCCGCCACGGCCGTTTCGGTGTCATCCTCGGTCCCGTCGACGACGGACGGCGCCAAATCAGGGGATGCCATGTCGCGCGTCGGCTCGTGCACGGACACGTTGGCCGTCAGTTGCCCCCCAGCCGAACCGGGTCCAAGACGCACCGCCGCGACGACGACCGCGAATGCCGCGGCACCGATCACGAGTGCCACGGCCCACAGCGCGCCGAACGAGGGGGAGCGATTGGCCATATCGATGGGCAATAAAGCTGAGTCGCGGCAGCTTTATGCCATCGAAATGCTCGATTGGGGTTTCCGTGCGCGAGCTTAACGCCGGATATCGGCCGTCATACCCCGGACCAAAGCCTCGAGGCACTTCTTGATCTCGTCGAGGAACGTCGCAGGGCTCGTGCCTTTCGCAGGGATACCGGCCAAAGCACCGAAAATGCTCGGAAGGATCTTGTTGATCCAGTCGAGCAGATCCCGAAGCGTATCGACTGCCGGGCGGTCTCGGAATCGTCGCCAGAAATAAGCTGTGAGCTTGTACTTTAGCTCCAGTTGGGAACCATAGAGCCCGTGCGCTTTGAGCGCCGAGTCGGGAATTTCCCCAACACGCCCGAAAAACTCTTCGATCTGCCCCTCGGCCTCTATCCAAGCATCCTTAAGCAACTGCCCAAACTCTCGGACGCGCTCTCGATCATAGAGTTGCGAGTCAAGCCGATCAATTTCTTCTTTGAGGAACTTCCTTACAAACTTGAGTAGGGCCTCTATGTGCTTTCTCTCGCCATCGCGGTCGTTCCATTCCGGAAGTTCTGCCATAGCTCACGACCTTCCGAATGCGAACTCAGCTTAGGCTGCGGCGTCACCCGCCCCACGTCCGGACATCGACGAAGTGCCCTTCGAGGGCCGCCGCCGCCGCCATGATCGGCGAGACGAGGTGCGTCCGGCCCTTGTAGCCCTGGCGCCCCTCAAAGTTTCGGTTCGACGTCGAGGCGCAGCGCTGGCCGGGCTTCAGTTGGTCCGGATTCATGCCGAGACACATGGAGCAGCCGGGCTCGCGCCATTCGAACCCGGCCGCTTTGAAGATCGCGTCGAGTCCTTCCGCTTCCGCCTGTTCTTTGACGAGACCCGAGCCCGGAACGATCATCGCGTACGCGAGGCGCGACGAAATCTTCTTACCCTCGACGATCTTCGCGACCGCTCGCAAATCCTCGATGCGTCCATTCGTGCACGAGCCGATCCAGACGACATCGAGCGGAATGTCCGTCATCTTGGTCCCCGGCGTGAGGCCCATGTAATCGAGCGCGCGGACCATCGACGCGCGCTTGTTCTCGTCCTCGATCTTCGACGGATCGGGCACTACGCCCGTGATCGCCGTAACGTCCTCGGGTGACGTCCCCCACGATACGATCGGTGGCAGTTTGGCAGCGTCGAGCTTGACCACGCGGTCGAAATGCGCGCCCTCGTCAGTCTTCAGCGTCTCCCAGTATTTCATCGCCATGTCCCACGCGGCGCCCTTCGGCGCCTTGGGACGGCCCTTGATGAAGGCGAACGTCTTTTCGTCGGGCGCGATCATTCCGGCCCGCGCGCCGCCTTCGATCGACATGTTGCAGACCGTCATGCGCCCTTCCATCGAGAGCGCACGGATGGCTTCGCCCGCATACTCGATGACCGAGCCCGTGCCGCCGGCCGTGCCGATCTCGCCGATGATCGCGAGAATGATGTCCTTCGCACCGACACCTTTCGGCGCCATGCCGTCCACCTGGACGAGCATGTTCTTCGCCTTCTTCTGAATGAGCGTCTGGGTCGCGAGCACATGCTCGACTTCCGACGTGCCGATGCCGTGCGCGAGCGCGCCGAACGCGCCGTGAGTCGATGTATGGCTGTCCCCGCAGACGATCGTCGTGCCGGGCAGCGTGAACCCCTGCTCGGGCCCGACCACGTGGACGATGCCCTGGCGCTTGTCGAGTTCGTTGAAATATTCGACGCCGAAATCGCGCGCGTTCTTCGCCAGTGTCTCGACTTGTATGCGGCTGTCCTCGTCCGCGATGCCGCCACGCCGATCTGTCGTCGGCACGTTGTGATCGACGACGGCCAGTGTCTTTTCCGGCGCGCGGACCTTGCGGCCCGACATGCGCAATCCCTCGAACGCCTGCGGGCTCGTCACCTCATGCACAAGGTGGCGGTCGATGTAGAGGAGGCAGGTGCCGTCGGGCTGCCGATCGACCACATGGTCGTCGAAAATCTTGTCATACAGCGTCTTGGGGGCGTTCTCGGCCATGGCTCATCCAGCGCGAAGCATGTGGGCGAACCGTTAGATAGCCACTCTCCCCGCTGGGATCAAATCTCGGAGTCTTTCGCGGCTGATAAGTCGCGCTGTGATCGGCGTCAAGATTCGCTACATTGACCTGGCAAGTGAAAAAAAGAAGCCGGGTTTAAGACCCGGCTTCAGGAACATCCTTACCCGCGAAGGGGCTGTACGGCGGTGGCAATCAACCGTGCAGCTCCGGACCGGATGTATCAACTACGTCGGCTCGCGGTCGTGGATCACGCCTCCGTGAGGCGATGTGAACTCAATATTGCAGCTGGCGCGTTTTGGAAACCAGAAAATCGCGAAGAACCTGCACCTTTTTTGAGCTTCGAAGTTCCTCTGGGTAAACGAAAATTATGGGAAGCGAAGGCTTCTCGATGTCGGTCTTCGCGAGCACGTGAACGAGATCGGTTGCGGTCTCGGTCATATAGTCAGGAATCATGCCGATCCCGACCCCGGCAAGGATCGCGTGCTTGATCGCGACGACGCTGTTGATCCTGACAGTCGGCACGCGCGGCTCCATTCCCTCCCGTCCCGCCGTCTCGAGCCAGGTGATCGCCGGCAAATGCTGCGAGGGCTGGCCGCTGTACGAGATGATGCGGTGCCCCTGACGATCGAGATCCTCGAGCGTCTCGGGCGTGCCATGCATGCGGAGATATTGCACTGACGCCATCGCCTTCACTTTTGCGGTGAAGAGCAGGCGCCGGATCAGTTCGGGTTGATCGGGCTCACGCGTCCAGATAGCGACGTCCGCTTCCCGCATCGCGATATCGATCTGTCCGTCGTCGAGGATGAGGTCGACGCGGATGTCGGGATAAAGCTCGACGAATTCCCGGATGCGGGCCGTAACCCAGACCGTGCCGAGACCGACCGGCGCCGCGACCCGAAGCTCGCCCGACGGCTTGGTCGTCGAATCCGACAGGAGCACCTCGACCGTCTGCAGCTTGTTCATCACCTCACTGACGGTCCGGTAGAGCACCTCGCCTTGCTCGGTCAGAACGAGGCCTCTCGCGTGGCGGTGGAAGAGCGCGATCCCGAGGTCCTTTTCCAGCGCCGAAACCTGACGCGAAATCGCTGACTGGCTCATGGCGAGCGTGTCGCCCGCATGCGTGAAGCTTCCGGCCGCCGCGGCGGCGTGAAAAATTCTGAGCTTGTCCCAATCCATCTTGATGCACGTCCCTGCCCGCCGCGCACCCCGAACATGTGCGGCGCCGGAGAATTAAGTCACGAATCCCGGAAGATTGCGTCTCACCAATCGAGTGCGACGGCTTGCCACGCGGGTGAATTCAGGTATGCCCTCACCGGCGCCGCGCGTTCCGACCGCGCCGAGAAGCCCATGAGGGTTGCCATAGAGATCATGCCAGCCGAGCGAAACGTCCATCCGTCGCCCGCCACCTGCGAACCCTCGACCTCAGAGCCAGGGCCGCGCGACCGTTGCCCGCTCTTCGAAGCTCGAGATGGCCGTGTCCTTCTGCAGCGTCAGCCCGATCGCATCGAGCCCGTTCAAAAGGCAATGCTTTCGGAACGCATCGATGTCGAACTTTATGACCCCGCCGTCGGGCCCACGAATTTCCTGCGCCTCGAGATCGACCGTCAACGTTGCATTGGCGCCGCGGCTCGCATCGTCGAGGAGCTTGTCCACGTCGGCCTGAGAGAGCTTGATCGGCAGAATGCCGTTCTGGAAGCAGTTGTTGTAGAAAATATCTGCGAAATCTGGCGCGATGACGCAGCGGATGCCGAAGTCGAGGAGCGCCCAAGGTGCGTGCTCGCGCGAGGATCCGCAGCCGAAGTTCTCGCCCGTGACGAGGATCTGTGCCTTGCGGTACTGCGGCTTGTTGAGCACGAAATCGGGTACCTCGGCACCCGTCGCCGGATCGTAGCGCATCTCGAAGAAGAGTGACTTCCCAAGCCCCGTCCGCTTGATGGTCTTCAGGAACTGCTTCGGTATGATCATGTCGGTGTCGATGTTGCGCAGCGGAAGCGGCGCGGCGACACCGGTCAGTTTGACGAACTTGTCCATGGCAGTCCTCTTCGGCAGCAGGCGGTGAGACCACCCGGCAGATCACGCTCTTAAGGCGTCGGCGAGAGCCCGGAAGTACCCTTCGGCCGCCGTAAGCCGGTCGGCGGCTGAACGCGCGGTCTCGGGAAGGAACGCCGGGGGGAGCGGTGAAACCGGGCGAAGCATTTCGAGGCGCCTTTTAACGCCAGCGAGCTTCCGGCCGTCAAGGTGGTGTCTCAACACCGCGACGATGGTTTCGAGATAGCCCGTAATCCGACCGAGTTCGCGCACGAGCGTCCGGTTTGCGGACCGGTTCCCCGGATCAGTTTCGAGCAGGATGCTGGCATCCGCCGCGCGCCCGAGGGTTTCCGCGATCTCGTCGGCATAGCGGGCGACTTTGCGCCGGCGAACCACGTCGAGCGCCATGAGCCGCGCCGCCCAGCGGTGCAAAACCTCCGCGAGCGCCAGGATACGGCGCGAAGTGTCGGGCTGCGACATGAGGGCCCCGAACCGGTTCGAAGCCGCCAGCATAGAGCCGGCACGGACCCGCGGGGACTAGTTCCAGAGAAATCCGGGCGGAGGGACTACCGGATCGAGGGGTCTTCGTAGCACTGCCGCATGTATTCGCAGCGGTAGGACCCCGAAAAATGCATGCTGTCGCCCTTGGCCGGCGAAATGAACGCGCAGACTTCCTCGAGACCCTCGCGCGTCAGCCAGCCCTGGCGCCGGCCCCGTTGCACCGCGAAGCAATCCGCCGTCTGTTCGTCGGGGCCCCGGAACTGATGCCCGCATTCATGCGCGTAGATCCACATTTTGACCGGCGTCGACACCCGATCGAGCAGGCGCGGATTGAGAATGAGAAAGCCCGGATAGGCCGCGCCGTAGTCGTCGAGCGAGTTGTCGAGGACGGTCGGACGCTGGCCGCACACCTGCTGCCGGCCATCGAGCCTCAGGCGTCCCGGCTTGACGATCTCCGCGTCCCCACCGACGTGCGCGGCGTACTCTTCCGGCGTCGGGATGTCGTCAGCAGCCAGTGGCGCGGCGATTGCCAGGGCCAGCGTGGCGGCAGAAAGGGATTTCAATCGCGTCGTGGGCATCATGCCGGCAGTCCGATAGGCTGTCGTGGTATGGCGATAACGTATTCAATCGGAATGAGAATCACCAGACCCGCAGTTGTGCGAAAGTGACGATTCCGCGCAAGAGTTGCGTTCGGCCGGAATGTCCCGGAAATCCGTGCCTGTCTGGTCATCGGCAACGCCACTGCCGGAAATTCGTGTCACAAACACCATCATCGCCCCCCGCCGTCACCCGCCGCCAGCGCCTCGATCTCTTCCATATCGTCGTCCGAGAAGCCAAAATGATGGCCGATCTCGTGCACAAGCACATGGGTAATGATATCGCCGAGAAGCTCGCCCTCCGCGACCCAATAATCGAGGATCGCCCGGCGGTAGAGAAATACCATGTCGGGCTCGCGCGGCACGTCCGACACACTCTTCTTATCGAGGCTGACCCCCTGGTAGAGCCCCATGAGGTCGAATTCGCTCTCGATGCCGAGTTCGTCCAGCACCTCTTCGATCGCATAGTCCTCGACCCGGATGACGAGATCCCCGCACATCTGGCGGAAATGGCCCGGCAAGCGCTCCCAGGCCTGCGCCGCCATGATCTCGAAATCCTCAAGCGAGGGCGCGACAACCGTCCTCCAGTCGAATGCCGTCGTCATGGCCCGTCCGCTCCCGTCTGTGTGGGGCTCGAGAGCCCCCATGGACCGCCCCTTCGGACCGGAGGAGATAGGCGCAGCGCCGACATTTGACCAGATGGGACGCAACGCAATCGACTCGATTCCTCCGACCTGCCGCCGTCACGACAGGCCCGGCGAAAAACCTATATCAGCCGCGCAGCCTGACAGGAGAGCCTTCCTTGGCGGCCGAAAGGAATTCTTGGCGACGCCCCCCGCCGGTCGCCGCATCGCATCGCCGCCGATCATGACAGATCTAGCGACGTGCGCGGCCCAAAGCCCCGCGCTCGCCGGCGATCGGCTGTTCCGCGAGTTCTGCACACCCGGCTTATCCGAGCGGCGCGCTGCGGATCATGCCCTCCTCGTGGAGCGCGCCCGGCCTTTCATCCGTCGCGCCGTTCGCCATGATGTCGCGACGCGACACGGGCCGATCCCCGTCTTCACGTTCTCACCCGACGGAAAAAGCGCCGCCTCTGCTCCGGCGGTGCTCGTTCTCCACGGTTGGACCGCCGAAGCCGCATTCATGGCGATGTTCGCCGAGAGGCTTGTGCGTGGCGGATATCGGGCGGTTCTCCCAGAGGCCCCAGCCCACGGCCACGCCAAGCAGCGCCGCGCGAGCCTCATCGACTGGACCCGCTCGATCCTCGACATCGATGGCGCGATGGGCCCGTTCGAGGCCGTGATCGCCCATTCGATGGGATGCCTCGCGGCTCTGCTCGCAGGCGCTGGTGGTCCGCCGTTCGATCGCCCGCTGCCGATCGGACGCTACGTACTGATCTCGCCGCCGAACCGGATCGAAGCCATAACCCAAGAGTTTGCGGAGGCCCGGCGCGCCGGGCGTCAGGCCGAGGCTCATTTCGAGCGTCACCTCGAAAGGATCGCGCACCGTCCGCTCCGCACCTTGACGGGCGCAGATCTGCTCCGCGCCATTGGCAAGCCTGCGTTGCTGATCCACGCCAGGGACGACGAAGAAGTCCCGATCGGCAACTCCCAAGAGATTGCAAGCCATTGCCCGAACGCCGAAATTCGGGCCTTCGACGGTTGCGGACACCGGCGCATACTGTCGCAACCTGCGGTCGCGCGCGCAGCTGTGCATTGGCTTTCCGAGGGCTCGCGGCCGGAGGACTGAAGGACTATATGAAGCGCGAGAAAGGCGCTCCAGCATTGGCGCCATCAAGGACAAACTGATCATGACGAAGCCGAGACACGAGAAGGTCATCATCCTGGGTTCGGGCCCGGCGGGTTATACGGCCGCCATCTACGCGGCACGCGCCATGTTGAAGCCCGTCATCATTCAGGGCGTCCAGCCCGGCGGCCAGCTGACGATCACCACCGACGTCGAGAATTATCCCGGCTTCGCCGACGTGATCCAGGGTCCCTGGCTCATGGAGCAGATGAAGGCGCAGGCCGAGCACGTCGGCACGGACGTCATCATGGATCACATTTCGAAGGTAGACCTGAAACACCGGCCGTTCCGGCTCGAGGGCGACTCGGGCGACGTTTACACCTGCGACGTGCTCATCATCTGCACGGGCGCTCAAGCACGCTGGCTCGGCATCCCGTCCGAAGAGCACTTCAAAGGCTTCGGCGTGTCCGCCTGCGCGACGTGCGACGGCTTCTTCTACAAGGGCAAGGACGTCGTCGTCGTCGGCGGTGGCAATACGGCCGTCGAGGAGGCGCTGTTCCTGACGAACTTCGCCAAGAAGGTGACGATCGTCCATCGGCGTGATGGCTTCCGCGCGGAGAAAATTCTCCAGGACCGCTTATTCAAGAACCCCAAGATCGAGGTTGTCTGGGACAGCGCCATCGACGAGATCGTCGGCGCGGCCTCCCCGAAATCCGTCACGGGCGTCCGCTTGAAGAACGTCAAGACCGGCGCCGTGACGGAACGCGCCGCCGACGGTGTCTTCATCGCGATCGGCCATTCCCCCGCGACCGAACTCTTCAAGGGCCAACTCGAGACGACCCCCGGCGGCTATCTCATTACGAAACCCGACTCGACCGCGACATCGATCCCAGGCGTCTTCGCGGCCGGCGACGTGAAGGACGAGACCTATCGCCAGGCCGTAACGGCCGCCGGCATGGGCTGCATGGCGGCATTGGAGGCGGAGCGCTACCTCGCCCATGCCGGCGCGCACGCTGAAGCGGCTGAATAGCGCCCGAATTCTGCGCCAGGACAGCAATCGCGTTCGTTTCCGATCAACCGGCTGTGGCGGCCGTGATGGACGGCCGTCTGCGTCGAAGCTATGCCGAATGGGTCCGGCGGACGATAAGGACCGTTGAGCGCCGCGGATCGGCACCAGACCTGGCACCGTACCGAGCACTTTTCTCTGGGTTCCGATCGGCCACTCTGGCAGAGGCTGTCTTGCGTATGCAGAAAGAAGTCGACAAATCGCCTTCGATCGCTGCGGGTTCCGCGCCTCCGCACGTCGTGCCCCATCACTCGCATCACGACCACCCCTGGCCTCGATGGGCAGCGCTCGCGGCGGCTCTGCTCGTGCCGGCGCTCTGGTGGCTCCTGGCTCAGAGCATTGAAGCCTCGGCCACGCGCGTCAGCAAGGGGTCGGTCGCCGAAGTCGTCTACGCGACCGGCATCGTCGAACCGGTCAATTGGGCGAAGGTCGCCGCACCCCTCCGCAAGCGCATCGTCGACCTCTGCAAATGCGAAGGCGAGACCGTGAAGCCGGGCGACGTCCTGGCCCGCCTCGACGATAGTGCCGAACGCGCGGAGTTGGCCGAACTCGAAGCACGGCTCGCCAAGGTCCAGGACGACGCCAAGCGTCACGAACGATTGCTCGAACGCAACGCCACGCCCGTCGCAACCTACGAAGAAAAGCTTACGCAAGTTCGCGAGTATGAGGCGCGCATCGCCGCCCAGAAGACCCGGATCGGCGAACTCGCATTGAAATCACCGATCGAAGGCATCGTGCTAAAGCGCGTCGGCGAAGTCGGCGAAATTGCAGGCACGACGGCGAATGACGTTCTCATCTGGGTCGGTCAACTGAAGCCGCTCCACGTCGTCTCAGATGTGAACGAGGACGATATCGCCCGCGTGAGGGTCGGCCAGAAGGTCCTCCTCCGCCACGAAGGCCACAAGGGCACGCCGCTCGAAGCCACCGTCAAGCGGGTCCGCCCGAAGGGCGATGCAGACACCAAGACGTTCCGCGTCTATCTCTCCCTTCCCGACGACACGCCGCTGATGATCGGTATGAGCGTCGAAGCGAACATTGTCGTTGCCGAAAAGGCGGAGGCGCTGCTCGTGCCCGCCGAAGCCGTGCACGACGGTTGGGTTCAAACCGTGCGCGACGGCCGGATCGTTCGGAAGCCCGTCGTGACCGGTCTCCACGGCACGTCCCGCATCGAGATCGCCGGCGACGTCACCGAAAACGCCCAGATCTTGAGCCCCTTCCGCCCCGATCTCGAAGAAGGCACGCGCGTCCGCGCGAAACAGACCGCCAAGCCATGAGGCTGTCGTTCGAAATCGCCCTGACCCACGTGCTGACCCGCGTCCGCCAGACACTCGTCGGGATGTTGGGCGTGGCGATGGGCGTCGGCTTCTCGGTCCTGATGGCCGCCATCATGGAAGGCTCGCAGAACGATTTCACGCGCCAGCTGGTCGATGCCCTGCCCCACATCACAGTCAGCGACGAGCGTCGCGAGCCGCCGCGCCAGCCCGCCGAGGACGTCTATAGCGATGTGTCCTACGCTGGCCTCCGGACGCCGGAGACCCGCCCAGGCATCAAGAACCCGTTCGCACTGATGGACGCAATTGAACCGGGACTGTCGGGCTCGCTCGCCCCGTCCGCGCAAGTGCGGGCCGTCATACGATTTGCGGGCCGCGACACCGCCGCTGTCGTCACCGGAATTGATATCGAGCGCGAAACTGAAGTTTCGAAGCTTGCAACGCAGGTCCGCCAAGGAAAACTCGGCGATCTTGCGACCGCCTCGAACGGCATCATTCTCGGCGACAGGCTGGCGAGCCGCATCGGCGCGCGGATCGGGAACACGATCACGCTCGTATCGGGCGTTGGCCAGACGCTCTCCTGCACCGTCGTCGGACTGAGCCACACCGGCATCGCGCAGAACGACGAAACCCAGGCGACCGTGCTATTGAAGACCGCGCAAATCCTCGCCGGTCAGACTGGCCTCGTGAATGCCATCCGCATTCGCGTCGACGAGATCATGCAGGCCCGCGCCATCGCATCGCGCATCGAAGCTCAGACCGGCTACAAATCCGTCTCGTGGCAGGAAGCGAATGAGGATCTGCTCTCCACATTCGAGATCCGCAATTTCGTCATGTACACTGTCGTCGGGGCGATCCTCCTCGTCGCATCGTTCGGAACCTACAACATCATCTCGACCATCACGCACGAGAAGACGCGCGACATCGCCATTCTGAAATCGCTCGGCTTCACCGAGGGCACGGTGCGGCGCATCTTCCTCCTCGAAGCGCTGATGATCGGCCTCGCCGGAACGCTCATCGGCTGGGGGCTGGGCTATGCACTCTGCCAAGCGTTCGAAACGATCGAGTTCAAGAGCCCGTTCATGGACGTGACCCATATGCCGATGGAGTATTCGCCGCTCCACTATGGATTGGCGGGCTTGGTCGCGCTCGCGTCGTCCGTCATCGCGGGCTTCCTGCCGGCCCGGAAAGCATCGCGCGCGAACCCCGTGGACATTATTCGCGGGGCCTCATGACGGAACCCCGCGCCAATGGCCCGATCATCGAGATGCGCAACGTCACACGCATCATCGGCGACGCCATTCCGACGACGCTCGTCCGCAACATCGGCCTCTCGATTGCACATGGAGAGTTCATCGCGATCACAGGCCCATCGGGTTCGGGTAAGAGTTCTCTTCTCTATCTTCTTGGCCTTCTCGACGTCCCAACCGAAGGCGAAGTCCTGATCGAGGGCGAACCCGTGAGCGGGCTCGACGAAACCGAGCGCGCGGCCGTGCGGCTCGAAACGCTCGGCTTCATTTTCCAATTCCACTTCTTGCTGCCGGAGTTCACGGCACTTCAGAACGTCATGCTGCCGATGCGGGCCCTCGGCCGATGGAACGAAGAGGAATGCCGCGACCGCGCGCACCGCCTTCTTGCCTCGCTTGGACTCGCGGACCACAGCCATAAGCGGCCGGAACAGCTGTCCGGCGGCCAGCGCCAGAGGGTCGCCATCGCCCGCGCGCTCGCGAACGAGCCGCTGGTGATCCTGGCCGACGAGCCGACGGGCAATCTTGATAGCGCTTCGAGCGAACAGGTCCTGAGGATTTTCCGCCGCCTCGTGGACGAGACGGGCCGCGCCATCATCATGGTGACCCATGACTTGAACCTCGCTGCGCGAACCGACCGTCAGGTCCGCGTCGTGGATGGCCAGATCGTCGCGGCCACCTGAAATGCGCCGCACGAGCGACGGATTTTCGGCGCTCCGTCGTTCGACCGTGAGATCGCGAGGCAAACATGATCGAGAGACTGTCACGCCGTCAGGCGCTATGGGGCATGGCAATAGGGGCCACGAGCGTCGCGCTGCCGAACGCCAAGGCGCGTGCGGCCGACCCGCCTGCCACGCCCACGCCAGCCACGCTTCAGCCCGCCGCCGCCACGCAATCGCCCGGCACGTGCACGCTGGTTCCTCAGGCTGTCGAAGGGCCGTTCTACTTCGACCCGAAGCTCGTGCGCCGCGACATCACGGGCGGAAGGCCGGGCGTGCCGCTGCGCCTCGATTTGACGATCATCGAGCAGGGTCCTTGCACGCCGATCGCCGATGCGCGCGTTGACGTTTGGCATTCCGACGCGCGCGGCGTCTATTCCGGCTACCGCGGCCAGGGCGACGACGGAACGACGAGCGCCGAGGGCGAAAGTTATCTGCGCGGCACGCAGATGACGGACGGCGACGGGCGCGTCGTCTTCGACACGATCTTTCCCGGCTGGTATCCCGGCCGCACGGCACATATTCACGTCAAGGTCTTTCTCGACACGAAGACCGTTCTGACGGGACAGCTCTACTTCCCCGATGCCCTGGCCGCGCGCATCTACGCCGAAGCGGTAGACTATCGTTCGCGCGGCACGCAGGACACCACCAACGACCGCGATTTCATCTTCCGCGCGGCGGGCCCCGATGGCGGCGGCACCGTCCTCGCGACGACACGATCGGACGGCGGCGTCACAGCCGCGCTGACGATCGCCGTCGATCGGACAGGCGACGCTGCGCGCGGCCGAAGCTGGCTCGACGGCGTGTGGCGCTGATCGGCGGACCAGAGGTATCCTGAGCCAGCCCTCGGCAGTCTGATCCTTAGAATGAAACCCTGGCGTGGTCGTCGGCCGATCTGAAAGACTGACGCCCCCAGAAAAAATGGCTGGTCCCCGGATTGCGCGCGAGCGCAAGTCCGGGGCCTTCACATGCGGATGTCAGGCTCGGATCCGCTACTCCACCTTGAACGCAAAGAGCACGCTCGTCATCATCTGCGGGACATAGACCGTCTTCGTCGCCGGGTCGTAGCCGAGGTCGGCCGCTCCCTGGCCAAGATCCATGAGCAGCCTGACTTTCCCTTTACGCCCGACGCGATGGAAGTTGCCGGCGACCCAGTCGGTCAGGAAATAGCCGCCGTCGCCGTCGGGCTCGAGACCGTCGAGATTGCCGATCGGTTCGCCCAACCCATGCGGTGCGATGGCTTTCGTCGCGAGGTCCACGGTGAACATGCGGCTCGGCTTATCGGGTGACCCTCCACCCCAGGACGCGACCAGCATCTTGTCCCCTTCGACGAGCAGGCCGTTCGGATTCTCGAGCTTCGGATCGGCGAGCCAAATCTCGAATGCGCCGCCCGAAAGCCGCCAGATGGTGCTCGTCCCGGTATCGCTGACATAGACGTTGCCCGCGCTGTCCGCCGCGACGTCGTTCATGAACTTCGCATCTTTCGCGGGATAGCGCGCGACGATGGCGGCCGTCGCGATGTCGATCTCGACCAGCTGGTCGATGTCGGACACGTAGAGCTTGCCCCCGACCTTGGCGAGACCCTTGGGTCCGTCGAAACCCTTGACCCATTCCAGCGTCGTGATCGTGCCGTCGGGCGCGACCTTGGAGATGAACCCGTTCCCGTCCTTGGCCAGAGGTTCGCCATTGACGTTGCTGACGTAGAGCGTGCCTCCGCCCGCATCGAAGAGTGCGGACTCGGGGTTCTTGAAGCCGGTCGTCTCCCAGAGCTTGGTCGCAACCTTCGGGCCAGCGAGCGCGGCCGCTGAAGAGACGAGAGCAGCGAGCGCAGCGATGGACAGACGGCGCGGAGGTCCGAGAGGCATGTTCCAATCCTTATCAGAAGTCGCGAGCAGGGTTTCGCGATGTTCATAGGGTTTCGCTCACGGATCGACAACCCGTGGACCGGCAGCTTGCCCCATTCCGCCCCTCGCGATATGACCCATCCATGACCCTTAAAGTCCGCATAATCCCCTGCCTCGACGTCGCCAAAGGCCGTGTCGTCAAAGGCGTCCAGTTCGAAGACCTGATCGACGCGGGCGATCCCGTCGAAGCCGCCGCGCGCTATGACGCTGCCGGCGCGGACGAGCTCTGCTTTCTCGACATCACCGCAAGCCATGAGAACCGCGACACGATCTTCGATATCGTGGAACGAACGGCCGAGCGGTGCTTCATGCCGCTGACGGTCGGCGGCGGTGTCAGAACGACCGAGGACATTCGCAAGCTTCTTCACGCCGGCGCCGACAAGGTCTCGATCAACTCAGCCGCCGTCGCGGATCGGAATATCGTGCGCGAGGGCGCCGAAAAATTCGGATCGCAGTGCATCGTCGTCGCGATCGATGCCAAGCGCGTATCGAAAGAGGGCGAGCCGCCACGCTGGGAAATCTTCACGCATGGCGGTCGCAAGCCGACGGGCATCGAAGCCATCGGGTACGCGAAAGATGTCGTGTCGCTGGGTGCCGGCGAAATTCTGCTGACGTCCATGGATCGCGACGGCACGAAGGCCGGCTTCGACATCGCGCTGACCCGAGCGATTTCAGATGCTGTCAATGTGCCCGTCATCGCGTCGGGCGGCGTCGGCACGCTCGATCATCTGGTCGAAGGCGTGCGCGACGGACATGCGTCGGCCGTTCTGGCCGCATCCATCTTCCACTTCGGCCAACACACGATCGCCGAAGCGAAGCACCACATGGCCAGCGCAGGTCTCGCGATGCGCATGGACGGGGTCTGAGACCCACACCCGTCATTACCCCTTGTGCTCACATTTGAACACTAGCGTCCGCCATAGTCGCTGCCTACTGCCTAATGCCTGCTGCCTGCTGCCTACTCCCCAATCCCACCACCTATTGACTCCCCGCCCCCATCCCCGACACACTTTCACCTGAAGCATCCCGTCCTTCTATGTCCGCTGTCGATCCTGCGGCGGAAAAACAAATGTCTTACTTCAACCGTAGGGCCCTGAAGGGCCCTACGGTTCGCAAGGTACGAGGGACGGGATGACTTCGAATGCGGAGCGAGGCGCACCGGCCGACGAGCCGCCGCCCCTGTTCGACGGCGGCCCGCTCGTAACGTCCGAAGACGCCGCCCGCGCACTCGGCGTGAAGCTCTCCCAACTCCTCTATGCGCTCTACAAGGCGCCCGAAGAGAGCCGCTATCGCACGTTCGAGATACCGAAGCGGACCGGTGGCGTGCGCGAAATCGCGGCCCCCGTCGGCCTTATTCGCGACCTGCAGACCTCGATCCTCCCCGAACTCGTCGCCCGCTATCGCCGCCACCCGGGCGCGCATGGCTTCCTGTCCGGCGCCAGCATTCTCACAAATGCGCGCGAGCACGAAGCGGCGAAACTCGTCCTCAACATCGACCTCAAGGATTTCTTTCCGACGATCAACTTCGGACGCGTCCGCGGTCTCCTAATGTCGCCCGCCTTCGGCATGGGACCGGCCGCCGCGACCATTTTCGCGCAGATCGTCACGCGCAAGAACGGCCTTCCCCAGGGCGCACCGACCTCACCCGTCCTGTCGAACTTCATCGCAACCGAACTCGACCGCCGCCTGACGCGCCTCGCCAAGCAGAACGCGGCCACGTATTCCCGCTACGCCGACGACATCACGTTCTCAACGAACAAGCCCGCGTTTCCCGCGAGCCTCGTCGGCTTTGATATTCACGATGACGGTCGGACGACGGTCGTCGCGGGCGAGGCCCTTGCGAAAGAGATCGCGGCGTCGGGCTTCGAGATCAACGCGAAGAAGGTCCGCCTGCAGACCCATTCGATGCAGCAGAGCGTGACGGGCCTCCTCGTCAACGCCCGTGCAAACGTCGCGCGCGAACGCATCCGCCGGGTGAGGGCCATGCTCCACGCCTGGGCGAAGTTCGGTCTCGACGCCGCGGGCCACGAGCATTTCCGGACCTATCGGCGGATGCCAAAGGGCGAGGGCGCGTCAAACCTCGGCGCGGCCTTCCGCAACGTCGTCTACGGTGAGCTGGCCTTCATCAAGATGATCAGGGGTGCCGGCGATCCGGTGTTCCTGAAACTCGCCGCGCGCGTCCTCGATCTCGATCCAAATCCCTCGAAGTTCATCCGCCAGATGGTCTTCGGCGCGGACGACTATGAGATCTTCATCTCCCACGCGAGCGAGGATCGCGCGGCCGTCGCGCGTCCCATCCATGAAGCGCTCGAACGCGCCGGCCTCAAAGCCTTTCTCGACGACGAGCACATCGCCTGGGGTGAGAACTTCACCCGCAAGATCAACCGCGCGCTCGCCGCCTCGCGCACAGTGCTCGCAATCATATCACCCGTGTCCGTGACCAAGGACTGGCCGATGGCCGAAGTCAACACGGCCCTGACGCTCGAAGTCTCGGGCAAGAAGAACGTGTTCTGCCTGCTCGTCGGAAAGCCGGACTTGAGCCAGCTGCCTCTCATCGCCGGTAAGGACTATCTCGTCTGGCAAGACGATCCCGACCACGTCGCGCGGAAGCTCAAGGAGCGGATCAGCGGAAAGGGCCCGGCCGGCGCCGCGACTGTCGCGGGGACCGTTTCGGTTCCGACTGTGCCCTTGCGACCGCCGCCCGTGCCGGTGCCGCCTCCGTTACCCATAGCAGCTGTCGCAACCCCTGAAGCGCGACCACCCTCGCTCCTGGAACGGCTGCTCGGCGCCAAGAAGAACGACGACCGCTGAGAAGCCGCTAAGGTTCGATGCGTTCGCCGTCGTCGGAGAAGTTGCCCGACCAGACGTTCCCGCTCTCGGGATTGCTCGCCCAGTACGTCACGGGACCGAATGAGCCGCACTTCGGGAAAAAGCTGCGGGCGAAAACATTGCCGGAAACTTCGACCATGCGCGCCCCGTCCCCGCCTTTGCCATTGCGCTTGGCCCCGCCGTAGATCGTCCAACCGCCGCCCGCGAGCCAGGACTGCCGGACACTGACACGCTCGCCGAGAATGGTGATCGCACTCGTCTGCAGGTGCCGGTTCGCGATCCGAGCGCGCGCGATCTCGACGTCCGCCGCACCGTCCATCAACTGGATCGCATCGTTGTGATCGCCGGGCCGGTAGAGCAAGTGATCGACGAGCGTCTCGGCGATGCTAATGTCACGCGCCGCGATCTGGATGCCGTCGGCCGCTGACCCGATTCGTGAGCGATGCACGCGCGCGCCGTCTGCACGGAGCGCGAGGGCGACACCCACGTGCGGCGACGCGGCCCGGCTCTGCCGCGCAACTGAGAGATCGGAATAGACCACGTGGAGCGGGCCGGCACCCGGCCGGACGAGAACGAGCCACGGCAATTCTTCGCGAGCGCGCATTTCGACCGCGAACAGCACGACGGGCAGTTTCGCCGAGATGTCGAGCGCGCCCTCGATGCGCACCTTCTCGATCAGGAGATGGGGCCCGGCCACATCGAGCCCGCCGTAAACCGCTCCGCTGCCGATGTGCTTTACATATCGCGGCATCGGCCCGTCGCTCACGACGCCGCCTTCGACCGACGCCAAACCCGAGAACCCCAGCGCTACGGGACCGACATCCATCGGTCCGAGGTCCCGGCCGTGGGTGATCAGGCGCGGGACGGGCTCGGCCGACGCACGCAACGCAATACCGATGAGAACGAGCGAGATGGCCAGAACACCGACGAGCCTCACGCGCGCTTGTCCTTCGAATGACAGAGATCCGCGATGAGGCATTGCTGGCAGTCGGGCGCACGCGCTTTGCATACGTAGCGCCCATGCAGAATGAGCCAGTGGTGGGCATGCTGCATGAAGTCTGCCGGAATGCGCTTCACGAGATCGGCCTCGACGGCTTCGGGCGTCTTGCCCTTCGAAAGCCCGAGCCGGTGGGACACGCGAAAGACGTGCGTGTCGACCGCCATCGTCGGCTGGCCGAACGCCATGTTGAGCACGACGTTCGCCGTCTTGCGACCGACACCGGGCAGCGCCTGCAAGGACTCGCGGTCCGACGGCACGACCCCACCGTGAAGTTGCACGAGCTTCTCAGACAGGAGAATGACATTCCGAGCCTTGTTGCGATAGAGCCCGATGGTTTTGATGGCGTCGCGGACTTTGTCCTCGCCGAGCGCCAGCATCTTCTCGGGCGTGTCGGCGACCTTGAAGAGCGCCCGCGTCGCCTTGTTGACGCCGGCATCCGTCGCCTGGGCCGAGAGCACGACCGCCACCAGGAGCGTGTAGGCGTTGACGTGCTCGAGTTCGCCCTTGGGGTGAGGCTCGCGGTCCGAGAACCGGCGGAAGATCTCCTGGATCTCGTCGCCCGTGCGGGAACGGGCACGCCCGCCGGCTTTGACGGCCTTGTTGTGCAAACGGCCCTTGATGCTATCTTGGACGGGACGCGGCGTCGCTTCGCGAGACTTCATGAACCCCACTCTTCCAGCTAGCATGACGACATGACCGAAGTTCAAGAGCCCTCGCAAGCCCCACCGGCCTTCCGCGCCGTCCTTCATCCCCATCGATCACTTTCCGCCAAGGGTTTCCTCTACCTGATGCTGTTTCTGGGCGGCGTAAGCCTCGTCACGGGCGTCGCGTTCGCGATGATGGGCGCATGGCCGGTCCTGGGTTTTTTCGGTCTCGACGTCCTGGCCGTCTGGTACGCATTCAAGATCAACTATCGATCCGGAACGGCCTACGAACTTGTTGAGCTATGGCCCGAGCAACTGACCATCACTCGCGTTAAACCGTCAGGCTTTCGCCGCTCGTTCAGCTTCAACCCCTACTGGGTTCGCGTCCTGCTCGCTGAATGGCCCGACGGCAGCGCCGTCCTGAAGCTCATTTCGCATGGGCGGGAATTCGAATTCGCCGAATTCTTGAACCCCGAGGAGAAGAAGGACTTCGCCCGGACGTTGAACGGCGTGCTGGCCGAAACGCGAAGCTCCGCCGTGCCGGCCTGAAGCAGGTTTCGGGTCGCCGGTGGCGCCGAAGCCGCCTATCGTCCAGTCCATGAACGCCCCAACCCGCCGGCTCGTACCATCGCCCAACTCAGAAACTGTCGTCGGCACGCCGTCCGACTACGACCTCGTACGCCGCGCCATCGGTTTCCTTTCGGCCGAATTTCTGGAGCAGCCCGACCTCGGCCGTCTCGCGCACCATCTCGGTCTCGATGCGACCCAGTGCCAGAAGCTCTTCAAGCGCTGGTGCGGGCTCTCTCCCAAGGAATTCGTCCAGGCGCTGACCCTCGACCACGCCCGCCGGCTGCTTGCCGACAGTGCGTCCGTCCTGGCGGCGAGCCACGAAAGCGGTCTCACCGGTGGCGGCCGGCTCCACGATCTTTTCGTGACCTGGGAAAGCATGACGCCCGGCGAGGCGAAGCGCCTGGGTGCAGGCCTGTCCCTCGCTTGGGGCCGCCATCCGACACCCTTCGGTGACGTGATCGCAGCCGCGACGCCGCGCGGTCTCGCCGCCCTCGCTTTTATCGACGACGAGAACGGCGCGGACGAACGCGCGACGCGCGAAGGGCTCGCTGCCCGCTGGCCAAACGCCCGGTTCGTTGAAGACCGGACCGTGACCGCCCCCATGATCAGCCGGATTTTCGGCGAACCCGATCGCACCGACACCACGCCACTGCGCCTCATTCTCATCGGGACCGACTGGGAAGTCCGCGTCTGGGATGCGCTGCTGAAGGTTCCGCTCGGCCACGCGGTCAGCTACCGCGACGTGGCCCGGACCATCTGCACGGAAAAGGCGGCGCGCGCCGTCGGAGCCGCGGTCGGCAAAAACCCGATCGCGTTCGTCGTCCCCTGCCATCGCGTATTGAACACCGATGGCCGGCTCGGCGGCTATCATTGGGGACTGACGCGCAAGCGCGCGTTGATCGGCTGGGAGGCTGGTCAGCTCAAAGCACGCAGATGATCAGTCGTCGAGCATCGCGAGCGCGGCACGCCGGTCGGCTGGCTTCACTTTGAGGAACTGCGCCCGTGCCGCCTTGGCGTCGGGTTCGGAGCCGCTTTCGGCAGCCTTCCGGAGCGCCACCGTCGCGGGATGATCCGCGCCCGAGATGAACGCGAGCGCCCGCGCGAGGCGGCCCATCAGTTCCGGATCGAGCTTGATCTCGTCCATGACGACTACCTGAACCGCCCGCCCTTCTGGATGACCTCGATCTTGTACCCGTCCGGGTCTTCGAGAAAGAAGAATTGCGCGAACGGCTGGCCATCGTGTGTCATCGTTTTCATGTCCTTGGCCGCGTAACCCAGCGCCGAAATCCGAGCATGGAGCGCCGCGAGATCGTCGCTGACGAATGCGATATGGCCATACCCGTTGCCGAGATCATAGGGCTCCGTGCGGCCCTTGTTGACGGTCAGTTCGACCTCGAAATCGGCCGCATCGTTCCTGAGGTAGATGAGGACGAAATCCGGCCACTCGCGCCGCTCCGCGACCTGAAGCCCGAAGCACTGGCTGTAGAACGTGACCGACCGCGCCTCATCAAGCACGCGGACCATCATGTGCACCGCCTTCGCCATTCCACGTCTCTCCTCAGTTCGTCGCCGCCAGCCGCGCCAGCGCGGCCTTGGGGTCAATTCGCCCGTCATAGAGCGCCCGGCCCGTGATCGCGCCTTCGAGAATTCGATACTCCGGGGCGAGCAAGGCCTCCACGTCGGCCATGGACGCGAGGCCCCCCGACGCGATGACCGGGATCGACGTCGCGCGAGCGAGTTCCGCGGTTGCGGGCAAATTGAGCCCTTTCAACACACCGTCCCGCTCGATGTCCGTATAGATGATCGCCGCGACGCCGGCGTCCTCGAAGCGTCGTGCAAGGTCGATCGCCGCCAATTCCGACGTCTCGGCCCAACCCTCGACGGCCACGCGTCCGCCCTTGGCATCGATCCCGACCGCGATCCGTCCGGGATAGGCTTTGCAGGCTCGGCGCACGAGCGCGGGATCGCGCACCGCGATGGTGCCGAGAATCACGCGCCGGATGCCCTTTCCAAGCCACGCCTCAATCGTCGCAATGTCCCGAATCCCGCCACCGAGTTGAACCGGCATCGAGACGGCGCCGAGGATCGCCTCGACCGCCGCCCCGTTGACCGGCTTCCCCTCGAACGCGCCATTGAGATCAACGACGTGGAGATAGCGAAAGCCCTGCGCCTCGAAAGCGAGGGCCTGCGCGGCCGGATCGTCATTGAAGACGGTCGCCTCGCTCATCTCTCCGAGCTTCAAGCGGACGCATTGGCCGTCTTTGAGGTCGATCGCAGGAAAGAGGATCAAGTAGGAGCTCGCCCGCCGCAGGTAACGGCCATAAGATTGCTCAGGTTCGGCGCGAGAAACCGCATCCTGTACGAAGCGTCAAGCGCTGACACGTGCGGGGCCGCCCATTCGGTCGGAATTGAGTATCCAAGTCGAGAGTTTGCAGGTCCGGTCATGTCGCGTCAGTCCCCCGCGTTCCCGTTTCAGAAGTCGTCGGCTGAAGTTCCCGACCCCTTCGATCGCCCGCGCGCGCTCTCGGAGAAAGATGCGATCGAGATCTGGATCGCGCGCTGGCTCCGCGTGCGGCGGAAGGACATCGTTGCGCGCTACGCCTGCGATCCGCGCCGCATCTACGAGATCTGGGAAGGCGCGAGATTTCCGGCGGCGCGCACGAAGGCGCTCGATGTTTTTTCCACACGCTATCCACAGCTCGTCGGTCAGTTCGATGCGAGCCATCACAAGCGTCTGCCGTTGCGTACGCGGAGCGCCGACCAGCTCTCGCTGTTTTCTTGAGACGAAATCGCCCTGCAACTCAGCAACAGATTGAAATTCAACAGTAATTTATTTGGTCGCAGCTAACGAGAACAAAATCAGAACTTTCGCTGGACGAAGCCCGCGAGTCGGGGCATGTTCTCACTATGTTCGCGGCCATGGAGCCGCCACCGCCGGTGTCGTAGAGTAGGCGTCGAATTCCCCCGAGCCCTGATGCCCCTCTGCCCAAGGAGCAAGCCATGCGCACCTATCTCATCTCCTACGATCTCGCGAAGCCCCACATTTCCAAGCACATCGTCGCGCAGGCGATCATGTCTCTCGGTCAGAGCTGGGCGCGTCCGCTCGAAACCACTTGGTACGTTCGCTCGGACGAGAGCGAGGACGTGCTCGAAAGCTGGATCGCCCGCCACCTCGACGCCGACGATGGTCTCTTGATCCAGCCGGTGAAGGAAGAAGCGGTGCTGACGAACACCTCGCTGCGCTGGTTCCGCCAGCGCCGCGCGGGGATCGATGTCGACGAGCACACGAACGTCATCGCCTTCCCGTTCCCAGCCCCGCTCTCGAGCGAACGCGCCGACGAGCCCGAGCTTCCGTTCGCCGAAGCCTGCTGAGCTACACGCCTCTTCCTGTGAGTGGCCAAGGCCGGACCTCCCCGAGGCCCGGCCTTCTTCGTCTCAAAGCGCGTTGAAGTCGATCTCCGCGCGCGACAGGCGCTCGTAGAGATGCATGCGCCGGCGGATCGGCCACCAGTCGTAGAGAAAGACTTCCAAGGGCTTCCAGTTGGCCACCCATCCGAGGATGACGAGGCTCTCCCCGAGTGTCCGCGCGACGGCTCCCTCGCCGAGCATCTGCGGCATGACATGGCTTCCGACGAGGCAAGCAGCCAATATGGGCACACCGACCACGAGGTAGCGCCATCCCATACGGATGAGTTCCTTATGATCGAGCGCCAGGCGTTTCGCGCGCCCGTGGAAATAGTTGCACATCGCAGCCGCGGCACCCCGAGCCTTGGCCTTCAGCACCTCTTCTTCCGGCAGATGCATGACGATGCGGATCGACCGGTCGGCCGGCAGTTCGCGGGCCCAGCTGACGATGAAATCTTCCGCATCGTCGTCGAGATCGCGTTCGTGGAACGGTGAGGGATCGAGCGAATTGAAAAGCTGTTCCAGCCGATGCAGCCGGATCTCGATCAGACCCCGGGACGTATCCGCGCGGATGATGTCGTCGACCCGAACCTGTCCGTCGTCGCCATGTCCGCCCGCCTCGTCGCTGGTCATGTCGTCACCCCAGAACGAGCATCGAAATGAGCATCCCGAGCACGCCACCGGCAAGCGCGGCGGCGGCCGAAAGCGCCAAGCGTCCCGCAACCTCGGGTCCGCCAGCCGTCGTTCCGATGAACGCCTTGGCAATGGTGTTGACGCCGACTGCGATCAGAATGGCGTTCGCCGC
The DNA here is from genome assembly GCA_033765145.1 of Hyphomicrobium sp. Taxonomy (GTDB): domain Bacteria; phylum Pseudomonadota; class Alphaproteobacteria; order Rhizobiales; family Hyphomicrobiaceae; genus JAGVSR01. The sequence goes on along the minus strand of JANRIH010000009.1, from coordinate 142,155 downwards.
GACGCCCGCGCCGAGGGCGCCCGCTCCGTCCCGCGCCATCGAAACCGTGATGGCATCGACGTCCGCGATACCCGACAGCGCCGCCAGAACATAAGCACCCGCGGACCCTCCATACGCCGTGACGACCGTCCCGAGCGCCGAGATGAGAGCCAGCAGTGCCGCGAACTTCAGCACGCTTTGCAGTTCGAAAGGATTCGAGAGCTTGAGCCCTTCCCCCTCGATCACCCCGGCGATTGCGGGGTCGCGCCCCCGGTCGAGGAGCCACCATCCGGCCGCCCCGAGCGCCGCGCACGCGAGCCCGAGCGGCAGCGCGAGCTGCCCGACGAGCGGCAGATTGATGACCGAGACGACCGTCAGCACGCGCGCGAGCATCGTGGCGCTCGACAAGGCGGCCCCGCCCATCAGCGCGTCGCGCTGTTCAGGATTCTCTTTCGCGAGCTTCGACATCAGAACCGTCGTCGCGGTCGAGGATGCGAGACCACCCGCGATCCCGGTGAGCGCGATGCCGGACCGCTCGCCCGCGACCCGGATCGCCACGTAACCCGCAAAGGAAATGGCCGCGAGCACGACCGTCATCAACCAGACGGTGTAGGGATTGAATAGGCCCCAGGGATCGATCGCCCGATCCGGCAGCGCGGGCAGGATGACGAACGTCATCGCGAGGAGAACGAGTCCCGAGCGGAGTTCCGGCCAAGTGAGGCGCGCAAGCCAGCCGTGCAGCGCGCTCTTCATGGCGAGAAGGCCGGTCGCGGCGACCGCGGCCGCCCCCGCCGCCGCCATGTCACCGAGGACCGCCAAGGCTCCGAGCGAGAACGCCAGCATCACCGCCACGACCGTCGTCACGCCGAACGTCCGCTCGTGCACAGTCTCGCGGTAGCGGTAGAACGCGACGACGAGCGTCAGAACCGCGAACACGACCGCCAACGCCGCGATGGAGCCCCCGCTTGCCCCACCCTCGGCCGTCCTTTGCGTGACGGCGATAGCGCCCCACGCGCCGCCCAGAAGCCCCGAGAGCGCGTGGGTCCTGAGCCCGGCCGTACGCCCGCCTTCGGGTTCGTCGCGTTGCTGCCAGCCCCGCTCGATGCCGATCAGGAGCCCGATCGCCAGCGCGACCGACAGCCGGTGCAGAAGTTCGAAGGTGTCCATGCAGGCGAGCGTACAAACGCGCGACCGACCGTCAACTACGGGGATGAGCGTCGCTTAACGCGCCCAGCGCGTCGGATTTCAAATCGTCCCCTTCCGCTGCTGGATCATCATGTAGGTGTCCATCGTATGCTCAGAGAGCTGGTGCCACAGATAGCTCTCGTGTCTGACCTTGATCATGGCTTCATAGGCGGCCTTGAAGTCAGCGTTCTTCGCTGACAACTCCGCGTAAACCTCGTTCGATGCCTTGAAACACGCATCGAGCACCGCCTCCGAGAACGGCCTCAGGATCGCGCCCTTCTCAGCGAGACGCTTCAGGGCCGGCGGGTTCTGCATGTCGTAGCGCGCCATCATGATGGTATTCGCGTGATGCGCCGCGGAATGGATGATCGCCTTGTATGTCTTCGGCAGCTCCTCGTATTTCGCGAGATTGAAGAAGAAGTGCAGCATCGCCTGCCCTTCCCACCAGCCGGGATAATAGTAGTATTTGGCCACACGATAAAAGCCGAGCTTCTCATCGTCGTAGGGCCCGACCCATTCGGCCGCGTCGATGGTGCCCTTCTCGAGCGAGGGATAGATGTCGCCGGCCGGGATCTGCTGGGGTACGCCGCCGAGCCTCTGGATAATGGCCCCGCCGAACCCGCCGATACGGATCTTGAGACCCTTCCAGTCCTCGGGCGAATTGATCTCGCGCCGGTACCACCCGCCCATCTGCGCGCCCGAGTTACCCCCCGGCAGACCGTAGATGTTGTACTTCCTGTAGAAGGCGTTCATGAGCTCAACGCCTCCGCCCTCCCACATCCACGCATTCTGCATCCGGCTGTTGATACCGAACGGAATGCCCGTGGCGAGAGCGAACGTCGGGTCCTTGCCCCAGTAGTAATAGGACGCGGTATGCGCGCTCTCGACCGTGCCGTCGCTGACCGCGTCCGCCGCCTGCAAGCCCCCGACGATCTCGCCGGCTGCGAAAACCTGAATTTTGAAGCGCCCGTCTGTCATGTCCGACACGGCCTTCGAGAACACGAGCCCCGCACCATGGATGGTATCGAGTGACGGCGGAAAGCTCGACGTCATGCGCCAGCTCAGGCGCGGCTGCTCGGAAACGATCGCGGGCGCTTGCGGGCCGCTGTCGCACGCCGCCGCGGCAAGACCCGCCGTACCCGTGGCGGCCGTCGCGATGAATTTACGTCGGCTGACCTGCTTCACTTGTCCCCCGGTTCTCCGGAACTTTCGTCCGGCTGCGGCGCGGGACTATAAGGAGCGGAACGGACAACGACAATTGGTGCAGACCGGCTCTGATGCCGGGTCGCGAAGTGGCCGGCGGGGAGTGAAAACCGAATGAGATGGCGGCTCGTTTTGGCAGGTTTCGCCTGGTTTCTCGTTCAGGGGGCTTCCCAGTCTTCGACACTAGCCGGCTCGACCGACCCGAAGGTGCCCTATGTCACGACGCGCGCCGGGACCGTCGTCGTGCTCGTGACGACGGGCCTCGACTATACCGCGCCCAGAATCGCCGAAGCTCTTGCCCGCGACGGTGAGGGCGAACTCATTGGGTGGGATTTCGTCGACGCCGATCCGCGCCCCTATGCGGCGGGCGCTGAATCCGATCCACTGCACGTCGGAGGCAACGGCACCCAAATTGCGGCGCGGCTCATCTCGGCCGGATCGAACGCGGGGAACCCGGCATCGATCCTGGTCGCACCGGTGCGGATCGATTCCAGCGACGATCTCGGACTCGCGAAAGCCATCGCATTCGCGTCGCGCACGCCGGCCAAAGCGATAGTCGTCGCGCTCCGCCGGCCGCCGGAACGCCCTTGGGCTGCGTTGGCCGAAACCGCAGCGCGCATCCCCGACATTACGATCGTTTTGCCGGATTGCAAAACGTCGCCCGTACCGGCGGATCAGCCCCGTCCGGCGTCGCCGAACGTCGTCCCCGCCGGGGCACCCGAAACGGCGGGACGCTTCACAGGAGCGCCGATCGAGGCGGCCATGCGTGAGCTTGCGCAGGCAGTTTGTCCGTAAAACCGCAGACCCGCGACCAGGCCCCCCGCCAGAGCCAGAACGAGGGCCGCCAAGACGGGATCAATCGCAAGCGACCGCTCGACGGCCTCGTCCGGCTCGGCACGGTCCCGGCTGATCACCAGCCGTCCTTCAGCCCGTGACGGCCCCGACAGCGCCGTCCCGTCGCGCGCGACGGCATCGAGCGGCACCAGGAGAACCGGTACCGCGACGATGGCGCATCGGACGACGTAGGATAAGGTACGCGGGTCCGGCATGGCCTTGCCCCTTCGATGGGAGAGTACGAGGCTAGCAGACGACGCCTAACGAACACCTCACGCGAAGATCGCCATGGCCTTCTCGATTGTGACCCAGACGCCCCATGCGAGCGGGATACCGACGAACAGCCAGAAGACGGCCGCCGCCGCGTCGAGCCCCCCTTTGCCGATACCATACGATCCGCTTTCGACGGTCTGTGCCGCGCCCTTGAGCTTCGCCTGCTCGTGCGCGACCTCCTCGTCGGTCATGTGCCACTTGGGATCGACCGGCCTCACCAGCAGATTGGCCACCATACCGATCACGAGCATCCCGGCCAGGATGTAGAAGATCGGCCCATAGACTTGGTCGGGCGGAATGCCGGAGGCGAGCCGCGTGTCGTGGAAATAATTGACCACGACGGGACCCAGGATGCCGGCCGTCGACCAAGCCGTCAGCAACCGGCCGTGGATGGCCCCCACGAACTGCGTACCGAACATGTCTGCGAGATACGCCGGAATCGTCGCGAACCCACCGCCGTACATGGACGCGATGATGCAGAAGCACGCGACGAAAATGGCCATGCTCTTCCACTCCGCGCCGAACGACGCGAGGACATAGAGCGCCGCGCCGAGCGTGAAGAAGATGGCGTAGGTCACTTTCCGCCCAAGATTGTCCGATGACGAGGCCCAGGCGATCCGGCCGAAGATGTTGAAGAGCGAGATGAGCCCGACGAAGCCCGCGCCGACCGCGGCCGCAGCGGCAGCCATCGCGGCGTCCTTCTTGAGATCGAGATACCCGACGCCCGGCTGCCCGGCGAGCGCACCGCCGAAGGTCTCCTGAAGCATCGGCGACGCCGCCCCGATGATGCCGATACCGGCCGAGACGTTCATGCAGAGCACGATCCAAAGGAGCCAGAACTGCGGGGTTTTGTGGGCATCGTTCAGGTGCACGTGCTTCGAGCTGATCATGGCGTTGGAAGCCGCAGGCGGCGTCCAGCCCTCGGGCTTCCAGCCGGGCGGCGGCAAGCGGTACCGGAACGAGCCGATCAGCATGAAGACGACGTAGATCGCCGCCATGGCGACGAACGTCTCCCAGACACCGGGCGATGTCTCGGTCTTGAACTGATTCATGAGGAACGTGGCGAGCGGCGAACCGACCATGGCCCCGCCGCCGAACCCCATGATGGCCATGCCGGTCGCCATGCCGCGCCGGTCCGGGAACCATTTGATGAGCGTGGAAACGGGAGAGATGTAGCCCAATCCCAGTCCGACGCCGCCTATGATGCCGGAACCGACCCACAGCATCCAGAGCTGGTGCCAGTAGACCCCGAGTGCGGAGATGAGGAGCCCACCACACCAGCAGAGCGTCGAGACGACACCGGCCTTGCGCGGCCCCGCCCGCTCGAGCCAGAAGCCCCAGACCGCGGCCGAAACGCCGAGCAGAACGAAGAAGAACGTGTACATCCAGCCAAGATCGAACTGGCTCCAGTTGCAGTCCGTAGCGGTCAGCGCCCTGAGCGTCCCTGCCGCTTTCTCCGCGAACGTGACGGCACCCGCCGAGCATTCCGCGAGCGGCTTCCCGTCCGCACCGACGAGCGCGGCCTGCAGCGGCTTCCAGAAGACCGAGAAGCCGTAAGCCATGCCGATGCAGAGATGAATGCAGAGGGCTGCCGGCGGCACCATCCACCGGTTGAAACCCGGTCCCGCAATGATCCGCTCGCGATCGAGCAGACCCGGGCCTTGGGCCCCCATGTTCTGGGCCCCCGTTGCCTGTTGAGACATCATCCCCCCGAATGGCCAATCGCGCCGAAGTCCAGTTGCTCCGAAGTCCGGCTGCGCACGACAGGGCTTCCTGCACCCTTTTTGTGGTCGATCAGTAACCCGGCCGGGATTGACCGGCAACCCGCCGCTGCTGGAATCTCCCTCGGCGGCACGACGCAAACGCGAAATGCCCCTCGACGCGAGCCCTGGCTCTACTCGACCCGTTGCTCTCGCCGATGACCCGCACTACGTTCCGCCCATGACGCCATCCCCGATGATCGCCGCCACGGGTCTCGCCGATCCCGCACTCACCGACCCCTTCGGCCGCACGGTCAGCTATCTGCGCGTGTCTGTCACCGACCGCTGCGACTTCCGTTGCGTCTACTGCATGTCGGAAGACATGGCGTTTCTGCCGAAAAAGGACTTGCTGACGCTCGAGGAACTGGACCGACTCTGCTCGGCCTTCGTCACGAAGGGCGTTAGAAAGCTTCGGATCACAGGCGGCGAACCGCTCGTCCGCAAGAATATCCTTTGGCTCTTCGAGGCGCTCTCCCGACATCTGGAATCCGGCGCGCTCGAAGAATTGACGCTGACGACCAACGGCAGCCAGCTCGCCAAGTATGCCGCCGATCTCGCCGCCTGCGGCGTTCGCCGCGTCAACGTCTCGATCGACACGCTGGACCCGCAGAAGTTCCGGGCGATCACGCGATGGGGCGAACTGAAGCCGGTTCTCGACGGCCTCGACGCCGCAGAACGCGCGGGCCTTTCGATCAAGATCAACGCCGTCGCGCTGAAGGACGTCAACGAGCACGAGATCGAGGATTTGCTGCGCTTCGCCCATGGCCGCGGCGCGGACCTGACGCTCATCGAGACGATGCCGCTCGGAGACATCGGCGCCGACCGAACTGATCAATATCTGCCGCTTTCGATCGTCCGCGCGCGGCTCATGGACCGCTTCACGCTCGACGACATCCCGTACCGGACCGGCGGACCCGCGCGCTACGTGACGGTCAAGGAAACCGGCGGCCGGCTCGGCTTCATCACGCCGATGACGCACAATTTCTGCGAAAGCTGCAATCGCGTGCGCCTGACCTGCACGGGCACGCTCTACATGTGTCTCGGCCAGGACGACGCGGCCGACCTCCGCGCGCCCCTCCGCGCCAGCGCCGACGATGCGCCGCTGCTGAAAGCCATCGACGCAGCGATCGCGCGAAAACCCAAAGGCCACGATTTCATCATCGACCGCGCCACCCGCCGCCCCGCCGTCGCCCGTCACATGAGCGTCACGGGCGGGTGACAGAGGGGTCGCATCCGGGCATCGATCGCGCGCTTGCTATCTGACGACACCGGACCGAAAGGCAATCGCATGGCAAGCAAGCGCGGCTGGGGCCTTATGCGCTACGCGCGCTTCACCCGCGCGCAGCTCATTGGCTATGCGCTCATCTCCGCAGCCCTGAACGGTATCGTCACTGCCTCCGTCGGCGCGTGGCTCGGGCAGACCTACGCGCAATACCAGACACGCCGCCAGTCGATCGAGAGCCTCGTCCACCTTGTCTATGAACGCCGCACGCGCGGGGGCATGCTCGCCTCGTCGCTGCGCCGCGACGCCGACATCGATGAGGTGCGCTTCCGCAAGCGCGCTTACGACGAAGCCTATGTCGAGTGGAACAAGACAATCATGCAGAACATCTTCTCGATCCGCGAGGTGACCGGCGTCGTCACGCTGTCGAAGCTCGAAAGCCATCTGGAAGACGGCCTCATAGCTGCGTTCGCGGACGTCGATCGCTGTCTGACCAAAGCCTACGACGCCCGTTTGAAAAACGAGGACCCGAAACCCATTCTCGTAGCCTGCGAGATGCCGATGCTGCACCAATTCACGCTCGACTGCGGCGCGACGTTCACGAACGAACTCTACAAGCTCTCGCGCCTCTCGTTCATGCCGGCGTCATCCGTTCCCGGTGAAGGTCCCGACGTCTCCGAGCGGCGCATCGCGGAGGCCTGCCTCCGACCCGACCCGAAGCCCGCGCCACCGGCTGTCCCTGCGCCAGCCGTCCCGGCACCAGCGGCAGCGCCAGCAGCCGCCTCTCCGACACCACCGTCGCCGACACCCCCATCCACGTCCTCGCCATCCGCGACGCCCTGACATGACGATGCGAAACTCCGAGTGCGTCCCAGCCGTAGGCTATCGAAGCCATACCGGATCGGTCGTTCGCAACGGATCACGCGACGGCTACCGTCCGCCTGAGCCGCCTATCCGCACGACTGAGCATGCCACCGGAGCCGCCCCCCATGACACCGACCAGCCCGCCGATCGGCACGTCGATCACAACCACTGACCTCGTCGCGATCTTTCTCCTCGGCGCCGCGATCGCCACCGGCAACCCGGCAACCGCACCCTGGGGCATCCTGGCCATCCTCCTGCCCGCGCTGATCGCACTCGGCTATCTGGGCCTCGGCGCGAACGGACTCAATGTGCCGAAGCTCGTACACGTCATGTGCTGGACGGCCGCCGCCTACGTCGCCTTTATCTTCCTCTGGTACGAGCAGTATAAGCTCCTCGGCCACCCCGGTAGCGTAGCGCTCTTCACGACCCTGACCGATTGGGCCGGATTTCCGGGCTACGAGAAAGTGATGCGCCTGGGCGTCGGCATCGCCGAGATCATCGCCTCGGGCCTGATCCTCTTTCCCGCGACCCAAGGGCTCGGCGCACTCGGCGCTCTGGCGTTGATGACCGGCGCGATTTTTTTCCACGTCGTCACGCCACTCGGCGTCGACCCTTACAAGGACGGCGGACTCCTCTTCAAGGAAGCCTGCGCCGTTTGGACGTGCTCATGGCTAGTCATCTGGTGGCGCCGCGAACAGATCCGCGCCCTCATGCGGTGGGTCGGCATCAGGGCCTGACGTTTCCGAGCGCCGGGACATCCTTCCATTGGCGGACGGTCGACATCGCGTTGCCGCGCCGCGTCCTTTAGGCTAAATGCGGCCTCCCGCCGAGGCGCGCTGATGCGCCCAGGGACAAGGCCGCAATGTCCCACGCTCTCCCTCCGAATGTCGTCTCCATTCTCGCCATGACCGGGGCTGTAGCGGCATTCTCGCTGTCCGACGTCTGGGTGAAGCTTGTCTCGTCCCACATGCCGCTCGGGCAACTGATCGTCATCCGCAACACCATGGCGACACTCATGGTGCTCTCGGCCTGCGTCTGGCTCGGCCATCTGAGATTGCCGCCCGAGGCCCCGAAAAGCCTCTTGGCCTGGCGCATGTTCGGCGAAGCGGGATCCACGCTGGCGTTTCTCGGCGGGCTCGTGTCACTCTCGATCGCCGATGCGACCGCCATCGCTCAGATCACGCCCATCGCCGTGACGGCCGCCGGCGCGATCTTCCTCGGCGAGCACGTGGGCTGGCGCCGTTGGCTCGCGGCGGCGGTGGCTCTCGTCGGCGTTCTCATCATCGTGCGGCCCGGCACCGGCGCGTTTTCGTTGGCCGGGCTCCTCGTCATCGTGTCCGTGGCCTTCATCGTGCTGCGGGACATCACGACCCGCGGCATCCGCGAAACCGTCCCGACTCTCATGCTGACACTGATGTCCGCCGCCTCCGCAGGCGCAGCGGGCCTGTTGCTCGCGCCGTTCGAAACGTGGATCACGCCCTCTGTGACAGACATCGCCATTCTCGCCGCGGGCGCCGCGAGCCTCACCTGCGCCTACGCGCTGATCACGGTCGCGATGCGCACGGGCGAAATCGCTGCCGCCATGCCGTTCCGCTACACCGGTATCGTGTTCGCGCTCGCTGCGGGCTGGCTCATCTGGGGCGATTGGCCCGACCCGCTGTCCCTTTTGGGCATCGCGATCGTCGTCGCGGCCGGCGTCTATACGCTCCACCGCGAGCATAAGCTGCAACGGGATGCCAAGATCGCCGCCGTCAACCGATGAGCGCGCGTACGGCGGCCTTGACCGCGTCGAGCGAGGCCGGCTTGGCGAGCGTGGCGACTTGAGCGCCCGAAAGCCCGCGCGCCCGCTCGAGTTCCTCGGCATATCCGCTCATGAGGAGCACCTTGAGCTCCGGCTGTTGAGTCAGCGCCCGTTTCGCCAGTTCGATCCCGTCGAGGCCCGGCATTTCGATATCGGAGACGAGGACATCGGCTGGGGTCTGAGAGAGTCGTTCGAACGCTTCGACGCCATCCTGGGCGAGCGTCACCGCATGTCCATCCTGCTTCAACGCGCGCTCGATAAAGGCCCGTGTGGTTGCATCGTCGTCGGCTAGAACAATGCGGGCCATGACGTGATCCCTCAGTCGCGTACCATGTTGTGCACGTCCCCGGACATACAGCTAGTCCCTCACGATCCGGCCGACGAACGGCAGTTCGCGGAACCTGTGGGCCGCATCCATTCCATACCCCACCACGAACTCGTTGGGACAGTCGAAAGCACGGAAATCGGCGCCGACGGCCACCGCCCGCTTCACATCCTTGTTGAGCAGAACGCAGGTCTTGATGACCTTGGCGCCGCGCGCGGCCAAGAGGTCCTTCGCGAAGGCGAGCGTCCGTCCCGAATCGAGCACATCGTCGACGAGCAGGATGTTGCGCCCGTCGGGGTCGAGGTCGATGTCGCGCAGGATTTCGACCGAGCCGGAGGAAACCCGGCTCTTCTTGTAGCTCGACAACGTCAGAAAATCGACTTCGGGATCGAGACCCGAACGGTGCATGGCGCGGATGAGATCGGCCGCGAAAACAAAGCTCCCTTTGAGAACGGCGATGACGAGCAGATTCTCGAGGCCGAGCGCCTTGATCTCCCCGGCCAGAGCTTCGAGCCGATGGGCGATCTCCTCAGCCGGGAAAATGACTGCGAGTTGCGTCCCGGATGCGTCGTCCTGGCCCATTTTGCCGGCTTTCTCCTTGGTGATCGGTGGTGCGTGCGCGAGCGGGCCCATGATAAGGCCCATGGTAGGGTGGGTGATTCGGTTTGTTGCTGTTTTGGTATCGGCTGTGCGGGCGGGGAGCGCAAGCGGGATGGAGCGCCGTGAAAATGTCCCGGTGAGGACCCCGGCCCCCGATCGTCGCGGCCACCGCCCCTACACGACGGCGCCACAATCCTCCACGATTGATCACCAACACATCCTCGCTCATAAGACCCCGTGAGTTGACGGCAGAACCTGGGACCCAAGGCCGTGATCAGGCTATCGAATGTCGCGCTGAGCTACGACCACGGACGAGACGTCCTCGCCGAAGTCAATGTCGAGCTGAAGCCGGGCTCTTTCCACTTCCTGCACGGAGCATCAGGCGCCGGGAAAACGTCGTTGTTGCGTCTGCTCTTCATGTCGATACATCCGACCCGAGGACGGATCGAGATGTTCAACCAGGACGTGAGCCGCGTGACGGCGCAGAAGCGTGCGCAGCTCCGCCGCCGGATCGGCATTGTGTTCCAGGATTTCCGCCTGCTCGAACATTTGACGACATGGGAGAACGTGGCCCTTCCACTGCGCGTCGTTGGAAAGCGGATCGACGACTACCGCGAGGACGTGACCGACCTTCTGCAGTGGGTCGGGCTCGGTGACCGGATGGATGCCTATCCGTCCGTCCTGTCCGGCGGCGAGAAACAGCGCGCCGCGATCGCCCGCGCGGTGATCGGAAAGCCCGAACTGTTGCTCGCCGACGAGCCGACCGGCAACGTCGACCCGCAGATGGCCCGACGCCTCCTGCGCCTCTTTATCGAATTGAACCGGCTCGGCACGTCTGTCCTCATCGCGACGCACGACCATCAATTGATGCGGCAGTTCAAGGCGCCGCGGCTGGAGTTACACGAGGGCCATGTCCGGATCGTATGACAATCCCTCTGGCCGGCCGCGACCCGGCGGATATCCGCCGCCGGCCGATCCGGCCTATGATCTCGGCGGTTATGACGATCCCGTGACCGGGTCGCCGAACCCACGCGATGCCTATGGGACACAGAATTACGGAACACAGAATTACGGGACACAACCCGATCCGCGCGACGCCGATTTACGCGGCACGTACAGCTATGACAGCACGCTGACCCCCGATCCGCGGCCCGAGCCGCCGGCTCGATCACGCAAGACGAAGCGCAACAAGTCGCAACTCCACGCGCCGATCGTGCCGCCCGGCCGCGTCACCGGCAGCTCGCTGACGCTCGTCGTTTCGATCATGTGTTTCCTCGCCTGCCTGACGGTCGGCGCCGTCTACCTCGTCAACATCTCGGCCGACGGATGGCTGCGCGACATCGCGAGCGAGGTCACGGTTCAGATCGAGCCGCGGGAAAACGTCGACACGGAAGTGACGGCCAACGACGTCGCGAAATTTGTCGGCAGCCAGCCCGGTGTGGTCAACGCGCGCGTGCTGTCCCTCGAAGATGCGACGGCGCTCCTCGAACCCTGGCTCGGCAAGTCTGATGCGTTGAAAGCGCTGCCCGTGCCGCGCCTCATTGCGGTCGAACTCGATCGCGCCCTGACACCAGACATCGACAAGGTAAAGTCCGACGTCGAACAACGCTTCCCGGGTGTGACGCTCGACGACCATCGCCAGTGGCAGCGCCAGATCCGCACCGTCACGCGCTCGCTGGCTTTGGGTGGCATCGCCATCCTGGCGCTTGTCGCCGCGGCAACGACAGCGATCATCATTTCGGCCACGAAAAGCTCCATGGCGTCGAACCGCGAGATCGTCGAGGTTCTGCACTTCGTCGGCGCCACCGACCGCTTCATTGCTCATGAGTTCGAAAAGCACTTCTTGCGCCTCGGCATTCGGGCCGGATTTGTCGGTGCCGCGTGCGCGGCATTTGTATTCCTGGCGATGCCCGCGATCACGGCAGTCCTCGGTGGCGGCCCCATCGCGACAGCCGAACTCCAGCGCCTCATCGGCAGCGGGTCTCTCGATGTCGCCGGCTTCGTTCTGCTGGGTATCGTCGTTGTGATCGTCGCCGCGCTCTGCATGCTGACGAGCCGCTATGGCGTCTACAGCATTCTCAATCAGCGCAAGTAGCTGACCCCGCAACCGCGCGGTCTTTCCTTGCGCTTCGGTCCTGCCGAACGCAGGCAAAAACAATGCCCGCTCCGCACCCGCGCGCTCTGCCTTTGCGCTTCAGTTGCCCACCAGCAACCGCGCTGCCTGCTGCCTACTTCCCAATCTCCTCACCCGGCGCGTAGGTCTGAAGCGCGAGCGCGTGCACACGGCTTTTGAGTTCCTCGGCCAGGAGCGCGTTCACCATGCGATGCCGCTCGACACGCCGGACGCCCGAGAATTTCGGCGAGACGATGAGAACGCGGAAGTGGCTCTCACCCGTACCCGGTGAATTCCGGTGACCGGCGTGCAACTCGCTTTCGTTCACGATGTCGAGCCGGACAGGCTCCAGTCCGACCAGAAGCTTCTCGCGCATCCGGTTCTCGACGCTCATGGAATATCCTCCCGGCAGGCCTCGAACGCGCTGCCACTACTTCAGGTCGGGTTGCTATGGCCGGCTCGCAACGCGGCATAGAAGTCGAACCGGCGTTCTTGTGTCGAACCATCGCTTTGACCATACTCTCCCAGAATGAAACTCGACTCGAAATACTTCGACAGCATTCGTGTGGGGGAGAAGCGCGCGGGGGCGGACGCCGATCCCAACGCGAACGCTCCGCGCTGCCAACGCCGTGGCTGTAAGCTGCCGGCCACGCACCGTGCGCCCAAAGGCCGCGGACACGACGGGGAGTATTTCCATTTCTGCATCGAGCATGTCCGCGAGTACAACGCCGCCTACAACTACTTCGACGGCATGAGCGACAGCGAAGTCGTGGACTTCCAGAAAGACGCCCTGACCGGTCACCGGCCGACTTGGAAGCTCGGCGCCAATTCCTGGGCCCACGGCACGCGGCAGGGCGGGTCGAGCGCCAGTGCACCTCGCACGGAAGGCGTCGGCGATGCGGCCTCGTTCTTCGCCTGGCGGGCCAAGCAGGCCCGCTCGGAACCCCCGGAAAATCGCCGTCAGGTCCGACCCTTGGAACGGAAGGCGCTCGATACCCTTGACCTTCAGCCCGGCACGCCGAAGGACGAGGTCAAGGCACGGTTCAAGGAGTTGGTAAAGCTCCACCATCCCGATGCCAACGGCGGGGATACGCGCTCCGAGGAGAAGTTGCGCGAGATCATCCAAGCTTATAACTATCTGAAGCAAGCGGGCTTGGTCTGAGGCCGGAACGCCGCCAGCCGGCTAAGCGGCAAAATTCCGGTCAGATCGAAAGCCGGACGTGGCGCGCGCGACCGGGATCGCTGACGCCCGCCTTGGGATGGGTACGATGGGCCGGCCGAGACCCAGCTTTCTACCAGCGTGAAGGACACCACATGCGCACTCCGTCGTCTGCGTCGAAGGACACCGCCTCGAAACCGGCGGGCCGCGACGACAGGCAGACCGCCGTTGCCGGAATGCCGGACATGACGCTCTCGGTCCGCCAGGTCTTCGGGATCGAGAGCGACATGGAAGTTCCTGCCTACGCGCAGGCCTCCGAGCACGTGCCCGACGTCGATCCCGATTACCTGTTCAATCGCGATGTCACGCTGGCGATCCTCGCGGGCTTCAAGCACAACCGGCGCGTGATGGTTCAGGGCTATCACGGCACCGGCAAGTCGACGCACATCGAGCAGGTGGCCGCGCGTCTCAACTGGCCCTGCATCCGCGTGAACCTCGACAGCCACGTGAGCCGGATCGACCTCATCGGCAAGGATGCCATTGTCCTCCAGGACGGCAAGCAGGTGACTGAATTCCGCGAGGGCATTCTCCCCTATTGCCTGCGCTCCAACACCGCCCTCGTCTTCGACGAGTACGACGCCGGCCGTCCCGATGTGATGTTCGTGATCCAGCGCATTCTCGAAGTCTCGGGCAAGCTGACGCTTCTGGACCAGTCGAAAGTCATCAAGCCCCATCCGGCGTTCCGGCTGTTCGCGACGACCAACACGATCGGATTGGGCGATACGTCGGGACTTTATCACGGCACGCAGCAGATCAATCAGGGACAGATGGATCGCTGGTCGATCGTGACGACGCTCAACTATCTGCCCCACGACGACGAGGTCGGCATCGTCCTCGCGAAGGTTAAGTCGCTCGCGAAGAACGACGCGACGCGCAAGCAGGCGGGCGCCATGGTGCGCGTGGCCGATCTCACGCGCGCGGCCTTCATCAACGGCGATCTCTCGACCGTCATGAGCCCGCGAACCGTCATCACCTGGGCCGAGAACGCAGAAATCTTCGGCGACATCGGCTTCGCTTTCCGCGTGACGTTCTTGAACAAGTGCGACGAACTCGAGCGACCCCTCGTCGCCGAGTTCTATCAGCGCTGCTTCGGCACCGAGCTGCCCGAGAGCGCTGCGAACGTGGCGTTGAGCTGAGATATAGACCGTGAACCGGCCCATCGGCTCGGGGCCGCAAGAAATCCGGATTTGAAGTGAGGCCATGACGGCTCCCACTCAGAAGCGCAAGGAAGCGCCGGCAGAACCGCTTAAGCGGGTGATCGGCCTCACCGTGCGTGCCATGGCCGGTGACGAGAAGCTGACAGTGGATTTTTCCCCCGGCCGCCCCGGTCTCGAAGGCCATCACGTCCAGCTCCCCGAGCCCGCGCGCGTTCCTTCGTCGCGCGAGATCGCGGTCGTGCGTGGCTGGGCCGACAGCCTCGCACTTTCGAAGGCGTGTCACGACGCGCGCGTTCACCGCCGCGTCGCGCCCCAATCCGGCGAGGCACGCGCGATCTTCGAGGCCGTCGAGCAGGCGCGCGTCGAAGCGATCGGCGCCAACCGCATGGAGGGCGTGGCCGGCAATCTCGCCGCGAAGTGCGAGGACATCTACTCCAACGGCCGTCTCGCGTCCGTCACGTCGCGTGAGGAAGCACCGCTCCAGGACGCCTTGGCGCTCCTGATACGCGAACGCCTGACGGGTCTGGCGCCCCCCAAGACGACACGCGCCGCCGTCGATCTCTGGCGGCCGCTCATCGAAAAGACCTGCGGCAAGCTCCTCAAACGTCTCGACAGCGAGATCGACGATCAGGAAGCCTTCGGCCGGATCGTCCGCGATCTTCTGAAGACGCTCGAATTGGCCGAGGGCGAAAGCGAGGGCGAGGAAGAAGACGAGAGCGAGGCCAGCGACGAGGACGAGAACCCCGAAGGCGGGGAGGAAGAGAACGACGGCGACGACAGCGCATCCGACGGCGAAAGCGACGCCGGCGAAGACGACGACGACAGCGATCAGAAGGCCGGCGAAACCGCGGAACGCGCGGACGCGACTCCGCCCGAGGACTTCGATACCGAATCCGAGGGTGAGCCCGATATCGATACGACCGAGCCCTGGCGGCCGAACACCAACGTGCTCGAAGACCCCGCCGCGTTCGGATACAAGATTTTCTCCAGTTCGAGCGACGAGATCGTCGAAGCCGACAAGCTGTCGACCCCCGACGAATTGGATCGCCTGCGCGGCTTTCTCGACAAGGAGCTGCGCGTCCTTGCCAGCAGCGTCTCGCGGCTCGCCAATCGGCTACAGCGCCGCCTCCTCGCCAAGCAGAACCGCGCCTGGGATTTCGACATCGAGGAAGGCACCCTCGACGTCGCACGCCTCACGCGCATCATCACCGACCCCATGCACCCCCTGTCGTTCAAGCGCGAGCGAGATACCTCGTTCCGCGACACGGTCGTCACGCTCCTGATCGACAACTCGGGCTCCATGCGCGGCCGTCCGATCCTCGTCGCCGCATGCTGCGCCGACATCCTCGCCCGCACACTCGAGCGATGCGGCGTGAAGGTCGAGATCCTGGGCTTCACGACGAAAGCCTGGAAGGGCGGAGAAGCGCGAGAACGCTGGCTCGCCGCGGGCAAGCCGAACAACCCCGGCCGCCTCAACGATCTCCGACACATCATCTACAAGACCGCAGACGCACCATGGCGGCGCGCGAAGCGATCGCTTGCCCTCATGATGCGCGAAGGCCTGTTGAAGGAGAACATCGACGGCGAGGCCCTCGCGTGGGCCCACGCGCGCATCCTCGCCCGGCCCGAACAGCGCCGTATTCTGATGATGATTTCCGACGGTGCGCCGGTCGACGACTCGACCCTGTCCGTCAACTCCGGCAGCTATCTGGAGACGCATTTGCGTCAGGTGATCCACGAAATCGAGACGCGCTCGCCGGTTGAACTCATCGCAATCGGCATCGGCCACGATGTCACCCGGTACTACCGCCGCGCCGTCACGATCACGGATGCCAGTGAACTTGCGGGCGCCATGACCGACAAACTGGTCGAGTTGTTCGAGGAAGGAAATGGGGGAAGTGCGTCCTTCGGCATTCGTGGCCGAGGCGGCGTCCCTGCCCGGCCGAGCAGCGCGAGACATTGAGGCGGGAACGTTGATGTCCTCGGGGACCGCGCGCAGTTCAGAACAGGAAAAGCACGCCGGTCCGACGCATTTCGGCCGGCGTCTTTTCGCGGGCGGCGCGATCCTCGCTCTGACTTGCGGATTGGCGTTCGCGGCGATCAAGCCCTCGCCGAAAGGCCTGAAGGGCGAGCGCCTCGACGTGACATCGATCCCGATCACGGTGTTCGAACGCGCCGGCCGCCCCACGACCGACCTCGGCCGGCTCTCCTGGCGTGGCGGCCTCGTTTTGACCGATCCCTCGCCCCATTTCGGAGGATGGTCGGGCCTCGTGATCTCGCCGGACGGCCGCCGCCTGACCGCGATTTCCGACGCGGGCGCCTGGATGGCCGGCACACTCGTCTATGGCAGGAACCGCCATCCGGACGCTCTGACGGACGTCACGATCGGGGCGCTCAAAGCAAAGAGCGGCAAAGACCTTGCACGTGGGCGGGACCGGGATGCCGAAGGCATGACCCTCGCATCCGGCACACTCGACAACGGCGAAGTGCTGATCTCCTTCGAGAACCATCACCGAATCGGACGGTTTCCAGTCCAGGCCGGAATTCCGGGCGCTCCGTCGAGCTATCTGGAATTGCCGGCCGAACTGCGCAAGAAGGACGGCCGCGACGGCCTCGAGACGGTGGTTGCCCTTCGAAGCGGCGCAAAGGGCAGTTCCATCCTCGCCATTTCGGAATATGCCGCCGATGAAGCCGAGACGCACGCCGCTTGGCTCTGGCGCGGTGGCAAGCCCGAAAAGCTGTCGATCCGGGCCCACGACGACTACGCCATCACGGACGCCGTCGGTCTCGACAATGGCAATATCATTCTGCTCGAGCGCCGCTTCCGCGTCCTCGACGGCGTTCGCATGCGACTGCGCGAGATCGCGGCGGGCGACATCGCCCCCGGCGCCATCCTCGACGGTGAGGTTCTGGTCGATGCGGATTTGACCCGAGAGATCGACAACATGGAAGGCCTCGCCGTCCATCGCGAATCCGACGGCACGACGATTTTGACGCTCATCTCGGACGACAATTTTTCCCGCATTCTCCAGCGCACGATCCTGCTGCAATTCGCGCTCCGGCCCCGCGCCTCCGGCTGACGTCCGGTCGCCTCGCCGCCTCCGCAGGGCCGGGAAATTCGCAATGAACAGCGTCCTGTGTCATCGCGACGACTGCAAGCGCGACGCGAAACGCATAGAGAAGTCGGTCATCCGAACTCCAGGAGCTCCCCCGGCCGATGTCGCGCCTCTCCCGCCCCCTCGACCAATTGAAGAACCGCTATGACGTCGTCATCATCGGGTCGGGCTATGGCGGCGGCGTCTCCGCGTCCCATCTCGCCCGCGCCGGCAAGAGCGTTGCGGTCCTGGAGCGCGGCCGCGAGGTCCTGACCGGCGAGTTCCCGGCGCGCTTTCCCGACCTGAAGAACGATTTTCGCCTTCGAGGCCGCTACATCAACTCCGGTCCCGACACGGCGCTGTTCGACATCCGCATCGGCGAGGACATGCACGTGCTGGTGGGGTCCGGACTTGGCGGCGGCTCGCTCGTCAACGCCGGCGTGACGCTGCGGCCCGACGGCCGCGTCTTCGCGGACGAAATTTGGCCCGGCCAGATCCGGCAGGATGGTCTCCTCGATCGGGCTTTCGCGCGCGCCGAGCAATGGCTACGCCCCGCCAGTGACCCGCGCGCCGCTGAGATGACCAAGTACGGCGTGCTGGCCGCGGCTGGAAAAGCGCTCGGCCACGCCGTCGTCGCGCCGCGAGTGGCAGTCTCGTTCGACGCCAACGTCAATCCGGCCGGAATATCCCAACCCGCCTGCACGCGCTGCGGAGATTGCTGCGCGGGCTGCAATGTCGGCGCGAAGAACACCGTCGCATTGACCTATCTCCCGGACGCGGCGCGCCACGGCGCCGAGATGTTCACCGGCCTGACCGTTCGCTACATCGCCAAGGCCGCCGATGGCACATGGCGCATCCACGCGCTGCCCACGGGCACGAAGCCGAACGGAGCCGCGGCCGAGATCGTGATCGAGACCGCGATGGTCGTCCTCGCGGCGGGCACATTGGGCTCGACCGAAATCCTGTTGCGCTCGCGCGAAAAGGGCCTCGCCGTCTCCGATCGACTGGGCCAGCGCTTTTCTGCCAACGGCGACATCATCGCGTTCGGCTACGGCGCGAAAGTGCCGGTGAACTCGGTCGGCGTCGGCTATCCGCCGCGCATCGACGGCATGGAGATCGGCGCCTCGGTGACGGGACAGCTCGAGCTGCGCGACGCCGACGTGCTCGAAAACGAACTCTGCATCCAGGAAGGCGCGGTGCCCTCGGCCGTCGCACCGACCCTGCCCGTGATGTTCCTCCCGAATGGCCGGCTGTTGGGCGCACTTCAGAGCCTCGTATCCGGCGTCTACAAGGGGCCATTCGCGAGCCTTCAGACCTATTTCGCCGTCTCCCACGACAGCGCGTCCGGCGCCTTCCGCCTCGACGACGACACGCTCGTCTTGAAGTGGGCCAACGCCAAGGACGAGCCCTGCTACAAGCGGCTCGACGACGCGCTCCGCGCCGTCGTCGCTCATGCGGGCGGCGACTATGTGAAGAACCCGCTCGCCGGAACGGTCATGGGCCACCAACCCGCGACGGCGCATCCGTTGGGCGGCTGCGCCATGGGGCGCGATGCGGGCGATGGCGTCGTCGATCACAAGAGCCGCGTCTTCGATACGCGCGCCGGCGCCGCGACGACCTCCGTCCATGAAGGCCTCTACGTCATCGACGGCGCGATCATTCCCCGCTCGCTCGGCGTCAATCCGCTGTTCACGATCACCGCGCTTTCGGAACGCGCACTCGCCCATATGATGGCCGATCTCGGATTGAAGTCGTTCGCGCGGCCGTTGCCGCCGACACCCGTTTCCGCGACCACTCCGGCCGCGGTCATTTAGGGCTAGAGATCAATGCTGCAGCCACGGCTACGTGGGCTTTTGATCCAGAACAGAAGCTACTCGAATTCCCTTGCTTCACGGCGTCGCGTCCCAACTCACCGTTCTTGGCACCTATGGCGGCGACTGAGGCTTTAGCAAGTGAATAGGAACGTTCGCCGATCATCGGTCCAGACCCCAACACAGCTTCAACGCCATCGATGACTTGGAGCAAAAGTATTATTGCAATAAAATTACTATATTGACCGCTGCGCATACTTGATATCATCAAAATTTTTACAGCGCGGCAGTAAAATTATATTTTTATACTTCGTGTCACTTCCAAACTATTATCTATGTCAAGCACAATAATATTTGGAATTATTTCAGCATAAACACACAAAGAACACAATCGCAGCGTAGAAATACTTTCATGAGCTGGAATTCTTCAGTTCAACGCATGCTTAATCCATGTTTTCCAGGAGATTTGATATGACCAGCAATGTACAGCCGCAGCCTGCAGCTTCGAACACCGCAGCGCCCGGCATGCGCGGTGAGATCGCACAGAAGTGGGACAAGTTCTCCGCGACTGAGATCGCCGCAATCAAGGACACGGACGACCTTGTCTCTCAGGTCCAGACCAAATACGGGCTCGACAAGTCCAAGGCCCAGTCCGAGGTCGACGCTTTCGCCAAGGGCCGCCTTCTCTAAACGACTTTGACGAAGCGGCGCGCGTCGTCCCCTTGCTTGCAACCGGGGCGACGCAACCTGCTCCAACTGCCCGTCACGCCTCACGACATCGTGGAGGTTTCCCATGACACGCCACAGGTTCCGTATCGGCCAGATGGTTGAACTTGATCCAAACCAGGCGGCCGTCCCGGTCGCGGGTCGCCAATACAAGATCGTCGAACTCCTGCCACAGGCCTGGGGCGACGTGCGCTATCGTATCAAGTCGGTGCTCGAAGCGTTGGATCGCGTCGTGAAGGAGAACGATTTCGGCACCGCTCAATGCATTCGACCCGATATCTGGGGCCGGAGCATGCGCGACCCGAAATAGGTCCGTAGACTTGCGACCGACGACCGTCACGGTTCGTTCAGTGGAGTTCCTACAGCCCGAGAGGATAGTCGTCATGGACGCGCAATTCCTTCGTTTCAACGATGCGCAAAGCATTCATGTCGGTCTGGATTTCGATAAGCGCTGGTTCGTTGCCTGCGGCGCCGATCGTCCGGTACTCGCGTCCTTTCGATTGCAATGGCACGCAGAGGCCTTTGCCCGCGCTATGGCCTACAGCCGCCATGTGGAAATGGTCGTCCACCCTGTACGCGGTGGCACGGTCCGACATGCCCGCGCGTCCTTGACATACCCCACGATCCTCGACTGATCGTTGCACGACCGATCCCAGCCAATCACATCGTCATCTCCGGCCAATTTGAGCGCGCCGTATCGCGTGCCCCGTCGGCGAAAGCCCACGCGGGTCGGAGGTGACGACGAACGTGGCGATCCCTTGCCCTGCGATTGCTGCGAGCATGCGCGGTCCCTTTGCCCCCCGCAAATCGGGAAGTTGGGAGCCGCGCGAATAGTCGAGCACGGTTCGGAGACGAGCGGACACCGTGAATGACGGCAATTAGTCCAATACCTACACTCACTCACAGCCCTCCTCCCCACCCCACAAAACAAAAGAGCCCGGCATTGCTGCCGGACTCTCTCGCGGAGGAACCGTGGTGGGTCGCGTCAGACATCCAGCGTGTTGAGCCGCTCCCATTCCGTCAGATGCGACGTATAGGAATTCCACTCGGCCGTTTTGAGCTTGATGTAGGCGGCTGAGAACTCGTCGCCGAGCGAAGACTTGAGGCTCGCATCCTTGTCGAAGTTGCGCAGCGCATCGAGGAGATTGAGCGGCAGGCGCGGCGCATCCGTCACCGTATGACCGAGCTGGTACATGTCGATGTCGTAGCGCTTGCCCGGCTGCGCCTTCGACGCGATGCCGTCGAGACCCGCTGCGAGGATAACGGCCTGCAAGAGATAAGGATTGGCCGCACCGTCCGGAAGCCTGAGCTCGAAACGTCCCTTGCCCGGAACGCGGACCATGTGCGTCCGGTTGTTTCCGGTCCACGTCACCGTGTTCGGAGACCACGTGGCCCCCGAGAGAGTGCGCGGCGCGTTGATGCGCTTGTAGGAGTTGACGGTCGGATTCGTGATCGCGGAAATCGATTCCGCATGCTTCATGATCCCGCCGAGGAAATTGTAGCCGACGGCGGCGAGCCCCATTTCATCGGTCGGATCGAAGAACGCGTTCGACGAGCCGTTCTCGTCCCAGACAGACATGTGCACGTGGCAACCGTTGCCGGTCAGATTCGTGAACGGCTTCGGCATGAACGTGGCGCGTAGGCCATGCTTTTCCGCGACCGACTTCACCATGTACTTGAAGAACGAATGCCGGTCAGCCGTGATGAGGCAGTCGTCGAAATTCCAGTTCATCTCGAACTGGCCGTTCGCGTCCTCGTGGTCGTTCTGGTAGGGACCCCAGCCCAATTCCAGCATGTAGTCGCAGATTTCCGACACGACGTCGTAGCGGCGCATGAGCGCCTGCTGATCGTAGCAGGGCTTCGACGCGACGTCCTTGCAGTCCGAGATCGCCGTGCCGTCGGAGTTGATCAGGAAGTATTCGCACTCGACGCCCGTGCGCATGTACAGCTCGAGTTCGGCCGCTTTCTTCATCTGCCGTTTCAGGACGACACGCGGGCACTGCTCGACGAGCTTGTCGTCCATGACGAGATCGGCCGCGACCCAGGCAACTTCCTTCTTCCACGGCAGCTGGATGATCGACGCGGGGTCCGGCATCGCGAACATGTCCGGATGCGCCGGCGTCATATCGAGCCACGTCGCGAAACCAGCGAACCCCGCCCCGTCCTTCTGCATGTCCGCGATGGCCGCGGCCGGTGCCAGCTTCGCCCGCTGCATGCCGAAGAGATCGGTGAAGGAGATCATGAAGTAGCGGATGCCTTTTTCTCGGGCGATCGCTGACAAGTCTTGGGTCATGGTGGCTTCCTTGTTTGAACGCGGCTTGTCTTGGCGGCGAGTCGGGACTGATGCGGCGAGAAGGCGAGACCAAAAAAGAAGGGCGGTCAGAGACCGCCCTGTCCTTGTCCGGGGATCCAGCTCGTTCCTGCGAGCGGCACGCGCGCCATGGCCGCGGCCTCGATCGTCAGTGCGCAAAGATCTTCCGGCTCTAGGTTGTGGATGTTGTTGTGCCCGCACGCGCGCGCGATGGTCTGCACTTCGAGGGTCATCACCTTGAGATAGTTGGCGAGCCGCCGGCCGGCGCGGACGGGGTCGAGACGCTTCGCAAGCTCGGGGTCCTGCGTCGTGATACCGGCCGGGTCCTTGCCTTCGTGCCAGTCGTCGTAACATCCCGCGCGTGTGTTGAGCTTGGCGTACTCCTCGTTGAGTGCCGGATCGTTGTCGCCGAGTGCGACCAGCGCCGCCGACCCGATCGCAACGGCATCGGCTCCGAGCGCCAATGCTTTCGCGACGTCCGCGCCATTGCGGATGCCGCCTGACACGATGAGCTGCACCTTGCGATGCATGCCGAGATCCTGCAGCGCCTGCACGGCGGGACGGATGCAGGCGAGCGTCGGCTGGCCGACGTGCTCGATGAAGACTTCCTGCGTCGCAGCCGTGCCGCCCTGCATGCCGTCGACGACGACGACGTCGGCCCCGGCCTTGACCGCAAGCGCGACGTCGTAATAGGGGCGCGCGCCGCCGCATTTGATGTAGATCGGCTTCTGCCAGTCGGTGATCTCGCGCAACTCGAGAATCTTGATTTCAAGGTCGTCCGGCCCCGTCCAGTCGGGATGCCGGCACGCAGAGCGCTGATCGATGCCCTTCGGAAGCGTGCGCATCTCTGCAACGCGATCCGAGATCTTCTGACCGAGCAGCATGCCGCCGCCGCCGGGCTTGGCGCCCTGACCGACGACGACTTCGATCGCGTCCGCCTTCCGGAGATCGTCCGGGTTCATGCCGTAGCGCGAGGGCAGATATTGATAGACGAGCGTTTTCGACTGGCCGCGCTCTTCCGGCGTCATGCCGCCGTCGCCCGTGGTTGTCGACGTGCCGGCGATCGTCGCGCCGCGTCCGAGCGCATCCTTCGCCTGTGCCGAGAGCGAACCGAAGCTCATGCCGGCAATCGTGATCGGGATCTTGAGCTCGATCGGCTTCTTCGCGAACCGCGTGCCGAGCGTCACCGTCGTCGAGCACCGCTCCCGATAACCTTCGAGCGGATAGCGCGACATCGATGCGCCGAGAAAGAGGAGGTCGTCGAAATGCGGAACCTTGCGTTTGGCGCCTCCGCCTCGAATGTCGTAGATGCCGGTCGCGGCGGCGCGGCGAATTTCGGACAGCGTGTAGTCGTCGAATGTCGCCGACGTGCGCGGCGTGGTCGGCGGATTATGGTACGTCATCAGTAGGCATCCGCATTATCGATGTTGAAGTTGTAGAGTTTGCGCGCCGAACCGTAGCGCTTGAACTCGCTCGTCTTGACGTCGGTGATGCCGGCCTTCTCGAGCAGGCCTGAAAGCGCCTTGTGATGCTCGGGCCGCATTTCCTTCTCGATGCAGTCGGCTCCGAGGCTCTTGACGCTTCCGCGCACGAAGAGCTTCGCCTCGTAGATACTGTCACCGAGCGCATCGCCGGCGTCGCCGAGCACGACGAGATGCCCGCTCTGCGCCATGAACGCAGACATGTGCCCGATGCTCCCACGCACGACGATGTCGATACCCTTCATCGAGATCCCGCAGCGTGAGGCGGCGTTGCCTTCGATGACGAGAAGACCGCCGCGGCCCGTAGCACCTGCATACTGGCTGGCATCACCTTTGACGACCACCGTCCCCGACATCATGTTTTCAGCGACTCCCGGACCGGCCGAGCCGTGCACCGTGATGTTGGCCTTCTTGTTCATGCCGCCGCAGTAGTAGCCGACGCTGCCTTTGATCCCGACCTTGATCGGAGCGTCGACACCGACCGCGACCGCATGTTGGCCGCGCGGATTGAGGATCTCCCATTCGCTGTCGTTCGTGCCGTCGCCCTGCCGGTGCAGTTCCTCGTTCAGCTCGCGCAGCGGCGTGGCGTCGAGGTCGATGGTCCGCATGTCAATTCCGCTCCCAGAAATAGGCGGTACCGGGCTCGGGTTCCCAGACCTTTGCGGTCTCGATTCCCGGCAGCCCGGCGAGCGCGCGATATTCCGAACCGAATGCGACGTACTGATCCGTCTCGGCCATGATGGCGGGTTTGCAGGCAATGGGGTCACGGATGACGCCGAAGCCATTCTTCGTCCCGACGACGAATGTAAAGAAGCCGTCGAGATCGTCGATCGACTTTTCCAGCGCCTGGCCGAGATTGAGCCCCTGCTTCATCCGCCACGTCAGATAGGCGGCGGCGACCTCGCTGTCGTTCTCGGTCTCGAACGTGATGCCGTCCTTGGCGAGCAGGCGCTTCAGATTGTGATGATTGGAGAGCGAGCCGTTGTGCACGAGGCACTGATCGGGACCCGTCGAGAAGGGATGAGCGCCCATCGTCGTGACAGCACTCTCGGTCGCCATGCGCGTGTGCCCGATCGCATGCGATCCGGTCATCTGGGACAGATGGAACTGCTTGGCGACGTCGGTCGGATATCCGACCTCTTTGTAGATTTCGATCGCGTCGCCGACGCCCATCGTGCGGATCTTCGGATAGTTGTTCTTGAGCTGCGCGCGCACCGCATCGACCTTCGCGGAGGGAACCGTCAGCACACCGTGCGTCGACCTCTTCTGCAACTGGACCGGCGCACCGATCGCATCCGACAGCGCCTTGTCCAAACCGGCGAAATCGGAGTCGGGGTTCGGCGATTGGATCGTGATCTTCGCTTTGCCCTTGGCCTGAGAACCGTAGACGGCGAAACCAGCCGAGTCGGGCCCGCGGTCGCACATGGTCGCGAGCATCGTCGCGGTCAGTTCCCCGAGGCGCGGCTCGAGCGCCTTATCCTTGATGAACAGGCCAACGATCCCGCACATTTGCCACCTCCTGACCGACGATTGTCGTGAAGACTACCAATCTCAGGAAAGCTTTTCAACTGCCAAGAATGTTTGTTTCCTGTCAGGAGAGCCCCCAAAATCGCAGGGCTCAAGCGCCAAGGTCCACTCCCGGCCGAAGTCTAACGAGAGCTAGCAAGAGCCTCACGAGAGTTCTGGCGAACCTGAAGCGAGGATCGGGTGGGCGCCCGTTGCGCGCCCGGCAATGCGCCGGCCTTCCGCCCGCAAGGATTGCCGACGATCAATCGAAAGGGATCAGCGGTCGATCGATCGAGAGAACCGGCGGCATATAAGCAAGGAGCGGCAGGCCCGGATGCCAGACACCAGGCCTGCCGCGATCATCTCAGTAGCGCTCGATCGCCTTGCGGGCGTTCTCCTTGTCGACGTGATCACGCTTTTCGCGAAGTTCCGCGTTCTCCTGGCCTATCTGAATGATGTGCCAGAGAATCCAGAACACGAGGGCCGCGATCGCCATGGCAGTCTCCGTCCCTTGGAACGGATAGATGGCACCGACGGTCTTCAAGTCCACCGCCCAGCTCGGCAGCCCAATGGTCAACAACATGGTATCTCTCCTTTAGCGAGCAGGCAGTTGGGAAAGCGCGCCGATCTCGGCCTGACGCACCTCGTTGACGGCTTCGTCGTAGATATTCTGACCGACGACATCGAGACCGGCGATCTCCACTTCGGGCGGCACGCGCAGGAGACCGAATGCATTGATGATGAGTGTCAGGATCAGCGTAGGGATGAACCCGAGCCCCCAGAACATGATCATCGCACCGAGGAAGTTGCCGACGGGGTTGATCTGCGCGAAGCCCTCGTAGGGAGAGCTTGGCGCGCCCCATAGGATGAAGCCGGCCGCGACCACACCCATGAAGCCGTTGTAGCCGTGCACCGCGACAGCACCGACAGCGTCGTCGATCTTGAACGTCCGCTCGACCCAATAGTGCATCTTGTAGGCGATGCAGGGAATGACGGCACCGACGAAAAATGCCTGGATCGGATGGTAGAGATCGTTGCCCGCAGAGGCCGCGATGACACCAGCGAGACCGAGCGAATACGTCCAGAACGCATCACCTTTCGAGATGATGTAGCCCGCCATCATGCCGCCGGAGAGCGACATCAGGAAGTTGAAGGTGATGGCGCTGAGCGTCGTCGGTGTCAGATAGATGTTCGTTGCGGTCCATGTCTCGCCGGTGATCTGACCTGCGATCGTCGCGGGCGCGATCATCGGAATGTTGCAGGCGGCGTAAAAGCCCCAGAAGCCCGTGTAGATGAGGAAGAGGCCAATCGTCACGAGCCAGGGATTGTGCGGCGGAATCTCACGCGGCGTGCCATCCGCGCGGAACTTTCCGATCCGCGGTCCGAGGACGATCAAGACCGCGAGCGCCGATCCGCCGGCAATGGCATGCACCACGCCCGAAGCATAGGCATCGTGATAGCCGAGATACTTGACCATCCAGCCCGTGGCGCTCCAGCCCCAGGCCGCATCCGTGATCCACGTGACCGATCCGACCCAGACCGCGATGATCCAGAATGCGCCCGACCGGATGCGCTCGATGACGGCACCCGAAATGATCGATGCCGTTGTGATGGAGAAGAGCAGGAACGCGGCCCAGAAGACGCCGTTTAGGCGATGCCACGTCGCGGCGCCGTTGAGCCCATCGGCTGTGATGCCCGCAGCGGCGTCGGTCGCGTTGGCTCCCGATAGATGCGTGCCCATGAGCGGGCTGTTGGGTGCCGCGACGAGATTGGGATCATAGGGCAAGGGATCCGGGACGAAATTGTACCAGTAGAAGCCGCTGGGGAAAGCGAAGTAGATCCACCATCCGAACAGGAAGAAGGTCAAGGTGACGAGCGGAATCGCCATCGTGTTCTTCATGAGCGTGTGCATGTGGTTCCGACGGCGGCTCACGCCGACCTCGTACATGCAGAACCCCACGTGAATGAGGAACATGAAGACGACCGTCGTCCAGTAGTAGAATTCGATGAAGACGGTTGTGACCGTCGTGAGTTGATCATTCATCGCATCCCCCAGGGATTTGAGTGTTGCCTCAGCGTCAAAAGTTTTTTATGCCCGGAAAGTCTGTGGCAACTCGCCGCAATCTGTCAAGTCGTGTGCCTATTTGCTGAGCGATTAGCCAATCTATTGATCTGCCTGAAGACTAAGCAAGCGGCATTCTGCCCGCGCAATTGATGGAGGCTTGAACCATCGGAAAAATTCTTGCACGATAGGAACAACGCCAGAATGGCCGCGCCCCGGGACGTCGGCGGCGGCCGGTCCGGAGCTCAGAAATGCCTTTGAGATTGCTGAAGTACGCGCTCCACCGCGAGCACCCGGACGATCCCCACTTCCGCTGGAAACCCGACCTCAAGAAGACCTACGACGTCGTCATCATCGGCGCAGGCGGGCATGGTCTCGCGGCCGCCTACTACCTGGCCAGGAACCACGGAATTACGAATGTCGCCGTTCTCGACAAAGGCTGGCTCGCGGGCGGCAATACGGCCCGCAACACCACAATCGTCCGGGCGAACTACCTGACCGAGGAAGGCGTCCGCTTCTACAAGGAATCGGTCGAGCTCTTCCGCGATCTCTCGACCGAACTCGACATCAACGTCATGTATTCCGAGCGCGGACACTTCACGCTCGCCCACACCGATGCCGCCATGCGCACGGCCCGCTGGCGGGCGGAAGTGAACAAGCACTTGGGCGTAAATTCCGAGGTGATCGACGACAAGGAAGTGAAACGCCTTTGCCCCGTCATGAACGTCTCCGACGAAGCGCGCTACCCGATCCTCGGCGCGCTCTATCACCCCCCGGGCGCCATCGCGCGTCACGACTCGGTCGCGTGGGGCTACGCCAAGGAGGCGATGAAGCGCGGCGTCGAAGTCCACACGCAAACCGAAGTGAAAGGCATTCTGATTGAAAACGGCCGCGTCAAAGGCGTCGAGACTACGCGCGGCACGATTCACGCCGGCAAAGTCCTTCAAGCCGTTGCGGGCTCGTCAGGCCACGTCGCGCGCATGGCCGGCCTCCGCCTCCCGATCAAGACCATTCCGCTGCAGGCCTGCGTTTCCGAACCCGTGAAACCGATCCTCGATCAGATCGTCGTCTCCGGGTCGCTGCACGTCTACATCTCCCAGTCCGCGCGCGGGGAAATGGTCATGGGCGGCGCGACCGATCCCTACGGTCTCTATTCGACGCGATCGACGCTCGACTTCAAGGAAAGCCTCATGGGTCACATGCTGGAACTCTTCCCGTTCATGGGCGAATTGAGAATTCTCCGCCAGTGGGCCGGTATGGCCGACATGACGCCCGACTTCTCACCCGTCATGGGACTGACGCCTGTCGAGAATTATTTCATCGATGCCGGCTGGGGTACGTGGGGCTTCAAAGCCACGCCCGTTTCCGGCAAGCGCATGGCCGAATGCGTCGCGACCGGCCGCCAGCCCAAGCTCCTCGAGCCCTTTGCCCTCTCCCGCTTCTCGACCTTCGATCTCGTCGGCGAGAAGGGCGCGGCATCCGTCGGACATTGAGGCCTCTCAATGAAGGTCAAGCCATGAAGATCATGAACTGTCCGCTGAACGGGCCGCGCAATATTTCGGAGTTCGTCTGCCAGGGAGACGTGAAAGATATGCCCGACCCTGCGACGGCGACCGATGTGGAATGGACCGCCTACCTCTTCCTCGAAGAAAACCTCGCAGGCGAGGTCGTCGAATGGTGGCTCCACACGCCGACCAACTACTGGTTCATCGCACGCCGCAACACCATCACCGACGAGATATTGGAAACGATGACCGTCGACGCCTACTTCGCTCGCAAGAGCACCGCCGCGACAAGTGCGCCCCCCGGTGCAACGGGAGCATCGGCATGACGAGCCGCATCAATGAACCCGGCTTTGGCCTTCTGATCGATCGCACGAGATCGCTGACGTTCATGTTCGACGGCAAGCTGTTCAATGGCTTCGCCGGCGACGTGATCGCCTCGGCCCTCCATGCCGAAGGTCAGGTGCTGCTCTCGCGTTCATTCAAATATCATCGTCCGCGCGGCGCGTTGACGATGGCCGGTCACGACGCGAATACGCTCGTCCAGGTCGCCGATGAACCGAACGTGCGCGCCGACCTCCATCCGGTCTCGTCGGGTCTCGCCGTCAAATCCGTGAACTGGCTCGGCTCGCTTGAGAACGACGCCTATGCGATCATCGACAAGTTTTCCCGGTTTTTGCCGGTCGGCTTCTACTACAAGACGTTCTATTGGCCGAACCGGTCCTGGTGGTTCTACGAGCGACCCATTCGCGAAATGGCGGGCCTCGGCAAGCTCGATCCGCGCGCGGGACACCGCTACTACGACAAGGAATACCTCTTCGCGGACGTCCTCGTCGTCGGCGGCGGACCGGCCGGGCTTGCGGCCGCCATCGCAGCCGCAGAGAGCGGGGCTGACACGCTCCTCGTCGATGAAGGACCGCTCCTTGGCGGATCGCTTCTTTATGGACGAATGGCCGAGAACCGCGGCGCCGCCAACGAAACGCGCGAACGACTCGTCGCGACGGCGCGGTCGCTCCCCAATCTGACGATCATGACCAAGGCCGTCGTGTCGGGTCTGTTCGCCGACAATTGGGCCTCGATCATCACCGGCAACAGACTCTGCAAGGTCCGCGCGCGCCAGACGATCGTGGCCGCGGGAAGTTTCGACCAGCCACTCGTCTTCCGGAACAATGATCGCCCGGGCATCATGTTCGCGTCCGCGGCCCAAAGGCTGATGCGCCTCTATGGCGTGAAAGTCGGCGACAAGGCCGTCGTCGTCACCTCGAACGCACTGGGCTATGCCGCGGCCCTCGACCTCTCGGAGGCCGGCACGGCTATCACGGCCGTAGTCGATCTCGGTGCCGTGGACGGGCCCGAGGTCGAAGCGGTTCGCGCGAAAGGCATTCGCATCATTCCGCGCGCGACGGTCGTCGACGCCGGCGGCAAGCTGCGAGTCGATGGCGTGGCCGTCGCGCGCCTCAACGACTCGGGCGCCGCTTCTGAAATGATCGAATGGATGTCGTGCGATACGGTTCTGATGAGCGTCGGCTTCCAGCCCGCCATGAACCTTTCGAGCCACGCCGGCGCCAAGGTCGTCTATGATCCCGCGACCGCCATGCACCGGGCGACGTCGCTGCCGGACGGCGTCCATCTTGCCGGCAGTGCGGCCGGGCTATGGTCACCGGACATCGTGCATGAGGAGGCAACGCGAACAGGACGACTCGCCGCCGACCTAGCACTTGGTCGCCCGGCTGGCGGTGCGGCTCTGAGGACCGAAGCCGTCTCCGATCCCATGGCCGCTCGGATCACGCATCCCTATCCGATCTTCAAGAGCGGCAAGGGCAAGGAGTTCATCGACTTCGACGAGGACCTAACGATCAAGGACATCGTCAACTCGGTAAAGGACGGCTACGACGACATCCAGCTCGTCAAACGTTACTCGACCGCGGGCCTCGGCCCGAGTCAGGGCCGCCACGCCAACCTCAACACGATCCGCGTCGTCGGCAAAGCGACCGGGAAGGCGCTCGAAGAGATCGGCACGACAACGTTCCGACCCCCACTCGTGCCCGAGAAATTCGCGCACATGGCCGGCCGCGCGTTCGAGCCCAAGCGTCTGACCGCCATGCACCGCCGCCACGTGGAATTGGGCGCGCAATTCATGACGGCCGGGCTCTGGATGCGTCCGGCCTACTACGGGGCCAAGGACGACGCCCAGCGCGCGATCGATGCCGAAGTGAAAGCCGTTCGCGAGGCGGCTGGCCTCATCGATGTCTCGACGCTCGGTGGCCTCGACATTCGCGGTCGCGAGGCGGCCGCGTTCATCGATCGTATGTACACGTGGGCCTACGAGAAGCAGCCCGTCGGCCGTGCCCGCTACGCCCTAATGACGGACATGTCGGGCGTGTTGATCGACGACGGCGTCGCCTGCCGCCTCCATGAACGCCATTTCTACGTCACCGCGACCACAAGCGCCGTCGATCAGGTCTATCGCGCGATGTCCTGGTACAACACGCAGTGGAAGATGGACGTCGACGTCGCCAACGTGACGGCCGCCTGGGCGGGCATGAACCTCGCCGGCCCCAGTGCGCGTGAGATCATCACGAAACTCGCGACCGACATCGACTTCTCGAAGGATGCGTTCCCTTACATGGGCTGCCGCACGGGGGTGCTGGCCGGCGTACCTGTCCGCATACTCCGTGTCGGGTTCGTCGGGGAACTTGGTTACGAGATCCACTGCCCCGCAGGCATGGGCGAGGCGCTGTGGGACGCGATCATGGCCGCCGGCCAGCCGCTCGGTCTCAAACCCTTCGGCGTCGAGGCCCAGCGCGTCCTGCGTTGTGAAAAGGGTCACATCATCGTCGGTCAGGACACCGATGGCCTGACCAATCCCGTCGAAGCGAACTTGGCCTGGGCCATCGGCCGCAAGAAACCGTTCTTCGTCGGCAAGCGCTCGATCGAGTTGCTCGAGAAGAAGGGAATAACCCGCCGTCTCGTCGGCTTCGAAATTTCGGATACCACGAGCCCGCAGCCGAAGGAATGCCACCTCGTCATCCGCGATGGCGCAATTGCCGGCCGCGTGACCTCGGTGATCCGGTCGCCGTCGCTCGGCAAAGTCGTCGGGCTCGCGTACCTCCCGATCGACATGACTGAGAATGGAAATATTTTCCATATTCGCGCGGACTTCGGGGCGATGGTGGAGGCGCGCGTCGTGTCGACGCCATTCTACGATCCTGAAAATGCGCGCCAGGAGCTCTGAGACATGGCCGGTGTCGAAAACCACCTGAGGCGAACACCGCTGAGATCGGCGCTCGATCGATATGACGTCGATTGGACGGCGATCGGCGACGCCGCGGTCGTCGCTAAGGCGCGATCATCCGCCGATCCGCGCGCCCTCGCGATCGCCGATCTCTCGCCTTTGCCGCGTATCGGCTTCAAGGGCCGCGAAACCGTGCCCGCCATGCAGAAACGCGGCATTGCGCTCGAAGCGACGGCAAATCGCGCATTTCGCCAAGCCGACGGATCGCTGTGTCTCGTCCTTGCCGCGAGCGAGATCGTGATGCTCGGTCCCCTTTCAGGCGACAACACGGCGATAGAAAAGCTGATCGGCTCATGGTCGATCGACGATGGCGAACGGACATTTCCCGTCCTGCGTCGCGATGGCAATGCCTGGTTCGCGATCAGCGGACACAAAGCGCCTCAATTGTTCGCAAAGATCTGCGGGGTCGATGTTCGCACGACGCGATTTGTCGATCTTTCAATTGCACAAACTTCAATCGCCAAGTTGAATGCAATTCTGGCACGTTCCGATGTGGGGTCCACACCGGTCTATCACTTGCTTGCCGACAGTGCGTCCGGCCTGTATCTCTTTGAGTGCCTCATGGATGCCGCGTCGGAATTTGGCGGCGGAATCTGCGGACTGAATTCGATCAGAGAACTCGAAACCTCATGAAGAAGACAGCAGCGACGAGCGCGGAATTCGAACGATCGAGCCGGAAGTCGAAGCTGCTGTCGGCAAATCAGGACGACGACGACGGCGCATCTCAGTTGACGCGGCCCCGTCCCGTCATTCGCCACGATCACACCGGCGAAACGACCGAGTTCGAGGAATTTCCGGTCCAGGACCCGCACGCCCTATCGGGCGCTCGCGATAACGCACTGGAAGTCGCCATCGGCCGCGAGGTGCGCGCATTCCGCAAGAAGCTCGGCATCACGGTGTCCGATCTCGCCCGGGCAACGGGTCTCTCACTCGGCATGCTCTCCAAAATCGAGAACGGCGTGACCTCCGCTTCGCTGACGACATTGCAGCGCCTGTCCCGGGCGCTCGGCGTTCCGGTGACGGCACTTTTCCGGCGCTTCGAGGAGAAGCGCGACGCCGTGTTCGTCTCGGCGGGCCAAGGCCTCGTCATCGAACGCCGCGGCACCCGCGCGGGCCATCAGTATGAATTGCTGGGCCACACGGGGAGCGCGTCGTCCGGCGTCGTCGTCGAACCCTATCTCATCACGCTGACGGAAGAGTCGGACGTCTTCCCGCTCTTCCAGCATGCGGGCCTCGAATTCCTTTACATGCTCGAGGGCGAAGTCGTTTATCGCCACGCTGACCGGCTATACACGATGAAACCGGGCGACAGTCTGTTCTTCGACGCCGACGCGCCGCACGGCCCGGAGGAACTCGTCAAACTGCCGATCCGCTTCCTGTCCGTGATCAGCTACCCACGCAATCGCGAAGACGAATGATCGGTCGCGCGCAGAGCGCGCTCAATTCGCAATGCCACGCCAAACGACATACGCCCCGACGGAAGCAACCGTAATAGCGAAGATCGTCGACAGCGCAGATTTGTACTGCGAGAGCCAGTGTCCGGCCGCCCGGCCCGCAATGCCTCCG
Source organism: Hyphomicrobium sp. (assembly GCA_033765145.1). Classification (GTDB taxonomy): domain Bacteria; phylum Pseudomonadota; class Alphaproteobacteria; order Rhizobiales; family Hyphomicrobiaceae; genus JAGVSR01. The sequence goes on along the minus strand of JANRIH010000009.1, from coordinate 108,265 downwards.
ACAATGCCGCCCAGCACGAAATCAGCGACCAGCATCCAGTCGATGAGGCCCGAGAGCGCGTAATTGCCGGCGGTCGCAAAGCCGAAAGCCGCGACCGACACGAGCGAGGAGCCGACCGCGAACGACATTGGCATGGCGGTCGAAGCCATGAGGCCGGGCACGACCAGGAAGCCGCCACCGATCCCGAAGAAGCCGGCGAGCACGCCGACCGCAACGCCATAGGCGAGAAGCCACGGCAGGAGTCCCTGAGCCGAGGTGAGCGTCAACCGGACATTCTCGTCACCCTCCGATCCGCGCCGCAGCAGCATGAGGCCCGCAATGGCGATCATAAGGAGCCCGAAAAGCAAGAGCAGCTTTTGCCCGTCGAACGCCTTGCCGGCCGAGGAGCCGAGCAGCGCTCCGACGATGCCGGCCGCCGCGAACACGAGCGCGCAGCGCCATTTCACCATGCCTTTGCGGCTGTAGGCGACAAGGTTCGCGAGTGCACTGAGCCCGACGGCGACAGCGCTCGTTCCGATGGCGACGTGCGGACTTTGTACGCCCACCAAATACACGAGCAATGGCACGGCCAGAATGGAGCCGCCGCCACCAATGAGCCCGAGGACGAAGCCGACGAGTCCGCCCGACCCGACAGCCAGAATATCCGTAATCGGCATTAGGCCATGACCTTCGGCTTGGCCATCCATTCGCGGCCCTTGAGCATCGCGCGCCAGTAGATCGACGGCAGAATGCGCTCCTTGAGCACCCATGCCGAACGCGAGGGTCGCGTGCCGTCGATGACGAACTTCGGAAACGACGGCGCGACTTTGCCTCCATACGTGAATTCCGCGAGGACGATCTTCCCGCGCTCGACGGTCAGCGGGCACGAGCCGTAGCCGTCGTAGGCCGAAAGGGCCGGCCGGCGCCCGAGATCGAACATGATGTTCTCGGCGACGACGGGCGCCTGTTTGCGCGCGGCGGCCGCCGTCTTCGCGTTGGGCGTGTTCGCGGCGTCACCGAGCCCGAAGACGTTTGCATACTTGCGGTGCCTGAGCGTCGCCGGATCGACGTCGATCCATCCGGCAGCGTCCGCGATTGGACTCGACCGGATGATGTCCGGGGCCTTCTGCGGCGGGCAGACGTGCAGCATGTCGAAGGACCGCTCGACGGTCTCTGTCGAGCCGTCAGGGCGCGCCCGATTGAGCTGCGCGGTCTTGCGTGGGCCGTCGACGGCCGCGAGCGTGTGCCCGAAACTCAAAGTGATTCCGTAGAGTTCAACGTATTGCATCAGCGCCGGCACGTAATCCGGGACGCCGAACAGAACCGCACCCGCCGTCGCGAATTCGATGTCGATATTGGAGAGCGCTCCCGTTCGCATCCAGTGATCGGCGGAGAGATACATCGCCTTCTGCGGTGCGCCCGCGCATTTAATCGGCATCGGCGGCTGCGTGAAGAGCGCGCGTCCCGATTTCAAGCCTTGGACCAAACGCCACGTATAGGGCGCGAGATCATAGCGGTAGTTCGACGTGACACCGTTCTGGCCGAGCGTCTCGGCGAGACCCGGAATTGCGGACCAATCGAGCATCAACCCCGGACAGACGACGAGGCTCTTGTAGCGGACGAGGCGGCATCCCTCGATCACGACCGCGTTCTGCTCGGGGAGGAAACCCGCGACGGCGGCCTTGATCCACGTGGCGGCACGCGGCAGCACGGACGCCATCGATCGGGCCGTGACTTCAGGCCGGAAAACGCCGCCTCCGACGAGTGTGAAGCCCGGCTGGTAGTAGTGCACGTCCTGAGGCTCGATGATGGCGACGTCGAGCCTGGAATCGCGCTTGAGGAGACTGGCTGCCGCCGCGGCACCCGCCGCACCGCCTCCGACGATCACGACGTCGTGGCTCGCCGACGCGTCACCGCTTCCCAGTCCGCCCTGATTGGCCACACGCTGCGCGACACCCGACATGTCGAAACCGGCCGAACCCGTCCTGGCGAGAATCTCGTTCATGGGCCGCCGTCCCGCCTCAGCGAGACTCCAGAGCGTCGCGGACCGAGTGCCCGAGCGGCAATAGGCCAGGATCGGCTTCGGCAGTTGGTCGATCGCCATCCGGAACGCCAGCGCGTCCGCATCGCTGACCATCCCCATCGTAACGGGCAGATATCGCGCTTCGAGCCCCTCGGCCTTCGAAGCGGCCGCCACTTCCGCAAACCCAGGCTGGTCCGCACCTTCACCGTCCGGCCGGTTGTCGATGATGGATCGGAAGCCTTGCGCTCTGAACTGCGCCACGTCGGACGGTGCGATCTGTCCCGCGACCCAGAAGTCATCGGTGAGTTTCTTCAAATTCATAGGCGTGACCTGGTTGGCGGTGAAAGCGGGAGCCTAAATGGCGCCGGCGACGGTCCGAAGACCATCGCCGGAGCAGACGAAAGTCAGAGCTCGTTGACGGGAACCTTGAGGAAGCGCTTCCCGCTGTCGTCGGGTTCGGGAAGGTTGCCGCCACGGATATTGACTTGAATTGAAGGTATGATGAGCTTCGGCAGCCCGAGCGTCGCATCGCGCGCCGTCCGCATAGCGACGAACTCCTCTTCGCTGACGCCGTCTCTTACGTGGATATTGTGCGCGCGTTCTTCGCCGACTGTCGTCTCCCATTTGATCTCGCGCCCGTTGGGTCCGTAGTCATGGCACATGAAGAGGCGCGTCGCCTCGGGCAAAGCCAGAACGCGCTTGGTCGACCGGAAGAGTTGAGCCGCGTCACCGCCGGGAAAATCCGCCCGTGCCGTGCCGCCGTCGGGCATGAAGAGTGTGTCGCCGACGAAGGCGGCATCTCCGATGACATGCGTCATGCAGGCGGGTGTATGTCCCGGCGTCAGCATCGCGAAAGCTTTCATCGAGCCGATGGAATAGGTGTCGCCATCCTCGAACAGCCGGTCGAACTGGCTGCCGTCCCGCTGGAATGCGGTGCCCTCGTTGAAGATCTTGCCGAAGACCTCTTGGACGATCTTGATGTTGGCCCCGATCCCGAGCTTTCCACCGAGCTGGCTCTGGATGTAGGGCGCCGCCGAAAGATGGTCCGCGTGCGCATGCGTCTCGATCAGCCATTCGACCGTGAGATTGTGCTCCCGAACATGGCGGATGATCGCGTCCGCATTGTCGTAGGTGATGCGGCCGGCCGCGTAGTCGATGTCCATCACGCTGTCGATGATGGCGCAGGCATTCGACTTGGGGTCCTTGACGACGTAGCTGACCGTGTTGGTCGCCTCGTCGAAAAAAGCCGTGACCTCGGGTTTGACCTCAAGATCGACCGGGTGCGGGATCTGATCGGAATGGATATTCTGAGACATGCTCTTGTCCTCATGGAGCGGCGTCGGTGGAACAGCGGAACGCGCGAAAACCTGCCGGATGGAGGCGAGGGCCCGGTTGATCATGTGGCGGCCCTCGACGGCAGCGTTGATGTGCCAGTCGCCGCGAACCGTGCGACGAGCATGCCCCCGATCATGGCAGCGACGAACGTGGCTGTGGCCACGCCACCGATCGGAAGTGCGGCGAGCGCCGGGCCGGGACAATAACCGACGAGACCCCACCCAATCCCGAAGAGTGCCGCGCCGGCGACGAGCCGCGCGTCGATGTCCGTTCGGCTCGGCAATTGAAAGCGTTCGGCAAAGACAGGCCCCTTGCGCGCCCACGCGAAACGATAGCCGATCGCCGTCGTCGCGACCGCAGCACCCATGGTGAGCGCGAGGCTCGGGTCCCAGGTCCCGGCGACGTCCAGAAAATTCTGCACCTTGGCCGGGTTTGCCAATCCCGACACGATGAGACCCGCGCCGAACAGCAGCCCTGAGATGAAAAAGGACACGAGAGCCATCTCAACCTCCGAGGATGTGGCGGGCGACAAAGACCGTTGCCGCGGCCGTGCTCATAAAGACGACGACGGCGGCAAGCGAACGGACCGAAAAGCGCGCGAGACCGCAGACCCCGTGCCCGCTCGTACACCCGTTTCCGACGACGCTTCCGAAGCCGACGAGAAGGCCGCCTGCGACGAGGGCCACCGGCGACGATGTCACGGAATGAGCAACCGGCTGTCCGGTCGCGAACGGCCACGCGACGACAGCCGCAACGAGACCGCCGAGAAAGAGCAGTGACTGCGCCGCGTCTCCCGCCGTGACCGGCGGAATGAGGCGCGCGAGGTACCCGCTGATCCCTGCGATCCGTCCGACTGTGGCCATCATGAGCGTCGCGGCGAGGCCGATGAGCACGCCGCCGGCGAGCGCAGGCACGGGCGTGAATTCGACGATTGTCATAGTCTTCGTGATCTCCGCATTCCCAATGTGTTCATTAGGTCGGCGCCGGACACCCCGATCCGAGATCAGGTCTGGCGCCCGCAGGTCGAAACACCCGCGATCTTATAGCTGGGGCAGAACCGCGCGAGCCCTGTCACAAGCGGGACGATCCCGACGAGACCCCAATAGGATTGCGGTCCCCAGAAAACGAGACTCAGCAGAAAAAGTCCGATGGCGATGCGCAGGCTGCGGTCTACGGTCCCGACATTGATCGACATGACAATTTGCTCCCGGTGATCAGGGTTTGATGCTTGCCGGCAATTAGCGCAGCCCGGGCGGGAGGGTCTGTGACCAAGTCACGGTGATGCGGCAGATCTCGGACGAGGGCCAAGAGGTCGCACTCAAGCGAGATGTGCAAGATCGTCGAGCGCGGCGCGATCCAAAATTCTGACGGCACCGCGGGACGTTTCAATCATGCCGCGCCGCTGCATCTCGTGGAGTTGCCGGCTGACGACCTCGCGCGCCGTGCCGAGTTCGGAGGCGAGTTGCTGATGCGTCATCGCGAGTTGCCCGCGATCATCCGAGAGCGCGAGGAGACGCTGGGCGAGACGGATGTCGAGCCGGGAGAACGCAATTTCCTCGATCGTCCGGAAGAGGTTGGTGATCCGGACCGAAAACGCCGTAAATACGAACTTCCGGAATTCGGCGGACGACGCGATCAGTTCGTCGAACATCGAGCGCGCGATCGCGACGGCCGTGGCTTCCGTCTCGACGATCCCTTCCGCCTGATATTCCTCGTAACCCATGAGGCACGCGGTCGTCAGCGCGCAGCTCTCCCCCGCCGACACACGGTAGAGGACGATCTCGCGACCGCTGTCCGAGACCTGTTGAACCCGGACCGTACCCTTGATGAGAAGGAGATAGTTTTCGGGCGCCTGACCGGGTCCGAAGATCCGCGTGCCGGCCGGCAGCGTGACGACGCGGCTCGCCTGCACGAGCTGCCGCGCGAGGTCCGGCGGCAGGGTCCTGAGGCCCGGAAAGTATTCGGTCCAGTCGGCGGAGGTCATGGAGGACGAAGTACGGCATTTGCCCGGTCGAGGTCGAGACCTGATGGCGGCAATCGCAGCCGGGGGCCGTCGGCAAAAACTGCCGACGCCTCGAACCGTCGCCGCTGCCTAGACCAAGGGCTTCGACTGCTAACTCCCAAGGCAGGGTCGCCATAGGGTTTGGTTAGCGCCGCGACGTAGATGTTGCGCCTACTGAATGACGACCAACACGAAACCCCTTGAATGGGCGCGGTTTTCTACCGGTGCGGACGGACGTAACGCCTCCATTTTCATGTTTGGCACATTAGTTGCCCTTTAAGAAACAGGTGGGTGGGGTGCTGCGCTGCAAAATCGAGCGGCGCGGGTCGTCCAGGCCCGACCGGGCGCAAGAAGGGGAGCCTCTGAATGGCCGATTCAACAACCGCAATTGTGACGATCTTCACGGAGTTCTACTTCCTCCTGACGATCGCGATGATGTTTTTCATTCACGTCGGGTTCTGCATGTACGAGGTCGGCGTCGCCCGCACCAAGAACGTGCAGCACACCCTGCTCAAGAACGCGATGGCGATCCCGGTCGTGGGCCTCGCCTTCTTCCTGTTCGGCATGTGGATCTACATCGCCCTCCAGGGCTGGCCCGTCGCGTCGACATCCGTCAGCCTCGCGACTGGCTTCGAACCTTGGTCCGAGAAACTCGCACCAAATCTCCAGGACCGCATCTCGGGCGTTTTCTGGGGCGCCTTCGCGCTCTTCGGAATGACGGCGGCCTCGATCGTTTCGGGTTCGATCATCGAGCGAGCGAAGACCTCGGGCTTCCTGATCATCGCCGTCTATGTCGGCGCGATCGCCTGGGTGCTTCCCGCCGCGTGGGGCTGGGCCGGCAACGGCTGGATGACGCAGTACCTCGGGTTCCACGACCAGTACTGCTCAGCCGTGCTGCACAGCGTTGCGGGCTTCGCGGCCCTCGGCATCCTGCTCCACCTCGGACCGCGCATCGGCAAATTCGCCCCCGATGGCACGCCACGTGAAATCCCCGCCCACAATCCGTGGATGGTGACGGTTGGCTTGTTCTTCATCTACATCGGCTTCATCGGCTTCTACGCCGCCTGCCACATCCCGATCGCGAACATCGCCGCCGAAGGCCAGCCGGCCTACTGGACGGCAACAAACATCTACGGCTTCCCGATCACTCTGTCGGGCGTCACCATGAACTTCCTCTTGGCGCTCTTCGGCGGCATGATGGCGGCCTACATGGTCTCGGGCGGCAATGCGTTCTGGACGTTCTCCGGAGGTCTCACGGGCCTCATCTCGGCGAGCGCCGGCAACGACCTCTACCATCCCGCCGTCGCCCTCGCGATCGCCGTCGTCGGAACGGCGATGGCCTACTACCTGCACAACTGGGTCGAGAAGACGTTCAATATCGACGACGCGGTCGGCGCGGTGGCCGTCCACGGCTACTGCGGCCTCTTCGGCGGCATCGTCGCGGGCTTCGCACTCTGGGGCTATCCGGCGATCTATCCGAGCGCGGCGACGTTCGTCGCGCTGTCGGAAGGTGCTGGCTGGTTCGGGACCAACGCGCAAGGCCTGCCGATCGTGACACCCTGGGGCAACGCGATCTGCTCGCTGATCTTCGCGATCGGCTTCGGCTTCATCCCGGCCTACATCCTGGGCGGCATCCTGAAGGCGGCCGGCCTCCTTCGCGTCGATCCGCGCGTCGAACTCACGGGCCTCGATGGCGAATCGTCCTCGACGACGTACCCGCAGTTGTCGGGTGCGGAAGCCGCATTCGAGGCTCTGCAGCGCAAGGAAAGCAAGATCTGACGCGCGAACGAACGTGGCGGCACACCCGTGCCGCCACGCGGAATGACACGTCCGACTGCAACTCAGTCAATCCAAGGAGATCGAGATGAACACCGGACTGACATCGCTCGACAAGCTGCCCGAGATCGGCGCCGCCTATCCGTTCCACGGCATGGAAATGGCCTTCACAGTAGGCCTCGCGCTCTTCTTCATCGCGTTCATCATGCAGCAGATTTACATGGAAGCGACCCACCACAAGGAGATCATCGGTAGCTTCACCGCGAGCCCGGCGGAGTAAGCCGCACCTGTCCAGAGGCGCCGGCGGTCAGCACCCCGGCCAGCGCCCGTGACACTCGAGGCCCGGCATTCTCCGAATGCCGGGCCTCGAGCTTTTTGCGGTGCCGCAACGGCGCTGCAGCACGATTTTCCACTGCCCATCGACCTATTGCTGAGTTTCGTGACAAGAATAATTTTTGACAGAGAGGGCAACTGGGTGTTCCCATGCCCTGCGAGCTGACGTCCAAAACGGTCGGAAGCCGCCCGCCGCCCGGCTGAAAATGCGATCCTCGAAACAATCGAGCCCCGGACGCGCGGAGAGTTGGCAAAAAACGCCACTGGGGGAGATATGGTCACAACTACGGCAGGCGCGTCCAGCCATGACGGCGGACGCACGATGCACCGTGCCATCGATTGGACGGGCGCATTCTGGGTTGCGAGCGGGGTACCGGCGCTCGTTCTATTTTCCATTGGCGGCATCGCGGGCACGACCGGAAACGTCGCGTTTCTGATCTGGGCCGCATCGATGCTGATGGGCTTCATTCAGTCCTTCACCTACGCCGAGATCGCGGGACTATTCCCGAACAAGTCCGGCGGCGCGTCCGTCTACGGTGCCGCTGCATGGGTCCGCTACTCCAAGATCGTCGCGCCACTATCCGTCTGGTGCAACTGGATTGCGTGGACGCCCGTTCTGTCGCTCGGCTGCTCCATCGCCGCGGCCTACCTCCTGAATGCATTGTTCCCCATTCCAGCCGCCGACAGCGCTGCCGTCGTCGATTGGATGAAGGCGAATGCGGCGACCATCGCGGCAGATAGCCCCCGCGTCGTCGAGTGGCTGGCGGCCAACGAAGGCAAGACCGCCACGGACGCGATCACAGCGCTGCTTGCGACCGACGGCATTGCCGCGCTGACGCCCACGATCCGCAATTGGACGCTCTTGTCCGGAACCCTCGGCCCCGTCGGCTACTCGCTCAACGCCGCGTTCTGGATCGGCGCCGTTCTGATGCTGCTCGTGTTCGCCATCCAGCATCGCGGCATCCTCGGCACGGCGAACGTGCAGCGCATCATCGGCCTGCTCGTGATCGTGCCGATGCTGATCGTCGGCATCGTCCCGATCCTGACCGGACAGATCAACTGGTCGAACTATTCTCCCCTCGTGCCGCTCGCCGCCGCCTACGCGCCCGAGCCTGGAGCCTGGGATCTGGCCGGTTGGCAGTTGGTCCTCGGCGGCATGTTCATCGCGGCCTGGTCGACCTACGGCTTTGAAACCGCGATCTGCTACACGCGCGAGTTCCGCGACCCGAAGACCGACACCTTCAAGGCGATCTTCTATTCGGGCCTCCTCTGCATCGTCATCTTCACGCTCGTGCCGTTCACGTTCCAAGGCGTGCTCGGCCTGCAGGGCATGCTCGCGACACCGATCGTCGACGGCTCGGGCGTCGCCGAAGCCATGGGCCACATGGTCGGCGGCAAAGGTGACGGCCTCATCGTGAACGTCATGGTGATGCTGATGATCCTGGCATTGCTGCTGTCGATCATGACTGCGATGGCGGGCTCCTCGCGCACGCTCTATCAGGGTTCCGTGGACGGCTGGCTGCCGCGTTATCTGAGCCACGTGAACGAGCACGGCGCACCGACCCGCGCCATGTGGACCGACCTTCTCGTCAACCTCGGCGTCCTCGCCATCGCGTGCGCCGACGCGACGAGCTTCTTCTTCATCCTCGCGGTGTCGAACGTCGGCTACATCATCTTCAACTTCCTGAACTTGAACGCGGGCTGGATCCACCGCATCGACAGCGCCCACGTCGAGCGGCCCTACCGCGCGCCGACCTGGCTCCTGGCGTTGGGAACCCTGTTCGCCTTCGTGAACGCGGTCTTCATGGGCGCGGGCGCCGAAGTCTGGAATCCGAACGCTCTGTTCGCGGGCCTCATCGCCGCGTTCCTGATCGTTCCGGTCTTCATCTTCCGACACTATATCCAGGATGGCGGCCGCTTCCCCGACGCCATGCTGTCCGACCTTGGCATGACGGGTGAGGACCTCGGCCATCGCCGCGCCGGGTTCCTGCCCTATCTCACGATCATCGCCGGCATCGCCGTCGTGCTGATTTCAGACTATGTTTTTGGCGCGACCTTCCTCGGCTTCCCGAAATAGGGAGGCCCACGTTTCGAACGAACGAGGGGCCGCGCTGCGATCAGTGCGGCCCTTTCGTTTCGCGAGAGTCCGCGGCACGAACACGAGCGGACACGGCACGGACTTTTCTGTTCTGGACCATGCGCTTTTGCTTGCGGCCGGGGATCGCGCAGATATAATGTTAGGAATATCCTTTCACCGCTACGAATGTTGGTGAAATTCAGAGAACCGACTTCGCCATTGCGTTGGCGACACGTGAGTTGAGGACATCGTCGAGGGAAAGCGATGCTGAGACCTGGAATGCCGAGCCGCCCCGTCTACAAGGGCTTGGTCCCCGACATTCACGCGCGCCAGAACATCGTCGCCGCCGAAGGCGAGGGCGCACGGGCCGTTCTCGAACTCGCGGAAACGACGCCTGCCGGCTTCTTCGACCGGACGATCCTCATCTATGTCCCGACAGGGTCTGCGGGACAGGGTCTCGAGGAGAAGCTCAAACAACTGAATCCGCAGGGCCTGTGGATCTTTCCAACACTCGCGACAGCCATGTTCCGTTTGAAGGGCACGCTCGCCACCGCGACCATGGGAACGCGCCTCTACGCCACCGGCACCGAGCCCTTCATCGCAAGCGTTATCCAGGAGGCGCAGGCCGTCGGCATCGACCAGAAATCCGTCATTCAGGAGCACCGCGGTTCGGCCAAGCGCCGCGTGCAGTGCGTCCATTGTAAGGGTATGACGGACGACGTGACGACGAGCATCGTCCGTTGCGCGCACTGCGGTCTCAATCTCTTCGTCCGTGATCACTTTTCGCGCCGCTTGGGCGCGTTTCAAGGCGTATGCGTCGACGCCGAAGTGCCGGGTGATGTTCCAGCGGCGGAGACGATCTACGAATGACGGTCTCAACTGATATCCCCGTCCGAGTGACCGACATCGAGACCGTTGCAGAGGGCGTGAAGCGCTTCCGCTTCGCAACGCGCGACGGAAGCAAGTTGCCGGAGTTTTCCGGCGGCGCGCACACCGTCGTCACGATGCGCGACGGCGACACGGTCCGCCGCAATCCCTATTCGCTGATGAGTTCGCCCTTCGACGGATCGCATTACGAAATCAGCGTGTTGCGGACGGTCGACTCGCGCGGCGGATCGGTCTTCATGCATGACAAAGTGAAGGTCGGCTCGGAGATGATGATCTCCCAGCCGGTCAATCTTTTTCCGATCGACCGCCGGGGGCGGAAGCATCTCCTGATCGCTGGCGGCATCGGGATCACGCCCTTCATGTCGATGATGAACCAGCTCGATCGCGAGGAGATGCCGTTCGAACTCTATTACTGCAACCGGAGCCCCGCGCGCGGCGCCTATATCGACCGCCTGTCAGGTCTCTACGGCCACCGCATCCACACCTTTTTCGACGACAAGCGCGAGGCTTTGCCGTTGGCGCGCCTGCTGGCCGGCCAGCCACTCGGTACACACCTCTATGTCTGCGGCCCCTCGGGCATGATCGATTGGGTCCTGGCGTCCGCGCGCGAGGCCGGCTGGCCCGATGAGAATGTCCACTCGGAGCGCTTTCTGGCCCCTCCGAGCGGCAAGCCGTTCAAGGTGGACCTGGCGAAGTCCAACAAGTCGATCGTCGTCGGGCAATATCAAAGCGTGCTCGAAGCTGTGGAGGCGGCCGGCGTCGACGCCCCCTACCTTTGCCGCGGCGGCGCGTGCGGCCAGTGCGAAACGAGCGTCATCGCGTGCGACGGCGCGATCCACCACAACGATCACTACCTGACTGACGAAGAAAAACGTTCGGGCAAGAAGATGATGATCTGCGTCTCGCGTATCGACGGCGCGGGGGTCGTGCTCGATCTCTGATGCGAACGCGGCCTTGCGCGGCATGGCCGCGATCCCGGCCGAATAGGAGTGCGAAATGGGCCTGATCTTCAAGGACGAAACGTTCCGGGACGACTTCACGTTCTCGAACAGCCCCGAGGCCATCCGGCGCTTCCCGTTCCCGTTCCACGAAGACAAATACATGTACACCGTGAACATCGAGCCCCACGTGCCGGGCCCGAAAGGATCGGTCTACGAGTTCCCAATCGACATCGACGAGCACTACGTCTCCGACATGCGCGATCGCGCACTGGTGCTCGCCGAGGACCCGCTCCGCTGCCAGTCGCTCCCCCATATGCTGACGGCCGAATGGGACCTCGTCGAACTTCTGATGACGTCGATGGCGCGCGACTACCCCGAGCATTTCTCGCTGACGCGCGACGGCGACAACTGGCACTGGATCAACCGGCCGCTCGGGATCGACCAGAAGTTCATTTTCGGTGACGTCTCGACGCTGCCTTACCGGCCCATGGAATACATCACACGCCAGTGTCAGGGAGACTTCTGCCTCCTCGACCAGCGCGACGGCGATCTTTGGATGGATTCCGGTATCGTCTCGTCTCAGGCCGACTGGTCCCTCGATTTCGACGTCGGCATGAGCTTCAAGGAATGGCACGCGCCCGTACCCCTCGCCCATGAAGCCGGCGTCTTCGATCGCGCACTGAAGTTTCTGCTGATGCTCCAGCAGGGCCGCCCGGTGCGGCGCCTCAACTGGACGATGACGATCAATTCCCGCCTCGATACGAGCCCCGAGAACTACCACAAGTGGGGCACCGATCGGACGACCGTGACGCCCGAGAATGTCGGCGACAAGGTCCATCTCCGCGTCGAGCTTCAGGGTCTGTGGCGGCTGCCGCGCTCGAATGCCATCGTGTTCTCGATCCGCGCCTATCTCATCAAGATGAAGGAGCTCGTGACCGTTCCAAAATGGGGCCGGCGCCTGCACCGCGTCCTAAAGACGTTGCCGCCGCAAATCGCGGACTACAAGGGGCTGAGCCGCTACCGCCAGACGACAATCGACTGGCTCGCGAAATACGACGACGGCCTGCCAACGTCGCCCGGCTGCTGGCCAGAATAGGCGAGCGCACACCCCCGCACGTCTCGTTGCCCCGGACACGACGCCAGAATTCGAAACGCCAACCGACACGACGTTCCAGCGAAAGGACAGAAACGGCCATGACAAGAGTTTGCATCATCGGCGCGGGACCGAGCGGACTGGCGGCGCTGCGCGCGTTCGAGAGCGCACGGCGGAAAGGCGCCGATATTCCCGAGGTCGTCTGCTACGAGCGTCAGGCCGACTACGGCGGGATCTGGAATTACACGTGGCGAACGGGAACCGACGAATTCGGCGAACCCGTCCACGCGAGCATGTACCGCTATCTCTGGTCGAACGGCCCGAAGGAATGCCTCGAATTCGCCGACTACGGCTTCGAGGAGCACTTCGGAAAACCGATCCCGTCCTACCCGCCCCGCGCCGTGCTCCACGACTACATCAAGGGCCGCATCGAGAAGAGCGGCGTCGCAAGCTACATCAAACTTCGCCACGCCGTTCGGTCGGTCGTCTACAACGAGGACGCCGGCAACTTCACCGTCACGGTCAAGAACCTCATATCGGACAGCCACACGACTTCGGACTTCGACTACGTCATCTGCGCGAGCGGTCACTTCTCGACACCCAACGTGCCCGAATTCCCGGGGATCCACACTTTCCTCGGCCGCGTCCTGCATTCCCATGATTTCCGCGCCGCCGACGAGTTCTCCGGCAAGCGCGTGCTCTGCGTCGGTTCAAGCTACTCGTCCGAGGACATCGGCATCCAGTGCCTGAAGTACGGCGCCAAGGCTGTCACGTTCACGTGGCGCACGAAGCCCATGGGCTTCAATTGGCCGCCCGCGATCAACGAAGTACCCCTCATGACGAAGGTCGAGGGCAGCAAGGTCACGTTCCGCGACGGAACGTCCGCCGACTACGACGCCATCATCCTCTGCACGGGCTACCTCCACCACCACCCGTTCCTGGAGGACAGCCTTCGCCTGAAGTCGCGCAATCGCCTTTATCCGCCGAACCTTTACAAAGGCATCTTCTGGTGGGGCAACCCGAAGTTCATGTACCTCGGCATGCAGGACCAGTATTACACCTTCAACATGTTCGACGCGCAGGCTTGGTACGCGCGAGACGTGGTCCTAGGCCGCATCAAATTACCCTCGCTCACCGATCAGGCCATCGACATGCAGAAGTGGATCGCGTGGGAGGAATCGCTGCCTGACGCCTTCGCCGCGATCGACTACCAGACCGAATACGTTCGCGATCTCATCGCACCGACCGACTATCCGCGCCTCGACGTCGACATGTGCGCACGCCTCTTCAAGGAGTGGGAGCACCACAAGTCCGCTAACATCCTGACGTATCGCGACAACAGCTACCCCTCGACGCTGACGGGAACGATGGCGCCGAAGCACCACACGCCGTGGATGCAGTGCATGGACGACAGCTTCCAGGCCTATTTCCGGAACGGCTAAGGGCGAGGTCGCGGCGGCGCGGCCCGACTGCCGCCCGCCATGGCCGCGCGCTCAAGCCGCACGCCCGACCGAGACGAGGAGCCCCGAAGATGACCGACACACTCGTGGTTTCCAAGGTCCGTCCGACCCTCGTCAAAGCGGGCGCACCCGCGCTTGATGCCGGCGTCGAGCGCTACGTTGTGAAGGGTGGCGGCTCGGGCGTCTTCGCACTCGAGCGCGACGACCTTCTCGAAATCGCACTCGTCGAGCCCGGCCAGACGGTCGAAATTGTCGTGTTCAACAACGCTGGCAAGAACGATCTTCCAGCCATTGGCCTTAAGGGCCGCGCGAAACCCCATGGGCTCCAGGCCATTCTCGCTGGCGAGAGCGAGGATGCCGCGCGCGTGCGCTTCGGCCTCTTCCGCCGCGGTCTCGACATCGGCCGCGCCCAGGCGTCGAAGCTCTTCGGCCCCGATGCGCCCGCCGGCGAATTCCACGCGGCCCGTGTCGAGCGCCAGTCAACGCTTGTCGTCGCAGCACCTTGGACCGCGGATGGCCCGACCGTCTGGGACCAGGCGCCGCCGAGTGACGTTCTCGTGTTCATTCGCCGCGCGAAGGCCCCCGCACCCGGTCTCCTGCGCCTTCCCGAGCCTCTCGCCGAGCCGCGCCTCGACATGACGATCAACATCGCGAGCGCGATATCGTTCGAGGTCCACGAAGGCGAATATATCCAGATTGTCGATATCGCCGGCCGCCAGTGCTCCGACTTCCTGGCGTTCCACAGGAAGTCGCTCGACAAGGGCGATGTCCTCGGCATCGACGCCACGACCACGCGGACGATGACAGGGATTGCCTATCCCCGGCCGGGGCTTCTGTCGAAATTCTTCGACCGCCAGCAGAACCCGCTCGTCGAGGTCGTCCAGGACACCGTTGGCCGTCACGACACCTTCGGCCTCGCCTGCACACGCCGCTACTACGAGGACGTCGGCTACTTCGGCCATCCGAGCTGCTCAGAGAACTTCAACACAGCACTCGCGCCGTTCGGCATATCGAGTGAGCGCGGCTGGCCCGCGATCAACTACTTCTTCAATACGAATGTCGACGCCCATAACAACATCTGGTTCGACGAGCCCTGGTCGCGGCCGGGCGACTACGTGCTGATGCGCGCCATGTCCGATCTTGTTTGCGGAGCGTCGTCCTGCCCCGACGACATCGATCCGGCCAACGGCTGGAACCTGTCGGAAATTCAAGTCCGCGTCTATCCGAAGACGGCCAACTTCAAGCGCGCGATGGGATACCGCATGACACCGGACGCACCGTTGCAGCTGACCCGCGAGACCGGGTTCCACGCACGCACCTCGGCCCTGACCCGTTCGTTCGTCGAGTATCGGGGTTTCTGGCTGCCGACCTGCTTCTCGAAGAACGGTGCCGTGGACGAATACTGGGCCTGCCGCGAGCGCGTCGTCGTCATGGATCTCTCGCCGCTGCGCAAGCTCGAGATCATGGGCCCCGACGCCGAGGGCTTCCTCAACGGCATCTTCACGCGCGACATCCGCAAGCTGGCTCCAGGGCAGATCTTCTACACCCCGCTCTGCTACGAGCACGGCGGCATGGTCGATGATGGCACGCTGTTCCGCATGTCGGAGACGAACTTCCGCTGGATCGGCGGGGATGACGCCTCGATTCTCTGGATCAAGGAGCAGGCGGCAAAGTCTGGCGCGAAACTCCTCCTGAAGACCGCCAGCGATCAAATTCACAACGTCGCCGTCCAGGGACCGAAGTCGCGCGACACGCTGCGCGAGATTGTTTGGACGCCAGCCGGCAAGCCGTCCATCGACGAACTGGGCGTCTTCCGCTTCACGGTCGGACGGATCGGCGGCTACCAGGGTATTCCGATCGTCCTGTCGCGCACGGGCTATACGGGCGAATTGGGCTACGAGGTCTTCTGCCATCCGAATGATGCGCCGGCCGTCTGGGACGCGATCATGGATGCCGGCAAGGCGCACGGCATCGCACCCATGGGCTTCGACGCCCTCGACATGGTGCGGATTGAAGCCGGCCTCGTGTTCGGAGGACATGACTTCGATTCGACCACCGATCCCATGGAAGCCGGCATCGCATTCACGGTGCCGTCGAAGAAGGAAGACGACTACATCGGCAAGATGGCCATCGAACGCCGCCGTCAGACCCCGTCGAGAAAGCTCGTCGGCCTCGAGATCACGGGTAACGAGAAGCCCGGTCACGGCGACAAGGTCTACATCGGCCGAGCGGAAGTCGGCATCGTGACGAGCGCGATGAAGTCGCCGCTTCTCAAGAAGACGCTGGCGCTCGCGCGCCTCGACGTGGCCGCAGCCGAGATCGGCACCGCCGTTGAAATCGGCCGCCTCGACGGCCACCAGAAGCGCCTGAAATCGAAGGTCGTGCGCTTCCCCTTCTACGACCCGGAGAAGACCCGCGTCCGCATGTGAGGCGCGGGCCCCGTTCAAAACCCAGCCCTGCGGTCTGAAAAGAATGCGGCCGACCCTCGTCGAGAGCCGGCCGCATTGTTTCGTGTGACGGTGGTTCCGCTCTTACCCGACAGCGTTGCGCTTTGCCTTCTTCGGATCGTCGAACGTGATGGTGTGCGCGATGGCCGTCGTCTCGACGTTCTTGCCGCTGATCTTCAATGGCGTGCCTTGCACAGCCGTATCGACCGACAGACGGGCAATCGCCATCGTGCGGTTTGTCAGATGCGAATGCATGGCGCACGTCACGACGCCGACCTTGCGCCCGTTGTGCGTGATGTCCGATCCGCCGTCCGGCGCTGTCGTCCCGTCGATGAGAAGCCCGAAGATCTTGAAGCGTTCCTTGCCTTTGAGTCGGTAGTGCTCCTCGGCGCCGCGGAAACCCACCTTGCCGGGCGAAACCGTGAAATCGAGACCGAGCTCCCAAAGTGTATCGCCGGGCGCCTCGTTCTCGAACGGATACATCTCCGAGTTGTCATAGGGGAAGAACAGGAGATAGCTCTCGACTCTCAGCCAGTCGAGCACCGTGAACGCGCACGGAATGATGCCCATCGATTTGCCTTCGCCGAGGATCGTGTCCCAGACCTTCGGAGCATCTTCGTACTTGCAGAAGATCTCGTACCCGCGCTCGCCCGTGTAGCCCGTGCGCGAGATCATCACCGGCGCGCCGAAGAGCGTCGTCTGCATGTGATGGAAGTACTTGAGATCGCGAATGCCCGGCACGTGCTTGGCGAGATAGTCGACCGCCAGCGGACCCTGGAGAGAGAGATCGTGCAGATCGTCATCGAACTGCATCGAGACGTTCCGTCCGACGGCTTCGGCCTGGAGCATTTCCTGTCCCGCGCCGGACCCGTGCACGACCATCCAGGAGTTCGGCCCCATCCGATAAAGAATGCAGTCGTCGACGAACTTCCCGCGCTTGTCGAGCATGCAGGCGTAGGCCGACTTCCCCGGATAGATCTTGCGAACGTCGCGCGTGGTGGTGGAATTGATAAGGGCGTTCGCATGCGGCCCGGTGATGTGGATCTTCTTGAGACCCGACACGTCCATGAGCCCGGCCTTCGTGCGGATGGCTTCGTAACCCTGCGCGAGGCTCGTCGCCTCGTAGGTCCACGTCGTCCCCATGCCGCTCCAGTCTTCCAGATTGGAGCCGAGTGCGCGGTGTCGGTCCGCAAGAGCCGAATAGCGCCAAGACATCACTGACATGGTCGTGGGTTCTCCCTAACTGGTGGTTGGCGACGCGGGGCGGATGGCGGCATCTGAGCACCGGAACTGACCGCATTCCACCCAGAAACATGCTGCATAATCAAAGACATCGCCGAACGACGCCGTCATGACGACCTGCAGCCCGTGGCACACCGGAAAACCAGCAGCGACGGACTGTCGTGTGGCCCCCCAGAAGACTGCGTCAGTCTGCCGTCAACATTCATCAAAGTCAAAAGATTTGACTGTCAATAAACTTTCGGCGGAACCGCCGATCGCCGAGGACGCCGGTGCGGCCCTGCCGTCCGGCATCTTGTCCTCTCCTCGAAATGTGTCTCGCCCATATGTGTCCGGGACGACCATTGATGTGGTCCGGCACGCGATAGCCAATCGGAAACCCGAGTGGTGGGTGCGCAATTCTCGGCACGGGCACGGCAGTGCGCGGCCACGCAGTCGATACGGCCAAAGTCGAATTGATGACAAATACAATATAGAATAAGAAGTCGCCGCGCATGATGCCGCTCGGGTGCCATCCCGCCGCTTCGTCCGGTCACAATCATTCGACTTTCGAACGATGGCCGATCAATCTATATTCTTATAGACATAGCTTTCGGTCAAGCTGCACCGAGAGAGCTGCTGACCGTCAAAGAATTCGACGCCGCCACGACAGAATGGCTGCCACCCCCAGGAGGAAACGATGCTCCAGAAGACACTGAACGAACTGGCTCAGCAGATCCGCATTCGCGGCCGCTACGACAATTTCATCGGCGGCTCGTGGGTGCCCCCGGCCAAGGGCCAGTACTTCATCAACATCACGCCCGTCACCGGCAAGCCGCTGTGCGAGATCGCGCGCTCGACCGCCGAGGACATCGAGACAGCTCTCGATTGCGCGCACGTCGCGAAAGACAAGTGGGCCCGCACCGCGCCGGCCGAGCGCGCCGGCCTGCTGATGAAGATCGCCGACCGCATGGAGCAGAACCTGAAGCTCCTCGCACTCGTCGAAACGCTCGACAACGGCAAGCCGATCCGCGAGACGACAGCCGCCGACCTTCCTCTCGCCATCGACCACTTCCGTTACTTCGCCGGCTGCCTCAGATCGCAGGAAGGCTCGATCTCCGAAATCGACCACGACACCGTCGCCTATCATTTCCACGAGCCGTTGGGCGTCGTCGGCCAGATCATCCCGTGGAACTTTCCGCTTCTGATGGCCTGCTGGAAGCTCGCCCCCGCGCTCGCCGCCGGCAACTGCGTGATCCTGAAGCCCGCCGAGCAGACGCCCATGAGCATCATGGTCCTGATGGACCTCATCGGCGACATCCTGCCCCCGGGCGTCTTGAACGTCGTCAACGGCTTCGGTGTGGAAGCCGGTAAGCCGCTCGCACAGAACAAGCGCATCGCCAAGATCGCGTTCACGGGCGAGACGACCACCGGCCGCCTCATCATGCAGTATGCCTCCGAGAACATCATCCCGTGCACGTTGGAACTCGGCGGCAAGTCGCCCAACATCTTCTTCGCCGACGTCGCGGACAAGGACGACGCCTTCTTCGACAAGGCGCTCGAAGGCTTCGCGATGTTCGCGCTCAATCAGGGTGAGGTCTGCACCTGCCCGTCGCGCGCCCTCGTCCATGAAAAGATCTACGACCGCTTCATGGAGCGCGCCGTCGCCCGCGTGAATGCGATCCGCACGGGACATCCGCTCGACGCCGCGACAATGATCGGCGCGCAGGCTTCGAACGACCAGCTCGAGAAGATCCTGTCCTACATCGACATCGGCCGCCAGGAAGGCGCTGAGGTACTGGCCGGCGGCGAGCGCAATCGCCTCGACGGGGAACTCGCCGACGGCTTCTATGTCAAGCCGACGATCCTCGCCGGTCACAACAAGATGCGCGTGTTCCAGGAGGAGATCTTCGGGCCCGTCGTCTCGGTGACGAAGTTCAAGGACGACGACGAGGCGCTCGCGATCGCCAACGACACACTCTACGGCCTCGGCGCCGGCGTGTGGAGCCGCGATGGCACGCGCGCCTACCGCTTCGGCCGCGCGATCCAGGCCGGCCGCGTCTGGACGAATTGCTACCACCTCTATCCGGCGCACGCCGCGTTCGGTGGCTACAAGCAATCCGGCATCGGCCGCGAGACGCACAAGATGATGCTCGACCACTACCAGCAGACGAAGAACATGCTGGTCTCCTACAGCCCGAATGCGCTCGGGTTCTTCTAAGTCGGCGAATTAGGGTCAGGCCCGCGACGGGTCTGACCCGAATGCCTCGATGGCACATCGGAGCGGTTCTTCATCCAGAGCTTCACGGCCGAGCTGGCCAGAACGATCGCCAACACGGCCTTGAGAAGCTCGATCGGCGCCACAGACGACAGAAGCCCTCCAACGATAGCTCCGGCCACCGAACCGACGCTCATCGGTAACACCAGATGGACGAGAACATCCCGTGAGCGATAGTGGCCATTGAGGACGTGCCGCGCCACGCCGACGAGTACGATCGGAAGGCTGATGAAGAGGCTTAGGGTGCCTGCCGTTTTCACGTCCGCACCGAATAGAAGAATCAAGATCGGAATAATGAACTCACCGCCCGCTACGCCAAGCGCGCTACTGACCGCGCCGACGAAGATCCCCGCCATCAACCCCGCGACGATCCGCACCGAAGGCTCGGGAGAAAGTGCGACCGACACCCCGGTCGTCATGAAGGCCTCCGCCATGAGGACCAACGAGATCAATATGAGCAACAGGCAGATCGCCAACATGAGCTGACGTTGCGGAATGCGCGAAAGAACACCCGCACCGATCCAGGCGGCCAGTGTACCGCCGGCGATCATGGACAGTGTGACGTGGACATATTGGGTTGGATCGAATTCGGTTTCGACACCGAGGCGCGTCAATGCGGCGAACACGAGTGTGACGAGACTGACCAGCAGATTGAACCGGACGGCGCGATGAGCCAGTAATGCGAAGACGGTCAATAACACGGGCAGCCGGAACTCAGCGCCCCCAAGTCCGATCAGTCCGCCGAGGAGCCCGATCAGGAAGCCGGCAAACGACGCGAAAATCGGCCGGCGCACATCGTAGGTCTTGTGTGTGCTAAGCAAGCATCGCTACCTCCCGTGTTCAGGGAGCGGGTTTTGTAGCGCGACATGGCATTCGAGTCGACGACGCGAGTCCCCGCCCCGGAACGCACACGCAACGAATTCAGCGTCGGCGCGCAAGATGTGTTCCATGGCGAAATGGAGCGGACGCCCGCTTTCCATGACCGGCGCCGGAACAGCCATCCGCCGGAGACGGTTCCCTCTCCCCGCTCGGCGCATCGCGGCGAGGTCACGTAACGACGCGCTGGCCCCCGCGGTCGGTCAGAAGCACATCCACGCGCCAAGGCAGGTCTTGGGTGTGCCGCCTTTACAGGCCATCTGCGACGAGCGGCACGTGGTCGTCGTCGTGCCCGCTTCGCAGGTCGTGCTCACGGGCCCTTGCCCGACCAGACCCCGCGAAGCGAGCGTATTCTTGAGAGCATTTGTCGAGAAGAGCACGGCGGTGTCATGGGTCAGCATTTCGCCGAGTGCCGCGACCCGGGTGCAGTCGGCGGCCTGAGCCGTCGCCGAAAGCGCGCCGGCCATTGCCACCGCCGCAAGACCGAATTTCCAGGACCGCATGGCCGCCTCCAAAATATGTCATCTCGTTCGGATGCTAGTCGGGCGGAGAGCCTGAGCCAATGACGACGCTGTCGCAAGTCACGGATTTCCGAGAGAAGCCGCCGCCGATGTTGACGAGAGCAAGGTTTGTTATGCCGACCGTACGTCCGCTCCTCACCCGACGACAAATCTCGTCGAGGATCGTCGGAGAAAAACGCCGCGCGCGTCCCCGTTGACCCGTGCTCTCCAACATCACCGGCCGTCGCCCCCACATCCGCCCTTCCCACTAAGCCCGCCACAACCTATGTTCAATCGAACATACAAAATCGTCGTCCCCGATCGAAACCCAGATCGAACTAAGGTCCCCGCATGACCGAACCCATCGCCCGCGTCAGCGCCACGCCCGAAGCCGAAGCGATGATCGCCAAGCTTGAGCACAATCACGGACCACTGCTCTTCCATCAATCCGGTGGGTGTTGCGATGGATCGGCGCCGATGTGCTACCCGCGGCACGAATTCCGCGTCGGCGCGCAGGACGTCTATCTGGGTGAGATCGGCGGCCAGCCGTTCTACATCGGCAAGGCCCAGTTCGAATATTGGCAGCAGACGCACCTGATCATCGACGTCGTGCCCGGCCGCGGTTCCGGCTTCTCGCTCGAAGCGCCGGAGGGCGTGCGCTTCCTCACGCGCTCGCGCGTCTACACCGAAAGCGAATACGACGTTCTGGACGGCATGGGCGCGCCACCGACCGGCGCGGAACGGCCGGCCGTCTAAGCGCTCTGTGCGTTCACGCCGGCCGCGAAAGCTGCCCGAAATAGGCGTAGCCGCGCGACAGGCGCTCGAACGTCAGCGCGTACCCATTCTCCGCCGCGACCGCTTTTAGCACGGCTTCGAGATCTGGCCTCGGCGTGACGTGGTAGTGCGCGAGCCAGCGGAAGAGACCGGCCTTGAAGACCTGGGGCAGGCTCTCGCACTGGCCGAAGTCGACGACGGACAGCGTCCCGCCGGGCGCGACCATCGTCGCCGCGTGTCGGACCGCTTCGCGCCAGACCGGGATCATCGACACCGCGTACGAGATGTAGACCCGGTCGAACGTGCGCCGCCCGAACAGGGCTTCGGGATCGAAATTGGTGGCGTCTCCCTGCGCGAGCTTCACCCGCGAGAGATGGCCCTTCCGACCGAGGCTCGTCCGCGCCGTCTCCAGCATGGCATTCGAGATATCGACGCCGGCGACCGAAACACCGGGATAGGCGTCGAGCACCCGCGCCATGTTCCAGCCGGTTCCGCAACCGATCTCGATCAGGCTGCCGCCGACGGGCGGCTTCAGTTCGCGAACGAGATGCAGGCGGCCCAGGAGATAGTAGCGCCGCGTGATGTCGTAGACATAACGCTGGAACCGGTATTGCCGGTCCATCTGCTCGGCGTGCGTCAGGCTGTCGGACATGACCT
Organism: Hyphomicrobium sp.; assembly: GCA_033765145.1. Taxonomy (GTDB): domain Bacteria; phylum Pseudomonadota; class Alphaproteobacteria; order Rhizobiales; family Hyphomicrobiaceae; genus JAGVSR01. The sequence goes on along the minus strand of JANRIH010000009.1, from coordinate 85,608 downwards.
ACTTCAGCACGTAGAGGTGGAAGCCTCCATAAATCGCGGAGCGATCCTTGTCGTGGAGTGCACGCGATCGCGCTGGATCGTAGTGCCAGCGGCTGAGCACGTCGTCCGGCACGCGCCCAGGCAGGATCGTCTCCTCGCCGGCCGTGCGATAGATGACGCGCGCTCCGGGCTTCGCTGTCCGCGTGACCTCCTGCCAAAGCTCGGTCAGCACGGCGTCGTCCATCCAGTCCTGCGCATCGAGGAACACGTACCGATCGAAGCTCTCCGACGGCTCGCTCTTGAGGCGCAACGTCAACGACGTGTTCTCGACCGTGATCCGGCTCGCGCGCTCGCGGATGAGCGCGTAGTTCTTTTCTTGCAGATACGGCGGCAGCGGCCCCTTGCCGTCCGTCGCATAGCCGCGATTGAACGCCTGCCAGGCAAAGTAGTTGTCCTTGAAGTCGAAGCCCGTCGCGAGGCGCTCGAGCCGCTCGCGCACGACGTCGACCATCAGTCGGTCGCCCGCGAGCGCCTCGAACTGGGCCGGCGGAATGCCGAGACCGAAGAGCGATGCCCGGTAGCCGAGAATGGCGCGTACGAGGCGCTTCTTGAACAAGGGCTCGAGATCGGTCTTGTAGATTTCGCGCTGCTCTTCGATCGAGCGCGCCTCCATCATGCGGGCCGGGTTCTTGCCGAACAGCCGCGCCAGCATGTGACCCGAGGTGATGAACCGGCCGAGCAGACCATAGCGGTAGAAATTCTGGGCGAAGCCTTCGATGCGGCGATGTCCGCGCGGACGCATGGCGTCCCAGTACTCGCGCGACGTCTTGTCGAGATGCTCAGCGACATAAGTGTCATAGGCGTCGACGTTCGAAGCCTTGTTGGCCGCACCGAACATGTCGAAGTAGGTCTTGTAGTCCGGCAGATGCTGCGCAGCCGCGACCTTGAACCTCAGAAGCGCGACGTGCGCGGGATTGAGATCGACCGCGACGATCTCTTTCGGATTGTCGCGCAGATAGCTCATCGCGTTGCAACCGCCCGACGCGATAACCAGCATGCGCTTGTCAGGCCCGAGTTCCATGGCCTCCATGTCGACATCCGGATCTTCCCAGATCTGCGGATAGACGAGCCCCCGGAAGGCGAACGTGAACAGGCGCTCCATCGCGCCATCCACCGACCATGAGGGGTTCTGATGAACCGCCGTGCTGAGGAGATCGGTATCGGCAGCGTCTCCGGTTCGTGTCATGGCCGGCATATTGGCTTTGCTCTTTTCTGACTGTTCGAATGCAATGACGCGATCTCGGACGGCTATTCGGCAGCCATCGGGAGAATCGCGTCGGGTTTCTTGGCCAGCGCCTGGGTTTCGCGCCAGCGGATGATTTCCAGTCTGCCCTCGTGATGTTCGACGACGGCCGTGCAGCTTTCCACCCAGTCGCCGCAATTCACGTAGTGCACGTGTCCGATCTGGCGATCCGAGGCGTAGTGGATATGCCCGCAGATGACGCCGTCGACATTCTTCCGCCGCGCAAGGTCTCCGAGTGCGGCCTCGAATGCGCCGAGCGATCCCACAGCCGTCTTCACGCGATGCTTGAGATAGGCTGACATGGACCAGTATTCGAGACCGAGCTTGCGCCGAACCCAGTTGAGGGGCGTATTGAGCCGCAACAACAGTTCGTACGAGTGGTTGCCGAGACCGGTAAGCCAGCTGTAGCGAACCACCACGTCGAACTCATCGCCGTGCATCACCGCGTAGCGCCGCCCGTCGGCAGTTGTGTGGATCGTATCCCTGAGGATTTCAATGCTACCGAACGTCCAGCCGCAGTAGTCGCGCAGCCCCTCGTCGTGATTGCCGGGAATGAAGACGATGCGCGCGCCCTTCCGGCCCATGCGCAGAAACTTCTGCAGAACGTCGTTGTGCGACGCGGGCCAGTGGGGACGCCGCCGGACTTTCCAGAGATCCACGATGTCACCGACGAGATAGACCGTCTCGGCATCGACCGTGCGCAGAAAATCCAGGAGCGCCTCGGCCTGAGAGGCCCGGGTGCCCAAGTGAACGTCAGAAATAAAGACCGCCCGATAGGCCGTCACAGGTGCGGCATCAGCCACGATGCGCCTCGAACAGATTGCTTAACCCCATGCCGAGGCAACAAGATTTCCATTTCACTTTTGTGACGATAGCACGTTGGAACCGGGACACGGCAACCTCCGACAGACCAACGAAAAGCGCCCCCGCAGGTGACTGCAGGGGGCGCATTGTCGACGGCAACTGAGCTTCTGTCGAGCCTTGTTTAACCACGCTGGGTGTCGGAACACACAGCATACGGCCGACCTCAACTCAATTTTGTATCATATTCTCAGACGGTTGCGAACGATGAGTGGCATCTCGTCTTCAGACGGCAGACCGCGCTTGGCAGCCGCCAGATCCCGGCCTTCATCCGCACCCCACCACCGGTCGCCGGCCATCTGCGGAGCCGCAGCCCGCGTGGGACCTGCGGCATCAAGCGGCGCTTCGGCGCGTGCCGGTGCTGCCTGCTGTGGCATCGTCCGCTGAGTTGCTTGGGCCAATGGCGCACGCTGCGCTGCCGGCGATCCGCCGAACCAGGCATCGATGAGGTCCAGCTCTTCGGAGGAGAGCTGCAATCCCTGACCGCGGCATCGGGCGATGACGAAGTTCCGAAAGCGGCTGGAGAAGAGGTTGCTGGAAGCGCCTTGCTCGAACCAGGGATCGACCTCGCTCACCACTTCGAGCACGAACCGGATGTCGTCCCGTCGCGCTTCGACGCCGAGTTCCGCCGCTCGTGCCGCGATGTTGCTCAGGGTCTGCGCACCCATGAGCCCGTTCGCGGTAATTTCCTGCGCCATGACGTCGAACAGGACGCGATACTCGGGCGGCGCCAGCGGCGGCGCCTGGCAGGCTTCATGGATCCGCGTGATCGACTGCTGAATGGAAGACTGTGGCTCGCGGACGGGCGGGCGAGACGGTGCGACAGCCGAAGCCGGCGCTGCGCCCAGAGCGGCCGAAGACGCGATTGGGGCCGGGGGCGCCGACAGGGACGCGGCGAGCGGCAGTTCGGCACGCATCGGCTGTGACGTCGACGTCTGGCCGTGGGACGTCTGCACGACCGGCGGCTGAGCGAGTGCACCCTGCCCGATCGGAAGTTGCCCGAACGGATCGGCGGCGGCGCCGACGATCCGCGACTGCCGCGGCTGCATGTTGGACAGCTGCGGCTCGGCGCGTGCGGGCTCCGGCTTTGCCGGCTCGGTTCTCGGAGTTTGCGCGGCGCGCGTGGCCGCATCCGGCCGGCCGATCCGCTGCTCTTCGACAAGCTGCCGCGTCGTATCATAGAGGTAGTAAGGCGGTTGCTCGGAAAGCCGAACTTCCGGCGGCAGGCCCTTGGCGAGGAGCGCGCTGAAACTGCCCGCTCCACCCCAGGCCGTCCCGACGGTGCGGTCATGCCCGAGGGTGCGAACCGCGCGGTCCGCCAGCGCTTCGAGCGGCACCGGCTGCCCGGCTCCCCGCACCCATGCCACGACCTCGGCCAGAATAGCGCCGCGCGTCGCTTCGAGATCGACGGATTGCGATTGGCGTGCGGCGGCATCCGGCGTCTCGACCGGCTCGGCACTGGCACCTCTGTTCTCGACCAGGAGATTGATGAGCTGTGCCTCGCGGATCTCGCCATCCGCAATCGCCGTGTAGGGCGCTGCCGTGTGATCGTTCGCGAAGACGACCGTGCGCCGGGCATGCGCGCGAAGACGATGCAAGAGCGGCGTGAAGTCCGCGTCCCCGGAAAGGATGACGAACTCGTCGTAGTAAGTGTCGTGGCCGAGAAGATCACGGACGTCCATGACCATCCGGATGTCGGCCGAATTCTTGAGCTGTGACGTGAGCGGCGGGCAGTCGACGGCTTCCATGCCTGCGCGCAGGAAGTGATGGCGCACGAACGGAAACGAGTTCATGTCCGTCGAATTGTCCGATGCATTCCGGCGCGGAACGGGATTGCCGTAGCAGCGGTTCAAAACGATCCGCCGTGGCGCCGTTATCGCGCCACTATTCGTCGGCGTGATGAGGCGGCCGCTTTCGATTTCCCTGAGCCAAAGCCCCGCGTCCTTGGCGAAGCGCTTGGCCGCGTCCTCATTTTTTCTTTTGAGCGACAGATAGATGTTGTCGTAGTCGATGAAGACGGCGCTCAACAGCGGCCCCGTAGTTTGGCCCTTCATTCGGCAACCCCCGCTAGCCGGATTTTCTCTTGGGCGCCAATCTCTGTGAGTCGGATTGGAGCGGCAAGGATCGCCCCGGCACACAAGGGCTCAGCAAAAGAATAGTCCACAAAAACAGTGCCCTGCGCGGTAGTGTCGCCCGAATATTCCAGTGGATAATCCGACCGCGCGCCAATGTTTGGCCGCTTTGCTGGCGCGCGGCCCGGTCACGCCTCGAACGGCGGCTCGGTCCCATCCCGCGCCAGACGAAAACCTTCGAACTGAAATCCGGGCGCGACCGTGCACCCGACGAGCGTCCAAGCGCCGAGGCTCTCCGCCTGCTGCCACCATCCGGCCGGCACCACGGCCTGAGGACGCTGACCAGCCTGGAGATTGTGCCCGACGATGATGTCTCGGCGCGGCAACTTCGGTTCCGCGATCGACAGCCTGAGCGGCGCACCCGCATAGTGGTGCCACGCCTCGGCGGCATCAACGACATGCCAGCGAGAGACGACACCTTTGGGCAAGAGAAAGTAGATCGCGGTCGAGGCCGCGCGGCCCGCGCCGTCGGCGATCTCGTCGCGGAACGTCTCGCGGAAAAATCCGCCTTCGGGATGCGGCGCGAGACCGAGAAGAAGAATCACGTCCTCGGCCGTAAGCCCGTCCGCGTCCGCGCTCACCTCGCTCTGCTTCGTCACGCGCGGTTCTTTCGCTCTCGGATCTCGGCGAAAACACGCCAGTCGGCCGCGGCACCCATGCCGAGTTCGCGACGGATGCGGGCATCTCCCGCACGCAGGAACACGTTGGTTTCAATCTCGACATCTACACGCGTCGGCAAAGTCGGCTTACCCTCGGCGCGTAACGCTTCGACATCTGCCAGACGGCGTTCGAGCGCCTTGTTCCAAGGCTCGATCGTCATGCCGAAGCGGGCATTCTGGACCGTATATTCATGCCCGCAGTAGAGCGTCGTATCCGGCGGCAGCGCGGCAATCCGCTCGAGCGACCGCCACATGAGCTCGGGCGTCCCTTCGAGGACGCGGCCACATCCCATGGCGAATAGTGTGTCCCCGACAAACGCGATCTTGTCATCGGGCAGCCAGTAGACGACGTGACCGAGCGTGTGGCCAGGCGTCTCGAGCACACGGATGGAAAGTCCGCCGATCGATAACGCGTCGCCCTCCTTGACCGCGGTATCGATGCCCGGAATGCGATCCGCTTCCGCCGCTGGCCCGATGATCTTGCAGCGGGTACGCGCCTTGAGCGCGAGATTGCCGGCGGTGTGGTCGCCGTGATGATGGGTGTTGAGAATGTGCGTGAGACCCCACCCGCGCGCCTCGGCGGCATCGAGAACGGCGGCGGCGTCAGGCGCGTCGATCGAGATGACCGAGCCGTCCCCGGACCGGATCAAGACGCCATAATTGTCCTTGAGACAGATGAACTGCTGGATGTCGAGCATCGGCACGTCGCTTGCGCCAACCCTATATGTCTGTCTTTTGCGCCAGTTACTTGGGCACCTGGTTCCTTGGGCCCAACCCATGACTGCGATGGCGGCCGACAACCCCGCTGCCGCCCCCCGCCGCCGGAAAAGGCACGTTAACTCCCGGGCTGAACCATTTCAACGCGCTCCATAGTTCTAGACGGCACTCTGCATATATAGATCAGGAGTGAACGCCGCCCCGATCCCACGAGACAGGCCGGCGGCATGGAAGAGGGTACGGACCGGAGAAGAAGTTCGGCACATGGAACTCGACGTCGTCGATCTCCGCGACTTCTATCGCTCACCGCTCGGCGTCGTCGTGAGACGCACGCTCGGCCGGGAAATCAGGACCCGCTGGCCCAACGTCAAGGGCCAGACGGTGGTCGGGCTCGGCTATTCAGCACCCTACATCGGGACTTTCCGGTCCGAGGCGCGCCGTGTCGCGGCGCTGATGCCAGACAGCCTCGGTGCGATCGTTTGGCCGTCGAACGGACCGGTGCTGACGGCGCTCGTCAAAGATTGCCAACTCCCGCTCGCCGACAACGCAATCGATCGGCTGCTCGTCACGCATGGCCTCGAAACAGCGGATCGGCCCGCAGCACTCCTCCGCGAAATCTGGCGCGTGCTGGCGCCGGAAGGCTCGGCCCTACTCGTCGTGCCGAACAGGCGCGGCGTCTGGGCTCGTATCGACGCGACACCCTTCGGGCATGGCCGGCCCTATAGCCGCTCGCAGCTCGAACGGTTGCTGAGCGACGGACTGTTGACGCCGTCCGGCTGGAGCACCGCCCTCCATCAGCTCCCGATCGGCAACCGGCTGGTGCTCCGGTCCGCGGGCGCTTGGGAACGTGTCGGACGGCAATGCTGGCCCGCATTCGGTGGCATCATTCTCGTCGAAGCGCGGAAGGAAGTGATGGCCGCCGTCGGCGGCAAGCGTGTTCCGGCGCGCGCCGTCGGCGAATTGATCACGACGCTCCGCCGCGACCCCGGCCGTAGTCCGCCGAGCATCCCACCGTCCACGTCAGCCCTCGCGCTTCCGCTCGAGCAGGAACACCGCTTTCTCGCCGAAGAGATTCTGCAGGCGCCGTGAGCGCTCGATCGGCAGCCGGCGCCCCGTGCTGTTGAACGCCACGGCCTCGACGACCCGCGCATCGACGAGCTTCACCAGATCCACGAAATCCTCGATCGTGCACAGATGAGCATCGAGGCTGTCGTACCAGGCATCGGGGAGATTCGGAGTTCGCGGCATCCGCCCCGTGGCCAGGAGCGATAGCCGGATCTGCCAGTGCCCGAAATTCGGGAACGAAACGATGGCCCGGCGCGCGATACGCAGCAGGTTTTCGAGTACGACCTTCGGATGCCGTGTCGCCTGGATGGTGAGCGACAGGATCGCGTAGTCGAAGGCGTCGTCGGGGTATCCGGAGAGATCGCTGTCTGCGTCGCCTTGGATGACTGAGAGGCCGCGTGCGACGCACGCGCTGACGCGCTCCCGGCTGATCTCGATCCCGCGTCCATCGACCGCCTTGGTGCGCGCAAGTAGTTCGAGCAACGCCCCATCGCCGCACCCAACGTCCAGAACGCGCGAGCCCGGTTCCACCATCTCCGCGATGAGCAGGTGATCGGCGCGCGTCGGCGCGAGACCCGACTGTCCCATGGTTGTCACGCTGGCCGTCATGATGTCGGCTCCCCGGCCGGCAGTCCGCGCTTGCGAGCGGCGGCGTTGAGGAATCCGCGCGTCGTCGCGAAGAGCTCCGGCTCGTCGAGCAGGAAGGCGTCGTGTCCCTTGTCGCTCTCGATCTCGACGAACGACACGTTGGCCGCAACCGCGTTCAAGGCCTTCACGATCTCCTTGTTGTCCCGCGTCGGGTAGAGCCAATCACTCGTAAACGAGATGACGCAGAATTGCGTCTTCGTACCGATGAAGGCGTTGGCGAGCTTGCCGCCGTTGTCCGATTCGAGATCGAAATAGTCCATAGCCCGCGTGATGTAGAGATAGCTGTTCGCGTCGAAGCGATCGACGAACGTCGATCCTTGATGGCGGAGATAGCTTTCGACCTTGAAGTCGGCGTCGAACGAGAATGAGCGCTGATCGCGGTTCTGGAACCCGCGTCCGAATTTGTCTTGCAGGGCCTTTTCGGAGAGATACGTGATGTGCGCCGCCATGCGCGCGACCGCGAGCCCGCGCGCTGGCCGCGTTCCGCGCAAGAGGTAGCTGCCGTCGTGCCAGTCCGGATCGGCCATCACCGCTTGCCGCCCGACCTCGTGAAACGCGATGTTCTGGGCGGTGTGCCACGGCGCGGTTGCGATCGGCATTGCCGTGTAGACGCGATCCTTGAACCGCACGCACCACTCGAGCACCTGCATCCCGCCCATCGATCCGCCGATGACCGAGAACAGCGTGTCGATGCCAAGGTGATCGACGAGCCGCGCGGCCGCTTTCACCATGTCCCCGATGGTGATCACGGGAAACTTCAGGCCGTAGGCCTGACCCGTCTCGGGATTGACCGACGCAGGGCCCGTGGAGCCCATGCAGCCGCCGAGAATGTTGGGGCATATGACGAAGAAACGCGTCGTGTCGATCGGCTTGCCGGGCCCGACCAGCGTTGACCACCAGCCGTCTTTTCCGGTCACGGGATGCCTGTTCGCGACGTGCTGATCGCCCGTCAAAGCATGGCATATGAGAATGGCGTTCGACTTGTCGGCGTTGAGTGTGCCGTAAGTCTGGTAAGCGATCGTCAGCGGCGCGAGATCAAAACCGCTGTCGAGCCGGAGCGGACGGTCCGTCGGAAACGTCACCTTGAGACTGTCGGGGCTCTCGACCTGGCGTAGAGCGTCATCGCTCATGGTGCCGCCGCTCTGAGCCTCGAACGTGTCTCCTGCCTCGGAATTCGTGGCCATCTGGCGCCCAGTTCCAAACAGACATGTCTTGGAAAGACATGGCCCGATCGGGCACGACGTCGCGCGCCTACGAAAAAACCCGGCCGAACCGCCCTGGCCATTCAGCCGGGGCCATCCGCATCCGGGTGGCGCACGGCCTGTTTAGCGAGTTGTTTAACGTGGCTGCAAGCCGGCCGGCCAAATCACCACGGGGAATTCATGTAGCGGGGCCAGGACGGAAGCGTCAAGCACCGCCTCGTCAGGGTCCTCCGCCTGGGCGTCTCAGCGCACAAATAACGCCTTTCGCAGGGCGGCCTGGTCGTATACCACTCAACGCCCGCATCTGAGCCCGATTGCCAACGCACGACCGGCCGGCCGCGCCTCCGCAGGTTCGTCTGCCGGCGCACACGTCCGCAAGGTCCGCACGCTCGAAAGTTGCTCGACCGATGACCGCGTCACGACCCTCATCCCTCGCCCCCGCGCCGAAACCCGGCGTTCAGGCCATCGAGGTCTATGTCCCTGGCGAGAGCGGCGTACCCGGCGGCTTGAAGCCCGTAAAGCTCTCGTCCAATGAGACGCCGCTGGGACCGAGCCCACGCGCGATTTTGGCCGCCACGTCGGCCTTGGCTGATCTTGCCCGCTATCCCGACGGTTCCGCGAAGCAATTGAAAGCCGCGATCGCCCGCCGCTATGGCCTCAACCCAGACCGGATCATCTGCGGCGCGGGCTCCGACGAGCTGTTGTCGCTCTTGGCGCATGCCTACATCGGGCCAGGCGACGAGGGAATTTTCACGACGCACGGCTTTCTCGTCTACCGCATCGCCATTTTGGCTGCTGGCGGCACGCCCGTCGTTGCGGACGAGACGAACTTGACCGCCGATGTCGACAAGATTCTCGCCAAGGTCACTGAGAGAACGCGCGTCGTCTACCTCGCCAATCCCAACAATCCGACCGGCACCTATCTCCCCGCGAGCGAAGTCCGCCGCCTGCGCGAGGGCCTGCCCCGGAACGTGCTTCTTGTCCTCGACGGCGCCTACGCCGAATACGTTTCCCGGAACGATTACGAGAGCGGGATCGAACTTGTCGCCACGACCGACAACACGGTCATGACGCGCACGTTCTCGAAGATCCACGGCCTCGCCGCACTCCGCATCGGTTGGGCCTATTGCCCCCCGGCCGTTGCCGACGCACTCGAACGCATCCGCGGTCCCTTCAACATGTCGACGCCTGCGATCCTCGCGGGCGCCGCCGCGATGGAAGATGTCGCGCACGCCGACACGGCCCAGCGCCACAACGAGACCTGGCTCACGTGGTTGACGGCCGAGATCAAGAAGCTTGGCCTCGACGTGACACCGAGCGTCGCGAACTTCGTGTTGATCCACTTCCCGAAGGACAAGACCCGGGGCGCCGACGCCTGCGACGCATTCCTGAAATCGCGCGGCCTGATCCTCCGCAAAGTCGGGAGTTACGGCCTGCCGGATTGCCTGCGCCTGACCGTCGGCACTGAAGCCGAGTGCCGCGCTGTCGTCGCAGCACTCGCCGAGTTCCTTGGAAAGGGCCGGGCATGACCGGACCCTCGGAGCTTGCCCGCTTCAAGCGGCTGGCGCTCATCGGCGTCGGCCTCATCGGCTCATCGATCAGCCACGCCGTGCGCCGCGCCGGGATTGTCGACGAGATCGTCGCCAGTTCCGCGACCGCGTCCACGCGCGAGAAGGCCTTGTCTCTCGGTCTGGCAACGAAGGTCTTCACCACCGCCGCCGAAGCCGTCGAAGGCGCCGATCTCGTAATCCTCTGCGCGCCGGTCGGCGTCTATGGTGAGATCGCCAAGGAGATCGGTCCCCGCCTTGCGGCGGGCGCGATCGTGTCCGACGTCGGATCGGTCAAGGCGGCCGTCGTGCGCGACGTGAACCCCCATCTTCCCCCATATGTACATTTCGTGCCCGGCCATCCGATCGCCGGCACCGAGCAATCAGGCCCCGAGGCCGGTTTCGCGGAACTGTTCGACAACCGCTGGTGCATCCTGACACCCCTTGCGGGCGGCGACGAACAGGCAACCCTTCGCCTCCGCATGTTCTGGGAGGCGCTCGGCTCGAATGTCGAGATCATGCCGCCGGAACACCACGACATGGTGCTCGCGATCACGAGCCACGTTCCCCATCTCATCGCCTACAATATTGTCAACACTGCCGCGCATCTCGAGCGCGTGACCGACACCGAAGTGATCAAATTCTCCGCCGGTGGTTTCCGCGATTTCACGCGCATCGCCGCCTCCGACCCGACCATGTGGCGCGACGTGTTCCTGAACAACAAGGATGCCGTGCTCGAAATGCTCGGACGCTTTTCCGAGGACCTTACGACCCTCCAGCGCGCGATCCGGTTTGGTGACGGCGAAACGCTGTTCCGGCTGTTCTCCGAGGCGCGCGCCGTGCGGCGCGGCATCATCGCCGCCGGCCAGGACACCGCGGCCCCGAACTTCGGCCGCCCCGCTGCAAGCGGCGGCGCCGCCGCGGCAGAACCCGCTGGCAAAATGTGACGCCCCCCCCTGACGATCTCTGGATCTTCGCCTACGGCTCGCTCATGTGGCACCCGGGATTTCCGGTCGCCGACATGCGACCGGCCCGCCTCGAGGGCTACCATCGCGCATTCTGCGTCTATTCCATCCATTACCGCGGCACGCGCCAGCGGCCGGGCCTGGTCCTGGGTTTGGCGCGCGGTAGCGGCTGTAACGGCGTGGCGATCCGCGTCCCGCCGGAAAGCCGCCGCGATGTCCTCGCCTACCTTCGCGAGCGGGAACTCATCTATGGCGTCTATCGCGAAACCCGGCTCAGAGCCCGCCTCGCCTCCGACAGCCATCCCGCGTGCGAAATCGATGTGCTCACCTACGTCGCGGACATGCGGCACCCGAGTTTCGCCGGTGACATGTCAATCACAACGCAAGCCCGCATCATCCGCACCGCGCGAGGGCGTTCGGGATCCAATCTCGCGTATCTTGCGGCAACCCAGGCCCGGTTGACGGCGCTCGGCATCCGCCAGCCCGAGCTGGACCGCCTCGCCGCCTTGACCGGCGTGACGATGCTGAGCCGAACGGACGATAGCTTGCACATGGCACACGCAGCCCTGGCCGACGCCCGAGGCCGCGCGCAACATGGCCGTCCATCGCCCGCGCCATCGATCCCCTTCGCCAATCGTCATGCCTTCGCATTTCGATGCCGCATCGGCGGTTAGACCGAACGGCGCAGACGGGAAAATCGCAGCAAACGAGAACGACCCCGCGAGGGGCCGCATCGACACGAATGAGATGAACGTCGGGAGCGCGATAAGCCGGCCGATTTCAGACAACCAAAATCAGCCAGCAAGCTCGTTGACGGCTTCGCGGCCGTACTGCGCGGACCGGAGGTCCGTTTCCACCATGCGGCTCTGCTTCGCGCTGGCCGCCAGAAGGTGCACGTGAACTTCGTTGGCCCCGAGTTCCGCGCCGCGGCGGCGGATGTCGGCGAGATTGAGAGAAGCGGCCTGATGACCGACGCGCCCGATCGCGAGCACCTGACGGCGGCCGTCCTCGTCGCGATGGACGAGCACATAGTTGCCAGCCGGAATGGCGGGGCACTCGACCAGGGAATAGACGGTGTGGACGTAGCGGCGGCCCGAGGCACCGAGCCAAAAGTGAAAGCGCTCGGCGAGATCCAGGGGTGCATCGACGAGCGAGGGAGCATTGGCCAGAACGGCCCTTGCGGCCCTGAACTTGGCGAGCGGAATGATCTCGGCGCCCATGGTCTTCCTGTCCCTCTTTCCCACCCCGCCGGGTGGATGACGCGAAACGACTATGCCACGCACTTTCCGGGATATTTCTGGATGAAGTGTGGCCCTATCTCAGTCTCTTTGTGGCACGGTGAACTGAGCACTAACGACTGAGTGCTTCTGTTACGCACGCGACAGGAAAGAGTTCCAAAAGAGCACGTGCGACACCGGCCAAGGGCCCGTCGGCGACGACGCAAACCCTAGCCGCAACGGGAAAATCCGCACCTGTCGCAAACCCAGCACCCGTCCCTCTTGACGTAACCGAGTTCCCCGCACCGCGGGCAGAAGCTGCCGCCCGCGACCGCCCCCGGGGCCCGCGTGATCTCAGACTTGCCCAAATTCGGACGCCCGCCGGCCGAGCCCGCACTGTCTCCCGCCCCAGCCTGCGGCGATAAACCTTCGCCGCCAGCCGCCGCCACGCGTGCCGCACCGATCTCTGGCGTCGTGGTGGAGGGATCGGCCATGAAGCCCGTGCGGCGCATGTGGGTCTCGATCACTTCGCCGATCGCCGCCAGGAGCGAGGGCACGTAGCGCCCGCCGACCCAGCGCCCGCCCTGCGGATCGAACACTGCTTTGAGTTCCTCGGCGACGAACGACACGTCCCCGCCCCGCCGGAACACGGCGCTAATCATCCGAGTGAGTGCCACGGTCCAGGCGTAGTGCTCGAGGTTCCGGCTGTTGATGAAGATTTCGAACGGCCGCCGCCGGACGGGTCCGCCGGGAACGCCGCCCTCCATCTCGATGTCGTTGATGGTGATGTAGATCGCGTGCTCGCTCTCCGGCCACTTGAGTTTGTAGGTGAAGCCCGCGAGCACGGCATCCCGGGCGAGGGGCTTCGCCATGTAGACGATGTCGCCTTGCGTCCTGAGCGGCGCCGGACGCGCCGCCGCCGCGAATACAGCCGCCGCGGGAGCCGTTGACGGCTGATCCGCCGCAAACTTGACGCGGCTCGGTTCCGCGGCGGCCTCCAGACCCTCATGCTCATCCTGGCCCGACGTCAGCACCGCACCTGTCACCGGATTGGGCCGGTACGTGGTGCAGCCCTTGAGTCCGAGACGGTAAGCCTCCCGGTAAATGGCCTCGAAATCGGCGTACGGAATGTCGACCGGACAATTGATGGTCTTCGAGATCGAGCTGTCGACATGCGCCTGCACGGCGGCCTGCATCCGGAGGTGATCGGACGGCACGAGATCATTGACGGTCACGAATGCGGACGGCAGGGCCGCGTCCGGACCATGCAGAGCGCGGAACGACGCAAAAGCCCAGTCCTCGATCGTCTCCTCGCGTGTGGTCCCGTCGGACATCAGAATGCGCCGGCGCTGCACGAAATCGAAAATCGGCTCGATGCCGCTCGAGACGTTGCCTGCGAGAAGCGAGATGGTCCCCGTCGGCGCGATCGAGGTAAGGCAGCCGTTGCGCAGTCCGTGATCGGCGATCTCCCGGCGCACGTCCCCCGGAAGCCCCGCGATACAGGGGCGCACGAGCAACGCCGCCTTGTCGAAGAGAGGAAATGAACCCTTTTCGCGCGCGAGCCTAGCGCTCGCGAGATAGGCCGAGCGTTCGATGGCGGCCATCCACTGCCCGGCGAGTGCTGCCGCCGCATCCGAGCCGTAGCGCACGCCCAGCATGGCGAGCGTGTCCGCGAGCCCTGTGATCCCGAGTCCAATCCGCCGCTTCGCCTTGGCTTCCTGCCGCTGCTCGGGGAGCGGATAGCCCGAGACGTCGATGACGTTGTCGAGAAATCGCGTGGCGAGACCCGCCACCTCTTCGAGGCGCGCGACGTCGAGATCGGCGTCGACCGCGAACGGACGCCGGACGAACCGCGTCAGATTGAGAGATCCGAGAAGGCAGGCCCCATAGGGCGGCAACGGCTGTTCGCCGCACGGATTGGTGGCGTGGATCGTCTCGCAGTAGCCGAGATTGTTCCGCTCGTTGACGCGATCGATGAAGATCACGCCCGGCTCCGCGTAGTCGTAGGTCGCCCGCATGATGCGGTCCCAGAGCGCCTTGGCCTCGACGATGCGAGTGACCTTGCCCTCGAATTGCAACGGCCACGGCGCACGATCTTCGACGGCGCGCATGAACGCATCCGTGACGAGCACCGAGAGATTGAAGCTCCTGAGCCGCCCCGGCTCCGATTTGGCGTCGATGAAATCCTCGATGTCCGGATGATCGCACCGGAGCGTCGCCATCATCGCGCCGCGCCGCGCGCCCGCCGACATGATCGAGCGGCACATGGCGTCCCAGACGTCCATGAAACTGACCGGCCCCGACGCATCCGCGCCGATCGAACGCACGAGTGCGCCCTTGGGCCGGAGCGTGGAGAAATCATGCCCGATGCCGCCGCCTTGCTGCATCGTGAGCGCGGCTTCCTTGACGTTCTCGAAGATGGCGCCGAGATCGTCCGCGATCCGGCCCATGACGAAACAGTTGAAGAGAGTGACCTCGCGTCCCGATCCCGCGCCAGCGAGAATGCGCCCGGCCGGCAGGAAGCTGAAATCCGACATCGCCGCCTGAAAGCGATCGGCCCACCGCGCCTGGACCCGCTTGCCGCCCTTTTCGACCTTCGCGACAGAACCTGCGACGCGGCGGAACGTGTCATCGAGCGAAAGATCGATGCTAGCCGCACGCTGATCCCCGCCCGGCGGCGGCTTCAGCCGGTACTTCTGCTCCCAGATCTCTTGGGCGATCGGAGCGGGAAACTGGGATGCGGAACTCATTTCGGCAACCCTGCCTGTGAACGTTTTGAAATATAGGACAACGCCACCCGAGAGTCAACGAATGTTCTCAATATGTTTTACTTATGTTCCGATCTCGCGGCCGGCGTCGGCGGTGCATTGGGCCCGCTCAAAGCTTCCGCGACCAGCCGTGCCGTCGCCGCCTCGATGGCCGCCTCCACCTTCACCTTGACGGCCTTGCGCGGTTCTCCGGGCGGCACCGGATCGAGAAACTCGACAACGACCGTGCCTGGATACCTTGCCATCCGCCGCCGCGGCCAGAAGAGGCCCGAATTGAGCGCCATCGGCACGAGCGGCACGCCGAGCGCGTCGTAGAGCGCGAGATAGCCGGGCTTGTAGTCGGGCGCGGCACCCGGTGCCTGGCGCGTTCCTTCGGGAAAGATCAAGACCTCGCGCCCGTCGGCCACGCGCGCCTTGGCGTCCGCGACCATCGTCTTCAAGGCGGCCGCCGCGCGGTCGCGCTTGACGAGAATGTGGGCGAACTTCACGCAGAACCACCCATAGAGCGGGATCCATTTCAATTCGTCCTTCATCACGATGGCGACGTCGCCAAAGAGCGGGATGAGCGCAATCGTGTCCCAAGCGCTTTGATGCTTCGCGACGATGAGCGCCGGACCCGCCGGCAGCTTGTCCTGTCCGCGAACCTCCATCCTGAGGCCGAGGATCATGTCGAGCAGCCACACCACGGTCCGGGAATGAAATTTGAGCCCGGCCATGGCCCAGCTTCTGGGCGCCAGAAGGAGCCAGGAAAGTAAGATCAGGTAGAGCGCGGTGACGACATAGAACGCGATGGCGAACAGGATCGAGCGCAGCATGAGGGAAGTCCGGCCAGGAGCCCAGAGAGTAACCCGGCCTGGAGCGTGGCGAGGGCAGGGCGATGGAGTGAGGCGATAAGAACGTGCCGATTGGTATCAGACGGTTTGCGCGCCGTCGCGGACGCCATCGACGCCGCACGCCATTCGCGCAAGTCCGATCGACCGGCGCCCGACATCGACGCCGTAGCGCGCCACGGCCGGGATGAGCTTGACATACTCCGACAGCATGACGCGCCAGGTCCACCAGTCGACCCACCAGAGCGGATGCGATGACGGCGAACGCGGTGAGACGGCGTGAGGGATGAGGCGGAACCCCGGCAGGAGGCGCCTCAGTTCGATGAGGCTGCGCGGCATGTGATAACTGGAGGTCACGACGATAAGGCTCTTGTACTGTCGCGCCTCGGCCCAGGTTCGGATTTCCTTGGCGTTGCCGACCGTGTTGAGCGCGGTGTAGCCGAGATCGACACAGCAGGCGAAGCGCTCGCCGTCGACGCCCGTGGCGCGGACGAGATCACGCGCCGATGTCTTCTCATTGACACCTGAAATGAGCAGCCGCTGCCCCTGGCCGTTCGCCAGGAGTTCGACGCCGGCGCGGATGCGCTGCTCGCCGCCGGTCAGAACAACGATGGCGTCGGCCTTTACCCGGGCCTCCGTGGGATCGGAGAGCACGTTGATCGCGAACAACAGAAACCCGACGACGAACAGCAGGCCTGCCGCCGCCAAGACAATGACGATTGTCCTCAAGACACGGGGCATCGCTCGCCGTTCGTGTTCCCTGCTCCTCACGCGGCACGCTTACACACGAAACTGACCGAATTTGCCAGTCTTGTGACGCGACGTGTGACGACGGGAACCAGCACGGAGCGTCCGAGAAGCGCACCGCCCCGCTCGACGGCCCGCTCGACGGCCCGTGTGCCGTTCGGGCACGTCGGCCGCCCGACCGATCGATGAGCTGCCTTGCTCCCGGCATCGTGTGCGGATATGTGAGGCCCGGCGGGATCACTGGCGGAGCCTTGCCCATGGCTGTCAAGGACCACAACCTCACCTCGGCGGACGCGACGGCGATCATCGCCAAAATCCGCGAGGCGCTGGCCCGCAGGCGCATGTCCCGCCAGGCGCTCGCCGACGCAGCGCGGATCTCGATTTCGACGCTGGAGAAAGTGCTCTCGGGACGGCGGAGCCTCACGTTGGCGACCGTCGTCCGCCTTGAAGATGCGCTTGGAATGAAGCTCCGTTGTTTTGACGCCGGCAATTCCGAACACGCACATGCCGTCGGAAGAACGGTCGCGTCCGGGCACGTGTCCCCGGCAGCCGCCCCCCCGGTCGTCGCTCCCGACGAACTCGGGAACTACGCACGCCCCTCCGTGGCCTGGCTCGAAGGCGCCTACCTGACGCTGATCCCGTCGTTCGGCGAGCGATCGGCCATCTCGGCCTATAGGACCGACATCACCTGGGATGGCGAACACGGATGCCTCTCCTTCCGCGAGAGCGAGCGCGTCGACAAGGCCTATACCCAGCTCGGCTGGGTCTCGATGCCTAACCAGACCGGGCACATTTATCTCGTCACGAACCGGCACGGACAGCATCGTCTCGCGATCCTTGCGCGACCGACCCGCGACGGCGACATGCACGGCGTGCTGGCGACGCTCTTTTCAGGCCGCGGCGCGCAATTGACGCCGGCCGCGGTGCCGATCGTCCTCTCGCCGATCAAGAAGCCCACGCCCGAGAACTTCGGACGATTTTCGCCCGGCACGCCGCGGTTCGCACGCTATCGCCAGCTTCTCGGCCGCACACTCGACGAGCCGTTCGCGGTTCTTCTGGGACTATGAGCGGCCCGTAGACGACTTGGCCGGAACGCGCGTGGACATGCCCGTTTCCGAGGATGGCAGGCCATTCCCATCGAGCTTCTTGAGACGGATGGCCACGATCTTGTTCCTCGAGCGGCGCAGGATCTCGAACCGGTAGCTGTGGAAGGTGAAAACCTGACCCGGCTCGGGGATTGTCTGCGCCTCGTGAATGACGAGACCAGCGATCGTCGTCGCGTCGTCCTCCGGCAAATCCCAGTCCATCTGCCGATTGAGATCGCGGATCGTCACGGTGCCGTCGACATTGACCGTGCCGTCCGCCTGCGGGCGGATGCTGGCTTCCTGCGTGTCGTGCTCGTCGGTGATCTGCCCGACGATCTCTTCGAGGATATCCTCGAGCGTGATGAGGCCTTGGACTTCGCCGTATTCATCGACGACGAGCGCCATCTGCGCCTTGCGCTTCAGGAACTGATTGAGTTGCGCTTTCAATGTCGTGGTGTCCGGCACGAACCACGGCGCCTGAGCGAAGCTCATGATGTCGAGCTGTGCCGCATCCCACCCGGCCCGGCCGAGTGCCGTCAGCATGTCCTTGGTGTGAAGGATCGCCACGATGTTCTCGGGCTCGTCCTTCCAGAGCGGGATGCGCGTGAACTGGGATTTCAGGATTTCCTCGACGATCCGCTCGGGATCCTCGTCGACCGAAAGGGTATCCATCTTCGTCCGATGGATCATGATGTCCGCGACCTGCAGGTCCCGGAGATCGAGCACACCGCCGAGCATGTCGGCATCGTGGCGCTGAACGGTCCCTTCTTTCGCCTGCAGATCGATGGTGCCGCGAATTTCCTCGTGAGCGGCGAGGATGTTCGCCGCGTCGTCCTTGGTGGACGGCGTGAGCTTGAGGAGCAGCCGGACGACGACTTCGAGCGACTTCGTGATCGGTGAGAGCGCCGTCACGATGACATGCATGATCGGCGAGACGAAGAGGGCCATCCGATCGGAGTAGGCGAGCGCGTAGGTCTTTGGCAGAACCGCGCCGAACACGACGATAAGCAACGTCATCGCCACGGTCGCGTAGACGACGCCGATGTCGCCGACGAGCATCACGGCAAGTCCCGATGCCAGCGCGGCCGCGAGCACATCGACGAGCGTGTTCCCGATGAGAATGGCCCCGATCATCTTCTCGGGCGATCCGAGCAGCCGGTTGACCGTGGCGGCACGGACGTCGCCCTCCTGCTCGAGCGCATGCAGGCGGGCCCGTGAGTGGGCCGTCAGCGCCGTTTCCGACCCATTGAAGAATGCGGAGAGCGCGATGAGGAGGACGATCGTCACGAGCGTGACGGCAATTTCGAAAGACATGGCGTCTGGCCGAAGTTGAGTGTTGAGCGAGGCCAGTATAGCGGAAATTCGTCAACGGACCGCGCGGGCGCGAACGGATCGCCGCCCGGACACGGCAAAAACCTCAGTCGGTTGCGCGATCAACCGGCGTCCGCGGCAAGTTCGGCGTCGAGGAAGGCCTTGACCTGCCCGGCATCCACGCCGCGCTCGACGAACGCCTGACCGATCCCGCGCACGAGAATGAACGTCAGCGCGCCGTCGCGGACCTTCTTGTCCTGACCCATGAGTTTGACCAGCGCGTCCGACGAGGGACGCGGTCCTGGAATATCGCTGATCAGCGTCGGCAGGCCTGCCGCCCTGAGATGCGCCTCGACCCGATCCGCCACCCCACGCGCGACGAGTCCGAGGGCCGCGGAGAACCGGAACGCCTGTGCCATGCCGATCGCAACGCCTTCGCCGTGAAGAAGCCGGTCGGAGTAGCCCGTGAACGCCTCGAGCGCATGGCCGAATGTGTGACCGAGGTTCAAGAGCGCACGATCACCCGTTTCGAGTTCGTCGCGCGCGACGATGGCCGCCTTGGCCTTGACGCTCGTCTCGATGGCGCGCGTCAGCGGCGCGATGTCGTGGGCGAGGACACCCGTCACGTTCTCCTCGAGCCACGCGAAAAATTCGGCGTCGCCGAGAAGGCCATACTTCGCGACCTCGGCATAGCCGGCGCGCATCTCCCGGGCCGGAAGTGTCTTCAGCGTATCGGTGTCCGCGACGACGAGGCTCGGCTGGTGGAAAACGCCGATCAGGTTCTTCCCCTGCCGCGTGTTGATGCCCGTTTTTCCGCCGACCGAACTATCCACTTGCGCGAGCAGCGTGGTCGGGATCTGCACGAACCTGACGCCCCGCCTCAGGATGCCGGCTGCGAACCCGGCAAGGTCCCCAATGACACCGCCGCCGAAAGCCACGACGAAATCTCCTCGTTCGAGCCCCATTTCCAGAAGCCGTTCCGACAAGGGCCCGAGCGCCGCGAAACTCTTGGTCGCCTCGCCCGGCGGCAAGATGATCGAACCAACGAGGCGATTTTCGGCGCGCAGTGCGGCCTCAAGCGCGGCCAAATGGTGCTTCGCGACATTCTCGTCGGTCACGATCCCGCATCGTCCTTTTCCGAGGTACGTGGCGATGAGCCGCCCAGCGTCGGACAGGAGGCCCGGTCCGATCAAGACCTCGTAGCTCCGTTCGGCGAGCGAAACGGGAACGGTCGCCAGCGCACGGGAACTGGCCGTCATGGAATGGACGAGTGTCGGCATGGGGTCCTTGGATCGAGCGAACAGGCGTCAGACATCGGTCGTGGCGGTGGCGGGCTCCGGAGCGGTCCCTGGCGGCCCGTTTGGGTCGGATGTGGCAGCCGCGCGCGACAGGTGTCGGTCGAGCGAGGCGAGCACCTCGCTGACGATCACCTCGTGGGGGACATCGCGGCTTTCGACGGTGAGGTCGGCCTCCGAATAGATCGGATACCGGGCGGCCATGAGGTCGCGCATCACCGCCTCGGGATCACCCTTCTTCAAAAGCGGGCGGTTGTCGCGCTTCATCACACGCCGCATCAAGACCGGCAGTTCGGCCCTGAGCCAGATCGAAACGCCCCGTTCCCGGATCGCCGCGCGCGTATCGGGCGCAATGAAGGCGCCGCCACCCGTCGCCAGGACCTGCGGACCGGAACTGAGAAGACGCGCGATCACGCGGCGCTCCCCGTCGCGAAAATAGGGCTCACCATGGTCCTCGAAGATTTCGGTAATGGACTTCGCTGCGACCCGCTCGATCTCTTCGTCCGTATCGACGAACGTGAGCCCGAGCCGCGCCGCCAGTCGCCGCCCGACCGAAGACTTTCCGCATCCCATGAGCCCGACCAGCACGATCGAGCGCGGCCCCAGGTGGTGCCTAACGCGATCGATCATGACCTGGTCTCGGTTGGTGTCCATGGTGTCTCGACACGGGGGAACGGCCGAATCATGCGAGGCTGTGAATGGCGCCAAGACATGGTGCGCCCTGCTGCCGGCGCTGCTCAAGGCATCGCCGTCGCCGGGAAACAACTCCAAGGACCCGATGTAACCGTTCGCCCGGCCGAAGTATAGGTTTGAGCGGGCCAGGGCATGGCGGTTCGAGTCATAATGGCGCCCTGAACGCCCGCCACAGAGCGATGACGCTGGGATGAGAGCCGGGGACCGATGACGAATGCCTAGTCTTGTCCGCTTCCTGTTCGTGATTGGCGTCGTGACGGCGGCCGTATATGGCGGCCTCTACGTCCTCGCGACCCAGTACGAGCCGGTCCCACAGGAGGAGGCTTACGTCGTGCCTAACGTCAAGATTCGCAAAGATATCGCCGACTGAAATCCACATGCCCCGCGCGACCGAGCCCAAACCGCGGCTGACAAGGATCCTGGCAGCGGTCCTGACCCTTTCGGCCTTGACGCCGACCGCGAAAGCCGACACCCCGCCGCGAGCCGCTCCACCGAAATTCGCGATCCAACTGGTGGCCGGCGACGCCTATTCCCCGCCCCCCGAACGCCCTGACACCGATCGGACCCGAGGCTTCGATGCCGGTGCCGAAGGCGTCGTGCGCGAAGACCTGGCCCCGGTCCTGTCGAACGACGGGTCCGGTCTGCCGCTCGAAATCTGGGGCAGCATGTCCGTGGCCGAGATCGAGGAATTGCTGGGCGCGATCGAACTGCCGCCCCGCTCTGAGGCCCTCCACGCCCTTTTCGAGCGTCTTCTGACGTCGAACGCGCCCCCTCCGTCCGGCAACGCCGCTGCGGCCGCTTTCGACGCGCTTCGCGCGGAGGTTTTGGATCGTGCCGGCCTGCTCGATGAGGCCGTCACTCTCGTTCGGTCGCGATCGGCAACGTCGCAGGATTCGGTTCTCGCCGCCGTCACCGCCCGCATCGAACTCTCCGTCGGCAACCGGGACGAGGGATGCCGCAAGGCGCGCGAGATCATCGCTACTGTCAAAGAACTGCCGCCAAGGCTCCGCGGGCAGGCGATTCTCGTTTCCGCGATCTGTACGGCAGCAGCTGGCAATCTGGAGGCCGCAGCCCTTCACAAGGCACTCGCGACGGAAGCCGGGGCGGAGTTATCGCCAGGACTCGATGCGATCGAACTCTTCGCATCCGGCGCGAAGCCTGCCATGGCGGCATCGGGCGGGGGGGCCGTGACCGTCCTCGATTGGCGCGCCTATGAGATCGCCCGCGCCGCCGACGCGAACGCTGCACTTCCGAATGCGTCACCCGCGCTGTTGGCGTTACTGGCCCGCGCGCCGGACACACCGGAAACGGCGCGCGTTCTGGCGGCGGAGGCCGCGACGGCCGCCAATTCCATGGCACCCGCCGACCTCGCCAAGGTCTATGCGAGCGTGCCCGATACCGTGACGGCGACACAGGGCGGCACCGATGACCCGGCGACGTCTCTTGCCCGCGCAGCACTCTTTCAGGCGGCCGAGGCGGAACGCACGCCGGCCCGCAAGGCGCGTCTCATCCGCAGCTATCTCGATCAGGCGAAACGAAGTGGGCTCTATTGGCCCGCCCTCGAAATGATGGCCCCGGCCTCCGCCGCCATTCCGCGCATACCCGAACTCGGCTGGTTCGCCGAGACGGCCATCGAAACGTCGCTCGCGGCCGGCAACTTCGAGGCAGCGAGAGCCTGGGCGGGTTTCGGTGGCGGATTGGACCGTCCGGACACCTCGTCGAGCGCCGGTAGAGGTTTCGCACATTGGCGCGCGCTCGCCGATATCGCCGACCCCACGCCCGGCATCGACCGGGCGCGCGACCTCCCGTCGATCGAGGCAATGGCCGTCCAGGGACGGATTGATCCGGTGACGCTCCACCGCATCGTGACCGTCCTCGACGCCCTCGACGTCCAGGTGCCGATCTCGCTCTGGGACGTCGCCAGTCGCACGCCTCAGCCTGACAAGGGCTATCTCCCGGAAACGGGCATCTTGCCCAAACTCGCCGACGCATCGAAGAAGAAGGAGTTCGGCCGCACGGTCCTGCTCGCGATGCGCACCCTCGGGCCAACGGGCGCGGAAGGCGCGCACATCATCGCGCTCGGTGACGCCATACGCGCGCTGCGACGGGCAGGGCTGTCGGCGGATGCCCACAAGCTGGCGCTCGAAGCCCTGTTCGCATCCTGGCCACGCGTCGTGACCAATTGATCGGGGACGCGCGCGCCATGGCCAGCGACGACAGCCGCCACATCCGAGCATTCCTCGAAATGATGTCGGCCGAGCGCGGCGCGGCGGCGAACACGCTCGACGCCTACGGGCGCGATCTCCGCGACTGGCAAGGCTTTCTTGCAAAGCGAGCCCGCACGCTCACCGAAGTGGCGCGCGACGACGTCTCGGCCTACGTCGCAGGACTGTCGATCGAGGGAATGTCGCCGGCCTCGTCCGCCCGCCGCTTGTCGGCGGTCCGCCAGCTCTATCGATTCCTCGAAGGCGAAGGCATTGTCTCCGAGGACCCCACGCGCGGCGCCGCAGCCCCGAAGAAAGGCCGCCGCTTGCCCCGCACGCTCTCCGTCGCCGAGGTCGAGCGCCTGATCGAGACCGCGCGTGCTCTGACGGATGGACTTTCCGGCCGCGACCTCGCGCGCGCGCAGCGGTTCTATACGCTGATTGAAATTCTCTACGCGACCGGCATGCGGGTCAGCGAACTGGTCTCGCTGCCGCGCACCGTGCTCAAAGGCGATCCCCGCGTACTCGTCATTTCCGGCAAAGGCGGGCGCGAGCGCATGGTCCCATTGAATGCCTCTGCCCGCGCCGCGCTCGAGCGCTATCTGGCACTCGGCAAGTCGCCCTCGGATGGCCTGTCCGCGACCGTCGCGACGCCCTATCTTTTCCCCTCGTCGAGTGCCGAGGGCCACCTCACGCGACAGCGTTTCGCTCAGGACCTCAAAGCCTGCGCGGAAGCGGCCGGCCTCGATCCCGAGCGCGTCTCACCGCACGTGCTGCGTCATGCGTTCGCGAGCCACCTCCTGGATCGCGGCGCCGACTTGAGAAGCGTCCAGCAGCTTCTCGGACACGCCGACATCTCGACGACCGAAATCTACACCCACGTTCTCGAGGAGCGCCTGAAGCGCATCGTGCTCGAACACCATCCCCTCGCGCGGAAGGGGTGACAACGCCCACCACTCACCTTCGCGCGACGGTCACCTTATCGGCGATGCGGCCGATGGCGTCGCGAAGGGCGGCCATGATGCCGGGCTCGGTCATGGCGTGGCCGGCCTTCTCGACGAACTTCAATTCGGCACTGCCCCAGGCGCGGGCGACCGCATAAGCGGCCGCAGGCGGACAGAGAAGATCGTAGCGGCCCTGCACGATGACGCCCGGGATGCCCTTCAAGCGATCCGCATTGTCGATGAGCGCGCGCGGCGCGAGGAAGAATTCATTCGCGATGTAGTGCGCCTCCATGAGCGGCGTCGGCGGCATGCGTCCCGGCCCCGTCGCATCCGCGAGCGTCACCTGCCCCGGATCGAGTTCCGAAAGCGTCCGCTCGTAGGCGTGCCACACACGCGCCGCCGGTTCATAGAGGCGCGGATCGGTGCTCGTCAGACGATGCAAATACGCGCCGAGCGGCTCCGCGCGCTCCGCTTCGGGCAGCATCGCGAGAAAGTTCTGGTAGAGATCGGGACGGAACCTCTTCGGCCCGTCGATGAACGCCCATTGCACTTCTGCCGTCGTGCCGAGAAAGATCGCGCGCAGCACGAGGCCCGCGACCCGGCTCGGGTGCTGCTCCGCGTAAGCGAGCGCAAGCGTCGAGCCCCAAGAGCCGCCGACGACGATCCATTTGTCGATCCCGTAGTGCCGGCGGATCGCCTCGATGTCCGCCACCAGATGCCGGGTCGTGTTGGCGCGCCGCTCGAGATACGGGTGGCTGCGTCCCGAACCGCGCTGATCGAAGAGGATCGCGTGATAGCGATTGGGATCGAAAAGAGAGCGATGCGCGATCTGCGCCCCGCTCCCCGGTCCACCGTGCAGAAAAATCGCCGGAACGCCGGTCCGGGTGCCGCACTCTTCCACATAGAGCCAATGCCCATCGCCGACATTGAGCATGATGGCGTCGAGCGGTTTCGGCCATGTCTCACGCTCGCTCATCAGGCCTGAAACTCCGCTCAATGGGCACTCGATCCCGAGGCCCCGAGGCCCGTCTCAGAACGCACGAGTTGCGCTGGATAAGCGGCCCGTTCGGCGTCGGCCCGCAATCCCCGATCGAGCGTCGAGACGATCCAGATCGTGAGGAACGCCGCGGGGACCGAGAATAGAGCCGGATTGTCGTAGGGGAAGAGCGCCGCCTCGAAGCCGAACGTCTTGACCCAGACGGCGGGGCTCAGCACCACCATGGCGACCGCCATCGTGAGACCGACCAGTCCGCCGACGAGCGCGCCCGTCGTCGTTGTTCCCTTCCAATGAAGGCTCATGAGGAGCACGGGAAAATTGCAGCTCGCCGCGATGGCGAACGCCAGTCCGACCATGAACGCCACGTTCTGGTTCTCGAACACGTACCCCAGCATGATCGCGATGAGGCCGATGACGACCGCCGCCACCTTGGACAGCCCGACTTCCGTCTGCTCGTCCGAAACGCCCCGCGCGAAAACGTTCGCATAGAGGTCGTGACTGACGGCCGATGCGCCCGCGAGCGTCAGACCCGCCACGACCGCCAGGATCGTCGCGAACGCGACAGCGGAAATAAAGCCGAGAAACAGCGAGCCGCCGACCGCCGACGATAGATGCACGGCCGCCATGTTGGTCCCGCCGAGGAGATCCTTGATCTTATCGTAGCTGCCGTCCGCCGCGAGCTTATAGTGCGCCGGGTCCTGCATCAGGAACGTGATCGCGCCGAATCCGATGACGAACGTCAGCACGTAGAAGTATCCAATGAACCCCGAGGCATAGAGCACCGACGTCCGCGCCGTGGCCGCGTCCTTGACCGTGAAGAAGCGCATGAGGATGTGCGGCAGACCCGCCGTTCCGAACATGAGAGCGACGCCGAGCGATAGCGCCGAGATCGGATCCGCGACGAGCTTTCCAGGCGCTAGTATGCTCTCTCCCGCTGGATGCACCTCCGTCGCTGCTTTGAACATCGCATCAGGCGAGAACGCGAAGTGCCTCAAGACCATGAAGGCCATGAAGGTTGCGCCGCCGAGCAGGAGGCACGCCTTGATGATCTGGACCCACGTCGTCGCGACCATGCCGCCGAAGGCGACGTAGGTGATCATCAACACGCCGACCAGCACGACCGCATAGAGGTAGTCGAGCCCGAACAGAAGCTCGATGAGTTTGCCCGCCCCGACCATCTGCGCGATGAGATAGAACGCGACGACTGCGAGCGTGCCGACAGCCGAGAGCGTGCGGATCGCGGTGGCGTCAAGCCGATATGCCGCCACATCCGCGAACGTGAACTTGCCGAGGTTTCGGAGCTGCTCCGCGATAAGGAACATGACGATCGGCCAGCCGACCAGAAACCCGACGGAATAGATGAGGCCGTCGAACCCGGACGAGAACACGAGCGCTGATATGCCGAGGAACG
Organism: Hyphomicrobium sp.; assembly: GCA_033765145.1. Taxonomy (GTDB): domain Bacteria; phylum Pseudomonadota; class Alphaproteobacteria; order Rhizobiales; family Hyphomicrobiaceae; genus JAGVSR01. The sequence continues at coordinate 59,028 of JANRIH010000009.1, read as the reverse complement.
ATGCCGCCGACATGTAGTCGCCCGCGATCGCAAGGCCGTTCTGAAATCCCGTGATGCCCCCGCCCGCCGCATAGAAGTCCGACGCGGTTCGCGCCCGGCCCGCCGCCCACTTGGTAATCCCGAGCGTCGCCAGCACGAAAGCCAGGAACATCAGGATCGCGGGCAAATTGAGGGGCTGCTGCTCGCCCCCGCCCTCGATCGCCGGCGCGGCGAACGCCAGGTTCGATAATTCGAGAACGAAGAGAACGGCAGCAAACGAAAAGGTCGAAAGTCGGGCCATCATTGGTTGCGCTCCCGGATCGCCGCGACGGCGCGGTCGAAGGCGGTGTTGGCGCGGAGCACGTAGATCCACGTGACGGCGACGGAAAAGAGGATCACGACGAGTCCGACGAGAATGCCGAGCGACATGACGCCGTCCCCGACCGGAGCGGCGAGCGTTGCCGGCGCGAACGCCACGATCGCAATGAACCCGAAATAGACGATGACCGTCAGAAGCGCGAGAAACCAGGAAAAACGTCCGCGGCGGCTCATGTAGGCATGAAACTCCGGATCGCGCCAAACGCGCGCGACCGTGGGGTCCTCAATGGATGACAAAGGCGGCTCCCTCTCGAAATATGTCCCGGACTTCCGCCAGGCTTCGCGTCGGAACGTAGGGTGCTTCAGGCGTCGAGGGAAGCACGGAGGCCGGCCGTGCCGGGGAAATCGGCCGCACGTGGCATTCAACTTTCGTCGGCCCCGTCTGGCGATCGTGTGCGCGATCCGGGAATGGAATTTTCTCGGGTTCCGAGCGCCTCCGCGAGGCTAACGGTGGCAGAGCCGGGTTTCAGTGGCTTGGGCTGACTGTCGTGCGGTGCCCACGCGGTCAGTGTAAGGATCTCGAATGTCGCAGGCACACGCCCGTCGGCCTGGGCGAAGGCTTCCGTATAGACTTCTGAGGCGCGCGCGAGAAGACCGCGCGTGACGGGCGTTCTGCGCCGCTCGGAGAGCAAATTGCTCTGCCCCATAGCCCTGATGTCGGACATGAGATCGAACGCTGTTCCATAGCGCACCGTCACGATGTCGCTGTCGGCGACGGGGAGCGCGAAACCGGCACGCTGCAGAAGCCGTCCCATGTCGCGCACGTCGGCAAAGGGGGCAACGCGCGGCGACACGCCGCCGAGGAGATCGGCTTCCGCCTGAAGCCAGGAGGCTCGGAGTTCTTGCAACGTCGCACCGCCGGCCATCGCGCCGAGAAAAAGCCCGTCCGGTCTGAGCACATGCCGGATCTGGACGAGCGCGCCCGGCAAGTCGTTGACGGTGTGTAGCGTGAGCGGCGCGACGACGAGATCGAATGTTTCCCTGCCGAACGGCAGCGCCTCCTCGTCCGCGACGACCGCGCCGAGCCCGAGCATCCCCGCGAGACGAAGCGAGGCTTCGGTCTCGACGACGTTCCTCACTCTGGAAAGTTCACGAAGCCGTCGGCCGATACTGCCGTCGTGGCCACCGAGAACGAGAACGTCTTCAAACGGGCGGTTGATGAACTGCAGCCGGTCGCAGAGGTCGTCCGCGACCCGATCGAGGAGAAATCGCGGAACGGACCCACGTGCCAGAGCGCGCTCGCGGCGGCGGACGGCGAGGGAGCGGTCGAAGATGTTTGGCGGCTCAACACCCGTCATCGACGGATCGTCCCAGGCTCATGCGTTGTCGATCGAGGAGCTGCCCAAGGTGTTCGGAGCATCGTCGCATCGGGGCTGCTCGAAACGGGAGGGAGCATGTCGGCCGATGAAGAGCAAGCCGCGTCGCGAACCGGCGAGGGATCGGGGCTCGAACCACTCCGATCCTGGCTGTCGCGACTCGCCCGTTCGGCAGCGGATACAATCGTCCCCCCGCTCTGCCTTTCCTGCCGCCAGCCGCTGGCGACATATGACACGCTCTGCGCGCCGTGCTGGTCGCGCGTCGACTTTATCCGTCCCCCCGTCTGTGACCGCCTCGGCCTGCCCCTGCCCTACGATCTCGGTCCCGGCGCCGTCTCGGCCGCCGCAAGCGCCGACCCGCCCGTCTATGGCCGGGCACGTGCTGTTGCCCACTACGGCGGGCTCGTGCGGTCGCTCGTGACCGACCTCAAATTCCACGACCGCGACGAGTTGGTCGGCCTCCTCGCGGCGTGGATGACGAGTGCCGGCGCGGAAATTCTCGACGGCGCCGACCTTATGATCCCCGTCCCGCTGAGCCGCATGCGCCTCGCCAGCCGCAGGTTCAATCAATCCGCGCGTTTGGCGGATGGCGTCGCCCGCCGCGCGGGGATGACATGCGATCCCCACTCGCTGGTTCGGGTAAAGCATACCCGGCCGCAGCTCGGGCTCTCGCGAACCGAACGGCTCGACAACCTGCGCGGCGCGTTCGCCGTCCGCCCGGACCGCCGGAAACACATCGAAAATCGCCGGATTGTGCTCGTCGACGACGTCGTCACGACCGGCACCACAATTTCGGCCGCCGCCCGTGCTCTCTATTCGGCCGGGGCGGAGAATGTCGACGTCCTGGCCCTGGCACTCGTCACCGGCGGCGGGCTCGACGCCTGAGCGGGCGCATTCTGAGACTGGCGCACGCCGGAAGCCGGGGACATGTGACCGTTGCGACCTAGCCCTCGGCCCGCAAAGCACCCTATGCTCGCTTGAGCGTGGCATATCGGTCCGGACATCGAGGGCGGCATCGGTCGGGGACGATGGAGAGGATGAAACGGGTTCTCATCTACACGGCAGCGCTCTGCCCCTATTGTCATCTCGCGAAGGAACTCCTTCGAACGAAGGGAGCCCCCTACGAGGAGATCGACGTCACGGGAAAATCGACCCTGCGCGCCGAGATGGTGGCCAAGGCGGGGGGCCGCTCGACGGTCCCGCAGATCTTCATCGGCGAGACCCACGTCGGCGGCTGTGACGATCTTTACGGCCTCGATCGCAATGGCCGCCTCGACGGCCTCCTGAGTTCCTGAACGCGCGAACGAACAGACCTCCCATGACGAAAACCGAAGCCGCCACGAAATTCCGTGCAGCGCTTGTGCAGATGCGCTCGGGAAGGACAGTTGACGCCAATGTCGAGGAGGCGCGGCGGCTGATCCGCGAGGCGGCCCGCGCGGGGGCGGAATACGTCCAGACACCCGAGTGCACGACGCTGATGGAAATCGAGAGCGCCAAGCTTTTCGCCGCGACCCTGCCCGAAGACGGCAATCCGGCCCTTGCCGCATTCGTCGATCTCGCCCGCGAATTTGGGCTTTGGCTGCACTTAGGATCGATGGCCATTAAGCTGCGGCCCGACAAGATCGCCAATCGCGCCTACCTCATCGCGCCGACAGGCCAAATCACCGCGCGCTATGACAAGATCCACATGTTCGACGTCGATCTGCCCGGTGGCGAGACCTACCGGGAGAGCAAGAACTACGAGCCCGGCACACGCGCCGTCGTCGCGGACCTGCCCTGGGGACCGCTCGGCATCGCCATCTGCTACGATCTTCGCTTCCCCCAGCTTTTTCGGGCTCAAGCCAAGGCCGGAGCATGCTTTCTGTCGGTTCCGGCGGCATTCACGCGCGTCACCGGCGAGGCCCATTGGCACACGCTTCTCCGCGCCCGCGCGATCGAAGCCCAATGCTTCGTCTTCGCCGCGGCGCAGGGTGGCCGCCACGAGCACGGCCGCGAGACTTATGGTCATAGTCTCATCATTTCACCCTGGGGCCAGATCCTGGCCGAAGGCGGCACGGACCCGGGCGTCATCGTCGCCGACATCGACCTCGATGCCCTCAAGGACGCGCGCGCTCGCGTACCATCCCTCCTCCACGACCGCGCGTTCGACATCGCGCGCGGCGCCGCAGCCGTCGAAGCGTGAGGCGTCCGTGATCCGCTATCGCCTCCAATGCCGCTCGGGCCACGAATTCGATGCGTGGTTCCGCAATAGCGCCGCGTGCGACACTCAAGCGGCAGATGGCCGAATAATTTGCCCGGCTTGCGGCTCGACGAACGTCGAAAAGGCGCTGATGGCACCCCGCATCGTGACCCGCCGGCACGCCGAGAGAGGTCCGTCGAAACCTGTGTCAGACGCCGAGGGAGTGTCAGACACGAAGGCTGGGGCCTGTGCCAGGGGCGTGTCAGGCACGGACGACGGTCCAGGGCCGGACGACAAAGGCATGCCAGGCACGCCCTGGGTGTCAGACACGACGAGCGCGCCAGACACCGCGCCCGACGGCAGTTCCGCGCGCATCCGCGATCTGGTCCGCCGCCTTCGGGCCGAGGTTGCGGCCAATGCAGAGTACGTCGGTCCGCGCTTTGCCGAGGAAGCCCGGCGGATCCACCATGAGGCCGCCGAAGATCGCCGGATTTGGGGTGAGGCTAGCGTCGAGGAAGCGTCCGAACTCGAAGCCGAAGGTATCTCCGTTCTGCCCTTGCCCCGATCACCTGATGAGGCGAACTGAAGATCCCACTGCGCGGATTTTCAAGCGATCTTCAAGAAGTCGAGTGTTGCGTCGACCGCAGCTTCGGTACTGGAGACGCGGATCGTCGGCGCGTTGTAACCCGCTGGAATCCATTGAAGTTCACCGCGTTCGCACAGCCAGATGCCGCGCAGATGACCGGCCCGCGTAATGATCACGTGACCGGCCTTGTCGTAGATGACCTCGTAACCGGCGGATGTAAACTTGGTTTGAGCAAGTAGAAGTGACCCCAGTTGCTCTTCTAGTTCTTCATCTGACATGGCCGACTGACCCACCATGAATATACACGCCGATCGCAACTGCGAAGATTGGCAGGCGACGGAGTTTGGCCATTCGAATTAATACGAATATTTCGAGGAACAAATCTGAATCGGAAAATCACCTTACAATCTCGGCAACATTCACCGAACAAACTTGATGACAATTGTTGGCGTGTGCTTTCGTCTTCGACCAAAGTCTAGAATCGTCCTCGAAACACTGCCGGACGTGTCGCAGTCGATGCCCGGCGTCCCTGTCACAGAGGGTTCAAGTGTGACGCCTAGGGTCCCCGTCGAACGGCAACGAGGCCCCGGGGACTGAGGCCATGGGGGCATCGAAATGAACCGCGACATCGCAACCACAGTTCCCGCTCTGGACGCGGAGGAGGATGCCTCGGCCAACCCTTCGACGGAGCCGACTCTCGGAGACGTCATCGCGTACCGCCTCTCCCGCCGGGAATGGCTGACTGGCGCATTGGCGGTCGCCGTCATGGGAACCGCCGTTGCCCCGAGGGCGGTCGCAGCGGCGGAGCAGCCCCCCTCAGATCCGCCAGCCGACACCGGCCGCTTCAGGTTTCCGGAAGTCTCGGCCGGCGTCGATGCGACACATCACGTCGCAGAGGGCTATGACGCCGAAATTCTGATCCGCTGGGGCGACAAGGTATTGCCCGACGCGCTGCCCTTCGATCCGGCGAACCCGTCGGCATCGGCCCAGTCCCGTCAGTTTGGCTACAACAACGACTACATCGGATTTATCCCGTTCGACGGCCGCTCCGATCACGGCCTGCTCGTCGTGAACCACGAATATACCAACGACGAACTCATGTACCCCGGACACCCGCATGAGGCCTCGCGGAAGGACATCATCAATGCGCTCTCCGAGCCGCTCGTCCGCGCCTCCATGCAGGCACATGGCGGGTCCGTCATCGAGGTAAAGCGCGTGGAAGGACGCTGGCAGGTCGTCGACGGATCACGCTACGCGCGCCGCATCACGGCCGAAACGGAGATGGAAATCACGGGCCCCGCGGCCGGACACGACTTGATGAAAACGTCGGCTGATCCGGCCGGCACCCGCGTCAGGGGCATGATCAACAACTGCGCCGGTGGCGTGACGCCGTGGGGCACGTGGCTGACCTGCGAGGAGAACTTCAACTTCTACTTCGGAAACAAGATCGCCGCCGACGCGAGCCGCCACGCCGCGGCCCTGTCGCGATACGGCGTCCCCGGTTCGGAATCCTACCCCTGGAGCCGATACGAACCGCGCTTCGACATCGGTCAGGAACCTTTCGAATCGAACCGCTTCGGCTGGGTCGTCGAGATCGATCCCCTGGACCCTACGTCCACCCCGAAGAAGCGCACGGCCATGGGCCGCTTCAAGCACGAGGGTGCCGGCAATATCGTCAACAAGGACGGGCGTTTCGTCGTCTACCAGGGCGATGACCAGCGCTTCGACTACGTCTATAAATTCGTGACCGAGGGCGTGGTCGACCCCGAGAACCGCGCCGCGAACAAGGATCTTCTCGACAAGGGCACGCTCTACGTTGCGCGCTTCGACGCCGACGGCCGCGGAACCTGGCTTCCCCTCGTCGCCGACGAACCCGCGCTCGCAAATTTCGCGGATCAGGGCCAGATCCTGATCCAGACCCGTCTGGCGGCGGATGCCCTGAAAGCAACCCGCATGGACCGCCCCGAGGACGTAGAGGTCGATCCCAGGACCAACAAGGTATTCGTGATCCTGACCAACAACGACAAGCGCGGTGTCGGCAACGATCCCGACCCCGATGCCGCCAATCCGCGTCGCATCAACACGTTCGGGCATATCATCGAGCTGACGCCGGACAGGGGCGACCACGCCGCGACGGGCTTCCGCTGGGAAATACTGCTAAAATGCGGAGACCCCGCCATCGCCGAAGTCGGCGCGACGTTCCACCCCGCGACGACCGGGAACGGCTGGTTCGGAATGCCCGACAACTGCGCCGTCGACGCAGAGGGTCGCCTCTGGATCGCGACCGATGGCAATACGAAGGACAAGACCGGCCGCACCGACGGGCTCTGGAGTCTCGAAACCGAAGGTGCCGAGCGCGGACGATCTCGGCTCTTTTTCCGAGCGCCGACCGGAGCCGAACTGTGCGGACCCTGCTTCACGCCGGATCTGGAGACGCTGTTCCTGGCCGTACAGCACCCCGGTGAGAGCGAAACGGAAGTGGCAGCGACATTCGAAAATCCAGCCACGCGCTGGCCGGACTTCAAGGACGGAATACCCCCGCGCCCGTCGATCGTTGTGATCACGAAAAGGGGCGGAGGAAAGATTGCATCCTGAGGCAGCTGGCTGGATGCCGAGGTCCGGTTCCTCTGCCCCAAACTGAGACTTTCGTTTGCTCGGGCTTCAGCGAAGTTGCCGGTCCGTTGACGCAGAAGCCTTTGTTATGCTTGAGAAATTATATCTTTCTTCCAGACAATTTTAAGCACCCTCGCTCCAAAATGCCGCACATGACGCCCACGAGCGTCCGGCCAGTTTCGAGGGAAGTTCCATGTTCTGCGTAGCCTTCAAATCCCAGATCTTCGCCATGGCGCTCTTGAGCGCTTCGGCCACGACACCCGCCGTCGCCTGCTCGGCCTCGGCCCACCCCACCAGCGCCGCTGCCGTCCACCTGACGTTCGGCGCCACCGTCGAACGCATCGGCGAGTTGATCGAGGAACTGGCGACCGCCGTGCGGCAAAGACATGAACTGAGCTTTGTGGCCGAGCGCAACGCCGAGATCACGGCCTCGCTCGCCGCCTACGCCAAAGCCGGCGCGATCCGCTTTATCGAAGCGCGCAATGCCGAGATCGCAGCCTCCATGGCCAACTACGAGGCGACCCGCGATGCTCGCTTCGCCGAAGCCCGCAATGCGGAAATCACGGCGTCCCTCGCAGCTTATGACAAGGCACGCTCGGTCGCGGCCTGGACGAAAGCGACGGACGTCACGGTCGCGTCCTTGGACGCGATCGGCCGCACGGAGACGGCGCTCGACTTCACCGCAGCCCGCAACGCCGAAATCAATGCCTCCATCGCAGCCACCAATCTGGCCCGCGCCGACCGCATCATGGCCGGTCGCGCCGAAAAGGCTGTCGCCGCATTGACGAACTGGGCTGCGAAGTCGGATGTCGCGTTCGTCGCCGCCCGCAACGTTGAGATCGCAGCATCGCTCGCGGCCGTCGATGCGGCCCGCGAAGCGCGCTTTGCGGCCGATTTGAATGGCGGGCTCGAAACCTCCATCGAGACGAGCTCGGTCGACAAGGCCGCGGCCAAGTACTGAGACCAGCGGCCGGTCGATCGCTCACATTCCCCAAAAAACGAACGGCCGGGAGGGTCTCAAGGCCCCTCCCGGCCGCTTGAATTTGCACCCACCGAACAGGCCGCCCGGCCCCACGCCCGGCCCGCGTCATGGGAGCGCGCTTCGCCCCGGCCCCGCCCCACCCCTTGCCGCAGGAGGCCCGGGCGGTGCAAACATCCCCGATGGAGCCGCCCCGGAAAGAACCCGGTCGACCGGCCGCCGCATGGAGAGCCGCCCGCGATGAACGTCCACGTCAAACCGATCGAGACGCGCCCCGACGAGGCGCCCCGTCATGACTGGACCCGCGCGGAAGCCAAAGCGATCCACGATCTGCCGTTCATGGACCTTCTGTTCCGCGCCCAATCGGTCCACCGCCGCGCATTTGATCCCAACAAGATCCAGATGAGCCGTCTTCTGTCGATCAAGACCGGGGGCTGCGCCGAGGATTGCGGCTATTGCAGCCAGTCCGCGCATCATGCCTCGGGGCTAAAGGCCTCGAAGCTCATGGAAGTCGAGCGCGTCTTGAACGAAGCACGGAAAGCCAAGGACGCCGGCGCCACGCGCTACTGCATGGGCGCGGCGTGGCGTTCGCCGAAGGCGCGTGACATGGACGCGGTCGTGGCGATGATCGAAGGCGTCAAGGCGCTCGGCATGGAAACGTGCATGACGCTCGGCATGCTCACGGACGACGACACGCAACGCCTGAAACATGCGGGCCTCGACTACTACAACCACAACATCGACACCTCGGAACGGTACTATTCCGAGATCATCAAGACGCGCACGTTCGCCGATCGGCTCGATACCCTCGACCGCGTCCGGGCCGCCGGCATCAAGGTCTGTTCGGGCGGCATCGTCGGCATGGGCGAAGGGACGGACGACCGGCTCGATATGCTGGTGACGCTCGCCAACTTGCCCGAGCAGCCCGAAAGCGTGCCAATCAACATGCTGATTGCCATTCCAGGCACCCCCCTCGAAGGCATCGCCAAGGTCGATCCGATCGCATTTGTCCGCGTCATTGCGACGGCCCGGATCATGATGCCCGGATCGTTCGTTCGCCTGTCGGCCGGCCGCACCGAAATGTCCGACGAGACGCAGGCGCTCTGCTTCTTCGCCGGCGCGAACTCGATCTTCTGCGGCGACGTGCTCCTGACCGCCGACAATCCCGGCGAGGACAAGGACAGCGTACTTTTTGCCAAGCTCGGTCTCAAGCCCATGGACCTCGAAGACCTCACCGGGCCGGCGACCGCGGAGCCGCCATGCACGACAGCCACGAGCGGTCACTGAAGGCGCTCGAGGCGCGCGGTCGGCTGCGATCGCTTTCGCCGCGCAAGGGCGCCGACTTCTCCTCGAACGACTATCTGGGTCTCGGCGCTTCCGACGAGATGCGCGAGGCATTGGCAGCCGCGCTGGCGCGCGGCGTCGCGATCGGCGCGGGCGGCTCGCGCCTCCTGCGCGGCAACGATCCCGAGCACGTTGCGCTCGAAGATGAGGCCGCGAGTTTCTTCGGTGCGGAACGCGCGCTCTATTTCGGCGGCGGGTTCACGGCCAACACAGCCCTTCTCGCAACCTTGCCCCAGCGCGGAGATCTGATCGTTCATGACGCGCTCATCCACGCCAGCGCTCATGACGGCATGCGCCTGGGACGCGCAGAGTTCGTCGCGACCGCCCACAACGAAGTGACCGCCGTCGAAGACGCAATCGCCACGTGGCGAAGAACCGGGGGCAAGGGCCGGCCGTGGATCGTCGTCGAGAGCCTCTATTCGATGGACGGCGATTGCGCGCCGCTCGCCGACCTCGCCGAAATCACCGCCCGACATGACGCGATGCTCGTCGTGGATGAAGCGCACGCGACAGGCGTCCACGGGCCGGACGGTCGCGGGCTCGGCGCAGCACTCGAAGGTCGTCCCGACGTCATATCACTTCATACGTGCGGCAAGGCGCTCGGCATCATGGGCGCACTCGTGACAGGCCCTAAAGTGATGATCGATTTCCTCGTCAACCGCGGCCGCCCGTTCATCTACGCGACCGCGCCTTCGCCTCTCATGGCCGCCGGGGTCCGCGCCGCGCTGAAGCTCGTGAAAGACCGTCCCGAGCGCCGCCGCATGTTGGAAGAACGCATCGCACTTGTTGGCGAACTCATGAGAAAGCATGTCGGGATCGAACCGACGGGCACCCAGATCCAGCCGATCATCGTCGGCACGGATGCACGCGCGACGAAACTCGCAGTCCTGTGCCAAGATCACGGCTTCGACGTCCGCGCCGTGCGTCCACCGACCGTGCCCGAGGGAACGTCGCGCCTCCGCATCTCGCTGACGTTGAACGCAACGCGCGACGAAACCGAGCGACTGTTCGCGACGCTCGGCGCGGCGCTCCGGGAAAGCGCGCCATGACCGCGAAGGCAGCCCCCCGCGCGATCGTCGTCGCAGGGACCGACACCGACGTCGGCAAGACCGTCTTTGCCGCAGCGCTCGCGGGCGCACTCGATGCCGATTATTGGAAGCCGATCCAGTCGGGCACGCGCGATGGCGGCGACAGCCGGACGGTCGCCGTTTTATCTGGGCTTCCCCGGACCCGCATACTCCCCGAAGCCTACCGGTTGACAGAGTCCCTCTCGCCTCACCGCGCCGCGGAATTGGACGGCGTCGTGATCGACCCCGATCGACTGGCGTTGCCGCTGACCGATGCGCCTCTCGTCGTCGAGGGCGCCGGTGGCCTGATGGTCCCCCTGACGCGCGATCTCCTGCAGGTCGACCTCTTCGCGCTCTGGCAGGCGCCCGTCGTGCTCGTCGCGCGGACAGCACTTGGAACGATCAATCACTCGCTCTTGTCCGTCGAAGCCCTGCGTGCGCGCAACATTCCCGTTGTCGGCATCGCGTTCGTCGGCGACGCCAACGAGGACAGCGAACAGACGATTGCCGCGTTCGCAGGAGCAAAGCGGCTTGGACGTCTGCCGCGTCTCCCGCACCTCGATGCGACATCGCTTCGGCGAGCGTTCGCGGAAAATTTCAAGGTCGGGGACTTCGCATGACGCCGCGTTCGCCCGTGTGGCATCCCTTCACGCAGCATGCCATCGCGCCGCCGCCGCTCGAGATCGCGCGCACAGAGGGCGCTTACCTCTCGACGGCCGACGGGCGGCGCATCTTCGATGGCATCTCGTCCTGGTGGGTCGTGACGCACAGCCACCGCGAGCCGCGCATCATGACCGCCATCCGCAAGGCGACCGAAGACCTCGATCAGGTGATTTTCGCGGGCTTCACGCATCGGCCCGCCGAAACGCTCGCACATGGTCTCGTCGATCTTGTGAACGAAAATCTCGCCATCCCGGACGGCGATCCCGCGCGGCTTGCCCATGTCTTTTATTCGGACTCGGGTTCGACCGCCGTCGAGGTCGGGTTGAAGATGGCTCTCGGCTACTGGTTCAACATCGGCCGTCCCCGGCGCAAGATCGTCGCACTCGAGCACGCCTACCACGGCGACACTGTCGGCACGATGTCGGCAGGCGCGCGCGGCATTTTCAATGCGCCCTATGCACCGATGCTGTTCGACGTCGAGCGCATCCCCTTCCCCGCGCGAGGCCGGGAGCACGACACGCTCGATGCGCTCGCCCGCGCCGTCGCGGGTGGAGATGTGGCCGCGCTTATCGTCGAACCGCTCGTTCTCGGCGCTGGCGGCATGCTGATGTATGCGCCCGACATGCTCGCGCGCATGGCCGACGTGTGCCGGACCTCGGGCACGCTCCTCATTGCCGACGAAGTGATGACGGGCTGGGGCCGGACGGGGACGCTTCTCGCTTCGTCGCAGGCTGGCGTCCGGCCCGACATCCTCTGCCTCGCCAAAGGCATCACCGGCGGTACGATACCGCTCGCCGCCACGCTCGCGACCGACGCGATCTTCGAAGCGCACTATTCCGAGGATCGGCGGCGCACGTTCTTCCATTCGTCGAGCTACACAGCGAACCCGATCGCTTGCGCCGCGGCTGTCGCCAACCTCGACATCTGGCGAAACGAGCCCGTCGGCCAAAGGATCAGCGCCCTCGCCGATGCACAGGAAAGCCGGCTTGCCCACTTCCGTGACGACGCACGCTTCGAGAATGTCCGCCGCATGGGCACGATTGCGGCTCTCGACCTGAAGGCGCGCGACGCGGGCTACCTTGCGGGCATCGGCCCAAGGCTCTACGCCTTCTTCCTCGAACGGGACATTCTCCTGAGACCGCTCGGCAATACCATCTACGTCATGCCGCCCTTCTGCACGACGGGCGACGACCTCGATCGCGTTTACGATACCATCGCAGCCGCGGCCGAAGCTCTCGTGTGACTGCTAGAAACGCAACGCCGATCGCACAAGTAGCAACCTCCAAATGGACGCCATGGGATCGACGATCCTCTCCACCGGTCATTACGTGCCCGAGCGCCGCGTCGCGAACGCGGAAATCGAAGCGCGATTGGGTCTCGACGCCGGCTGGATCGAGCGCCGCACGGGAATTCGCGAACGCCGATATGCAGCCCCGGAAGAAGCCCTGTCCGATATGGCGATCGCGGCCGGACACCAGGCACTCGAAAAGCTCGGGTTCGCGCCATCGCGCGTCCGCCTTCTGGTTCTGGCGACATCCACGCCCGATCACCTGCTGCCGCCGACCGCGCCCCTCGTCGCGCATCGCCTGGGCCTTGTTGGAGCAGGGGCCATCGACATGGCGGGCGCATGCTCTGGCTTTCTGCATGCGCTGACCTACGCCGATGCCTTCGTGCGCATCCACCGAGAGCCCGTGCTCGTCATCGCGGCCAATATCCTGTCGCGGCGGATCAATCCGGAGGAACGTGCGAGTTCGATCCTGTTTGCCGATGCGGCAGGCGCCGTGGTTCTCGCGCCGTCATCGCGCGCGGATACGGGGGTGCTCGGCGTCGATCTCGCATCGGATGGTTCCGCTTACGGGCTCATTCAGATCCCGGCCGGCGGCAGCCGGAAGCCGTTTTCGGCTGGCCTCGAACCGCATGCATTTCTAATGCACATCGAGGACGGACGCGTCGTCTTCGCGAAGGCGGTCGAAATGATGGCAACATCGGCGGAGCGTGCAATGGTGAAGGCCCGGATCTCGATCGGCGATATCGAGACGTTCATCCCCCATCAGGCCAACGCTCGCATCATCGCTGCTGTGGAGCGAAGAACCGGCATCCCGCCCGGTCGCACTCTTACGAGCGTCGCGAACTATGGCAACAGTTCCGCAGCGACCATCCCGCTCACGCTGTCGCTCAATCTCGACGAGGCCATACCCCGCGCGGGCACGAAAATACTCTTGGCCGCCGCAGGAGCGGGGCTCACCGGTGGCGCAATCGTCTACGGATTTTGAGCAGAGAACCGGATCAGGCCGCGGCGGCGGTCCGAGCCTTCAGGAGTTCGCGGCGGAGCTTCTGGCACTGCTCCGAAAGCTGATCCTCGCGCGACTTCAAGAGGAAGGCATCGAGACCGCCGTTGTGCTCAACCGAGCGCAGCGCGTGGGCGCTGATGCGCAGCTTGACCGGCTTCTCCAGCGTCTCCGAAAGAAGCGTGACGTGAACGAGGTTCGGGCGGAATTTCCGCTTCGTCTTGTTCTCGGCATGGCTCCGGAGCTGGCCCGAGAGCGGCAGCTTCCCCGTGAGTTCGCAGCGCCGTGTCATGTTCAATTCTCCTCGGCCGCAGCAGCCCACCAGTCTCGGGGCGCGGGCACGGTTTTGAGCTTTGGGATGGGATACATCCAAAAATGGATGCCCCGCCGAGCGATCGGCGGGGCGATGACGTGTCTATAGTGGAGCGGCACGGGAACCGTCAAGCACCTACGCCGATAACGGGCCGTCGACCGGTCCGCACCAGCTCACTACGCCGCGCGGCAACACTCAGGGTTTGACTATCGGTTTTCCCGAAATCGGCCGGGGATAAGCGAACCCTTTACCATTTCGCGGGTAGTGTCGGCTGGATCAGAGTAGGGAACCGAACCGGCGGGGTGAGTGTTAGCCGCTCTCGCGGAGTGTCCGGACCCCGAGCGACCCAAGTACCAGTGGTGTAACAAAAAATGTCCTGCGTCCCGTCCCTCGCCGCGACCCTCGCGCAGCTGTTCCGCCGTCCCGCGCGGACGTCCCTCGTCGCCGCGGCCACGGCCGCCGCTCTCGCCGCCAATCCCGCGGCGGCCGGTCCTGAGGCCGGCCCAGAACTCGCGGACCTTGGCGCCAGCTACGCCATAAGTTTCAATGGCTTTGAGATCGGCACCATGCGCCTCGAGACGCATGTCGGCGATACGGCCTATCATGCCTCGAGCGATGTCGAGATTTCGGCCCTTCTGGGCGCCTTCCGCTGGAAGGGCGTGACCCGCGTCGCGGGCGCCGTCTCGGAGGGCAAGCTGCGGCCGGACAGCTATACGTTCGACTTCGACAGCAGCGCCCGGTCTGGCGCCGTACGAATGGGCTTCGAAAAAGGGACCGTGACGGCCCTCGCCAGCGAGCCTGCGATGATCGACCCGCCCGACTTCGTACCGCTGGCGCCGGCCCACGTGAAATCGGTTCTCGACCCCTTGAGCGCCGTCCTAGCCCTGACGCGGCCCGAGAAAGGGCAGCCCTGCGGACGCAAGGTCGCGATTTTCGACGGCCGTCAGCGGCTCGATATCCGCCTCGTGGCCCGGCGAACGGAAACCATCCAATTGGCGAGCGGCCGCACGGTCACCGGCACGGTCTGCGGCGTCAAATACACGCCCGTCGGCGGCTATCGGGACAATACGGAAACCCGGTCCATGGCCGAGAACGACGGCATCGAAGTCGCGTTCCGGACGCTCGGCGCAACAGGGGTCTTCGCGCCCTATCGCGTCAGCCTTCCGACCATGGCGGGCTGGGTCTCGATCGACGCGACCCGCATCGATCTGACGAGCCCGACCGGCGACGCGATCGCGCTCGTCCAGTAGTGCGACCCCGAAGACATTCCGCTCAGTGAATCCAAACAAGACCATAAATAAACGAAAGCCTTGATCTCACCTGATCCCGATGCCATGCCCTTCGGGCGTCGGTGGGGCTGAGCCCCGCGAACGCGATGAGGCTTTGGGGGCCACGATGGGCAGTGATCTCGAACATCGCATCCGCAATGTCACGGCGGTGCTGGGCCCGACCAATACCGGCAAGACTCACCTCGCCATCGAGCGGATGCTCGGGCACGACAGCGGCATGATCGGTCTGCCGCTCCGGCTTCTGGCGCGCGAGGTCTACGACAAGATCGCGGCGCGCGTCGGTGCGGAGAAAGTCGCCCTCGTGACCGGCGAGGAAAAGATCAAGCCGGATCGCGCGCGCTATTGGGTTGCCACCGTCGAGGCGATGCCGCGCGATGTCGATGTCGACTTTCTCGCGATCGACGAAGTCCAACTCGCGAGCGACCCCGAGCGCGGCCACGTCTTCACCGATCGGCTCCTCCATTCCCGTGGCCGCCAGGAAACTCTGCTCCTCGGCGCGCAGACGATGAGCGGCGCCATCTCCGATCTCATCCCCGGCGCGAACTTCATCACCCGCCCGCGACTGTCGAAGCTCACCTACTCGGGTGAAAAGAAAATCACGCGCCTGCCCCAGCGCACAGCCGTCGTCGCGTTCTCCGCGAACGAGGTCTATTCGATCGCGGAGCTTATTCGCCGCCAGCGCGGCGGGACGGCCGTCGTTCTCGGCGCCCTGTCTCCACGCACGCGCAATGCCCAGGTCGCACTCTACCAATCCGGCGACGTCGATTTTCTCGTCGCGACCGACGCCATCGGCATGGGCCTCAATCTCGATGTCGATCAGATCGCCTTCTCCGCCGTTCGCAAATTCGACGGACAGAGCTTCCGCAATCTGACGCCGTCTGAAATCGCCCAGATCGCGGGCCGCGCCGGTCGGCACATGAATGACGGCACGTTCTGCGTGACGGGCGCCTGTGATCCCTTCGACGCCGATCTCGTTGAGCGGATCGAGACCCATACCTTCGAACCGGTGCGCGTCCTCCAGTGGCGCAATCGCACGCTCGACTTCACCTCCCTCGACAGCCTGCGCGAGAGCCTGCGCGAATTGCCGAATGAACAGCGATTGACGCGCGCCCGCATGGCTGACGATGTCCTCGCGCTGGAGACGGTTGCCGACGATCGCGAGGTGAGCGCGTTCGCAAAGGGCACAGCGGCGGTCACGCGGCTCTGGGAGGTGTGCCAGATCCCGGACTATCGCAAGATCTCCTCGCAGAACCATGCCGAACTCGTCGCCACGCTCTACAAGGACCTAATGGGTCCGTCCGGAGCGATTTCCGAGGACTGGTTCGCCAAGCAGGTCGAGATCGCGGATCGCACGGATGGTGACATCGACACGCTCGCGAACCGCCTCGCGCACATTCGCACCTGGACATTTGTGTCCAATCGCGCCGACTGGCTGAAGGACCCCGGGCATTGGCAGGGCAGGACGCGCGCGATCGAGGACGCCTTGTCCGACGCGCTCCATGAATGCCTGACGCAGCGCTTCGTCGATCGGCGCACGAGCGCGCTCATGAAGGGGATGCGGGACAAGGAAGAGATGAACGCCGAGATTTCCGAGGATGGCGCCATCCACGTCGAGAAGCACTACGTCGGGCGCCTTAAAGGCTTCCTGTTCTCACCCGAAACGCACACGGAAACCGTTCACGGCAAGGCGGCGCGCAGTGCCGCCGCACACGTTCTGTCAGGCGAACTCGGAATGCGCGCCCGCCGCGTAGCGGCGGCTGGTCCCGAAGCATTCAAGGTCGCGCGCACGGGCGAAATTCTTTGGAAGAACGAGCCGATCGCCAAGCTCGAGCCGACCGACGATCCGCTGAAGCCGTCCGTCGCGCTTCTGGCCGATGAGCATCTCCAGGCCGCCGATCGCGAAAAGGTACTGTCGCGTCTCACGACCTTTATCGGGGAGGCGGTTGCCGAAAAACTGAAGCCTCTCGTCGAGCTTAACAAGGCAGAGGACGTGACCGGCCTCGCGCGCGGAATTGCATTCCGGCTGAAGGAAAATCTAGGCGCCCTGAAGCGTGAGGCGGTCGCCGAGGAGATCAAGAGCCTCGACCAGAATGCGCGCGCGCAATTGAGGAAGTACGGTGTCCGCTTCGGCGCCTTCAACATCCATTTCCCGCTGCTCTTGAAACCGGCTGCCGCCGAGCTGACACTCGCGCTCTGGTCGCTCAAGAACGCCGCGAGCGCCGGTCTTTCGCCCGACAAGTTGCCGGAACCTCCGCGCCCCGGCCTCACATCTGTCGCTGCCGACCCGGCGGTCCCCGAGGCCTTCTATCGCGCCTGCGGCTATCACGTTTGCGGTCCGCGTGCCGTGCGCTTCGACATGCTCGAACGCCTGGCGGATCTCATTCGTCCGCTGCTCGCATGGCGCAAGGACCGCAATCCGGACGCAACCACGCCGATCGGATCGACGGGCGACGGCGGTTTCACGACGACACCTGAAATGATGTCGATCCTCGGCTGCTCGCCCGAAGAACTCGGCAAGGTTCTGAAGGCCCTGGGGTTCCGCCTCGACCGCCGGCTCGTGAAGCGCGCGACGCCACCCGCCGCCGAGCCAACGAATCCCGTCGAAACGACTGCGGCGGAAGTCACCGCGAGCGCGGAGGCGGGCACAACGCCGCTGCCCGCCATGGACGAGACCTCGACACCGCCCGCGGATACCCCGCCCCCGTCCGAAGCGACGACGGCGGAATCGGTGGCGCCGATCGACGATGCGAAACCAGCGGAAGCTTCACCCGCAGAGGACGTCTTCGAAGACGTGTGGCGGCCGAAGAAGCATCATCGCGCAGAGACCGGCGACGATGCGAACCGGCGCAATCGGGGACGAAACGAGGGACGGCATCGCCACGACCGCCAACGTCGCCAGGGGCAAGGTCAGGGGCAGGGGCATGGTCAGAACCAGGGCCAAGGTCACCCACGCGCCGCAACGTCGCCGGACTTGGCCGCAGCGGCGGGCGATACCGGCACGGCCATCGCAGCATTCCCTGGCAAAGAGAACACCGAAGGTCAGCCCCAAGATCGCGGCGACCGCCGGCGCGACGACCATCGGCATCGTGGCGGCAACCGGGACTCGCAGCATGGCCGGCACGAGAGCAAAGGCGCTGAGCGCGGTCACAGCCAAAGACAAGGCGAAGGCCCCAACCGTGATCGCGCCCGGGGCCGGGACCAGCGACGGGATCGCGACCGGGACCGCCGCAGGTCGGACGACGGCAACAAGGGCCGCACGATCAGCGCCTCTCCGCCACGCAAAGCGGAGGCCGACAACGACAGTCCGTTCGCGGCGCTGATGGCGCTACGCGCTCAGCTTGAGCAGGCCGCGCGCGACAAGAGTTCCTCGTGACAGGACCCCACGTAACGGGGCCGATGGCCGCCGCGGATCGAGAAGTCGATCCCGATGACGAAGACGGTCCTGCAACCGGATCGAACAGCCAGCGTCTCGACAAGTGGCTCTGGTGCGCGCGCGTCGCCAAGACGCGAACGCAGGCCAGCACTCTCGTCACTTCAGGAAAGATCCGCGTCAACCGCGTGAAGACAGATCGGCCGGCTCACCAGGTCCGACCGGGCGATGTCATCACCGCCAGCGTCGGGCCCCGCGTCCGGATCTTGAAGGTGCTGGCCCTCGGTATCCGGCGTGGCCCACCTGCGGACGCGCGCCTCATCGTCGAGGACCTTTCGCCGGTTGAGAACTCAGCATCGACGGGCGTGTCGCCGGCAGGACAGGGGAGAAACCCAGCGGCCGGCCGCCGCGAGCCGGGTTCGGGCCGGCCGACCAAGCGCGACCGGCGCTTAACCGACCGTCTCAAGGGCGAGCCGCACTGACGACCGACATCGAGCCCCGGCGGAGACCTTATGAGACGACTGTCGATTTGTTCGTTGTGTGGAGCGGGCGACGCCGCTAAGAGTGCCCGTTGACCGATTGGGTGCCGCCAAAGCGACCGATCCGGGCCGATTGATTTAGAGACCGGCAGCGCGCCGAATTCCTCGCGCTGCGCCGTGGAGACCAACGAGACGCGCATGACCTACGTCGTCAATGAGAATTGCATCAAGTGCAAGTTCACCGATTGCGTCGAGGTTTGTCCGGTCGACTGTTTCTATGAAGGCGCGAACATGCTCGTCATCCACCCGGACGAGTGCATCGATTGCGGCGTCTGCGAGCCGGAATGCCCGGTCGACGCGATCAAGCCCGATACCGAGCCAGGCCTCGAGAAGTGGCTCGAATTGAACCGGCAATTCGCCGACAAGTGGCCGAACATCACGGCCAAGAAGGCCGCCCCCACGGATGCCGACCAGTTCCGTGACGAGAAGGGCAAATACGAGAAGTACTTCAGCGCCGAAGGCGGCGAAGGCGATTGAACGTACTCGGCGCCCGGACTCGATCGCGTGCCAGACGCCGTTGGCCCAGCGCCGGCAGAACGCTTTGTCGATCGCCGTTGAGCGCAAACTAGTCGCGACCTGAGATAGAATTTAACGATCCGGACAACCGTGCGGAAAGCGTCGCGGGTGGCCACCCTTCAATTCATGTGAAGATTGTGTTATTGTCACCCTTGGGTCAACCCTCCAAGGGAACTGAGCCAGAACAGGTGCGAACAAATCGTGCATCTGTCAACGCAAGAAACGTGACGACGCGCTGGATTGTATCCACTGCTTAGAGGGCGGTGGGGCTTTGCTCGGCCTGGAGGGAAGGTTGTTCGGCGCGTCCTGAACGGCCACCAAAGATGTCCTGGGATCGGCGAGGGGAACCGAGCCGCGCCGGGATGTTGTGCGGCCCGCGCTTCCCTGGAAGCGATGGGCCTAACTCACCGGTCTTCGAGACCACGCTGGTGAGGTCATACGATTGTTTGAGAGAGTGAGACAAGGCCCATGACGCAAAAGAAGAAGACTGTGGCAAAGGCGAAGTCCGTAAAGGCGGCTCCTGCCAAGAAGGTGGCAGGCAAGCCGGCCGAAGCCCGTGTCGTGCGTCAGGTCACCAAGCCGGTGGCTGCCAAGGCCGTTACTCCTCAGAAGAAGCCCACCGTGAAGCCCGTCGCGGCCGCTCCGGCTGCAAAGCCGGTGACAAAGGCTCCTGCAGCCAAGACCGTGGTTGAGGCCAAGACCGCTCCCGCCAAGTCGGTTGTGAAGCCGATGGCGCCTGTGTCCAAATCCCCGGCACCGGTATCCGCGGCTAAGTCCGTCGCCAAGACCGCAGCCCCGTCGAAGGTTCCGGCCGCCAAGGCGGTCGAGGCCGCGGCACCTGTAAAGTCGGGCGCGCCCGCAAAGCCGATGGCCGCCGGCATTAAGCCCAAGGTCGCTATCGGTCCGGGGGCGCTGGCGAGCGCCGCCGCAACCGCGAAGCCCGCCCCGTCCAACGCAGCCCCGGCTCGCACCATGCCCGCACTTGCCAAGGGCCCGCAGGCTCCGAAGCTCACGGCTCCGGCCGGCGGGGTCCCGATGTCGCCGAAGGCCCTGGCCGAAAAGGCCATGGCGGCGCGTCAGGCGATCAACGCCCAGGCTATGAGCCAGCCGAAGAAGCCGGTGAGTTCGCGTCACGGGTTCAAGACGAACGAATTCATCGTCTACCCCGCGCACGGAGTCGGCCGCATCGTCGGGATCGAGGAACAGGAGATCGCAGGCATTTCGCTCGAGCTGTTCGTCATCACATTCGAGAAGGAAAAGCTCACGCTCCGTGTTCCGACCGGCAAGCTCGAGAGCGTCGGCATGCGCAAGCTCGCTGACGACGGGATCGTGAAGCGGGCGATGGAGATCCTCAAGGGCCGCGCGCGGATCAAGCGCACCATGTGGAGCCGCCGCGCCCAGGAATACGTCGCCAAGATCAACTCCGGCGATCTCGTCTCGATCGCCGAGGTCGTGCGCGACCTCTACCGGTCCGAGGCTCAGCCCGAGCAGTCCTACTCCGAGCGACAGCTCTACGAGGACGCGCTCGACCGTATGGCGCGCGAAATCGCGGCCGTGGAGAAGCTTGACGATCGCGGGGCCGTGCAGCT
This sequence comes from Hyphomicrobium sp., assembly GCA_033765145.1. Taxonomy (GTDB): domain Bacteria; phylum Pseudomonadota; class Alphaproteobacteria; order Rhizobiales; family Hyphomicrobiaceae; genus JAGVSR01. The sequence continues at coordinate 38,020 of JANRIH010000009.1, read as the reverse complement.
CATCACCGATGTCCTCGCGAAGAGCGCGCGCGGGCGTCGCGTCGCCGAAGAGGGCGGTGACGCTGAGATCCAGGCCGCCTGACGAACATCGCATCGTCGGCGCGATCTTATCGGATACGACATGAGGACCGTCCGGCATTCCCGGGCGGTCCTTTCATTTCTCAACTTCGCCATCGAGAATTTCGATCGCCTCGTAAGCTGCGAGATCGACGGATGGCCCATACCGCCGCTCGACCCATCCGCGAACCCGGATGCGCCGCCCTTCGAGCGGACCGAGGTCGCGCTCGACGCCCGATCCGTCTTTCAAGAGCTTTCGTGCAATGACCGAAGTCGTGTCGCGTTTCCAGTCACCCCCGAAATCGATGAAGACGTGCGTCCGTCGGCGCGTGACGCGCCTGACCACCCCCTCGATCAATTGCAGCCGGCCAGAGCGCGCGAAGAGAGCCCGCGTCTCGCCGGCGTCGCGAACCGCATAGGCTGGATTGGCCCAGAGCCCGATGCCGAGTTGCCGCGCCACGCGTTCCGCTTCGAGGAGCAGCGCATAGCACGCCCGCTCGCCAGGCCGCGGCGCGACCCTGGCCGCTCCCGCCTCGATCATGGCCTTCTCGACCCAGAGCGGCGGCGCGCCATCGGTCCGAACGATGATGACGGACCCGACCCGGCGCCCATATCGGTCCTTGGCAATCTTCTCGTTTGAAATGGTCGCTCGCCCCGTCGCCAGGAGGCGCGCCACCATCGCTCGCGCTTCGTCTTCCGCGGGCCAATGATCCACTTCCGGTCCCGCATCGGCACGCGACGGAGCGAGGATGCCGGCCAGCATGACGTCGCTTCCATCGTCGAGACGCAGATTGGTCGCGTCGATGACTTTGGCGACAGAGATGGGTTGCCCTGGCGACGGCGGACAGGACAATGCGCTGTGAGACCCGAGGGCGGCGGCAATCGCGGTGCCGACGAGCGTTAGCCACAGGCGTCCCGTCGCCCTTGAGCGACGGGCGGATCGGCACACACAACGCACCTCATGAAATCCGCAGTCGATGGACCGACGCTCCATCGACCTCACGCGATCGAACATGGACAGACCCTATAGCAGATCGCGATGGGACGGAACGGCCGTGCGCGTGAATAGACCATCGAATAAAGGCGTGCGCAGATCACGATGGTGTGGTCCCCGGATTGCGCGAAACGCAAGTCCGGGGTCTTCACGTGGGGCCGATGGACCCCGGCAACGACAGACGACGAGATGTCACGATCTCGCGAAGCATTCGCCATCCCATTCAGACGTACAGACGTCCGGCGGGATGACGAACGGTGATCTTAAACCTCACAGGACAAAATCGAACGCCGTCAGGTCGTTGATCGACACGTTGCTGAGCCGGATGCTCGACGAAGCGAGGGACAAAACGACATCCGCCCCGTCCGCGACCGCGAGTGCCCGGACATCATTGAACGACAGAAGCCCAAATGCCGAAAGGTCGATCCGGTCGCTCTCGGCCCCGTTAAGCGTTCTCGGCGCAAAATCGATGAGTGTGTCGCGTCCGAACGCGCCCTCGAAAATGAACCGATCCCGCGCGCCGCCGCCTGCGATCACGTCGTCGCCACGGCTGCCCGTGATCGTGTCCTGGCCGAGTCCGCCCTCGATGCGCTCGATCCCTCGCACAATCACGCCATCGAGGTTAAGCCGCAATCCCGAATCGGCGAGCCGGAGAATATCGAAGCCAGCACCGCCGTCGATTGCCTCGATACCCGCGAACGCGCGCAGCAGCGCCGTGACGCCGATGACATCGTTCGCACTCGAGCCCTGCACACGATCGAAGCCGAGACCGCCCCCATACTGGTCGAAGCCCGCATCCCCGGTGGCGAGGAAGATATCGTCGCCGCCCCGCCCGGTGAGCACATCGTTCCCCGCGCCGCCGTCGATCACATTCGCGCGCGCAGTGCCGGTGATGGTATCGGCACCGGCCGTTCCCTGATGCGTGACGGGCCCGATCGGCCCCCAGCCGACCTCCAGCGACACGACCGCCGTCGACGTCCCATCGGCCCCGTCGCTGATCTCGTAGCCGAATTGCGCAGGACCGAGGTAATCTGCGTCGGGCGTGAAAACGATCTCTCCCGTTGGCGCGAGTACAACGCTCCCGCCCGAGATCGCCGTGACGGACACGATCGAGAGAGGATCGCCGTCCGCGTCGGTGTCGTTCGCGATGAGACTTTGAGGATCGATGACAAGCGCCACGTTGCGCGTGGCCTCGATTCCACTGTCGTTCACGGCCACGGGCGGCACGCCCGCCGAAGCGACGACGATGTCGAACGACGTCGAGCCCGCAGCCTCGCTGTCACTGGCCACGATCTCGACGGTGAGAACACCGGAAAAATCATCCGGCACTGTTCCGGAGAACGTTCGTGTGTCGGCATCGTAAAGGAGCCATGCCGGCAGCGCGCCTCCACCCTCGACGCGAGCCGTATAGACCAGAGAATGCCCGTCTGGATCGACGAAGAGGCCGGCCGGAAGCGTAAGCGCGATGGGATCGCCAGCTGCGGCTTCGAGATCGGCGATCGGCGGCATCGCAAGAACGGGCGCCGCGTTCGGAATGAAGCCGAGTTCGATCGAAGCCTCGTCGATGCCGCCCTCACCATCCGAGATCGTATAGTAGAGTTGCGCGGACCCGAGAAAGCCGGGAACGGCGGAGACGCGGACCGATCCATCCGTCAGCACTTCAGCCGAGACGCCGTTCGTTGCCGACCGTGCAGCAACGATCGACAGCATCTGTCCCTCGGGATCACGGTCGTTCGCCAGCAGAACGTCGGCCGGAAGCGTGATGGTGCTCTGATACGCGATGAAGTCGCCGTCGCTCGCGGCAACCGGCGCTTCGGTTTCGGCAATCGGGGCCGCAATGGCACGGGCGAGAACCTCCGCCCGCGACCACCCCGAGCCGTCTTGAAACACGACCAACTCGATACTAGCCCCGATCAAGAAATCTTCGAGCACGACGCGTCCGCCGTCCGCCAGTCGTATGACGACGTCGTCGGGCGCGGCGAACGTGCGAATGACCGTCACCTCGTCCGCAACCGCATCGGTCAGGATCAGCGTGTCGATGTCCGTGACGGCTCCGGCGTCGCGGATCCGGTCGAAACCGTCTCCGGCACCGATGACGTAGCCGTCGTTGCCCTCGCCACCGTCGAGAAGATCGTCCCCGCCATAGCCCGCGAGCGTGTCGCTGCCGGCCATGCCGAATAGGGCGTTGGCAACGGCGTTGCCAGCGATCCGGTTGTCGCCAGCATTGCCCGTGCCCGAGACCGCCGCACCCGTGAGTGTCAGCCGCTCCACATGATCGGCCAATGTGGCGCTGACCGACGCGACCACGGAATCGAGCCCGCCCCCTTGAGTTTCGATGATGATGTCGGCGCCATCATCGACAAGATAGAGGTCGTCACCAGAGCGGCCGGTCATGACATCGGCACCGGTCCCGCCGTCGATGCGGTCTGACCGGAACGTTCCCGAGAGTTCGTCGTCGCCACCGTCGCCGCGAATATCCGCGCCTCTGTCGACGGGCAGTGGCGGCGGCTCGTTCACGGCCGCGGGCGGTTCCGCATCGATGACATCGTTCGTTGCAGAGCCGATGAGGATCGTCCGGCTTCGCTCGGCCGACTGATCCGGCGCGTCGTAGACGACAGCATCCGGTGCCGTTTCGAGTGGGGCGATAAACTGCCCGCCGTTGGTCAAGGCGGCGACAGCCGCGTCCCACCCTGCGTAGGCGACAGCAGTTCCGGGCCCCTCCTCGTCCTCGAAATCGATGAAGCTCGCTTCGCCCCGGTCGTAGAAATGGATGCCGAGCATGCCCTCGACGAAATCGACGACGCGAATGACCGTCTCGGTGTTGAGAAGGTTGATGATGAAGAGGCCCGTGTGTTCCTGTTCGTCGCGGCCGATGTAGGTGTCCTCGAACTCGACACCCGCATAGACGTGGATCAGGAGATCGTCGCCGTCGCGATTGAAGTAGATCGCACCGGCCATGTCGATGACGCCCAGGGATGGATCGGCGCCGAACAGATAGTCGTTCTGAGACTGCCACTCGAACGTGAACGGCGCGCCCGAACCCGGCCCCGTCGCACCGCCCGGTCCCGGAGCTGGGTTCTGCGGAAGGTCGGCGAAGCTCGCGAAGCCGGCGACGGCACTCAATCCTCCGAGGACAGGGAACAGCGCCGAACCCTCGAACACAGCCGACTGTTCGAGAGTTCCGGCGATCGGCTTCAGGAAATTGTAGGGCACGAGAACGCGGTCGTCGGCGCCGGCATCGGCAATGACGAACTCGACGACGTTTTCCATGCCGTTCGACAATGCAGAGAGGACGAACGTATCGGCGCCGTCGCCGCCTGCCGCATAGGTGCGCCCCGCACCCGAGACGAGCGTGTCGTTCCCCTCGCCGCCCGACAACTCGATGTCGTAGCCGAGGGGACTGCCGCCTGCGAAGGCGAGCGCCGACCGCCCGTCGATGTGATCGTTGCCCGCGCCGCCTTCGAGACCGCGCAATGTTTCGGGTGCGTAGAGCCGGTCGTCCCCCGCGGACCCCGCCAGCCATTCGATCGACTCGAGCCACAATCCCCCGTTCTCTCGCGCCGAAGCCGAACCCGAGAGCGTCGACGCGAACGCGATGCCATCGACATCTGTCGCGCGCAGAAGAATGGACGATTGCTGGTCTGAGAAATCGATGCGGTCACCCGCACCGTCCGCCGCTTCCTCGCCGCCGATGATGAAGTGCTTGTCGACGAGAACGTCCAGACCGTCACCGAGAATGATGTTGTCGCTCTCGGGATTCCAACGAAGCCGCTCGATCGAGAAGATCCGGTCGATACCCCCGTCGTGCCGCGCGACGATGTCAGGCACGAGATGAGGCATCGCGTACTGGCTGAGTTCGAGCGTCACTTCGCCGATGCCCGAATAGTCGAGAAGATCCGTGCCGTCTTCCTCGTAGGCGAGCTGTGGCTGCCCGCCGTGCAGCACATTCGGCCCGTCGGACCAGAGCAGGATGTCGTCATCTATGCCGCCGTAGAGTTTTTCCGTGCGGTCCGGTGCATTCGTGCCGGTCAGCGTGTCCTTGCCCGCGCCGCCGAGGATTGTATCGAACGACCAGACGAGTTCGATCTCGTCGTCTTCCGTCGTCCCGAGAAGCGTCTCGGCTCCGGTCGTGAACCTTAGGAACGACGAGGGCATGTTTTCGGCGATGTCGACGCCAATGTAGAACAGCAGCGACGCGATAACGGACGACGAGTTGGCTGTCGGCAGGTTGGCCGAATCGATCGCATAGGCGAAGTAGGGCAACTCCTGCTGGTCGATGTTGCGGCCGATGGCGGCCATCGTCATCCAGTCGTTGAAGGCATCGCCCGTCGTCAGGATTCGGCTGCCGCGCCACCACGGAAAGTGGATCGCATCGAGCAGCTCTTGCGCGCTCTTGCCCCCGTTGGCGTCCGAGAGCGTCGTCGTCCCATCCCCTCCTATGACGCCGATGATCGAACCGCCCGCGTTCGCCGCGAACGATCCTTCGATGACCCACCAGCGATCCTGGTAGTAGCCGTAGTCGAGCGGATCCTGCTGATAGACGAGCTGCAGATGGTCTGCCCGGAACCAGCCGAGGTTGAGGGTCTGGATCGGAACGCGCTCGATACGGATATTGCCCACGATTGAACTCCCGGTTTCCCTGCCGATCGATGACCGGCCCGGAAGAGCACTCAGAACTGCCTGACCCCGCATCAGAACGGCGGACGAAGGCCCCGAATTCGGGATCGCCGCTGGCCGTAACCATTGGAAATCGAGGCGAAATGCGCTCCCCGGACCGAGCGGTCGTCCATCGCGCGGGCGAAACGGCATCGCCGACTGGTGGAGCAACCTCAAATTGCATTCCACACAACCTGAGATGTGTCAATTCGGCACGCGGATTGAGGACCGCTTCACCAAGTTGGGCCGAGAACGTCGGCGAGCGTCAATAATCTCTAATCAGATCATCTGCCTAAACCTTAATAATGGAAGGTTCTGCCGCGGAATAGCAGCCACCTTCCATCGGCAGGCAGCGGCAACATGGCAAGCCACGCCCCGGAAACGTCGGTCTCGAAAAAAGGACAAGAGGGAACGGGTTGTCGTCCGTCGCGCCTACCGAGGCGCGAACTCGCCGACCCAGCGCCGGAAAAAGGCATCGGCCTCCGCCATCACGCCGGCTGAAACCGGCTTGCCGGGGGAAAATTCCCGCTCCGCCGCATCGAACGCCGCAAAGATGGCATCGCGGACGGGGTTCGGCAGCGGCCCCGAACCCATTTCCCGCGTCTCGGCCTTCCGCGCGAGAAGCTCGTCGATCAACGCCGACAGCGCGGGATCGAGATCGAGACCGGCGCGCAGCTCATGAAAGTTCATCGGCGCGATCGCGCGATCCGGATGCGCGATGAGCCAGCGGATCGCGAGCGCGGGGCGCAGCGCGTAGAAGATCTTCTTCAGGGCCACGTCGCCCCCGCCGTCGAGGCTCTTATCGAAAATGCGCCGGCCGAGATGGAGATAGTGGAGCCCCACGCGGTTCCGCTCCGCCACCTTCTCGGCAAACGCGAGGAAGTCCGACCGGAACGGCGCGTGCGCGCGGTAGACGATCGGCGACGTCAGCCACTCGATGATGACCGCGTTGCCGTTGATGAGGAGCTTCAGCGCCTTCTGAAGGTCCCACCCGTTGACGTCCAGCACCGCCGTCATGGGTGTCTCGATCACATCACGCGGCGGATAGAGACGAACGTAGTCCGCCATCGCTCGCACGTAGACGAAACGGCAGTCGTAGTCGCTGTCGGGCGATGGGAAACCCCAGGCCCGGCTGCCCGACTCGATCGCAAAGCCGATCGCAACGCGCTCCTCCCGCTCGACCGCATCGAGCCGCGCGTCGATGTCCGCCACGATCGCGGGATCGAGCGCCGACGGAATGGCGCGTGTGGCGGCCAGGAGCGATCCGGTTGGCGGTCCCGATGGCGGCATGGAGAGGATCTCTCGAAGATCAAGCGGTTGAGCGGACCATATACGACCGACCCGGCCGTCCGGCATTCAGTTCCGCTCAAGTGTAGAAAGCAGCCGAACAGCGACTTTCTGCTGAGGGCCAGATGCTGACATAGTGGAAGCCTACGATCGATTCGTCATTTTCGCGGCGCAGGGCACACCTATGGCACTTCCAACGTACTTCGCTGGCCTCTCAAATGAACTTCATCATCAAGCTCAGAGAATTCGAAACTCGTTTCGATCGCATCGGCCGACGTCTGGCAGCAATCGAGAGGCTGTAATCAGAAAGTTTCTTGCTCATCACATTCCAAGTCGTTTTGGAATTGGGGAAGGTATCGTCATTTCGCGTGCGGATCAAGTTTCCAACCAAGCTGACGTAGTTATCTACGACAAGCAGTTCAACGAGCCGCTTAACTCAGACCTTCCGGCGAAGCTTTTCCTCGCGGAGTCGGTATTCGCGCTGATTGAGGTCAAGACGGAATTGACGCCTTCGCAGCTGGATGACTCGCTTTCCAAGTGCATCAAGTTCAAGAGACTAGAGAGAAGGTTCGATGGGTCGCCTGTAATGCCCGCAATCGCCGATTCATTGTTTGTAATATTTGCGTTCGAGGCTGCGGCGCCGCAGACCTTCAAGTCGACGCTGGCGGCGCGCTTAAGTGAGATTCCATGGGATGCAAGGCCAGACTTAATCGTCGTTCCAGGCAGCCTTGTTGCAAAATCCGGCCACTATTACAAGATCGCAAAGATAGGCCAGCCCAATTCCCCACATCGTCGAGCCTTAGAACAACAAGGGCAAGATGCAACCACTAAGGCGATTGGCGATGGTTTCGATGTTTTCGAGTTCAAGCAACATTCGCTCCTTGTATTCCTAATATGGTTCACGTCGTGGCTGCAGCGCGCAGGCAATCGCGCTGCTGATCTAGTGTCCTATCTGCCAGAAGAATACGTCTGGGGGAAGAAGGTCTGACACGCCAAATGTCTGCACCGGGTCGCTCGCAGCATCCACTCTCCTGTCAGGACTTTCCGGTCAGCGTTTGAAAACCGAAACGCTTGCCGACAACGGCGCACGGCATGTGCCGATGATCGCCCGCGACAGCGGCGTGTCGCAGGCTCACTAGCCCGCATCTTGAATAGGTTTCCGCCAGAGGGTCTGCAGCATGCGTCGAAGAAGGCGATGGTCGCTTTCGAGCGGCCTACGACTAGGCTCGTGATGGCAAGGTTCGCGCGGCGACCCGCACGATCCCGCATCGAACCAAATCATACGCCCCTGAATGACCTACCCCCTCAATTCTCATCCATCTTCAACGCAGCGATGAAGGCTTCCTGCGGGATCTCGACCTTGCCGAATTCGCGCATCTTCTTCTTGCCGGCCTTCTGCTTGTCGAGAAGCTTGCGCTTACGCGTGATATCGCCGCCATAGCACTTGGCGATCACGTCCTTCCGGAGCGCGCTGATCGTTTCGCGCGCAATGACCTTGCCCCCGATCGCCGCCTGGATCGGAATTTTGAACAGGTGCGGGCGAATAAGTTCCTTGAGCTTCTCGCACATCGCCCGTCCGCGGCTCTCGGCCCGGGTCCGGTGCACGATCATCGAGAGAGCATCGACCGGCTCGTCATTGACGAGGATCGTGAGCTTGACGAGTTCGTTCTCCTCGTAGCCCTTGATCTGATAGTCGAACGACGCGTAGCCGCGTGAGACCGATTTCAGGCGATCGTAGAAGTCGAACACGACTTCGTTCAATGGCAACTCGTAGATCAACATCGCGCGCGAGCCCACATAGGTGAGCTGCTTCTGCCGGCCGCGCCGGTCCTGGCAGAGCTTCAGAACCGAGCCGAGATACTCGTCCGGCACCAGGATCGTCGCTTCGATCCACGGCTCCTCGATATGGTCGATCTTGACCGTGTCCGGCATGTCGGCCGGGTTGTGCAGCTCGATCATGGAGCCGTCGGTCATGTGCATATGATAAATGACCGACGGCGCCGTCGTGATGAGATCGAGATTGAATTCGCGCGCCAAGCGCTCGGTGATGATCTCGAGGTGCAGGAGCCCCAGGAACCCGCAGCGGAAGCCGAAGCCCAGCGCGGCCGAGGTCTCTGTCTCGAAGGAGAAGCTCGCGTCGTTGAGGCGCAGCCGCGCCATCGCATCGCGCAGATCTTCGAAGTCCGCCGCATCGACCGGGAAGAGGCCGCAGAACACGACCGGCTGCGCGGGCTTGAAGCCCGGCAGCGGCTCGCTCGTGGGCGTCTTCTCGTCCGTGACCGTGTCGCCGACGCGGGTGTCCGCGACTTCCTTGATGGCGGCGGTGAAGAACCCGACCTCGCCCGGACCGAGTTCCGCGAGCATCTCCTGTTTCGGGCGGAAGATGCCGACGCGCTCCACCTGATAGTGACCGCCCGTCGCCATCATCTGGACTTTCTGGCCGCGCTTCAGAACACCGTCGATGACACGCACAAGAACGACGACCCCGAGGTAGGCGTCGTACCAGCTGTCGACGAGCATCGCCTTCAAGGGCTTGTCGGGGTCGCCCTTGGGCGCGGGCAGCCGCTCGACGATCGCTTCCAGGACCGCGCCGACGTTGAGGCCCGTTTTGGCGGAAACGCCGATCGCGGCCGAGGCATCGATCCCGATCACATCCTCGATCTGGGTCTTGACCCTGTCCTCGTCCGCCGACGGCAGATCGATCTTGTTGAGGACGGGCAGGATCTCGAGGTTGTTGTCGAGCGCCTGATAGACGTTGGCTAGCGTCTGCGCCTCGACCCCCTGGCTTGCATCGACGACCAGGATCGCCCCTTCGCACGCCGCGAGGCTGCGCGAGACCTCGTAGGCGAAGTCCACGTGCCCGGGCGTGTCCATGAGGTTCAACTGATAGGTCTTTCCGTCCTTCGACTTATAGTCGAGCCGGACGGTCTGGGCCTTGATGGTGATGCCGCGCTCGCGCTCGATATCCATGGAATCGAGGATTTGCTCCTTCATCTCCCGGTCCGACACGTTGCCGCACAGCTGGATGAGCCGGTCGGACAGCGTCGATTTTCCGTGGTCGATGTGGGCGATGATCGAGAAGTTTCGAATAAGGGAAATGTCGGTCATGGCGGGTGGATAGCACTTGCCCCTGACCCGAGAAAGGGGCCTCTCCGCGCCCCGTCAAGCCGCCGCAGGCGGGCCCGACAAAGGGGGGAAGCCGGAAAGGTGGCGGCGGTCTACCGCATGTGCGAAACTCCACCCGCCGGGGCAACGTTCCCCTGCCAAATTAAGACATCCAAGACATGGAGATCATCATGGCCGGCGGCGCGTTCGACCCCAACAAGTTTCCCGAGTTCGCGACGAGCATGAATGAGGACGCGAAAAAGGCGATCGCCGCGTCGTTCGATGCCATGTCGAATTGGCGCAGCGAGATCGCGACCGCATCGGAAAAGTACGGCAACGCCGTCTTCGACAAGATGAAGGACGCCGCCAAGCAGATGGGCTGGCCGACCGACATGATCGACATGTCGCGCGAGCAGATGCAGCAGGCGTCCAGGATGCAGATCCAGTTGATGGACCAGGTCATGGATGCCTGGGAACAGCAGCTGAAGTCGCCCGGCGCGGCGTTCAAGATGCCGACCTTCCCAGGTGCGAACATGTTCCAGGGTATGCCGACGGGCTTCCCCGGCGCAGGCGGTTTCCCCGGTATGCCGGGAATGCCGGGCATGCCGCAGATGGATATGTCGAAACTTCCCCCGCCGATGCAGTTTTGGATGCAGGCCGCCGAGATGTGGCAGAAGAGCTGGCAGCAGGCCATGACGCAGTGGATGGAGACCCAGCAGAAGATGATGGGTCCCGATGGCTCGTCGAAGGGTCGCCGCTGACGCGACGGTCGGGTACCGGATTGGGACCAAAAGGGGGGCGGGCCGCTGGCCGGCCCCCCTCGGCTATTCGGCGGCGCCCCACAATTCTGATCTGCGACAGTTTTGTCGCCATCTGACCAACGTTGCCTTCCGGGATCGGCTAGACATCGTCCCGCCTGACGGGGACGGGGGCGCCGACGCGGCGCTTGTCGCATAAATCAGAACCAATTAATGAAGGCGCGCGCGGCCGCCCGGCGTCGCTCCGATCAAATATGGGTGCGCGCGAACCATGGCTGCGACAGGAACATCACCCGTTTTGCCACCCGGCAACGGCGCGGCGGGGGCCGCGTTGAGCCACACTTTCGGCGCCGACGTCCTCGCCTCCATCGTCGTCTTCCTCGTCGCCCTGCCGCTTTGCATGGGCATCGCCATTGCATCCAACATGCCGCCCGCCGCCGGCCTCGTCTCCGGCATCATCGGCGGCCTGGTGGTTGGCATGCTGGCCGGGTCTCCCCTACAGGTCAGCGGCCCCGCGGCCGGACTGGCCGTCCTCGTCTGGCAACTGGTCGAGAAGCATGGCGTCGAACTCCTCGGCATCATCGTTCTGATCGCAGGTGTGATCCAACTCGTGGCGGGGGCGCTGAAGGTCGGGCAGTGGTTCCGTGCCGTGTCGCCCGCCGTCGTACACGGCATGCTCGCCGGCATCGGGACCCTCATTTTCGCGTCCCAGTTCCACGTCATGCTCGACTTCCGTCCGATCGGATCCGGCATCGAGAACCTCGCCGGCATCCCCTATTCGATCTATGAGGCCTTGACCCTCCGCGACTTCCACCTGACGGCGGGCGAAATCGGACTGTTGACGATCATCGTGATCTTCGGATGGAACAGCTTCGCCCCGAAGTCTCTCAAAGGAGTGCCTGCGCCTCTCGTTGGTGTCGCCGTTGCCATGATCGCCGCCGCAGTCTTCAAGCTGGACGACATCAAACACGTCCAAATCGACCCGAACATCTTGGCGTCCCTGAGCTTGCCCAGCCTCGAGACGTTCAAGCACGTGACCGACCCCGCGATTCTCGTCGGCGCGTTCTCGATCGCCTTCATCGCCAGTGCTGAGACGCTGCTTTGCGCGACCGCCGTCGACCAGATGCATTCGGGTCCGCGCACGCGGTATGATCAGGAATTGCGCGCACAGGGCATCGGAAATGCCATCTGCGGGGCTCTCGGTGCGCTCCCGATGACCGGCGTGATCGTCCGATCAGGCGCCAATGTCGAGGCCGGCGCCAAGACCCGCACCTCCGCCATCCTGCACGGCGTCTGGCTGCTCTTGATCGTCGCCGTTCTGCCCTGGGTGCTTGCCTACATCCCGCTCTCCGCACTGGCGGCGGTCCTCGTCTATACCGGCTACAAGCTGGCTTACCCGAAGATCGTGCCGACCCTCCGCCAATATGGATGGAGCGAGGTCTTCATCTACGCAGCCACCATCGTCACGATCGTGCTGACCGACTTGCTGACAGGCGTTGTGACCGGCATCGCGCTCTCCATCGCCAAGCTCCTCTATACCTTTTCGCACCTCGAGATCCGCCGGGAGGACAATGCGGCCGAGAACCGGATCGACCTCCATGTCGTCGGAGCGGCGACGGTTGTCCGGCTGCCCCTATTGGCGAGCGCACTCGAACAGTTGCCGCCCGGCGGGCACGTGCACATTCATGTCGGCGACCTCGACTACATCGACCACGCCTGCATCGATCTCCTGCGCACGTGGGAAAAGCAACATCAGGCCACCGGCGGGACTCTCGACATCGAATGGGCGACCCTGGAACACCGCTATCGTTCGAAGTCGGCCGCCGGCAATCAGGCGGTGCGAACGCCGACCGAAACCAGCCCGAACGCGGGAACTTGAGGCCGATCCAGGCTTGGATTGACCCCTGCTTTGCCGGTGTTGTGCCTTGACGTTGCCACGTCATTGAGCATGACTGCGCGAACAGAACGAATAGGGACAATCGGCAAGATGGTTCGCTCGGTCACTTTCCGCGCCGTCGCACTCGCGCTGGCGAGCGCAATACTGCAAGGTCTATTGACCCCCGATGCGGCTGTCGCTCAAAGCATCCAGTTCGGACCCGTGGACGACACGGAACCGAAAAAGCCGAAGGCCAAGAAGCCGCCCGCGCCGGTCCCGAACCTCATTCCGGGTGACGTGCCTAAGCCGGCGGACACCCCGACCGCCGCCGAAGCCCCGCCGGCCGCAAAACCTGAGCCCCCCGAAGCGCCGCCAGCAGCAACGGCTGAGGCCCCGGCCTCGCGCACCGCGAAATACAACACCAAGGGCCTTCCGCCGCCGCCGAAACCCGCCAACTGCCGCAACGACCGCGACTTCAACGTCTGGCTTGCCGGCTTCAAGAAAGACGCCCGCGCCGAAGGCATTTCGGACCGCACGATCCAGATGGCTGTCGGCGGCGCACAGCTCGATCCGGGTGTCATCGCGCGCGACCGCAAGCAAGGATTCTTCGCGCAGAGCTTCACCGACTTCTCGAAGAAGCTCGCGACCCCGAACCGCGTGACGAACGGGCGGAAGAAGATCGCGCAGAACAAGGAAGCCTTCGAACGCGCGATCGCGCAGTACGGCGTCGCCCCGTCGGTCATCACCGGCTTCTGGGCGCTCGAAAGCGACTTCGGCGCAGGCATGGGCAAACTGCAGATCCTGAAGTCGCTCGTGACGCTCGCCTACGATTGCCGCCGCGGCGAAATGTTCGAAGTTGAACTAATGGCTGCGCTGAAGATCATCGAACGGGGTGACATGACACCCGAAACGATGATCGGCTCCTGGGCCGGCGAGATCGGTCAGACGCAGTTTCTCCCGACGCGCTATCTCGAGCACGCGATTGATTTCGATGGCGACAAGACCATCGACCTTTTCGCCAACGACATCGACATCATCGGCTCGACCGCGAACTACATGAACCATTTGGGCTGGCGGGCGAACGAGCCGTGGATCGAAGAGGTCCGCGTCACGAAGGATTTGCCGTGGGAAAAGGCCGATCTCGCGATCAAAATTCCGCGCTCCGAATGGGCCAGTTGGGGCGTCGTGAAGGCCGATGGCAGCCCGCTCGAAAACGACGACATGCCCGCATCCCTGCTACTGCCCATGGGGAGGTACGGACCGGCGTTCCTCGCCTTCGAGAACTTCAACGTCTATCTGCAGTGGAACCAGTCGCTCAATTACGCCATCACCGCGGCGTGGCTCGCGACCCGGATCGACGGCGCCGCGCCGATGCAGAAACCGTCGCGAGAGATCGCCGTTCTGTCGCCCGACGAAGCGAAGGAACTCCAGCGTCTCCTGACCAAGCGCGGTCACGACGTCGGTGAAGTCGACGGCAAGCTCGGCGCTCTCTCGAGAAAGGCGATCAAGGCCGTACAGGTCGAACTCGGTTTCCCGGCCGACAGCTATCCGACGCCGGAATTGCTCACGGCTCTGCGCGGCGCGAGCTGAACGACGCCCAAAGCGTGTTGGACAAGCGGGCGCGAAACTGCGCCCGGCCAGAGCCGTACTGACATTGAGACGAGACGTTCTGCCATTTTGTTGCCCGTCATCAATCTGACAGGGCGATCTTGCATGGATTTGCGGAACGGCGTGCGATTGGGTGTCAGAGCCGTGAACGCCAGAGCCAGGACCGATGAACATGTTGAAGCGTCATCGTATTCGCATCGACAGCGGCGTTGACATGGCACGGCTCACCTTTGCGGCCGTCGCTGCCGTCACCCTCTCGGCGCTTTGGACCGCTCCCGTCCGGGCCGATCAGCCAAAACCGATGGCGGTGAAAACCTGCTCAGCACCAGCCGACCTCGTCATGGTCGAAGGGCCGTTGAACCATTTCGCCAAGGCTCTTCGTGCCGGCCAGCCGGTGACGATCGTGGCTCTCGGCTCGTCCAGCACGTGGGGCGCTGGTGCCACGAGCCGCGCCAATGGCTACCCCGCCCGCCTCGAGGCCGAGCTTCGTTCCGAATGGCCGGGTGTGAAACTCGAAGTCGTCAACGCCGGCGTCAACGGCGATCTCGCGGCTGACATGCTTGGCCGTATCGATCGCGACGTCGTTGCGCGAAAGCCGCAACTCGTCATCTGGCAGACGGGCGTCAACGACGCCATGAATGGCGTTCCCGTCGAGCGGTTCCGGGACGAAGTACGCCAAGGCATCGCCCGGATACGCGGCGCGGGCGCAGATGTCATGCTACTCGATCCCCAGTACGCCCCGCGCGTCGAGCGCTTGCCCCTGACGAAATCCTATGTCGATGCCATGCAGGCGATCGGCGCCGAGACGGGTGTCGCGCTCGTTCAGCGCTTCCGCGTCATGAAGCACCTGATCGACAGCGCACAATTCACGGTCGCGACACTCTTCAACGCGGATCAGCTGCATTTGAACGACAGCGCCTATGCATGTCTCGGCCACTTGATGGCGCTCTCGCTCGACCGCGCGGTCGAACATCAGTCAGGACCCATCCGCTGAGCGCTGAGCGCTGAGCCCAGCCGCACCAGTGCCGGCCTCAGGCCGTCTCGTCTCCCGTAGCGACCTTGCCCATCCATTCCTCGATCGTGATCGCACCGGCCTTTTCGGCCTTTGCCGCTTCGTGGGGTCTCAGCACGTCTTGCAGGCCGTCGATCCGCTTCCACTCACAGAATGGCGTCTCCGTGCCTTCCTTGGGCGCATACCGCGACGCCTGGACCTTCGCATAGCGATGGACGTAGCGCGGGCAGTTCATCCAGCTTTCGCTGACCGCGACCTTGACCACGAGCTCCGCTTCCTGGAATAGCGCGAGATCGGCCGCCTCGCGCGAGAGCGTCGCACGACCCTGCACGCGCAAGCGGAACGGTCGCTCGAAGTCGATGAACAGCATGCCGATCTCGGCATGGCCCGCGATATTCCCCATCGACATATACATCCCGTTTCCGTCGTAGCTCGGAAACGCGAGAGAGGTGGGTCCGGTGACTTTCACGAATCCCGGCGTCCCACCCTTGTAGGACACCGTCGGCCGCCCTCGATCATCGACGGTGGTCAGGAAGAACATGTCCCGCGACTGGATAAAGGCGGTTTCCATCTCGCCGAGATCGGGCTTGACGGCGATCGCTTCGATACGGTCCGCCATCCGCCGCGTGTCGAAGGCGTCCTGCAACTGGCGATGATCGGCGGAATAGATGCGGCTCACGGTAGGCCTCCCGAGGCGGTTTTGTTTTTCGCGTGGACGTGTATGACGGACGGGTGACGTACGGCACGGACATCGGCACCGATCCCGAAGCGTCGCCACCTTAGGGCCGGCACGAATACCGGCAAGACTCTCGAACGGAAAAGAGCGTTGCGCCCTTCACCTCGCACATTCGGCGCGATCCGCGTCAAGACACCGGTAGCGCCGCCGCGATCGAGGATCGGCCTCATGGGTGGTTCGTTCAATCCCCCGCACGAGGGGCATCTCCGGGTCGCCGAGACCGCGCTGAAGCGCCTCGATCTTGACCAGCTCTGGTGGATCGTGACCCCGGGCAACCCGTTGAAGTCTCGCGACGGCCTTCCCCCACTCGCCGAGCGTATGGCCGCTTGCCGCCGCTTGGCGCCCCACCCGCGCATGACGATGACGGGCTTCGAGGCCGAACTCGGCAGTCCCTACACCGCCGTCACCCTCGGGTACTTGAAGCGCAGGTTTCCCGATGTCCTCTTCGTGTGGGTCATGGGCGCCGACAATCTCGCAGGTTTCCATCGTTGGCAGAACTGGCGCGCGATCGCCGGACTGATGCCGATCGCCGTGGTCGACCGCCCGGGATGGCGGCTCCGCGCTCTCGCCGGCCGCATGGCTCTGACCCTCGCCAACGCGCGGGTGCCCGAAGCCCGCGCCGGCGCTCTGCCGCAAACAAAACCGCCGTCCTGGACATTTTTGACAGCACGCCTGTCCGACCAGTCCTCGACGGCTCTGAGGCGTCAGACAACTGAAATATAAAGGTTTTACGAAACCAACACGGCTTTTTTCTCGTGCCGGTCCAGCCGATCGGCTTGCCCCGATGGCGAATGCAGCTTATTTTTGCGCCGTCCCGAATGTTGGGGACGGACGCCAGAGCCTGGTCCGGTTTAACCGTCATGTGCGCGTGGCGGACACCGGCCGCAATAGAAGGATGACCGGTCAAACATGCAAACAACGCACGGAGCGGCCCGCAAGGGTAGTGCTCCCACCACCGCAGCGCCTGAAGGGTCGGCGGTGGACGCTTTGTTGAATGACGTGGTTTTCTGGCTCGACGAGGCGAAGGCCGAAGCGATCGTGCCGATCAGCCTAGCGGGCAAATCCTCCATCGGCGACTACATGGTCGTCGCCACCGGCCGCACCGACCGTCACGTGGGTGCCATTGCCGAAAAGCTCCGTCAGAAATTGAAGGAAGCCGGGTGCCCGACGGTTCGCGTCGAGGGTCTGGAAGCCTGTGACTGGGTGCTGATCGACAGCGGCGACATCATCGTGCACGTGTTCCGACCCGAGGTGCGCGAGTTCTACAATCTCGAGAAGATGTGGTCTCAGGAGCGGCCGGGCGAAATATCCCACTGACCGACCAAGACCGCGATGCGCGTCTCGATCATAGCCGTCGGCCGCCTCAAGGATGACGCGGAGCGTGAGATCGTTTCGCGATATCTGACGCGCTTCGCCCAGTCCGGCCGGACGCTCGGATTGTCGTCCGGCGACACCGTCGAGCTGCCGGAAAGCCGTGCCTCGACCGACGGCCTGCGAAGGGCCGACGAAGCGCTGCGTCTCGAGCGGGCCATGGCCACGGCGGACGTTCGCGTGATGCTCGACGTCGAGGGCCGCCCGATGCCAAGCCCCGCGTTCGCGGAAACGATTGCAGCCGAACGCGACAGCGGCCGAAAGCATATGGCTATCGTCATCGGCGGACCGGACGGCATGACGCGCGAACTTCTCTCGACGGCGTCATACCGCCTCTCGCTCGGTCCCATGACCTTGCCCCACGGCCTTGCGCGCGTCGTGATGGCCGAACAGCTCTATCGCGCGGCGACGATCCTCGCCGGCCATCCCTATCATCGCGCGTGATAACTCTTTTTCGCTGTCGGGCGTCACTCCGCCAAGAGATCACTTGGCGGACGATCGCGTTGTACGGTATCGAGAAAAGCCCGTCGGGGAGAGGGGCTTGGGGCCTTCTGCATTGGCCGGATCACGCCTGCCATGGAGCCCGTTTGTAAAGAGTAGGGAGCGCGGGATGTCGTCTACGTTGATCGAGACACTGCAGGGCCTCGTGACGCCGGGCATGATCGCCACGGCTAGCCAGTTCCTCGGCGAGGGAGAGAAGAGCACCAACGCCGCCTTGGGTGGAGCGGCCAGCGTCATCCTCGCGCGCTTGGTGGACAGTTCTGGTAATAGCGGCCTGATGGGGCAGGTCACCGACATGGTGACGGCACTCGGCCGGGATCCTTCGGGCCTCAATGACGTCAAGAGCCTCCTCGCTGAAGGCATCCCTTCATCGGCGGCAGCGCTGGCGGGCAATCAGCTGATCGGCGCATTGTTCGGCCCCGGTTTCACGAAGTTCGTGGCCCAGATCGCCAGCGCCGCCGGAATCCGAGCCACCTCGGCCTCAGCGTTGTTCTCGCTTGCCGCACCCCTTGTTCTGTCCGCACTCGGCAAACGTCTCGGCGGAAGTGCATTGAGCGGCGCGACGATTTCCGCACTTCTGTCTCAGGAGCGCGCGAACCTGGTCGGCGCGATCAGCCCCGCCCTTGCGAGCCTCGGGATCGCAACGCCGGCCGTGGCCGCGGTGTCGGCTGCCTCCGCCAGCGCGCCAGTGTCGAGCTATGCGAGCGAGGCAGCCGCCGAAGCCTCCGCCGTCGCGGCCGCAGCAGCGAGCAGACCGTCACCCGTCGCGGCAACGCCAACAGCCGCTGCGGCGCCCGGACCAAACGCCGCCAAACGCACTACGGCTGCTGAAGTGGCGAAGTCCTCACGCCCGTCGCGCGATGACAACATCATTCAATCGTTCGCATGGCTTTTGGTGCCGCTCGCGTTCATCGGCTGGCTCTACTGGGAGAAGGTGCAGAAGGACGCCGCCGCACCGCCGCCAGCACCCGCGGCAGCCCCGACCCCCGCCGAGCCGGCGGCCGCACCGGAACCAGCACCTGCGCCGGCCGCCGCACCCGTCGTCGATCCGGCAACCGGCCTCATGAAGATCGCGCTTCCCGGCGGCGCCGAAATTTCCGCCGCCGAGAACGGCGTTGAAAGCCGCATGCTGGCGTTCATCAACGACCCGAACGCCGTCATCGAGAAAACCAAGTGGTTCGAATTCGACCGTCTGAACTTCGAGACAGGCTCCGCCATGCTGACGGCCGACTCGAAAGCCCAGGCCGAGAACATCGCCGCGATCCTGAACGCCTATCCGAACGTCAAGATCAAGGTCGGCGGCTATACCGACAATGTCGGCCAGCCTGAGAGCAATCTGAAGCTCTCCGACGATCGCGCGAAGGCCGTCATGGCGGAACTCGTAACGCTCGGGATCGCATCAGACCGCCTCGAAGCCGAGGGTTACGGCGAACAGCACCCGATCGCAAGCAACGACACCGAGGAAGGCCGCGCGCAGAACCGGCGCACGGCCGTCTCGGTCCGCGCGAAGTGACGGAGCGTACTGCGCATACCGTGGAACACGCCAATTTGGGGTTCTTCGGACCTTTGAAGAATGGCGGGTTCCCGGACGGCGTAGCGCGCCGATCCGGGACCCTCAACTGTCGATTTGGGCATTGACGGAGCCTCGTCAGCCAGAGACGAAGACCCCGGTCTTGCGAGTTCCGCGCAAACCGGGGACCAATTACATTTTCCGCGCGATCCAGTCGAGAACTGAACCCGGCACGAGACGCTTGGCATAGGCCGCGACGTAGGTCGGGAATGTCACGTAGTACCGCGCCTTGGGCCGCGCACTCTCAACCGCCTGGCGAACTTTTTCCGCGACCGCCTCCGGTTCGAGCTTGTAGCCGGTCGCACCACCCGCACGCATCTTGGCCAGCCGCGCCTCGTACGCCGCCCGATGCGGTGAATTCGCGATGTCGATCGTCGCGACGAAATTGTCGAGCGCTGTCGCCAGGAATTTCGTTCGAATGGGTCCGGGCTCCACGAGCGACACGTGAAGTCCTGTCCCCGCGAGTTCCATGCGCAGGGCATCCGTCAGACCTTCGAGCGCGAACTTCGAGGCCGAGTAGGCACCGCGATACGGTCCCGACACCAGTCCCAACACCGACGAACATTGAACGATGCGACCCCGCCCGCGGTGACGCATGGCCGGTATGACGAGCCGGGTCAGCTCATGCAGCCCGATGACGTTGACTTCAAACTGCCGCCGCAGAAGGTCGCCCGAAATGTCTTCCATCGCGCCGACTTGCCCGAAGGCCGCGTTGCTGAACAGCGCATCAAGTTGCCCGTTCGTGCGTGCGAGAACGGTCTCGGCTGCGGCAGCGACGCTCGCGGGGTCCGTCAATTCGAGCGGGACCGCTTCGATACCGGTCTCGTTCGCAAGTCGCGCGAGATCGTCGGGTTTCCGTGCAGTGCCGAACACGCGCCAGCCGCGCGACTTCAAGAGAACCGCCGTCGCGAGACCGATACCGGACGAGGCGCCGGTAATGAGAATGGTGCGAGGATCTGAGGCATTTGGAAGGCTCATGCGACCGCGATACACGTCCGGCATCAGGGCGTAAAGCGAATCCAGGCCGCACCTTCATGGCCATATCGGCCGGCGTCCGGGTGCAGGATTTCGGCCATGATTTCCGCAGTCTCCACGAGCCGCGGCCCCGGTCGGTTGAAGTAGGCGTTTCCGTCCGCGACGTAGACGTGTCCGTCAGTCACGGCCCTGAGACCGCACCAGATCGCGTTGTGTCGAAGCATCGGCACTTCGGCCAGCGTCGTTTCGATGTCGTACCCGCACGGCGCGACGATGATGACGTCGGGGTCGGCGTCACGGACGGCCTCCCACGTGATCCAGGGCGACGTGGCGCCAGTCTCGCCGAAGAGCGAAATCCCGCCCGCGATGTCGGTGAGCTCCGGCATCCAGTGTCCGCCCGACATCGGCGGTTCGATCCATTCGATGAACGCGAGCTTCGGCCGCGGACGGCCAGCGACACGTGCTGCGAGCGCCGCGAGCCGCGCCCGCATCTCAGCGACAAGTGAATGACCGCTATCCGTTCGGCCGATCGCCTCGGCGATCGTCACGATGTCGTCGTAGACGTCGCCCAGCGAATGCGGCTTCGACGAAACGACTCGAGCCGTCGTATCGGTCCACGAACAGAGCGCGCGCTCGACATCCGCGAGCGAGACCGCGCAGACTTCGCATTGGTCTTGCGTCAGGATGACGTCCGGCCGAACCGACTTCATGCCCTCGGCATCGACCTCGTAGACAGCCAAACCCTGCTCGACGAGAGCTTTGACGGAACGGTCGATCTCGGCGCTTGTCGCACCTTTGACCTTGAATTTAGTCCGCGTGAGTTGCGGCAAGTCGACGATCGAGGGCGGCCAATCGCACTCGTGCGAGCGCGCGACTTGCAAGGCGCCGGCCCCGAGCGCGTGGAGGATTTCCGTGGCGCTCGCGATGAGCGAAACGACCCTCGGACTGTCGGTAGATGCGTCCATCGTCATGCGTGCCTCATGCCATCGTCGCTGCCACGTGGCAAGGCGTGGGGACGACAACCGGCATCTGGGAACCTACTGCAGACGCTCCGCCATCACGGCGATCGTGCGCGCATAGACGTCCGCCTTGTTCCAGTCCTTGATAACGCCGTAGTTCGCCGTGCCCGGCCCCCAGGGCGCGCCGCTCTGCCAGCCGTGGCCCTTCATGAAATTGGCCGTCGAAGCCAGGATGTCCGGCACCGACCGCACGAGATCGCGGCGCCCGTCGCCATCGAAATCGACCGCGTAATTGTCGTAGGACCCCGGCAGAAATTGCACCTGACCGATCTCGCCGGCCCATCCCCCGCGCATCTGAGCGGGCGTCATGTCACCCTTCTGCACGATCCGGAGCGCGGCATGGAGATGACCAGTGAAGAACGCCGACCGCCGGCAATCGTATGCGAGCGTCGCGATCGACTGGATGATCGAGTATTTGCCCGATCCGTCCTTACCAAAGTTCGTTTCCAAACCCCAGATCGACACGAGGATTTCTTTTGGGACGCCGTAGGATTTCTCGATGCGCGCCAGGAGCGAGGCGTGCGTCTTCATTTTGCTCCGGGCCGCGGCGACGAGCCCAGTGCCGACACGGCGCGCGTAGAACGTCTCGAACGAAACCTTGAACGATTTCTGCGATCGATCCCGCCCGATCACTTTACGGTCGTAGCCGACGCCATCCAACGCTTTCTGCAGCGTCCCTTCGGTGATGCCCTTGCCCTTCGCCTCCTCGCGGAAATCCGCGAGCCACGCTTGGAAACCCGCGCCCGACTTTCCGCAGGGCGCAGCATGTGCCGTCGAGGGCGCGAAACAGGCTGCGCCGGCAGAGACCCCGATCATCGCCAGCAGAAGTGCGAAAGAACGCGCAGTCGCGAGGGGAAACATCATGACAACCATCCTACAGTGGACCGGGCTCGACCGTGCGTTCTCATGCTGGTCGAGTGTAGCGTCTTAGGGAAAATGATAGGACGCCGACAGCGCGCCGGGCGTATGGTCGCAGGCTGATAACAAAATGGGCGGCAGGTTGAACCTGCCGCCAGAGAGTTCCACGGAAACCATCCGTGTGTCATGCCGTCAACGCGACGGGTACCGCGTTCAAGGTTCTCCCGATGTTACGGGCAGAACCAGACCGGACCGACCACGACGCAGCCGCGCGTCGACCAGTTGTAGGGTCGGTACGAATAGCGCGTCCAGCCGGCCGGACCGTGATAGTGGCGGTGACGCCGGTAGTGACGGTGATAGCCGCGACGGTACTTGCGATAGCTCCGCTTCTGCACCTGCTGGATGTCGTTCACGGCCAGCCGTTCAGACACACCCGGCGACGCGCCGGCTGCTGGTGTGAGAGGCGCTGCGACGGCGGCCGTGCTCACGAGACCACCGATGGCCAACGCGGCCAATGCCAATGTCGTCGACTTCATGTTTTTTGCTCCTTGCTCATGATCGCATCCGCGCCGGGCGGCGTTTCGCGACAGCCGTCAGGCTCGCGAGCCGAATGTGCGAATTGGCTCGACGGACCCACGGTGACGGCCGTTGCAGCGGCTCATCTCCGGCACTCGGAAGGGAAACTCCCGGCGAGCGAAAATCGGTCGGTCAAACGACATTAAATTTTGGAGATAAACTGTCGCAGTCAGCGCGACGTGCCGGAACGATGGCCAGGATCGCGCTCGAACTCGAGGAAAATGTCGCCGTCATCGAGCATCATCTGAAGCCGCACACCATCGATGCGGAAGTTGACGACGGTTTCGAGCGAAGCGAGATAAGCCCGCTCGATACTCATGGCGCCGGGACAAAAGATGCGGGCGCTTTGTGGAGCCCCGATGTCGATCCCGGGCGGCGGCAAATAGTCGACAGGCGCCCAAAACCGATTGCAGCCCGAGCTGCCCGTGATCCTGTCGGCTTCGAACGACAGCCAGCTCCCGCCAGGCACCGCAACGCCCTGCACTTTCGTCAGCACCCACCGAGTGCCAGCGAGCGGGTGCTCGTCAGCCCTGGCGGCGCTCTCGAGAAGCGATGCCGCCGAGAGGCCCCAGACCATGAGAGCGAGAATGCGGATCACGGCGCCTGACGTCAGTTGGCGCCTTCGAGAAGACGGCGCGCGATGACCTGTGCCTGGATCTCGGCGGCACCCTCGAAGATGTTGAGAATGCGCGCGTCGCAGAGAACGCGGCTCACGGGATATTCGAGCGCGAAACCATTGCCGCCGTGGACCTGGAGCGCGTTGTCCGCATTGGCCCAGGCGACACGTGCGCCGAGCAGCTTCGCCATGCCCGCCTCGAGATCACAGCGACGACCCTCGTCCTTTTCGCGCGCGGCGAAGTAGGTGATCTGCCGCGCGATCATCGTCTCGACCGCCATCATCACGATCTTGTTCGCGATGCGCGGGAACTTGTAGATCGGCTTCCCGAACTGCACGCGGTCGAGCGCGTATTTGATCGCGAGATCCATCGCGGACTGCGCCACACCGACCGCACGCGCCGCCGTCTGGATGCGCGCGCCCTCGAACGTCGCCATCAGCTGCTTGAAGCCCTGACCCTCGACGCCGCCGAGGAGATTTTCAGCCGGCACCTCGAAGGCATCGAACGAAATGTCGTATTCCTTCATGCCGCGATAACCGAGCACGTGGATTTCACCACCCGTCATGCCCTTCGCGGGGAACGGGTTGCCGTCGTCCCCGCGCGGCTTTTCCGCGAGGAACATCGAGAGACCCTTGTATCCCTTCTCGTCAGGATTGGTGCGTGCGAGCACGGTCATCACGTCGGCGCGCACGGGATGCGTGATCCACGTCTTCTGTCCGGTGATCTTCCACACGTCGCCGTCTTTGACCGCGCGCGTCTTGAGCGATGCCAGATCGGAGCCGGTGTTGGGTTCCGTGAAGACGGCCGTCGGCAGAGTTTCACCCGCCGCGATCTTCGGCAGATACTTCGCCTTCTGCTCATCCGTACCGTTGGCGAGGATGAGTTCGCCTGCGATCTCCGCGCGCGTGCCGAGCGAGCCGACACCGATGTAGCCCCGAGACAGTTCCTCGGAGACAACGCACATCGCGAGCTTGCCGAGGCCCATGCCGCCGTACTCTTCCGGCAGCGAAAGCGAGAACACGCCGAGATCGGCCAGTTGCTGGATGACCTCGAGCGGAATGTAGGCATTCTTGAGATGCCACTCGTGCGCGTGCGGGATCACCTCCGCGTCCGAGAACGTCTTCATCTGTTCCTGGATGTCGGCATGGGTCTCGTCGAGACCTGTATGGCCGTAGGTCGTCGCGCCGTGCATGGCCTCGATCATATCGGCGAGACGGGCCTTCACGGCTTCCGTCCCTCCTGACGCGATAATGTCTGCGACCGCGTCCTCGTAGCGGCGGACCTCCGCGCGTGGGATACCGAGCGCCTCCGGCCGAATGATCTCGACCTGGCTCATGGGAATGCCGCCGGCGATCTGCGCACCGTACTCGGCGAACGCCACCGACAGCAGAAGCTGTTCGAACTCGCCGAACTTGCCTTCGCCCTGCAGCCCCTTGGCCCAGACGTTCATCTGCCTCAGAGCTTCGACCGTGGTTGCGAGCCACGCGAGCCCGTGCGCCGGATGCTGCGCCGCGTCGACTCCGCCGGCCTCCTGGATCTTCAGCCTGACGCCGGCCTTCGCGAGTTGCAGCAGGCGATCGGCGGCATGGACGACATCGGCCGTGCGCGCGATGAGGGCATCAGGGCCGGCGGCCAGCACATCAGGCGCCGACTTGAGCTTGGCAACGGTCATCTCGGGTTCTCCTGGGAAACGGGGGCCGGGGCTCCCGCCCGCGACCGAAATTGAGCGTCACAAATTAGCCACGTCGCGCCGCGTGGCAACGCCGAACGCGCGCGACACCGAGGCGCGGCGCGCCGCCGCTCCATAGCAGTTCGCGACGCACGTCCCGCCTGCGGGTGGCGCGCGTCGCCCTGTTCGCTCGACGCTCGAAACTGACCGCGTGCTGGAGCCTCACGACTTCTACGACCCCACGTTAGGGCTCGACCAACTACGCGGCGTCTCGACGATTGGTTTGCCTCCCGCTCGCGCCGCACCGGTGCACAGCGCTCGTCCCGCTGCTTTTCACCACATGAAATCTCTATTCGTCAGAATAATAGAAGCGCGGGCCGGAATGGAGACGATTGGCGACGCACAGTCGAAACCCAGTCGTCCAGCCTGCGACAATTCGGCCGCAGAAATGCCGCGAGTTGTCACGACGGTGTCTGACACCCGATGGCAGCACTGCAGCGGTCGGAATGTTCGCATCCCGGATCGTCAAAGCAAGCGAACTCGACTCATGCGCGCATCCCCGGACTGGAATTGCCGATGTTGGACGCTCGCCAGAACGCCGCTCGAATAAAAGCCGCCCTTGCGAAGGTTGGTCCCGACGCCAATGTCTCGGAAGTGACAGCGGAGTAACGCTCGCGTCGAATTCGAAAGCGGCAACGTGCGGTAGCGAATGGCTGAACGGGAACTTTGTGCCTGGCCGATAGGGTGAAGTCGCAGCAACGAAGTCATCGGTCCGACGGATGGTCGATTAATCATGTCCGCCCAAGTGGACTTGCATGACGGCCCAGATCGCGACTTGCGGCACCGGAACGACGGGTGAGGAACGTGGCGAAAGGATCATGGACCGAATGAGCCGACGCGGATAGCTTGCCGCTCGACTAGGGAAGAAACGCTGAACAGAAGCAAAATAGAATGAAGCGTTACACGACTCTGCTGGGGGCCATCTATCGCCTCTACGAGCACTCAGGTTTCACGATCGCGGGCGCAGTGGCGTTCTCGTTCGTCGTCTCGTTGTTTCCGTTCTGCATTTTCGTCGGCGCCCTCTCGGGCGTATTCGGCGGCCGCGAATTCGCGACGATCGCCGTGACGGAATTGTTCAAGATCCTGCCCCAGGCCGTCGCCCAGGGCCTCGCACCTCAGGTCGAGTCGATCATGGGTTCGACCCGTATCGACCTCCTGACCGTCAGCGGATTCCTGGCCCTCTTCTTCGCGACGAGCGCGATCGAGACGCTCCGCGCGGCGTTGAACGGCGCTTATCGCGTACAGGAGAAGCGCCCCTATCCGCTCTGCCTCATGATCAGCATGGGGTTCGTGCTCGTCAGCGCGTTTTCCATGATCCTTCTGTCCTGGGTCGTGCTCTTTGGTCCGGCCATCGCAGCGAAGATCGAGCAGTTTGAGCCGGAATGGGCCAAGCAACTGCTCGACGTCTCGTGGTTCGACAAGGTAAAGCGCTACGGATTCGCGGCTCTCGTGATCGCGTCACAGCTCTTTGCGTTCCACCTGTGGCTCGCTGCCGGCAAGCGGCGCGTCGCGGACGTCTGGCCTGGCGTGCTGTTGTCCACGGCGCTCTGGATCGCGATCGCGGCGCTTTACAGCTACTATCTCGACTTGAGCGATTACACGCGCTTCTACGCCGGTCTCTCTCAGCTGATGATCGCGCTCATCTTCTTCCAGTTCACCGCCATTATCATTCTGCTCGGCGCCGAGCTCAATCGCGGCATCATGGAATTGAAGAAGCTCGGCACGAACGGCGTTCTGGAACTGGACGATCCGGCGGAAAACCCCTCGCCTGCCGAATAATCCTTTCCCGCGCGGGTTACGACGCGGAATCGGAATAACGAAAAAGGGCGGTCCGATCGATAATCGGGAACCGCCCTTCTTCAAGATAGAACCGGGACTCTGCGATTACGCCCGGCGCTGAGACGCCTCGATCACATCCTCGATCGTCTTGAGACCCGTCGTCGGCGCGGACACGAGAACCGCCATGTTCCCCGGCTTGTGTTCGTTGCGGTACATCCGCATGTGCGCCTTCGGGATCTGCTCCCACGAGAACACTTCCGACATGCACGGGTCGATGCGGCGCTCGACCACGAGCTTATTGGCCTGCGCAGCCTGGGCGAGATTGGCAAAGTGCGACCCCTGCACGCGCTTCTGATGCATCCAGAGATAGCGCGCATCCATGGTCAGATTATAGCCGGTCGTACCCGCGCAGATGACGACCATGCCGCCGCGCTTCACGACCTGCACCGAGACCGGAATGGTCGTCTCGCCGGGGTGCTCGAACACGCAGTCGACGTTGACGCCCTTGCCAGTGATTTCCCAGATTGCCTGGCCAAACTTGCGCATTTCCTTGAGCCAGACGCCGTACTCCGGCGAGTTGACCTTCGGGAGTTGGCCCCAGCAATTAAAGTTCTTTCTGTTGATCACGCCTTTGGCGCCGAGCTGCCGGACGAAATCGAACTTGTCGTCGTCCGACACGACGCCGATCGCGTTCGCGCCCGACGTGGCGCAGAGCTGAATAGCGAATGCGCCGAGGCCGCCGGCCGCACCCCAGACGAGGACGTTGTGGCCGGGCCGCAGCACGTGCGGACGATGGCCGAACAGCATGCGGTAGGCGGTAGCAAGCGTCAGCGTGTAGCAGGCGCTCTCTTCCCATGAGAGATGCTTCGGGCGCTCGAGCAGCTGACGGTCCTGCACGCGGCAGAACTGGGCGAACGAGCCGTCCGGCGTTTCGTAGCCCCAGATCCGCTGGCTCGGCGAGAACATCGGATCGCCGCCGTTGCATTCTTCGTCGTCGCCATCGTCCTGGTTGCAGTGAATGACGACTTCGTCGCCGACCTTCCAGCGCTTCACCTTCGAGCCGACCGCCCAGACGATGCCCGACGCATCGGACCCGGCGATGTGGTAGGGCTGCTTGTGAACGTCGAACATCGAGATTGGCGTGCCGAGCGAGGCCCAGACGCCGTTGTAGTTGACTCCGGCGGCCATCACGAGGACGAGCACGTCGTGGCTGTCGAGTTCCCAGGTGGGCACGACCTCGACTTGCATGGCCGTCTCAGGCAAGCCCTCGCGTTCCTTGCGGATGGCCCAGGCATACATGTTCTTGGGAACATGCCCGAGCGGCGGGATCTCGCCGATTTCATAAAGGTCCTTCTTGCCAGCGACGATGGCCGGTGCCGCGACTGCGGCCGCGCTTCCACTCATCTGCGCAGCAGATTGGCTCGACATGCTCCCGTCTCTCCCTGAACGTCGCCGATGGCCCAGCCGGTCGGGATAAAGTCCACGACCGAACCGCTGTGATCTTGGATGGATAGCCCTTTTTCAAGCACTTTTTCGCGCCGCAAGAAAGGGGTGTGGGGACCCGCCCCGGCGCGCGAACCCCCTGTTAACGCAAGTTCGATAGCCTAGGGGTGGAAGAATGCGCCCGTCGGCCCGCGACATTTTTTCGGCAGGGATCGGATATGGAAGACCTTCTGGCAGGCATGTGGAACGTCGACACGTTCACGATCTCGATCGTGATCGCGCTCGGATTGGCGGCCGCGTTCATCATCCAATTGGCGACCGAATCGACCGCGTTGGCGGTGTCCTACCTGCCCGCCATGCTGATCCTAGCCTTGTTTTCGATCTCCGCGACGCGCATCCTCGACATCACGATCACCGCCCAGCAGGACACCAACACCATACTGAGCGCCTGCGTCGGCACCATCGCCGGCCTGTTCCTGATGATCGTCCTGACCCGGGTTTACTACTACGTGTCCGACGTCAAGCGCGCGGTCACGAACGACAACCCGACCGACTATAAGGCCTGACCGGTCGGCTGGCCCGATACGGCCTGCCTCCCATCCCCCGAAGCCCAATCCCCAGTCTTCCGGCCCCTCGTCTCTGCCGACTCGACGAACGGGATCGAGACTCTGCGAACGCGAGGGCGTCCCGCCCCGGCGCGACGGCCGACCCCATTGCGGCGGCGCGGGATTGCGATAGACACTCCCCAGCGACGCGTTTTCCGCCAGGGAACCTGAACCCCATGTCCGAGACGACCCCGAAAGCAACGGCGAAGCCAGATCGCGACAAGCCGTGGATGTTCCGCACCTATGCGGGCCATTCGACCGCGGCCAAGTCCAACGCGCTCTACAAGATGAACCTCGCCAAGGGCCAGACCGGCCTGTCGATCGCTTTCGACCTGCCGACACAGACCGGATACGACAGCGACCACGAGCTGTCGAAGGGTGAGGTCGGCAAGGTCGGCGTGCCCGTCTCCCATTTCGGCGATATGCGCACGCTGCTCGACGGCATCCCGCTCGATCAGATGAATACTTCGATGACGATCAACGCGACGGCCGCCTGGCTCCTGTCGCTCTACGTCGCCGTCGCCGACGAGACCGGCGCCCCCCGCAACAAACTGACCGGCACCATCCAGAACGACATTATCAAGGAATATCTCTCGCGCGGCACCTACGTGTTCCCGCCAGAGCCGTCGCTGCGTCTCATCAAGGACACCATCGTTTTTTCGACGAAGGAAGTTCCCAAGTGGAACCCGACGAACGTCTGCTCCTACCATCTGCAAGAAGCCGGCGCGACGCCCGTCCAGGAACTCGCGTTCGCTCTTGCAACAGGCCTCGCTGTCCTCGACACGGTGAAGGCGTCCGGTGAGGTTCCGGCTGCCGAATTCGGCAACGTCGTCGGCCGCGTGTCGTTCTTCGTCAACGCGGGCATGCGCTTCGTCACCGAGATGTGCAAGATGCGCGCGTTCACCGAACTCTGGGACGAGATCACGCGCGAGCGCTACGGCGTGACCGACGCGAAGAACCGCCTGTTCCGCTACGGCGTCCAGGTGAACTCGCTCGGCCTGACCGAGCCCCAGCCCGAAAACAATGTCTACCGCATCCTGCTCGAGATGCTGGCCGTCACGCTCTCGAAGGACGCGCGCGCGCGCGCCGTGCAGCTACCGGCCTGGAACGAGGCCCTGGGTCTCCCCCGCCCCTGGGATCAACAATGGTCGCTCCGAATGCAGCAGATCCTGGCTTATGAGACCGACCTTCTGGAATACGGCGACATCTTCGCCGGGTCCGTCGAGATCAAGCGCAAAGTCGATGAATTGAAGGAGCAGGCGAAGGCTGAATTGAAGGCCATCGAGGCCATGGGCGGCGCCGTCTCCGCGATCGACTACATGAAGCGCCGGTTGGTCGAGAGCAATACCGATCGCCTGCGCGGGATCGAAACCGGCGGCCAGATCGTGGTCGGCGTCAACAAGTGGACCGAGACCGAACCCTCGCCTTTGACGACGGGCGATGGCGCGATCATGGTCGTTGATCCGGCCGTCGAGGCCGAGCAGATCGAACGGCTGAAAGCCTGGCGCGCCGCGCGCGACGCGAAGGCCGCGAAGGCGGCGCTCGACGCGCTCGAGGCCGCTGCCAAAGAAGGCCGTAATGTCATGGAGCCGTCGATCGCGTGCGCGAAAGCGGGCGTCACCACGGGCGAATGGGGCACGACTCTCCGCCGCATTTTCGGCGAATACCGCGCCCCGACCGGTGTCGCACAAGCTGCCGTCCAGCGCGACGGAGCGGGGCTCAACGAGGTGCGCGCGAGCGTCAATGCGGCGTCGGCGAAACTCGGTCGCCGCATCAAGTTCCTGGTTGGCAAGCCGGGCCTCGACGGCCACTCGAACGGGGCCGAGCAGATCGCGGTCCGCGCCCGCGACGTCGGTATGGAAGTCGTCTACGAGGGCATCCGTTTGACGCCGTCACAGATCGTCCGCGCCGCACTCGACGAGGCCGTGCACGTCGTCGGACTGTCGATTCTTTCAGGCAGCCACGTGCCGCTCGTGCGCGAGGTCATGGACCGCATGCGTGCTGAGGGCCTCGGTGACGTGCCGGTCGTCGTTGGCGGCATCATCCCGCCCGAGGACGAAAAGACCTTGAAGGCGTTCGGCGTCGCCGCCGTTTACACACCCAAGGACTTCCAGTTGAACGACATCATGGCGGATATCGTGAGGTTGGTCGCTGCGGAGCAGCGCGCGGCGTAGACCTGCGGAAAAGCGCGCGGCGGATGAGCCCGGCGAAAAGAGTTGCGGCGGCGCAGGCGGATTCACACCCCTCTTGATGACGATCAGCCGCCGCGAGTGCGGCCCGAGGACCAGACATGTACGAACAATCCCGAAGGAAGCTCGAGCGCCAACTGATGCTGCGACGCCTGCAGTGGGCTGGCCTCGCGGTGCTGGTCGCCGTGGGCGTTGCGGGCGCACTCTGGCTCGAAGGCGTGGACGCGAAAGTCGAGAAGCGCCTTGTGACCGGCAAAGTCTTGAACGTCGGCCCCGTCGCCGGCGTCTCGACGGCCGCCATCCAGACCGCGGTCATGGTGGACGTGCGCCTCGACGACGGCCGCGAAGCCCACGTCATGGCCGAAAAGTCCTCCGAGCCGAAAATCGGCGACCACGTCGAAATTGCCGAGCACATCCACGGCACTGGGCGTTCGAACTTCAGTTGGAAATGATGCAAGCCTCGCGTTGACGGCCGGCAGGCGTTGGGCTTATGTGCGCGCCTTCTCCGGCCCTGCGCCAGTCGCGGTCGGAAGCCTCAGTGGCGGAACGGTAGACGCGGCAGACTCAAAATCTGCTATCCGCGAGGGTGTGGGGGTTCGAGTCCCTCCTGGGGCACCATATTTCCTTGCGCGATGCCGCCCGCCAACCCATCGCGCGTGTTTCCGCGATGCCACAGCACCAACCCTGCGCACGGGTTGGCCCGAGATCGTCCGACCATTCGACAACACCCTCGAGGCAAAGGTCCGGCCTCCGTTGCGGCCCGCGGAATGTCTGTGGTACGTGGAAGCGTCTCTGGAGGTTATCGATGCGTTGTCGAAATCGCCTCGCCGCAGCGATCGTGTTTTCGGTCGCGATCGGCTCGCCTGCGGTGGCCAATCCGACGCTCCTGTTCGACCCGTCGAACGGCAAGGTCCTCTATGCCGAGGAAATGGATGACCTCTGGCATCCCGCATCCTTGACCAAAATCATGACCGCCTACGTCACGTTCAAGGCCATCAAGGCCGGACGCCTGACGCTCGAGGACAAGGTCATCTGCTCGGAGCGCGCCCAGACGCAGCCCCCGTCCAAGATCGGCATGCCGATCGGCGCCGAACTGACCGTCGACAACGCCCTAAAGGCGCTGATCATCAAGTCCGCCAACGATGTCGCCGTGATGCTGGCCGAGCGAGTCTCGGGAAGCGAAGAGCAGTTCGTAGCCGACATGAACGCCGCCGCCCGCGAACTCGGCATGTCGCGGACGGTGTTCGTCAACCCGAACGGACTTCCCGCCCCCCTCCAGGTCACGACGGCCCGCGATCTCGCGAAACTCGCTCGCGCGGTCACACGGGAATTCCCCGAACATGCCGCCTACTGGTCCATGACGGACATGCGCATCGGGAAGATCCGCCTCGCGTCCCACAATGGGCTCTTGAAGACGTTCGACGGCGCGGATGGGCTGAAAACCGGCTTCATCTGCGACAGCGGATTCAATGTCGTCGCGAGCGCGACGCGCGACGGTCGCAAACTGATGGCGGTCGTGCTCGGTGAATCGAGCGGCCAGGATCGGTCCATTCGCGCGGCAAGCCTGCTCGAACACGGTTTCCAGAACCAGGGCTGGAAAGAATTCTTCAATACCCAGACGATCGACAACGTGCCCGTGACGCCGACGACCGCGTCGGTCAAGAGCGTGCGCCAATCCATTCTTTCGTGGGACTGCGGCAATGGCCGCAAGAACCCGGCTGTCGTCTCGCGGAAGGAGCGGATCAAGGCCGCCCGCGAAAAAGCCAAGGCCCGCGAAAAGGCCAAGAAGGCCACGACCACCGAAGTGAAGTCCTCGCCGGAAGGCGCTGCGGACGCCGGCAGCACAAAGCCGAAGGCCAAGCCCGAAACGTGAGGCGAGGCCGGCCGCCGTCGAAGCCGCGTCGACCAGAGCGAATGACCCGTCCCGATCCGGCATGGAAGCCGCTGTCTCAGTGTGAGACAATCTCGGCGATTCCGAAAGCCATCGGCGCGCCACGATAGGCGACAGCAGCGTAATACGGCGCTCGCCATCGCGTATTTCATCGACCATTTGCGGGGGCCGTTGCCGACCGCGCACAAGTTCCCGCCGCTTGGCGTCGTTCTTGCTTCCTCGGTATCCGCGACACTTGAACGAGGACGACCGCGATGACCGCCCATTGGCACCCCGACGAGGACGCGACCCCGACGCCCCGTGACGTCGAAACGATGGCGCTCGTCCTGGAAGGCCGCCACGGCGCCCATGCCGCCGACGTCGCGGAATTTTTCGCGAGCCTCCACACGAACGAAGGTGATGCGGGCCGGTCCTGGGCGTGGCTCGGCGTTGCGGAGCTGGTTCGCCTTCGCGAGAAACGCCGGGTGTCCGGATCGGCCCGTGTTTAAGGCTCCCGGGCTTTAAGGCTTTTTCGACGGCGAAAGCATAAGGATATTGGCCTGCGGCATGAGTATTTCGGCGGAGGGCGCGGACCGAGCCCGCCAAGCCCCGTTCAGCGCTGCTGATTGGCTTGCGCCTGATCTCCGGGGACGTCAAAACGTGATCGCGACCGCATCAAGGTTCGTATCCGACCTGAAAGCCGCCGCTGACGATCGCTCGCGCGCCCAGCGCGACGCCTTGATCGCGTTCTCGGTTCGCGTTGCCTCTGCAGCCCTGCTCTACCTCTCCCAGGTCGCGCTTGCGCGCTGGATGGGAAGTTTCGAATACGGAATCTACGTCTTCGTCTGGACGTGGGTGCTGGTGCTCGGCGGCTTGTCACATGCAGGCTTCAATCTCGTAATGATGCGCCAGCTTCCGGCTTACCGGGAAGCCAGCGACTTCGAACACTATCGGGGACTGCTGCTCGGTGGCCGCATGTTCACGATTGCCGCGAGTTGCGGAATTGCCTTGGCAGGCCTCGTCGCGCTCCAGGTGTTCTCGGAGACGCTCGCGCATCACTCCGTCCTTCCGCTGACGCTCGCGCTCTTCTGCGTGCCGCTCTTCGCCCTGACCGAGGTCCAGGACGGGATCGGCCGCGGCGAACGCTGGATCATCAGCGGTCTCCTGGCACCCTACGTGCTCCGCCCGCTGTTACTGCTCGCCGCGATGGGTAGCGCCTTGGCTGCCGGATGGCCGATGAACGCGACAACCGCCGCGAGCGCGGCAATTCTCGCGACCCTCGGCGCGGCGCTGGTGCAGCTTTCGGCCATAGAATGGCGCATCACCGAAACGGTTCCCGCCGGTCCGAGACGGTATGCGTTCGGCAAATGGATCGCGGCGTCTCTTCCCTTGGTGGCGGTCTCGGGCGCCGAACTCGTGCTGCAGAACGCCGACGTCCTAGCGATATCGCGGTTTCTCTCGCCGACTGATGTCGCCATCTATTTCGCTTCGGCGAAAACGATGAGCCTTATCATGTTCGTGCACTACGCCGTCGCGAGCGCCGTCGCGAACCGGTTTTCAACGCTCAATGTGCGCGGTGATCGGGCCGCACTCGAGGCCTTCGTCAAGGATGCCGTCAACTGGACGTTCTGGCCGTCCCTGGCCGGCGCGGCATTCATCCTCGCCCTCGGCCAGCCCTTGTTGTCGCTCTTCGGTCCGGAATTCCAGTCCGGCTATCCCGTGATGGCCGTGCTCGTCGTCGGCTTCATGTTGCGTTCGAGCTTCGGCCCCGTCGAAACGCTCATGAACATGCTGGGCGAAAGCCGCCTCTGCGCGGCGGTCCTGATCGGCGCAGCCGTGTTCGACCTCTTGCTCTGCTTCGCGCTGGTGCCAGCCTACGGCCTGATGGGAGCCGCCGTTGCGACGGCCGCCTCGCTGGCGATCGCGGCGCTCGGCAATGCCGTGGCTGCGAAGAAACGGCTAGGCATCGACGTCGCGATCTGGCGCAATCTTTAGAATTGAGCGTTGCCGCAGCGGATCCGGCCGCACGAAACCGCCGGCCGGACGTTCAAAGCCTCACATCGGTGACGCGAGGACGAGCGTCCAGAACGACTTGAACTCCGTCTTTGGGTCCTGCACGAGCGCAAGACCCATCTCGGTCGCGTCCGAGAGCAACAGATTCTTGTTATGCCCCGCGCTCGCCTTCCAGCCACGCATGACTTCGGAGAAGTCGATCTGCCCCGTGCCGACGTTCTCAGCCGCGAGCCGCGCCTTGTAGCCGGTCCGCCGGACACGGTCCCACGGGTTGGACCCGTCCGAGCCATAATGCGAGATCCGGTCCCACTTCGCGAGGTCGCGCGAATGAGATTTGGCTGCTTCCGTCAATTCGGCGTTGAGCTTCAGCGGCTTCAGCTTGTGGTCGGCGCGGTACTGATTGATGACATCCCGCGCAAATTGCGGATCGAGATGGGTCGAGGTGTAATCCCGATCCGAAAGCGCCCCCTTGGGCGCGATCTCGAAGGTGCCCTTTGGCGCCTTGTCCTCGAGGCTCGCATGTTTCTGACCTGCAAGGGAACTCGGCCGGCTGATCGTCGGTTCCGCGCCGACACCGCTCGGCGTCTTCCGCTTCGAAATGGATGCCGTGGAGGTGTCCGTAAATCCGGACGAGACGGAGCTCGTGTTGAGGCTGCAAGCTGCCGTGGCCAGGGCCAGGGCGGCAGGGACGATGACGCGATACATTCCAAAAACTCCCGCCAGAAGACGCGCGGTAACGACCTTGACCATCGCAGAGACCCGTTAACTCGTCGTTAATGGTAAAGGCGTTCGAACCGTGAGCCCCAAATCGCGCCCCAAAACCAACTCGAAAATCGGCCCGCACGCGGTCTGGCCGCATCGCGCCGATCCTTCTCATTCCTCGTCCGCACGGAATGCCGCGTCCCTCGCCGCGACGGATGGAGTAAGTCCCGAGAACGTGTCGCCAATTTGGCGCTGTCAAAATGAATCGGCACCGCCGGCTTGCATGGGCTGTGGATGAGGCCGCCAGCTGGTCCTTTGGGCGTTGCAGGCACGCCTCAGACCAGCCTGCGATGACCCCGAACCGCTCCGGTGGCCCTTCCAACACGAGCGGAAACCGCCCAGACTTGAGCTGACGTTTCAACTGATTCGTTTTGCGTTTCCGAGAGGTTGCGGCGCGCGGTTGCCACCTCCGTCGCCGTGCGCGTCCCACCGACCGTCATCCACTGGAAAGGGACTCTCGCCATGCCACCGAGAGGAAGCGAAGCGCGTCTCGCCGAACGTCTTCCGTCGCCGGCCCATCCGGTCACCGACCTCGTCCTCGCGCGCATCTGTTGCGAAGGCGGCGCAACGCGGGCGGAGATCGTGCGCGACGTGGGCGCGCTATGTGCCCACCGCCTGTCACCGGGCGAGTGGCGCGCATTGGCCGACGCGGCATGCGCATGGCTCGTCGCGACCGGACTTGCGACCGAGCAGCGGTCTCGCTTGGGGGCGACCGAAGTGGGAGCGGCCGAGGCCGCGCGACAATTAAGGCTCGACGGCAAGTCCGCGCTTAGCTGGCTCGAAGTGCGCGACGTCGTCCTCGTTGCGCGCGCGTTGGGCGCCGAAGGCGAAAGTCTCGGCCGGCTACGCGCTCTGGCCGATCCGGACGCACTCCGGACGCACATTCTGCAGCGTGCGTTCGGCCTCAAGGGCAAGCGCAACGTGCCGGCCGCGAAGCTCCGCGCGCAGCTCGCCATCGTCGCCCTCGAGCGCGCATTCGGAAACAAGATCAAGGCCGGGATCGGCAAGGGTGAGCGACTGCCGTCGAAGGCGGCGCGCGCGCTCGCGGCCCAGCTCTCGAAAAGCCCGCGTGAATTCGCAACCGATCAGAAGCTCGTCGCGGCTCTCGCCGCCGAAGTCGTCGGTGCGGCCCAGCCCGAGCCCGACGCCCTACGCGCCGCGATCCTAAAGCGGCATGTAACGGGGCTCTTCGAAAAGGCCGGTCCGCTGGACAGTCCACCGGCTGAAATTGCACAACGCTCTGAACAAATCTCGCCGACCCCTGTCGAACGCAAGAACCTGCCGGCGGCCGCCAACGACCGTGAACCTAAGGCGGCCGGTCAGCCTCCGCCGCGGCCGGGCCTTGCCGACTTTTCCGATGCGGTTCTGAAAGCCGCTGCCGCCCGCGCACAGGGGTGGCCTTCACGCGCATTCATCTGTCATGTCTGGGACGCCATTCGGACGGATTACGCGGATTGGAGCCTCTCCGAAATTGAGTTCAAGGCGATGCTGGCCGAGGCCCATCGCCAGGGAACCGTCAAGCTCGCGACGGCGGACTTGAAGAGCAAGAGCGCCGAGTTTCAGCGTTCCGAAACGCCGTTCGGCGCCAATACCATGATGCACTACGTGCGCGTCGAAGTCTGACCGCGTGGACCAGGACCAGGGAATTGATCGTCATGTCTGAGACCGCCGAGAAGGCTTGGCCCGTGGATGAGCTGTCGCACGCCTTCGAGCATTCGATCACGTGGGAAGACGATATCTGGCGTGCGGACCCGGTCGACGTCGGCGAGGTCCATTCGAAAGCGCGCCTGAAATTCGCCGAGACGCTGCGCTCGGTCACCTCGGGTAAGGGCGGCAACAATCAGGCGCGCATCCTGCTGTTCCACGGCCAGTCCGGCGCGGGCAAGACGCATCTGCTGCGCGCGCTGCGGACTTCGTCGCATCGCACGGGGGACGCCTATTTCGGTTACGCCCAGATGACGCCGGATATCGCCAACTACGCCGAATACTTCCTGCGCCGCCTCGTCCACTCGCTGGAAAAATCCTACAACCCCGATACGCCGGGCGAAAGCGGC
>JANRIH010000047.1:0-84399 GCA_033765145.1 Hyphomicrobium sp. | reverse complement strand
CCGTGGGGGAGAGGGTCGGGGTGAGGGGCTACCTGACTCTCGATAGTTTGAAACCCCTCACCCGGATCGCTTCGCGATCCGACCTCTCCCCAGGGGAGAGGTGAAGTAGTGCGCGCCCAAAAAGCAATAGCGCGGGCGTTTGACGGCCCGCGCCACAACTCGATCGAAACTGTCAGTGCGGCAAGCGGCGCTTAGTAGCGCGGCGCGCCGCCGCCACGACCGCCGCGGCCGCCACCCGGACCGCCCGCGCCACCGGGACCGGCGGCGCCCGGAACGACACGGGGCTTCATCGGCAGCAGGCCTTCGCGCTGCATCATCTTGCGCGCGAGCTTGCGGGCCCGGCGGACGGCTTCCGCCTTTTCCCGCGCCTTCTTTTCGGAGGGTTTTTCGTAATGGCCGCGAAGCTTCATCTCGCGGAAAATGCCCTCACGCTGCATCTTCTTCTTGAGCGCCTTGAGGGCTTGGTCGACATTGTTGTCGCGAACGAGAACTTGCAAGAGATCTGACCTCTGCTGGCTAAGCTGTTGAATTGTTTCGAAAAACCAAAGGCGCCACAGCGGCTGAGGACTGCCTCGACGGCCGCAGCGTCTCGATATCGTGGCGCGCTTCTAACAAAGCTCCGGTAAATTGTCCATGCTATCGGGGGATTTCCCGCTTTTTCGGGGCCCCGTGCTGACGGCTGGCCCGCTCACGACGGCCGGTCGAGGATGAGGCGATTGACATGGCCCATCTTCCGCCCGGGCCGGACATCAGCCTTTCCGTAATGGTGGAGTTTGGCACCCGGTTCGGACGCGATGCGGTCCCAGGCGAGGATGTCGTCCCCGATGAGGTTCACCATCTCGGCCGCGGGCGCGAGCAAACGCGTCGAGCCGAGCGGCCACCCCGCTACCGCGCGGATGTGCTGCTCGAACTGCGACGTGACCGCGCCGTCCATCGTCCAGTGACCGGAGTTGTGCACACGCGGTGCGATTTCATTGACGTAGAGATCTTCCCGGCCGTCGATCTCGACGACGAAGAACTCAAGCCCGAACACGCCGACATAGTCGAGTGCCACGGCCACGCGCCGCGCGATTTCCATGGCCTCGGTCGCCGTTTCGGGCTTGATCCGCGCTGGCGCGACCGAACGGTGCAGGATGTGGTTCCGATGCTCGTTCTCCGTTACGTCGAAAGCGCGGAACTGTCCGTCTTCCGTCCGCGCTGCGATGACGGACACTTCCTTCTTGAATGCGACGAAACTTTCGAGAATGGACCGAGCGTCGCGCATCTGCGCCCAAGCGGCAGCGCCGTCCGCGCGCGTTATGACCTTCGCTTGTCCCTTGCCGTCATATCCGAAACGCCGCGTCTTGAGGATCGCGGGCAGGGAAAACGAAGCCAGCGCGTCGTCCAGCATCTTCTGGCTGTCGACCGCCGCGAAATCGGCCGTGCGGGCGCCGAGGCCCCGCGCCAGTGACTTCTCGTTGATTCGATCTTGAGCCGCTTCGAGCGCCTTGGCTCCGGGACGGACCGGCACCCGCTCTACAAGTTGCGCCACTGTCGCGACGGGGATGTTCTCGAATTCGTAGGTCGCGACATCGATCGCGGCTGCAAAGCGGTCGAGTGCGGCGAGATCGTCATAAGGCGCGATGGTGCTCGCCGCCGAGACATCGGAGGCCGGCCCCGGCACATCCGAATAGATGTGGCACTTGAAGCCCAGGTTGGCGGCCGCGAGTGCCAGCATCCGGCCGAGCTGCCCACTGCCGAGGATTCCGATTGTCGCCCCCGGCGGAAGCGCTTCGCGTGTGCCGCCGCTCATGCCTCATCCTTCGGCGCATCGGCGATGGACGCCGTCTGTGCATCGCGCCGCGCTGTCACGCGCTGCCCGAGCGCGGGATCGGAAAGCGCCAGGATCTGCGCCGCCAGCAGCCCCGCGTTGGCCGCCCCCGCCTCGCCGATCGCGAGGGTCCCAACCGGAATGCCGGCCGGCATCTGGACGATCGAATAGAGACTATCGAGACCCTTGAGACCCTTGGTCATGACAGGCACGCCAAGCACGGGAAGCGTCGTCATGGAGGCTGTCATGCCCGGCAGATGCGCAGCGCCGCCCGCGCCCGCGATGATGACCTTGAGGCCGCGTCCGGCCGCGGATTTCGCATATGTCACGAGGCGGTCGGGTGTGCGGTGGGCCGAGACGATCTTGGTCTCGAACGCGATGCCCAGTTCGTCGAGCACAGTTGCGGCGGCCTTGAGGGTTGGCCAGTCCGACTGGCTTCCCATGATGATGCCGACGACCGGCGCGCTCTGGCCTGTGTTCTGGCCCATGTTCTGCTTTCCTTGCTCGGAAAGCGCGCGGTTCTAGTTGAGATCGCGAGATTTTACAAGTTTGACCGCTGACCATGATGACTGGAAGAGGTCCGCGACCATGATCGCGAGCCCCGGCGGATGGAGCGCAAGGACACCTTCGTCTCGGACGGTCAGGGCCGGCTGGCCGTCGGTTCCGCGCCGGTAATGCAGCACCGTCCGCTTACCCGGATCGATGACGAGGCAGTGCATTAGGCTGGGAAGTGTGAAGTAGTTGAGGAGCTTGGCTCCCGTATCGACGGGGCCTGATCCGGGGCTCAGGACATCGACGACGATCACGGGGTCGGAAACATAGACCTGCTCGTCAGGGAGGGGCGACCCGAGCCGCAGTATCGCATCGGGCTCGTGCACGATCCGACTTGTAATCCTGACCGCCATGCCGTCGCCGAACGCCTGCCCGGGTAAAGCCGCGGCCTTGAGCGCCAGTCTCAACGCGAACGCCGCGTTGAGCTTGACCACTGCGTGGATGCTGCGCTCGGAATTCATGTCGGATACCACCATGCCGTCCAGGAGCTCGTAGCGCCCGCGCTCCTGCGTCATCGCCCAGGCGATGAATTCGTCGGCCGTCATGGGTTTCAAGGGGACGTTCATGGTCGAAATCTACCACCGGTGGCCGCGCGAGGCCATGTCCCCGGAGCCGGATGGCCAAGCCCCGACCAATCATATTGAATTTGACACTCAACTCCACTAAGTGCGCCGACTTGTGGAGACGCGGACGACCGCGTCCGCGACTACCGGGGCGGCCGGCTGCCGCACGCTCGGTCCCTGGAGGGATTTGGAATTGGATAGCGTTCTCATCATCGGCGCAGGTGCTGCCGGCTCCGTCACCGCCCAGAAGTGCGCGATGAACCGCGATGTGTTCGAGAAGGTCCATCTCGCTTCTCGC
This sequence comes from Hyphomicrobium sp., assembly GCA_033765145.1. GTDB lineage: Bacteria > Pseudomonadota > Alphaproteobacteria > Rhizobiales > Hyphomicrobiaceae > JAGVSR01. The sequence continues at coordinate 81,176 of JANRIH010000047.1, read as the reverse complement.
CGGCTCGAGAGCTGCGAAAAGGTCGCCGCGCGCTGCGTGACGCCGATCGAGGTCTCCAAGGTCGATGCCGACAACGTCGCCGAGACGGTCGCGCTGATCGAGCGGGTGAAGCCCGACCTCGTGATCAACATGGCGCTCCCCTATCAAGACCTGCCGATCATGGACGCCTGCCTCGCGACGGGCGTCCACTACATGGACACGGCCAACTACGAGCCGCGCGACGTCGCCAAATTCGAATACTCCTGGCAGTGGAAGTATCAGGACCGCTATCGCGACAAGGGCATCATGGCCGTCCTTGGCTGCGGCTTCGACCCGGGCCAGTCGAACATCTACTGCGCCTATGCGCAGGAGTTCCTGTTCGACGAGATTGACACGATCGATATCATTGACTGCAACGACGGCAGCCACGGCAAGGCGTTCGCGACGAACTTCAATCCCGAGATCAATCTCCGCGAGGTCACGCAGCGCGGCAAGTATTGGAAGAACGGCAAATGGATCGACATCGATCCCTTGTCGATCTCGTGCATGATCGACTATCCCGAAGTCGGCCCGCGCAAGAGCTACTTGATCTACCACGAGGAGGAGGAGAGCCTCGTCGAGAACATCAAGGGCCTGAAGCAGATCCGCTTCTGGATGACGTTCTCTGACAACTACATCAAGCACCTCGAGGTGCTCTCGAACGTCGGCATGACGCGCATCGATCCCGTCATGTACAAGGGCACGCCTGTCATTCCGATGGAGTTCCTGAAGGAGCTTCTGCCGCCGCCGTCCTCACTGGGCGAGAACTACACCGGCCGCACGTCGATCGGCTGCATCTTCAAGGGCCGGAAGGACGGCAAGGAAAAGCGCGTGCTGATCTACAACGTCTGCGAACACGCCGACTGCTACAAGGAGACGGGCGCGCAGGCGGTCTCCTACACGACCGGCGTTCCCCCCGTCGTCGGCGCGATGATGATGTTCAAGGGCCACTGGAAGGGCAAAGGCGTCTTCAACGTCGAGCAGCTTCCCTCGAAGCCCTTCATGGATGAGATCGGCAAGCAGGGTCTGCCCTGGCACATGAAAGTCATCACCGAGGCCGACCAGAAAGAGCTGTTCGCGGTCAAGACGTGAAGGTCACACGAACACACCCTCTCCCCATCGCCTTGGCGAAGGGGAGAGGGTTACAAATCGAACTCTGACGGGTCGTCGCGCCAAACCTTCGAAAGTGGCGCCGTTCGCGAATTCCGAGCGAGGTGGGCTCAATCGCTCGCCGGTGTCCGGAGCCCCGACGTCAGCAGCATCAAGATGAGCGCGCCGATGACCGCGCCGCCGATCACGACGGCTGGCCCGCCGGCCAGTTCGGCCGGGATTTCGATATTCGAGGCATTGAGCACGCCCGGCAGCGTCAAACCGCCGACCAATCCCCCGATCCCGCCGACGATGATGCCGAGCAGCGTGATGAGAATGCCACTGCGGAAACTCAAGAGAAGCCCGACGACCATGCCGGGCAGAGCGGCGGTCCACAGAACGGCATTGACCAGATCTTCCATGTCTTTCCTCTCCAAGCCGCCGCTATTAGTTTTGTGGACGACGGTCATTTCCCAAACTAGCAGATGCCCTCGGCTCTGGACCAGCCCGCCCCGCCGAATTCGCTAATGGTCCTTGGCCGGTGTGACACGCTAGCCCCGCCGCGGACTGGGGTGATGGCCGATTGCCGCTATTGCTCGGCCGCGAGCATATTCGGCGGGCCGCTCCGATCCCGATCGCAGATGTCGATCCTTGGCGTGACGCCGCGGGCCTTTCGCAGGAACGAGTGTCGGCATAGGCTCTGCGCTACGGCTCCGTAGCTCAGCTGGATAGAGCATCTGCCTTCGAAGCAGAGGGTCGCAGGTTCGAATCCTGCCGGGGTCGCCAGCACTAAGCGTCATTCGGCCGTGCGGTGTTGACAACCGTGTTGACAATCCGCGTTCACCATCTGGTCTCCAACTTGATGGTCGCCACACCCGCTGCAACGATTTTGTCATACGAACGCGCTGAAATAGCTGTGCGGCGGTCCGCGGGCCCGTCTGTACTTCGCTTCCGCGAGCACCTAGCGTCCGGCCAGCTACTGGGAGCACGCTGGTTTTTCCGGCTGGCTGATCCACCAACTTCGGGAATCGATTCCGATGGCGACTCCGACCAGCAATTCCGTGACGACGACGTCGTTCGGCCTCTCGACGCTCGGCGACGCGCGCTATCTGGCCCATGGCACGAAGTGGGGCGGCGGGCTTGGAACGGGCGTGGCGCTGACTTACAGCTTTCCTGGCAGCACGGCCTACTTCGAGACCGGATACTCCGAGTTCCAGACCTATACGGCCTTCAACGCGACGGAGCAGGCGGCCGTGCGCCTGGCATTGGCCACATGGAGTTCGGTCGCTGCGATCAATTTCGTGCAACTGGCGGACAACAGCACCACCGTCGGTGAATTGCGCTTCGCCAAGAGCACAGAGCCGGCGTTCGCGTACGCTTATCTTCCCGGGAACTACGTCGCGGCGGGTGACAGCTGGTACGACACGGCGGAGTGGAACACGGGCTCCAACGCCATCGTGAGGGGGGACTACGACTTCAACACGCTGATTCACGAGATCGGCCATGCGCTGGGTCTCAAGCATTCGTTTGAAACACCGAACGCGATCCCGGCCGCGCGGGACAGTTTCTTCTATACCGTCATGAGTTACACGGCCGCGCCCTTCTCGGTGAAGGGCGACAACTATGCCTCGTTCTATCCGACGACACCGATGTTCAACGACATCGTTGCGATGCAGGCGATCTACGGGCGGAACCCGAACCACAACGCCGGCAACACGACCTATACGTTCAACGACGGTTCGCGCTACTTCCAGACCATCGACGACGTCGGCGGCTACGACACGATCGTCTTCAACGGAAACCAGTCCTGCAAGATCGACCTCCGGATCGGCTTTGCGAACCAGGTCAGCGAGGCGATCGATTTCTCGACCCGCACGTCCCGCGATACCGTCTACATCGGGCCGAAAACCGATATCGAACGCGCGATCGGCGGCAACGGCGCGGACATGCTGATCGGCAATTCCAAAGCCAACGCACTTCTAGGGCGCGCGGGCGGCGATACGCTCCTGGGCGGGGCCGGAAATGACAATCTTACGGGCGGACCCGGTCGCGACACCCTCTCGGGCGGCACCGAAGGCGACATCTTCCGCTTCGAAACAGGCCTCGACAGCGGCACGACGGATGCCACGTACGATGTGATCCTCGACTTTGTGGTCAACGTCGACGAACTGCACTTCACCGCGATGGACGCGAGCACGGTGCTCGCGAACAACAACGATTTCGTCTGGCGCGGGACCGGCGGCATCTCGACGTCGGCAGTCGGCGAATTGCGTTACCAGAAGTTCGATTTTGCAAACACCGCGAACGACTATACGCTCGTCTACGGCGATACCGACGCCGACGCCGCAGCCGAATTCATAATCCGGCTGAAGGGCCTCGTGACGCTCTCCGCGGCCGATATCATCGTTTGATCGCGTCCCACGCGATCAGATGATGCTCTTCGCGTAGAGGTCTGTCCTCCGGTCCCGGAAGAAGCCCCAGTCCGCGCGATAGCTTTCGATAAGGTCGAGATCGAACGTGTGCGAGATGACGCCCTCGTCATCGGCGCCGAGCGAGGCAACGATTTCGCCCGTATGGTCGGCGATGAACGAGTGGCCATAGAACCGCTGCTTCACGCCGTCGTTGTCCTCGAGCCCAATCCGGTTCGCCGCCACCACGGGAACGGCGTTCGAAACCGCATGGCCCTGCATGGCGCGCTGCCAGCGCGCGTGCGTGTCGAGCGCATTGTCGTAGGGCTCGGAGCCGATGGCGGTCGGATAGAGCAGAATCTCTGCGCCAAGGAGGGCCATCGCGCGCGCCGTCTCCGGATACCACTGATCCCAGCAGATCCCGACGCCGACGTTTGCCCGCGCCGACGGCCAGGCCTTGAACCCCGTGTCGCCGGGCCGAAAGTAATACTTTTCTTGGTATCCGGGTCCGTCCGGAATGTGGCTCTTGCGGTAGACGCCGAGAATGTCGCCCGTTCTGTCGGCGATCGCGACGCTGTTGTAATAACGCGGACCATCCTTCTCGAAGAACGAGATCGGGATGACGACGCCGAGTTCCCGGGCAAGTGCGGACAAGCGGACGACGCACGGATGCTCGGAGACGGGCTTCGCCGTCTCGAACCACTTGGGGTCCTGCCGCGAGCAGAAGTAGATGCCCTCGAAAAGCTCTGACGGCAGCACGATGTCAGCACCCCGCGCCGCCGCCTCGCGCACGAACCGAACCGTCTTCTCGATGTTGGCATCGAGATCGAGACCGTAGGAGGTCTGGATCGCCGCGACCGTCACCATCCGCCGCGCCATCAAACGGGCTCCTGCTGTGTGATGCAATGGAACGAACCTCCGCCCGCCTCGCCGCATCCAAGGAGGCCCTTGGAGGAAAGACCCACAACGCGCCGCCCAGGGAACGCACGCGCCAACGCCGCGAGCGCGGCCGCCTCGGTCGGGGTCCCGTAGACGGGCACCACGACGACACCGTTCGAGATAATGAAATTCATGTGCGAGGCCGGTGACAGCTCGCCGGCAGCATTGACGTAGCGTCCCGCGCCCGGGATTCGGATGACATCGAGTCGCCGGCCCGCCGCATCGGTCGCCGATGCAAGCGTCGCGGCGATCGCATCGAGGATCGGCGCGTTGGGGTCGTCCGTCGACGCGGGCGACTGGCAGACGACTTTGCCCGGCGCCACGAACCGCGCGATGTTGTCGACATGCCCGTCCGTATGGTCGCCGATCAACCCTTCGTCGATCCAGATGACTTTCTTGGCACCGAACGCGTCGCGAAGTCCGGCCTCGGCCTCCTCGCGCGTCCAGCCGTTGCGGTTGGGGTTGAGCAGCGTCTGCCGCGTCGTCAGAATGGTGCCTTCGCCGTCGTGATCGACGGCACCGCCTTCGAGCACGAACGGAAATCGGCGGATCGGCCGCCTGGCATGTTCCGCCACGACATCGCCGACTGTCGCGTCGTCGGGCAGGTCGTACTTCCCCCCCCAACTGTTGGTCGCGAAGCGCAATGCGACATCGCCGCTGCGCGTCTTGGCGAAGATCGGGCCCGTATCGCGCATCCAGATGTCGCCGTAGGCGGCGGGAACAAGCGTTGCCGTGTCGCCGAGCGCCGCTCGCGCCGAAGCCTCGGCTTCTGCGCCGTTGACGAGCAGCATCACGGGGGTCTCGGTCGCGAGCGCACGCACGAGTGCTGCCACGTCGCGCCGCGGCGCTTCGAGATCGCCGTTCCATTCGTCGGCGTCTGCCGGCCAAGCCGTCCAAATCGCACGCTGCGGAGCCCACTCTGCCGGGACGACGATATCGGAAAGATTTGCGCTCACAATCCGTGCCTTCTGTCCGACCTTGAGACGAATTCTCAAGCACGCGGTGCTCATAGTGCGTTTTTAGACGTGTTGAAAGAGATTGCTGCGACCTCGCGTATTCCGGGCCGCGGCAAACGCTGCGCGTGGCCGGGCTGCTGGATAGAGTTTCGCGTTTGAGGCCCCATGAACTTCGTGGCGCCTGCGAGACGCCGATTACCGCGCGTCCCGGTCGCTCTTCTCGCGCATGTCGATCACCTCTTCGACAGGGAGCGTCATGACGCCGATGCCCATTGCGACGCTGCCGAAGGTGAGAGCGTTGAGGCCGTAGAGGAGGCCCAAGGTCAGCAGTGGCTCCTGGCTGTTGACCAGGAGATCCTTGAGGCCCGACGTGTTTGTGATGACGATGAGTGACGCGAAGACGAAACCGATCGCGATGCCGAGCCCGAGGTGCAGTCCGAGGAATTCGATGAGCCGCGGGATCCGGCGGCCTTGGGCGGCGCGCGCGTTCCTCTCTTGACCGGTCATCAAAGTCTCCCCCACGGCCGATGCTGCAGCGCACACCGCTGACGTAGCGGCGGAACAGTGGCTCAAAGCCAGCCGCGAATCAATTGTTGAATAGGCTCATGATAGCTCAAGAAATCTTCCTTGGCTCTGGGTCGCCCGCGGTCACGCGGTATGTGAAGCTTTTTTCAGCACGCACGTCCTCGATTTTGGGCATGAACGCGTCGGGCACCACCTTCATCGCGGTCACGTCGAAGTGTTCGGGCGTCACATCGCACAGTGTGTAACCGTGATGTCGGCAGTCGATGTCGACGATCGTGCGCTCGTTCCCGCTGCCCGGTCCCATCCAAGGCTCGTAGTTTCGGAGGTTGGATGAGATCGCGGTGCACACGAATTCCGGCGCGACGCTGCCCGAGGACTGATCCTTCCAGTCCGCGAGAACGCGCGTGACGAAATGCGAATGCACATCGCCCGAGAGTACGAGCGGGTTCTTCGCGCGATGCGCATCGAGCAGTTCGACCATGCGCTGCCGGGCGGCGGCATATCCGCCCCATCCGTCGGTCCACACGTAGGGCTCGGTCTTGGGCTTGTCGAAGTTGCAGTCGCGCCGGCTGTCGATGGCCGCCATCATGACGCCTTGCGCGAGCACGTTCCAGGTCGCCGTCGACGTCTCGAGCTGTCGCGCGAGCCAGAGCGACTGCGCCTCGCCCAGCATGTCCCGCATTGCGCCGTCCGCGCCGATCATCGCCTCGATTTCGGCGCACTCCGAAAGCGCGACCGCCCGCCCCCCGCCACGCAGCGGCGACTGACACGCCTGATCGCTGCGGTATTGACGCTCGTCAAGCATGTTGAGGCGCAGAAGAGTTCCGAAATCGAAGCCGCGAAAGAGTTGCCGCCGGTTCGACGAGACCGGCAGCACGGACAGGCGGATCGGCAAATTCTCGAAGTAGGCCCGGTAGGCGTTCGTGCGGCGCTCGAGAAAATCTTGGGCCTCACGCACTTCGGAGAACGGGCCCGCATAGTCGTTCTCGACCTCGTGATCGTCCCACGTCACGATGAACGGCACGCGCTGGTGTGCCGATTTGAGGCGCGGATCACGTTTGTATTCCCCGTAGCGGCGGCGGAATTGCGCCAGCGTCTCTACCTTTTGCGTGCGGTCGTACTTGAGAAATCGGACACGCTTCCGCCCACCGATGACGCTCTCGCAGCCGTCGCGCGGCGCACGCTGCTCGAGATCGGAGCGGAAATACTGATCGTAGGTCGTCTCGTAGATATAGTCGCCGAGATGAACGATGAAAGCAGGTTCGTCGCGCGCCATGAATTCGTAGGCATAGGGCCATGCGAGTTCGTATTCGGCGCACGAGCAGAACGCGAACCGCAATTTTTCGATCGGCGCATCGCGCGCCGGCGCCGTCAGTGTGACGCCATCCGCGCCGTGATCCCCGAGCATGAAGCGATAGGCGTAGCGCGTTGCAGGCTTCAGGCCGTTGACTTCGACATGGACAGCATATCCGTTGTCGGACGCCGCGATCGCCGTGCCGGATGCCGCGACCGGGCGCCCGTCGGCTTCGAGGTCGCGTAGCTCCCAACGAACGGCATAGGCGAGTTCTGGCAGTCCCCACCGAGCGCCGTCCTCGAGATCGAGTACGAGGCGGCACCAGATGACGATGCCGTCCGGTGTTGGATCCCCGGACGCGACCCCGAGCATGGCGAAAGGATCCTTTGGAAGGCCAGCGCCGTCCGCGGCAAGAACGCCCGAAGGTTTCGCAAGGGCCGCCGCGGCAGCGGCCATTGCCGCTTGCCCGAGAGTGCGCCGTGAGAGGAGCGTCCTGCTGCCTCGAACTCTACCTGCCATCCGGCTTGCTCCCTGAGACGTGCCTCACGGCCGCCTTCCGCCAACCTCTCCGTTTCGCATGGCGTCATGACGGTCTCGCGTCAATGGCGCTTGGAAAGTCTCGAAACGATGCCGCTGCGGCGCCACTGGTAATTGAGCCCGCCGGGTGCCATATACCGCCGCCTTCACCCTCACCCGTGCGCGCCGCTATCGGCCGCCGTGGAGACGCGCCGCCATGACGACCGGACCCAATCTGCCCGCCAATATCTCGACGCCGGCCTACGTGCTCGATGTTGCCGCTCTGAAGCGCAATCTCGCAACGGCTGCGCGGATAAAGGCCGAGAGCGGCGCGAAGATCCTTCTCGCGACGAAAGCCTGGGCAATGCCTGCGGCGTTTCCCCTGATGCGCGAGACGTTGGATGGGACAACCGCGTCGGGCGAATACGAGGCGCGTCTCGGGCGCGAAGAGTTCGGCAAGGAAGTGCATGTCTATGCCCCGGCCTATGCGCCGGGCGAGGTCGAGCGCCTGACGCACCTTGCCGATCACATCTACTTCAATTCGCCTGAACAGATTGCGAAAGGACTGGCCGTCGCGAAGTCTGCCGGCCGGCACATCGGCGTCCGCATCAATCCCGGCTTCTCAAACGCCACGCTCGGAGGAGACCTTTACGATCCCTGCGCGCCGAACTCGCGCTTCGGCACGACGCGCGGAGAAATTGACCGCCTTCCCTGGGACGAGATCGATGTATTCCACGCCCATGCGCTGTGTGAGAGCCTCGACAACGGGTCGGTCGGGCTGATCGAGCACGTCGCGAAGAACTTTGCCGCCTACCTTCGCAAAGTGAAAGCCGTGAACTTCGGCGGTGGACATTTCGTCAACAAGCCGGGCTACGACGTCGGCCGGCTCATCGGCGCCATCAAGGCGTTCCGCGAGGAATTCGCCGTCGACGTCTATCTAGAGCCCGGCGCGGGCCTCGTGGTCGATACGGGCTACCTCGTCGCAAGCGTCATCGGCCTCCACCGCAATGGCAAGGACATCGCCATCCTCGACGCCTCCGCCTCGACCCACATGCCCGACGTGATCGAGGTGCCCTACACGCCGCCACTTCTCGATGCGGGCAAGCCAGGCCAGCTCGGGCACGACTATATCCTCGGTGGCAAGACATGCATGACAGGGGACATCATCGGCGAATACTCCTTCGCGCGCCCGCTGAATGTCGGGGATCGCCTGATCTTTGGCGACATGATGCAATATTCGTTCGTGAAGAACACCACATTCAACGGAACGCCGCTGCCCGACATGGCGATCCTCGAAGAGGACGGCAAGTATCGGGTCATTCGCACCTACGGTTACGATGAATTTCGCCGACGGCTCGGCTAAGCATTGCGCTCGCACGCACGGTCCAGGAATGCGAGGAGAATCTCCGTCGTTTCTCTCGGGAATTGATCCGGAAAAAAGTGCCCGCCAGGGAGCGTCGCGAACTGAGGATCGGCGAGACGCTTGCTCCATTCGGCGTCCATGTCGAACAGCTGATGCATGAGGCCGTGCGTTCCCCAGAACGCGAGCGCAGGGCATGGGACCTTCCGGTCGATGTCGGTGGCGTCGTGGAAGATATCGACTGCGAGGGCCGCGCGATAATCCGCGCATGTAGCGTGGATGTACGCGGGATCGCGCCACGCGCTCCGGTAGGCCGCCAATTGATCCGGCGCAAAATCGGATAGCGCACACTTGCCCCAACCCGTGAGGCACGTCTCGAAGAACGTGTCCGGATCGCGCCCGATCATGTGCTCGGGAAAGGGGGCGGGCTGGGCGAGGAAGTACCAGTGCCAGTAGGCCTTCGCGACGTGGCGGTTGGTGTCCATGAGCATCGCGTACGTCGGCACGATGTCGAGAACGGCGAGCGAGAGCACCGAATCCGGCCGGTCGAGTGCCATGCGGTGCGCCGTGCGCCCGCCGCGGTCGTGACCGACGACGTGGAATCGTGAATAGCCGAGCCCCGCCATGAGGGCCAGCTGATCCTCCGCCATGACGCGGAACGAATAATTGCTGCTGTCCGGAAACTCGGGCGGCTTTCCGCTGTCCCCATAGCCGCGCAGGTCAGCCGCGACGACGGTGTAGCGGTCCGCGATAAAAGGCGCGATGTCGGCCCACATGGCCGACGTCTGCGGGTAGCCGTGAAGTAGGAGCACCGGCGGCCCCGCGCCGCCGATGGCATAGGCGATCTCGACGTCACCGACGTTCCGCCTGCCGAATTGGAATCCGTCGAACATCGCGCCCTACGACTGCCGTCTGAGGGTCTGTTCAAGTTCCGCGATCTGCCGCATGACGGGCGAGGTCGCCTGTGCGAATTGCGCGCCGGAGAACTTCGGCGGATGGGCAAACCGCGCCCGGTCGAAATTGCTCTCGCTCTCGAATTGACAATCGACAAACCACGCTTGCCCTTCGAATGCCGCGTGAGAGAAGTCCGCGCGCCCGCGGAAGCGTGATTTTTCGAAGCCCGCCGAACCTTTGACGATCATGCCGGAAAAATCCGAATCGCTGTCGTAGGTGCATTCCCCGAGCCCGGCATCGCCGCCGAACTCGGAACCACCGAACTGGACCGCGCCGCCGAAGTGCGCGCCTCGCATCCATGCATCTCCCGAGACGCGTGCCCGCGCCATCGAACATCCGCTCCGGGCCACGAGATTGCGCGCCTCCAGGTTGCGGTCGATCTCGGCGTCATCGAGCGTGATCCGGCCTGTGACACGCGACCCTTCGAGATAGAGCGCCCCGTGGATCGTGGTGCCCCGGCAGTCGACCGGGCCAAGAACGTCGGCCTGATTGAGCCACGCGTCGCTTGCGAGCCGCGATCGTTCGAGGGACAACCCGCTCGGAATGAGAAAGCCCGCGAAATCGATCGTTTCCTTGAGGTCGAGGTCCGAGAGATCGGCGCGCGTCAGGTCGGCCAGAACGCGCGCGGTCGCCGATGCCGGATCGAGGCTCCTCGACAGGACGACGACATCCGCCGCCCAGGTCTGCCAGACCTTCGATCCCTGTAGGCGCCTGTAGCGCGTGGCATCCCGGCGCGCGGCGAGGAAGTCGGCCGTGCCGAGCGGACGCCCGTCCGGGTCATCGAGCGCGCCGACAAGTTCGGCCTCGAACGGGCGCGCCCAGCCGGCGACGAGCAGCAACTGTTCCAGTATCGGCCGTGCCACCTCGTCCCTCTCCCGCACCTATTCCGCGCCAGCGCAGCCCATCAGGCGGAGCGCCGGACGCCGCGTTTCCGCTTGCCGATGGTTAGCGTATCGAGGGCGCGGCAGCAAAGGGCCAGCGCCCGCCGTGCCTCGTCCTCGCCGAGTGCCAGCCGATTGGCTTCGACGACGGCCGGCGCATCCACGGCGCCCGCGACAAGCGATTTCCCGCTCCGGTCCGCGTGAAAAAGGCAGAGCGTGACGCACGACGCTTCGAGCGGCACCTGCGTGTCGTGAAAAATACCTTTGGGCACGACGTACGACGAGCCGGCTTCGACCCGCTCCGCGATCGGAGAGCCGAGGGTCAATTCCACCGGCGTGCGGTGGAGATAGGAGCGACCCTCTGCAATTTCGGTGTGATAGAGCGGCTGTCCGAAACCAAGGAGCGGCCGCGGCCATGTTACGTTGGTCAAGGCGCCCGAGAGGACATGGCTCGTCATCGTGGAGCGATGGCAGTGGGGCGGCCAGACGGGCTCCTGAGCGCGGCGCAGTCCCTCGACCCAGACGTGGAACCGGATCGGGATCTCGTCGACGGCCTCCTTCGTCGCAACAATGTAGAAGCCGTAGGGATGGAGCGTTACGGGACCCAGTGAGTCGCGATCGAGAGCGCGAGCGATGGCGAGGGCGCGTGAACCGAGGGCGTCCATAGGCATCCAATCCCTAGGTGCGATGCGCGTTGAACCGAGCGCAACGTCGCGCGCGTCAGACGTCGCGACGAGGCTTCAGTCCCGGCCAATCACGCAGCCGCGTCGGCCAGGAGCTTTCCCCGAGCAGCATCTCGATCTCGAAGCGCACCGCGTCGTAGCTGACCGAACCTGGATCGAGCCGCAGCCCGCGGATCTCGTTCTCGTTGGTCAGGAACGCGTTCATTGGCAGCATGAGGCAGCACGTGTCGGTGATCAAGACGCTTTCCGACCGCGCCGACCGGTCCGTGACGAGTACCCTTAGGGCGCCGGCCGCGGCACTTCTAGGATCCGACTGCGAGATCATTTCGCACGCGACCCAGGATCGGCGGGCCTGTTCGAGAATGGCGTCGGCATTGAAATCGAAAGGCTCAGGCGTCTGCGCGGCGCGTGCCGTTTCCTCGGCGAGATGCTGCGAGATGACTGCGTAGTCGCTTCCCGCCTGCGCAAGTAGGATGCGAACGTTGAGGGGCGTGTCGTCCTTTGTTCGTCGCCGCATCGAGACGCCGAGCAGTAGCGACTGGATGATATCAGCGAACGGTGTGTGGCTTTCGCTGATTTCGTAAGGATTGACCGCCGGATTGAGCCAGTAGATGAACTCCTTCGCGTCGTTGAGCACGTCGAGCACGATGCGCTTGTTGATCGTCAGCGAGCGGTGCTTCATGTGGTCGAGACCGCGGATGCGCGCCGCCTCGTCCTTCGCGACGAGGTCGGCCTCCCTCGCGAGCGACTTGTAGTAGTTCGAATGCGCACTCAGCTTGAAGCACGGCTGCCAATTGGAAAACTCCGTGCCGTAGAAGCGCGGCAGCGCGATTGCGCCACGCTCGTTGATGATGGCGCGGTTGGTCAGGACGCGCGTCTGGACGAGCTTCAAATCGAGACAGTCGGGTGCGAGTTGCTTCTGGACATGCGTCCAGAGGTCCACGCCTTCCCGGTGCATCGCCTGCGCCTTTTCCGTGGCACCTCCGATCTGCGGCAGCACGTCCAGGAGGTTCGAGTGCAGCGGGTCGGTGACGAGCACGGTCACCTTCATGCGCTGAAGGACTTGCTTCAGTGCGTCGCCGATCTTGTTCTCACGGCCATCCAGAGCCGCTTGGAGTGCGCCATTGAAGAGTTCGTGATTGGGCTCGACGAAGGTCAGGTGCTGTCTGGATGATCCGATGAAGTCCGCGATCTCGGGGAAGCTGATCGTCCGGAATTGGTCGATGGTCTGCACCTCGTTGAGAACGAAGGGCTCGGCACCCGACGCGGCTTCGGCATGGCGCAGGTGGATCGACGTTTCCGGCAGCTTGTCCTGGTAGAGATTGTTCCGGTAGTGCAAACCGAGTGGCTCGAGCTTCGGCAGGTTGAATGCCGCGATCGGGCGATCCGAGGCGGCGTTCTCGGCCGCGGCATACTCTTCGTCGACCGCCTTCTGCATGGCCGTCCTGACGACGTCCAGCAGGCGCGGCCGCTCGTCCGGTTCGAGCGTATAGGGGATGTAGCGTTCGTGCTGGATGTCGAACGGCAGCTTGGTCGTCTCGCGCGCCGAGCGCAGCAGCACGACTTTCCGGCCCGCGCTGTGCGCGATGCCGAGTTCGTAGAGCACGTTCGGATTGAAGGACGTCAGGATCGCAACGATGAGATCATAAGCCACGATGTTGTGCGCGACGCGATCCATGATGCGCGACGTGAGATCGTCGTCGCCGCGATGGACGAAATACCGAGGTCCGGTCTCGCCCTCTCTCCTGTCCCGCCGGGCCTTGAATTGCGGACAGAGGACGCCCGGCGCGCCACCGCTACCCTCGACGGCCGGCCTGATTATGAGGTCGCGGACGAGGTTCGCGTGCTCGCGCTCCGGGCTATTCGCCTCGCCGATCGGGCTGATGACAAAACAGTACCGCGTACCGCGCGGATCATGAGCCGCCCGAGAGACCGGCACGCCGTCTCCCTCCGATGAAACACCTGGCTTTTCCAAATGACGCCCCCGCCAACCGACTTCGAAATATCCGAAAGGTTAACGTCCGCAGTCTGACGGCGCAACCGGAACGGGAGTGTTATCCGCAAGTCGCGCGTTAACCACTTGGAAACCGGCGCGCCCGGAACATGGTCCAGGTGCTGATTCGGACGCGCGCGGGGGCGACGATGGCGGTAATCGAAGGAAAATTTGGCGCGCCGAGAGCCGCGACGGTGGAACCCGTCCAGGACTCCATGTCGGCACCGAAGCGATCGGCGGACGTGGTCCCGTTGCCGCGTCCCGACTACGCCAAGATTGTCCGCACCATGCGCGAGCACGGGTTCTGGACGGATGGTATTCCCGGCTCCGAAAGGCGTTCCGACGACGCCGAATAGGTCTTCAGACGACCGTCTCCGCGGCGACCGCGGCCTTGAGAATGGCCGGAACGAGCCCAGGAAAACGCGTGCCGATCTCGTCGCAGCGGAGCGTGTTGACGACCTCGACCCCGCGCCGCTCCGAGCGGATGAGGCCCGCTTCCCGCAAGATCTGATAGTGATGCGACTGCGTCGAGCGCGGCATATTCATGGGTGCCGCCGACTGGCAGTTCATGCCGCAGCCTTCCTTGGACAGTCTCCGGATGATCTCGAGCCGCACGGGATCGGCGAGGGCATAGAGAATGCCTTCGAGCGTGACGCTTTCGATCGGTGGATGAACGAACGGCCTTTGCATAACGCCAATATGCGCACGCATTTGTGATATTTCAATAGTTCGATAGTCTTGAACAACGATCTTCCTGGACCTATTTGCCGCCTCGACGGTGCCGTGGCGACCGTCGGCCCGGCCGAGCCGAGCCAGTCCCATCCCGAGTTTGTCCAATTCATTGAAACGGAGCCTGAAAATGTCGAAGCCCTTGTCCAGCAAAGTGGCCCTTGTAACCGGCGGAAGCCGGGGGATTGGCCGCGCCATCGCGGAACGCCTCTCAGCCGATGGCGCCGTGGTCGGCGTCCACTATGGCAAGAACGCCGACGCAGCGGAGACTGTCGTGGCCGGCATCAAAGCCAAAGGCGGTGATGCGTTTGCCGTCGGCGCCGATCTATCGAAGAGTGGAGCCGCGAAGGTCCTTTTTTCCGCGGTCGACGCGGAATTGGCCCGGCGCGGAAACGCGAAGCTCGACATCCTCGTGAACAACGCCGGCATCGCGCCGTTCGTCGGCTTCGCCGAGACGAGCGAGGCGCAGCTGGATGAGATTTTCGCCGTGAACGTCCGCTCGCTCTTCACGGTCACCCAGGAAGCTGTGAAGCGGATGAATGATGGCGGCCGAGTCGTCTCGACGAGTTCGGTCGTCTCCCGCGTCCCCTTCACGGCGGTTGCGGCTTATTCGATGCTGAAGGCGCCCGTCGACAATCTGACGAAATCCCTCGCCGTCGAACTGGGTCCGAGGAACATCACCGTCAACGCAGTCGCACCGGGCGTCATCGCGACCGATATGGCCGAGTTCGTCCACTCGCCCGAAGGCGAGGAAATGGCCAAGAGCAAGCAGGCGCTGAAGCGCGTCGGCCAGGCCGATGACGTTGCGGACGTCGTGGCCTTCCTGACGAGCCCCGCTGCGCGCTGGGTGACAGGCGAGGTGATCGAGGTCGGTGGCGGCAGCGCGCTCGCATTCTGACGCGCTCGACGTCGGCGAGATTTCGGAGCGGGGCGCGACCGGCGCGTGAGACCAACGGTGTCACCTCACGCAGTGTCCGCCTCGCTCCGCGTTTCCCCGAGACTTGATGGCATGAGACCCATGACCGTCGCCAAGGTATCAGCCTCGTGCGCCGGCTTGTCCCACCGGATGCGGTGGATGCGCGGAAACCGCATCGCAACACCCGATTTATGCCGCGTCGAAGGCTGCACGGCGTCGAAGGCGATTTCCAGGACGAGCTTCGGTGCGACCGCGCGAACAGGACCGAACGTATCGACCGTATGGGCCCGGATGAAGCGATCGAGCCGTGCAAGCTCTTCGTCCGTGAAGCCGGAGTAAGCCTTTCCGACCGGCACGAGTTCGAGCCCTTCTCCGCCCGCGCGCGGCCTCCAAACGCCGAACGTGTAGTCGGAATAGAGCGACGAGCGCTTGCCCGATCCGCGCTGCGCATACATGAGCACGCAGTCGATCGTCAGCGCCGCGCGCTTCCATTTCCACCAATGACCTTTGGGCCGTCCGCTGAGATAGGGGCTGTCGCGCCGCTTCAGCATGAGCCCTTCGATCCCGGCCTCGCGTGCACCGGCCCAGAGGCTTTCGAGGTCGGAAAACGAGCCGAACGGAATAAGCGCGCTGGTGTCCGAGAGAGGTGGCGCGCTACGTTCGTGCCACGCTTCCAATCGCCGGCGGCGAGCATGAAATGGAAGCCCCCTCAAATCTTCGTCGCCCTCGAAAAGCAGGTCATAGAGCCGGACGTGAGCGGGATGTTCGCGCAGAAGCCGCGCCGAGACTGTCTTGCGGTTCAATCGCTGCTGGAGATCGTTGAACGGCGCCACCACACCATTGCGCACTACCAGCAATTCGCCGTCCGCGACGGCGCGCACGCGGTCGAACGCCGACCTGATATCGGGGAACGACGCAGAGATATCGTCACCCGTGCGCGAGAAGAGCTTGACGTCACCGGGCGTCGCCGAGACCTGGATGCGAATGCCGTCCCATTTCCATTCCGCCGAGAAGTCCGGCGGCGCGAGGCCCGGCCAGTCCGCATCCTCGATCGGATGCGCAAGCATCAGCGGCCGGAAGACGGGCATTCCCTGCGCATCAGGCCGCGGACCCTGCCCCTCGATCCAACGGAAAAGTTCTGGATAGGGAGGGGCCAGCGCGTGCCAGACTTCCTCAATCTCGCCGACGTCGCGCCCGCCGAGTTCGGCGATTGCCGTCTTGGCAAGGCGCGCCGAGACGCCCACGCGCGGCGCGCCACCGATGAGTTTCAGAAGCGCCCAGCGTCCGCGGCTGTCGAGGCGATCGAGCGCGTCTCCGATGAGCCGGCCATGCATGGCGGGTGGAGCCGCTGTGAGCGCCGTGACAATTTCGTCGACGCCTGGCGCCGCGACGCTGTCCCTGGGGTCCGGCCAGAGCAGCGCGACCGTTTCCGCCGTGTCGCCCACGTAGTCGCGCGAGAGCTTGAAGAGGACGGGATCGATCTTGTCGGCCATGAGGTCCGAGAGAATGCGCCGAAGTGCGAGACGGAGGGTCAATCCGTCCGTCAGGGCCGCGAGCGCCCAACCGCGATCCGGGTCGGGCGCGGCGCGGAAATAGTCCGCGAGAAGGCGCAACTTGCCAGTCCGGCTTTGTGTCGTCGAAAGGCTGTCGAGGAGCAGGGCGAACGCTCGCATGGCGTCACTCGGCCTCGTCTTCGTAGCCGACGATCGCAAGGGCGCGTGCCCGCCGGCCGAGGGTCGCGAGATGGTGGACGAGTGCGTCGTCGCGCCCGTGCGTGACCCAGACGTCCTCCGCTTCGGTTGCGAGGATGGTGTCGATGAGTTCCGGCCAGTCCGCATGGTCCGACACGACGAGCGGCAATTCCACGCCCCGTTGGCGTTGGCGCGCGCGAACCCGCATCCAACCGGATGCGAACACGCGCACCGGGTCATCTCCCGCACGCCGCGACCAGCGGTCGTTAAGCGCTGAGGGTGGGCAGAGAATGAGCGCGCCTTGAAGCTCCTCTCGGGTTGCAACTTGGACAGCGCGGCAGTCGCCGAGCCGGATTCCGAGGCGTTCGTAGAGATCCGTCAGTCCGACCAGCGCTCCGTGCAGATAGATTGGCGCGTCGTAGCCCTGATCGCGCAAGAGCCGGATCATGCGCTGGCATTTGCCGAGACCATAGACGCCGAGGAGATGCCCGCGCTCCGGAAACCTCGCGATCGACGCCAGCAATCGCTGGGTCTCGTCTTCCGCGCGCTCGTGCCGGAAGACGGGAAGCGCGAACGTGGCTTCCGTAACGAAGACGTCGCAGGGCACAAGTTCGAACGGCGCAGCCGTCGGATCGGCCGCGCGTTTGTAGTCGCCCGAAACGACCGCGCGTTGCCCGCCACGCTCGATGACGACCTGCGCGGAGCCGAGGATGTGCCCCGCGGGCACGAGCCGGACCGTGCAATCACCTATGCGCTGCTCGACGCCGTATCGCGTGGCCTCGAACATGCCGGCCGATTGCGGCCCGTACCGGACTTTCATGACCTCGACGGTCTCCGCCGTCGCGAGCACGCGCGCGTGTCCTGGCCGAGCATGATCGCCGTGTCCGTGCGTGACGACGGCGCGATCGACAGGCCTCACCGGGTCGACGAAGAAGTTCCCTGGCTCGCAGTAAAGTCCACGATCGGTCGGATAGAGCCAGGATTCGATCGGACGCATAAGGGGATGATGGGGAGCGGCGGCCCGAGGATCAAGCGCCGCGCATGGACGACACTGGCCGGGAGCGCTGACAGCAACTCCCTGTCACGCGATGATGTCCGGCAGAAGCTGATCTTCGATCGACGTGATCTGGTCTTTGAGAACCAGCTTTTTCTTTTTTAAACGCCGTATAAGCAACTGATCTGCGTTCGCCAGGGCCTCGTGAGCGACGATTTCCTCATCGAGCTGCCGATGCTCCTGCCGCAGCTTCGTCAGCTGCTCGCGCAGTTCCCGGTCGTTCTGACGCTGCATGCCGTTTCCCCGCTCCGGTCAGACCACGCGCCCGCAATGGACCCCGCTGAATTCTCGCCGCTTTTACGCCCTCTACTGGGTTTCGCAACACGATTGCGCCAGCTCTGATGCTGCGGAGCAGCATCACAACCGAGCCGGGCCTTCGCGGTAGCTCGCATCGAAGGCAAAATTTTGAGCAATGCGTAACGAACGGTCTTGACTACTTGGACAGCGCTCCAAAATTCTGGCATGCTTGCAATTGTCAACTCTGATAGGAGGATCGAATGGCGTTATCCGCTCATCTCCAGGAACTCTCAGAGAAGCATCGGCAGCTAGATCGCCGAATAGAGCAGGAGATGGCGAGACCCGGGTCCGACGACCTCGAGATCCGGCGGATGAAACAGCAGAAGCTGAAGATCAAGGAAGAGATCGACCGACTGGAAAGCCGATCGAAGCACTGAACGAAGGACGGAAGCCGGTTCATGCGAGCCGGCTTTTTGATTTTGTGAGTTGCGCCGCGCCGCATGGCGAGCCTCGGGGCGCGCGGGCCTCTTTTTTTTCGAGCGAACCGCCCGCGCTTAATCCAAGAGGTCGTCCCCCATCCGGTTGCATCGGGCCGTACGACGCGCGTCATGCACGTCGAGAACGCTGAGGACGAAGGTCCGGCGCGGTCCTGGCGCGAGACGCGGAATACCTTGAACAACAAAAAAGAGAGGTGGCTGGCGAGGGGCCGGCCACCTCCCGCATGACGACGACGGAGGGCGCTCCGTCATCGGCTCGCGGCGCTATTCGACTTTGTTGCCGGGAGCGGTCTCCGGCGCATCCACGCCCTCGTCGCGACCGTCAGGCCCGCCCGGACCTTTCCCGTCCCCCTTGCCGTGCCAGCCGTGACGCTTCTTCCATCCGCGTCCCTCGGTCATCTCGGCGAGGACTTTCTTCTGATCGTCGTTGAGGGTCTGATAGAAGGCATCCGCAGCCGGTCGAACCGTCTTGACGGCGTCCAACGTCGCCTGCAGGTTCGCCTCCGCCATCGCGAGCCGCTCCGGGACGGTCTTCTTGGCAGCACCGTCGTCGTCAGCGCTCTTGGCCGGGCACGCGGCCTGGATTTTTGCGGCCCCGTCCCTCATTGCGGTCTGAAGCGTTTCGAATGCGGGCTTCTGGGCGTCCGTGGGTTTCACGCGATGCTCGATCCGGACGAGGACGTGATCCGCCTTCTCCGCCAGGTTACCCCGGCACATGCGCTCCATGGGTCCCGTGAATCCGAGGACGCCCATGCCTCCGTGATGCGGCCCGCGCCAGTGTCCGGCTTTGTGGGCGTAGGCGATGCCGGCGCCGCCGAGTGCGAGCACCACCGCCGCCGTTGCGAGAAGTTTGGCTCGATTGGTCATGTCGTTGTGTCTCCATGTTGGTGGCGCGGAGGTTCCGGCCCCGGGATGCGTCGGTGCATCGGCAGGGCGCGGGGGGAAGGCCCTCCGTTGCCGACCGTGGGAGGCCGGAACCAGCCGCGTCATGGAGAAGAACGGACCTCGCCGCCCGATCCGTCGCGGGTGAACATTAATTTAGAAAGGGAGGTGCGGCGGTCGGCCGACATGAGGTCGAAAGCTGGTTCAGGCGCCGCCCGCACGCTGTTCGATCGTCAGGCCGATTTCGCCATTTCGCGCAGCATGAACTTCTGCACCTTGCCGGTCGACGTCTTGGGGATCTCCGTGAAGATCACGTAGCGCGGACACTTGTAGCGCGCGAGATGCTGGCGGCACCATTCGATGATCTCGTCGGCGGTCGCTGTCGCGCCGGGTTTCAGTTCGACGAATGCACAAGGCGTCTCGCCCCACTTCTCGTCGGGTTTCGCGACGACCGCGCATGTCTGCACCGCCGCGTGCTTGTAGAGAACGTCCTCGACTTCGATCGACGAAATGTTCTCGCCGCCGGAAATGATGATGTCCTTCGAGCGATCCTTGAGCTGGATGTATCCGTCCGGATGCAAAACGCCGAGATCACCCGAATGGAACCAGCCGCCGCGGAACGCGTCCTCGGTGGCGCCAGGGTTCTTGAGATATCCGCGCATGACGATGTTTCCGCGGAACATGACTTCGCCGAGTGTTTCCCCATCGGCCGGCACGCGCGTCATCGTCTCGGGGTCCATAACGGTCAGGTCTTCGAGCGCCACGTAACGCACGCCCTGCCGGATGCGCTTCTGCGCGCGCTCACCTTCGTCGAGATCGTTCCAGGCGAGATTCCACTCGTTGATCGTGGCGGGTCCGTAGGTTTCGGTCAGGCCATAGAGATGCGTGAGATCGAAACCGGCCGCGATCATCTGATCGAGCACGGATTGTGGCGGGGGCGCCGCAGCGTGATTGAACGCGACACGATGCTGATAGGCGCGGCGCTCGTCCGGGGCCGCATTGAGCAGCGTCGACATCACGATCGGCGCGCCAGAGAGGTGCGTGACCTTGTGGTCCGCAATGGCGTCGTACATCGCCTTCGCGCGCACCCAGCGGAGACAGACGTGCGTACCCGCCACGATCGACAGTGACCACGGGAAGCACCAGCCGTTGCAGTGGAACATCGGCAACGTCCAGAGGTAGACCGGGTGTCGCGTCATGGCGGTCGCGATGGTGTTCGCGTAGCACATGAGCGCCGCGCCGCGATGGTGGTAGACGACGCCTTTGGGATTGCCGGTCGTGCCGGACGTATAGTTGAGAGAAATGGCATCCCATTCGTCGTCGGGCGTCCGCCACGCGAAATTCGGATCGCCCGAGGCAAGCGCCTTGTCGTAATCGACCTCCGAAAGCGCCTTCCCGAGATCGGGAAACTGGCTGTCGTTGAAATCGATGATCATTGGCTTCACGGTCGCGAGCGCCAGCGCTTCGCGCATGATCGGTTCGAACTCCCGGTCCGTGATCAGGAGTTTCGTGTTGGCGTGATCGAGCTGGAATGCGATGATGGCCGGATCGAGCCGAGTGTTGATCGAATGCAACACCGCTCCAACCATCGGCACTGCGAAGTGCGCCTCGAGCATCGGCGGCGTATTCGACAGCATGACGCTGACCGTGTCTCCGGGGCCGATGTAGCGGAGTGCCAGGACCGACGCGAGCCGGCGGGACCGGTCATAGAACTCCTGCCAGGAATATCGGAGCCCGCCATGGATGACCGCCGTATGCTGGGGGAAGACCGCCGCTGTTCGCTCCAGAAAAGTCAGTGGCGTAAGCGGCTGATAGTTGGCGGCGTTTTTCGTGAGGTCGGCGGCGTAGCGGGACGTGGACATTCGATGTCTCTCGGACCTTCGTTAGACTTGGGGACGCTAGCGAAATGCGCTCCCAGGGGCAAACACTATGGCGCGCGGCGGGCATTGCCCTGCCGGGTCCGGAGGGGCAATGCCTGATCGATTGGCAGAAAACGGAATTTCGGGGAAAGAGGACTTTGATGCACTTCAATATTCCGCGCCGGACGTGTAAGCTTACCGCAATTGGAGGCGTACTGGACCGGATACGGGTGGCGGAGTTCGACACATGACCGAACCGACATCGGAACGCATGGCCCTTTGGGTGCTGGTAATGCTGGTCGTCGCGATGATGGCCGTTTTTGAAATGTCGTCTGTCTTTTTTGATTGAGCGTCCATCCCCCGGTTCAGTGCCGGCTGGGCCCTGGGGCCGCCGGGCGCCCCGATCAGCGCGTGCGCGGCAACGTGGGCGCTTTGAGTTCCCTCCATTCTGCGGCACGCTTTCGACGTTCGTCGTAGCGCCTGCGTAAGGCGTAGCGCGGAAAATCCGCCGGTCGTCTCGCCGATCGCGTCCCTGAAGTGCCCGTCTCGGGCAGAGCCACAGGCCAAGCAATGTCGCCGTCCTCCCCAGCCGATCAATCAGCCGGCAAATCGAAGCAGCTCCTACACCTCGTTTTTGGCGGCGAACTCGAATCCCTCGAGGGCGTGACCTTCCGCGACCTCGCGCACCTCGACGTCGTCGGCATCTACCCCAATTACGCCGAGGCTCACGCGGCCTGGAAAGCGGCGGCCCAGAAGAGCGTCGACAATGCCATGATGCGCTATTTCGTGGTCCACCTGCACCGCTTGCTCGATCCCGCGACGGCAAAGCCTGACGCGGCGGGTTGACGAGTACCCATCTCAAAGTCCAGAGGGATGGTCGCGGACGGGACAGCCTGTTCGGCCGCCTTCGCGGCGTCGAGGCAACTCGGGCGAGCCCTGGCGCATTCGGCTTTGGCCGGCGCCGTGACCGACCCGCGAACTGAATTCGACGCGGGCGCGGCATTCTGAAGGACGAGACGTGACGCCCAGCCCATCGCCCGATGTCCCGAGGAGCGGCAAGTCCGGACGCCCGCGCCGCATACCGTTCGACAATCGGGCGCGCGGACTACTCTGGCGCTTTCTCTCCGATTGGGTCTTTCCACGCTGGCGCCAGCTTCTCGGCGCCACCGTTCTGATGGCTGCGCTCGCGATCGCGACCGGCGGCTATCCGATCATCATCAAGCACGCATTCGATATCCTGCTGAAGGGCGAGGTGGGCTACCTGCCGTACGTCCTCGCCGGGATCGTCCTCATCACGCTCGTGCGCAGCACGTTTCTCTACCTCGCG
Source organism: Hyphomicrobium sp. (assembly GCA_033765145.1). GTDB lineage: Bacteria > Pseudomonadota > Alphaproteobacteria > Rhizobiales > Hyphomicrobiaceae > JAGVSR01. The sequence continues at coordinate 58,368 of JANRIH010000047.1, read as the reverse complement.
GCCGTGGAAACGCAGCGCATCGTCCTTGCGTTGACGACCGATATGCAGAAGCGCGTTTTCGGGACGCTGATGGCGTCCGACTACGCCCACATCGTCCGCGACGCGCCGGGCCACCTGATGTCCAAGCTGACGAACGACGTCACGTTCATTCAGCAGGCAACGCTCGCAACAGTGAACACGATCGTCCGCGACGCCCTGATGGTCGTGGCACTCGTGGGCGCGATGATCTACCTCGACTGGGTGATGGCTCTTGTCGTGCTCGGCATTTATCCCTTCGCGGCTCTTCCGATCATGCACATCGCGCGGCGCCTCAGGGCGAATGCGAAGAAGACCCAGTCCGAACTCGGCGCGCTGACCCAGCAGCTCGGAGAAAAATTCGGCGGCGCGCGGCTGATCAAGACCTACCAGCTCGAGAGGTATGCCGGCGAGAAGGTGGACAAGAGCTTCAATCAGGTCCTGAAGCTGCGCCTTCGAGCCGTCTCCAACAAGATGCGGCTCGAGGCCCTGCTCGAGGTTCTGGCCGGCCTTGCGGTCGCCGGTGTCGTCTGGCTCGCCTACTGGCGCATCTCGAACGGCGTCTCGACCGTCGGGGATTTCATGGGGTTCACGACCGCTCTCCTGATGTCGGCGCAGCCAATCCGTTCGGTTGGGCAACTCGTCGCCCGCGTGCAGGAAGGGCTCGCGGGGCTAGACAGCATCTACGCCGTGCTCGACGAGCGATCGACCATCATCGATCGCCCAGGAGCGAAGGATATCAAGGTGACGCGCGGCTCGATCGATTTCGACCGGGTGTCTTTCCACTATGAGAAGTCCGCAGCCGTTCCTGCCGTCGAGGATTTCGCTCTTAAGGTTCCAGGCGGGACGACCGTCGCGCTCGTCGGCAGATCGGGCGCAGGCAAATCGACGATCGTCAATCTTGTGCCCCGTCTCTTCGACGTGACATCGGGCGCGATCAGGATCGACGGCCAGGACATACGCGACGTGACGGTCGCCTCGCTTCGCCAAAGCATCTCGATCGTCAGTCAGGACGTCACGCTGTTCGACGATACGATCCGCGCCAACATCAGGCTCGGGCGGCTCGATGCCACCGATGCGGAGATCGAAGCCGCGGCGATTTCTGCAGCGGCCCACGAGTTCATCACGGCCCAGCCCCAGGGCTACGAGACCGTCATCGGCGATCGCGGGTTTCGGCTGTCGGGCGGTCAGCGGCAGCGCATCGCACTCGCGCGGGCGATCCTGCGCAACGCACCGATCCTCCTTCTCGACGAAGCGACGAGCGCCCTCGACACCGAATCCGAGGAATTCGTCCAGAAAGCGCTCGCCGAGTTCACGCGCAACCGGACGACGCTCGTCATCGCCCATCGCTTGTCGACGGTCGAGAACGCAGACCTTATCTGCGTCATGGAGGGCGGGACGGCCGTGGAACTCGGCACCCACACCGAACTCGTCGCGAAGGGCGGGATTTACACACGCCTTGCCCGCGCGCAGTTGCTCGAAGGCGTGGTCGCGGAAACGGAAGAAATTGGACCGCTCGTCGAAGACGAGCTTATTCCCGATTGAGGATGTCGTTGACGAAGCGGTTCGCGAGACCATTCGCCTTGAACGTGCGGTTGATTTCTTCCGGGTCGTATCGTGTATCGACCCACTCGAAGAACGGAACGGGCGACGCCTCGTTCTCCTCGAGGTACCGCTCAAAAAAGTAGTCGATGACACCGGTATCGGCGTGGCGGACATGTCCGTACCACAAGCTCAGTTCTTTCTTGGCTTCCGAAATGGGGGCCCCGTCGATCACATGGCGATAGATCACGGCCGCAAGTCCGGCACGGTCGGCGCCAGACTTGCAGTGCATCAGGATCGGGTGTTCGACGGTCTGAAAGAGCTCGCGCAATCCATGAAGTTCGGCTGGCGACGGCGACGCCCGGCTTCGGAGCCGGATCGTCACCAGCTTCATGCCGTGGCGGTCACAGGCTTGCTTTTCGAAATGATATGTCCACTGCGGTCCGCCCCCGCGCAGATTGACGATGGTCTTGATCCCTTGGCGCTTGTAGAGCCCGATCTGGTAGGGCAGGGGCTGCGCACTGCGCCAGGCCGCTTTCGAGATTCGGTGGCGGTTCGGATACACGACGCGCAGGAACACGTGATCCAGCAGCAACATGTCCATGTAGCGGACATAAGGCGCCACGCGCCGGTGCACCGGTTCAGGGAGAACCCTGACGACAGCCGCCCGGAGATCTCTGACTGCGCGGTTCGCAGCCCGCCGGATCGGTTTCGTCAATTGCTGCATGGCCGCCGCGTGCGGGCTCTTTTCCTGGAATGGGGTTGAACGCCGAACGCCCGATATATGATCTGGATGACCGTTCGAACGCCGGTGACGGCGCTGCTTTGCATTCGCTAAATATTCGCTATAGGTGACAGGGGCAAGGGGTTGAGCCTGCGACGCGAGAGCGGGCCGTAGGCTGGAGACCACGATTCTGTCACTGCATGGGCCGCAGGGGAAGTCGAGATCGTGAACGCTACCCTTCCCATACCTGAAAACAAGTCCAGCCAGATCCAGCATATCGAACCGACGGCGTATGCCCCGCTGGGGGTTCACTTGCGCGTCTATCGGGCGCTGACCCGTGCCCTGACGCCGCTGGCATCGCTCGTTCTTTCCCATCGGGAAAGGCGCGGCAAGGAGGACCCCGCACGCCGCGGCGAGCGGCAGGGCCGCCCAGCCTACGACCGCCCCGATGCGCCTCTCGTCTGGGCCCATGCCGCGAGTGTGGGAGAAACGAACGCCATTCTTCCCCTCTTGTCGCGCATGGCCGTAGAACGCCCGGATCTCTGCTTTCTCCTGACGACCGGCACGGTCACGTCGGCCCGACTTGCCGAGCAGCGCCTCGGGGAGCGCGCCGTGCATCAGTACGTGCCCCTCGATACACCTCGCTACGCCGCGTCGTTCCTCGATCACTGGCGGCCTGACCTCGCCATTTTCACGGAAAGCGACATCTGGCCCAATCTCATTCTGGAAGCGGCATCACGACAAATCCCCCTGACGCTCGTCAACGGCCGCATGTCGAAACGCAGCTACGACCGCTGGCGCCGCAACGCAGCCATTTCAGTTCCGTTGTTCGGCCGGTTTGCGCTCGTCGTTGCTCAGAACGACGCGCTATCGTCTCAGTTTGCCGAACTCGGCGCCTCGAATGTGATGTCGGCGGGCAATCTCAAGGCCGACGCCCCTGCGCCTCCGGTCGATAGCGCTGACCTTCTGGCACTCGAACGCGCCATCGGCGGACGCACAGTCTTCGTCGCAGCCAGCACGCACGAAGGCGAAGAGGAGATCATCGCCGCCGCCCATCGTGAGATGGCGCGCGGTCGCGAAAACCTCCTGACCATCATCGCGCCTCGCCATCCCGAACGCGGCACGCCGGTCGCGGAAAAGCTGAAAACCTTGGGACTTCGCGTCGTGCAGCGCTCGACGGGCACTCTCCCCGATCCCGCGACGGACGTCTATATCGCCGACACGATCGGAGAGCTTGGGCTCTTCTATTCCGTGAGCGACGTGGTCTTGATCGGCGGCTCACTCGTGCCCCATGGCGGCCAAAACCCGATCGAGGCGATCCGCCACGGCGCCGCCGTGCTGGTCGGGCGCGAAACTCGGAACTTCCCCGACGTTTACCGGGCTCTCGAAACGGCCGGGGGTGTGACCCTTGTCGCCGACGCGACGGACCTGGCCGCATCGGCCGCGCGCCTGTTGGCGAACCCCGCGCAACGTGCCACTCAGAAGATTGCCGCCGAAGCCGCTCTCGCCACATTGAGTGGCGCGCTCGACCGCACGTTCCAAGCGCTGAGGCCTTGGCTGCCCCCTGAACTGGGTGCCGACGACAGCGCGGCGACGGCCGTCGCGCGATCCGACAGACGTGTCCACCGTCGCGGATGAATGTCGTGCCGGTCGCCGAACCCCGATGGTGGTACGACCCGGAATTGGCCGGATCGTCGGCTCCGCGTCTGTTGGCTCCAGTATCTTGGGTTTGGGGCCAGGTGGCCGCGGCGCGCTTGCGTGGCGCGCCGGATTTTCGCTCTCGCTACCCTGTCGTCTGTGTCGGCAATTTCACGGCCGGCGGAACGGGGAAAACCCCTCTCACCATCGCACTGGGCAATGGCTTGCGTGAATTGGGCTATGAACCGCTGGCCCTGACGCGCGGCTACGGCGCCAGAAAGGGACCGCCGCGCTGGGTCGACGCATCTGGCGCGACTGCCGACGACGTCGGTGACGAAGCGCTTCTCCTGGCGCGGACCATGCCCGTCGTGGTGTCGGCCGATAGAGCCGCCGGCGCGGCGTTCATTGAGGCTGAGCGGCCAGCCGCCCCCCGCACCGTCATCCTCATGGACGACGGACTTCAGAACCCCACCCTCGCGAAGGATGTCGCCATCGCTGTCGTCGACGGGCGCCGCGGGATCGGAAATGGACGGGTGATCCCCGCGGGGCCGTTGCGCGCGCGAATGGCCGATCAATGGCCGCTCGTCGATGCCGTGGTCGTCAACGGCGGAGCGAGGGACTGGACCGTCGCGGATCTCGCGCGACCGCCCGCGGACGGAAATCCGCTCAACTTTCTCGATCGGGCCCAGGTCCCGGTTGTCCGCGCCACGATGTTACCGTCGAGCGATACGGCATGGCTCCGTGAGCGCCCTGTCTTCGCTTATTGCGGGATTGGCAACCCGGCGCGGTTCTACGATCTCCTGCAAGAACTCGGCGCCGAGGCTCTTGAGACCCGGACGTTTTCCGATCACCACCCGTTCACCGAGCGCGAAGCGGCCGAGCTTATCGAACTGGCCGGCAGAACGGGCGCAACACTCGTGACGACGGAAAAGGATTGGGTCCGGCTCTCGGGCCTTGGCGGCGTGCGGGGCGACCTCAAGGCAAAGTCGCGACCTCTGCCCGTGGCGCTCGCGTTCGACGTCAAGGGGCAAAAAACTCTGCTCGATGTCGTGTGCGCGGGAATAGAGGAAAGGACCCAAAAGGCCTGAAGCTCGCGAAGAGTTGGCGCTTCCGACCGTCCGGGGTGTCCGCCTGACCTAACGGCGCTACCGCTCAGTCTTCCTCCTTCGCCACGCGTTCCAGGTGGCGTCTAAGGGACGCATCAGGAGAGACATAGGCCTCCTGAAAGTCGACGCTCCAGTAGCGCAGGTTGGCGAGTGCAATACGTTCGCCCGTCACCGCACAGCGCACGTGATCACCTTGGGTCAGCACTTGGAACTCGCCGGCGTCGTATTTGAGCCGGGCCTCTCCGCCGCCGAACAATCGCTCGAGCCTGTTCATCCTGAATGCCTTGTGCCTCCCCGCTTTGGCGAGAAGGAATATGACTTGGAACACGCCCGTCAAGCGGGACGTACGGCCACGCCGTCCGAGCGCAGGGCGTGTCAGCCCAGGCACCGGTCAAACGAAGGCGCCGGTCAGAATAGCGAACCCTGCGATCCGCCTGGACGCTTCTTCATTCCGGTTAAGCCCTCCGCCTTGGGGCCGGCGCCGCGATCGTCTCCGCCCGTCACCGCGACCTGAAGTCGCCCGTCCCGGAATTCGATCTCGAGACCCGCACCCGGCGGCGAAACCTGAGCCGAGCGAACCATTTGACCCTCCCGATCGCGTACGACGGCAAAGCCCCGCGAAAGGACGCTGTGATAGCTGAGCGACACAAGCAACTTGCCCTGGGCTTCGAGATCGCGCCGCTTTCCGTCGATGCGATTGAGAAGCGCGACGGGTCCAAGCCTGCCGCCGACCCGCTCGAAACGGCGGCGTCGATCCCCGGCGATCCTTCCGAGTAGCGCCCGGCTCTTTTCAGAGTATTCCGCAAGGCGGCGGTCGCGCCGCTCGATGACGCCCGAGAGAAGCCGAGGTGCCAGTCGTGCCGCGATCCGCGCGTGCCGCGTGGTATGAGCGCGCGTGTTGGCGAGGAGCGCACGCGCGAGGCGCTGCTCGACCGCGTCGAACCGCTGCCGCGGCATCGCGACGAGTTCATCGGCGCGCGGCAGGCCGCGCGCGGCTGCGGTCCATTTCGTCCTTTGTAAGTCCAGGAGACGGCGCGTCGCGATCGCGAGACGGCGCGCCCGATCGGCGATGTCCGCCATGAGGTCGGCATGCTTCGGCACGGACCATTCTGCGGCTTTGGTCGGCGTCGGCGCGCGCGCGTCCGCCACGAGATCGATGAGCGTCCAGTCAGTTTCGTGCCCGACGGCAGAGATGAGCGGGATGCGGCTCTCTGCAGCCGCACGGACGACGATCTCCTCGTTGAAGCCCCACAGGTCTTCGAGGCTCCCGCCGCCGCGCGCGACGATGAGGACGTCGGGTCTCGGGACCCGCCCTCCGGGCTCGAGACGATTGAAGCCGCGAATGGCACCCGCGACTTCGGCCGCGCTGCCTTCGCCCTGCACGCGCACCGGCCAGACGATGACGTGCGTCGGAAACCGCTCGCGAAAGCCGTGCAGCATGTCGCGGATGACGGCGCCGGTCGGAGACGTGACGATGCCGACAACGCGCGGCAGGAACGGCAGCTTCCGCTTGCGGCTTTCTTCGAAGAGCCCCTCGGCGCCGAGGCGGCGCTTTCGCTCCTCGAGAAGGGCCATCAGTGCGCCGGCGCCCGCAGGTTCCAGCGCCTCGATCACGATCTGATACTTCGACGAGCCCGGAAATGACGATACTTTGCCGGTTACGATGACTTCCATGCCCTCTTCGGGCTTGAGCTTCAGACGCCCGAATAAGCCCTTCCAGACGACCGCATCGATCTTCGATTTGTCGTCTTTCAACGCAAAGTAGCAATGGCCGGACGAATGCGGCCCACGATAGCCCGAGACTTCGCCCCTGAGCCGCACATGCCCGAATCCGTCTTCGAGCGCGCGTTTGATCGCGCCCGAAAGTTCGGACACGGTAAACTCTGGCTCATTGCGGAGTTTCGGGGCGTTTTGCTCGTCCACTAGTCACTATCCTTAGTCAGAATCGCTCCCGATCATACAGCCCTTTCGCTGCGCGGCAGGTCCCTTGCATTGCGGCACCGCTGTGGACCGCATGCAGAGCATCTGCCAGCCGCGGTTGCAATGATGGGCGTGAGAATTGTTAACTATGGCATCGAGGAGAGGCGCTGGTGCCGATACACGGCTTCGGAGTGGGGCTTCGAACGGAACGAGTGGGCACGGGCCCCGTCCGCGCAGCGTCGCCCGGATAGCTGTTGCCAATGCGAGAGACGAACTGGTGCTTCAGCCTGTCAAGCGAGAGAATTTTTCCGAAGCGGTGGATATCCTGACGCGCGGCTTCCCGGACCGCAGCCGCGCGTTCTGGCTCGAAGGGCTCGATCGCCTCGATCGCGCCGGGTGGAACAGCGAAGCGGGCATCCCTCTGGGTCACATTCTGAACGACGGAGATCGCGCCGTCGGGATCCACCTTCTCCCCGCGATGCTGCGCACGATGCCCGACGGGCGCCGCCGCCGTTTCATCAACTGGTCAAGCTGGTACATGGAGCCGGATGCGCGCTGGCAAAGCATGCGGATGCTCCGTGCCGCGTTTGGTGACAAGGACGCCGTTTACACGGATCTGACGCCCACCTCCGATGTCCAAAAAATGCTGGTGTCGCTCGGCTTCCGACAGTTGAACGATGGTCTCGTCATCCATGCGCTGCCCGTCCTCGCGATGACGGCCGGAGCAGGGGCGAAGATCGTCCCGTTCGATTGCATCGCCCGCGATGTGTCGGCGGAGTGCGATCACATCGTCAGAAGCCACCGTCACATGAATATTCTCGCGTGTGCCATGCTTGACGATGACGGCATTCACCCGCTGATGTTCAAGCGTCGCTGGTATCGCGGTCTGCCGATTGCGCTTCTGATCTATGCCGAAAACAATGCGCGCCTTGGCCGCAACCTCGGCGCCGTTGCGCGCCACTTGATGGCCAAGGGCGTGGCCGCACTGATCGTCGACCGGCGTCCCGGCCTCGACACGCAGGGCGGAAAATTCAGCCGTCGCGGCATTAAATTTTCGAAAGGAGACGCCTATATCAACCGGACCGATTACCTCGGCACGGAACTTTGCGTCTTCGACGTCTGACGGACGAGCATGGGAAGGACAGTAGTATGACGAAAACGACGAACGCCGCTGAGATCCGGCCGCGCGTGAGCGAAGCCGATCTTGAAGCAGCGCTGGTGGCCTTCGTTTCCGGACTGTCCCCCGATGCCAAGGGTGCGGTGACCGCGCAGTCTCCGCTTCTGGGGTCTGGCTTGTTGGACAGCCTCGGCATTCTCGAGTTGACGACATTCCTCTCCGACACCTACGGCGTCGAGATTGCGGATGAAGACTTCACGCCCGAGACATTCGCCTCGATCCAGAGCCTTGCTCGGCTGGCCCACTGGAAACTCTCCCAGGTCCGATGAGAGAGCCCGTTCTGCTTCACGATCTCCTGGCCGGAAATGGCGCAGAACCAGATCGCCTCGCCATCGTCGACGGGGAACGCGTGTGGACCTACGGCGATCTCGCGCGAGACGTCCAAGTCCTCGCCGGACGGCTGATCGATCGTGGCATCAGGCGCGGAGATCGCGTCGCTATCCTACTGCCTAAGTCGCTCGAGGAATGTGCGGCGATCTTCGCGGCAAGCCGCGCGGACGCGGTTATGATTCCCGTCAACCCGGTGCTGAAGGCGGAACAGATCCGCCACATCCTGACCGACAGCGGCGCGCGCGCCATCGTGACGAACCGCGCAACGCTCGAACGCCATGCCGCGGCATGGTCCGGTCTCGACAATGTCGCCGTCCATATGGTCGAGGAGATCGATGACGGAGCATCGCCGACACAGCTGCCGGCGCCGTCCGCGATCGGTGCCGATCTCGCTGCAATCCTATATACGTCGGGCTCCACCGGCAGTCCAAAAGGCGTGATGCTCTCCCACGCGAATCTCTTGGCTGGCACGCGGATCGTGCGCACCTATCTCGGGATCACCGCCGCCGACCGCATCCTCTCCGTTCTCCCGTTCAGCTTCGACTATGGCCTCAATCAGCTCCTGACCTCGGTCGAGCAGGGCGCGCGTCTCGTGCTGTCGAGCTTCAAGCTCGGCGACGAGATCGTCGCCGATCTCGCTCGCCACGAGATCACGGGCCTTGCTGGCGTTCCGACCATTTGGGCCATTCTCACGAAAGCGGCGCCGAGTTTGAAGCGAACGGCCTTACCCCATTTGCGCTACATCACAAACTCGGGCGGCGCGGTCCCCGAAGCGACCGTCAAGAACCTCAGGGCCGCATTGCCGACAACCGACGTTTTTCTCATGTACGGACTGACCGAGGCTTTCCGCTCGACGTTCCTGCCGCCGGGCGAGATCGACCGCCGGCCGACCTCCATCGGCAAGGCCATTCCCGAGTGCGAAGTGTTCCCGCTGACGGAGGATGGACGCCGCGCGAAACCGGGAGAACCCGGCATCCTCGTGCATCGCGGCCCCACGGTCTCGATGGGTTATTGGCGCAGGCCCGAGGACACGCGCCGTGTTCTGCGTCCCAATCCGCTGCGCGGTGACGACGAAGGCCAGGATATGGTCTGCTGGTCCGGTGATCTCGTCTACGCGGACGAAGACGGCTTTCTCTATTTCGTCGGACGCCGCGACGCGATGATCAAGTCCGCAGGGTTCCGCATCTCCCCGACCGAAGTCGAGGATGTGCTGATGTCGTCGGGGCAATTCCGCCAGATTGCTGCAATCGGCATCCCGGACGAATGGCTCGGCCAGAAACTCGTCGCGGTCGGTGTCGCAGCGGCCGACGTCTGCGACACGGGTTCGGCACTAGCGCGTGCGCGCGAGGTTCTGCCCACTCACATGGTTCCGGCGCGGATCGAACTCGTAGCCGGACTGCCGGTCACACCCAATGGCAAAGTCGACTATCGCGCGCTCGTCGCGGAACGGACGACTTGACATGGGGAATGGCACGCAAATGGCCCTCGCCGACGCGCTCATCGGCTCGCACTTCCGCCGCGACGGCGACCGGCTGACGATCGGCGGCGTTGCCGTCGACGAACTCGCCAGAACATTCGGGACACCCTTCTACGCCTACGACGCCGGTCTCATCCGGGCGCGATATCGCGCACTCGCGGACGCCGTCGCGGGCTTTGCCGAAGTCCATTACTCGATCAAGGCCAATCCAAACCCCGCCGTCGTCCGCGTGCTGGTGGAGGAGGGAGCCGGCCTCGAAGTTGCGTCGGGCGCGGAGTTCCAGATAGCGATCGCGGCTGGCGCCTCCCCTGAACGCATCCTGTTTGCTGGTCCCGGCAAGGGCGAAGACGAATTACGCCACGCGATCGAAGGCGGCATCGGGGAAATCCATCTCGAAAGCGTCGAGGAAATGGTCGCGGTCGCCGCGATGGCGTCCGAGCGCAACCACCTGGTGAACGTCGCCGTTCGCGTCAATCCCGCGGCCGCGGCCCAAGGCGGGGCCATGCGCATGGGCGGCAAGCCCGCCGCGTTCGGGATCGACGAGGAAGCCTTGCCGGAATTTCTCGATCGTCTCTCGAAGTTGCCACGCCTCTCGCTGACCGGCATTCACATGTTCGCCGGCACGCAGATCCTCGATGCCGATGTGCTCGTTGCGCAATGGAGCCACGGCCTCGATGTGGCGCGAACGGTCTCACGCCTAATAGGCCGACCACTCGAATCGATTGATCTCGGCGGCGGGCTTGGCATCCCCTATCACGCCGGCGATGGCACGCTGGATCTCGATCACGTGGCCGAAGGCGTTCGCGGATTGAAGGAACGGATGGCGACCGAGCCTGAGCTGCAAGGGTCTCGCGTTCTGATCGAGCCGGGCCGCTGGCTTGTCGGCCCCGCGGGAGTTTACGTCATGGCCGTGCGCGCTGTGAAATCATCCCGCGGGCAGCGCTTTCTTGTCTGCGACGGCGGTATGCACCATCACCTCGCCGCGTCGGGCAATCTGGGTCAGGTCGTCAAGCGCGACTATCCGATCGTCGCCGCGACGAAGCTCGGTTCGGTCGATCGTACGCCCACGACGATCGTCGGGCCACTTTGCACACCGCTCGATACGCTGGGACGTCAAACCCCGATGCCTGAGATGCAGAAAGGCGACCTCGTCGCCGTGCTCCAATCCGGAGCCTATGGTTTGACGGCCAGTCCGACGGGCTTCCTGAGCCATCCCCTGCCGGCCGAGGTGCTGGTCGAGAATGGCCATCACCGGCGGATCGATACACCGGGCCGTCCATGATCATCGCGCCGTATGCAGGGGAGGACGGGCAGCGGTGTTGCCGCCGCCCGCTGGGCTCAGCCTAAAAAGTCCGCTTCGTACACGCCGATGTAGCTCAGCACCTGCTCCGAAAAGCCGTCGAAGTGGACCCACTTTCCGTAGCCGACGCCGTTCCGGTTGGACGCGACGTTGATCATGTAGGCCTTCCCGGCGACCGGATCGGGAACGGCGTCCGCGCTCTGCTCGTCGGTGATGACGATCAGGCGGTCATGCTTGATGGCATTCACGTGCGCCACGGCCTTGCCGAGGTAGGTGCCGTTGTGGACCTGTGATCCGACGATGGCATCGATCCCTGCGAGCCCCTTGCGGGCCGGGACTTCCTTGACGTCATCCGAGAACGTAAACACGCGCACGTCTCCGTTGATGACCGCTCCGAGTGCCGCCGCCGCGTCGATCCGCTTCATGTCCGATCGCCGAGACAGCGGCGCCTCCATGGAGCCCGAGACGTCGACGAGAACGATCGTGCGGCCCTTGAGCTTCTTCTGGTCCTCGATCGCGGCAATGAGCGCCCGGTCGAGTTCCCGATCGAAGACAGGAGCCGCGCGCGCCGCGGCCACAAAGCGGAACGGCAGCACGCGGTCCGCACCCTTGCGGTCGAGAATGGCCTTCCGCACGAGCTTTTCACTGCACTTTGCGTCCACCATGTTCCTGAGGTTGCGCAAGAGGGCGAGGTAGCCGAGCTTTCCGTCGCGGATGAGCCGCTCGAACGTCTCGCGCTTGTCCTTGCCGGCCGAGAGAGCGACCTCCCATGTGTCGGGCGAATCGAGCTCCTTGTCGGCGAGCTTCCGCCAGGTCGCGGCCTGCGCCTCGGCCTTGGGCTTTGCGTGCACGAGGAACAGCACGTCGCGAAGCCGAACCGGGCCCGGACGGTCGTACTTCGCAAGCTGGTAGGCGTCGAACTTCTGGAACGCGCGTGCGAGACCCTTTTTGAGCTGGGCCGAAAGCGGTCGCTTCCCGTTCCGCCAGTAGATCGCGAGGAGTTCCGCGAGTTCGTCCGCCCGCTGAATCACCTCCGTGACGGTATCCGCCACGAGCTTTTCGCGGCTGGCGCCCGTTCGGGCGAGCACGGTCAGGAGCAGCAGCGGCGCATGCCGGAGGTTCATTTTCGAGCGGGCCTCGATCGCGATTCGGGCGACGATCTCAGGATCGACCTCGGAAGCGAGCACCTCGAGACGCGCCGAGATGGTTTCGCCGTCCTCGTAGAACTCGTCCTCCCAGAGTAGGCACGAGAGCACGGCGCGCCGGAGCTTCTGCTCCGCCGTGAGGCCGGACGCGGCCGGCGCGCCCTCGTGCGTTTTCGGCGCCTTCGCGCGCGACTTTCCGAAATTGATCCGCATGGTTGTCACCTTGTTGAAACGCGGATAGCGAACACAATTGAGATTGCAGAAACCACCGGCCAAATTGCGGCCGGAGGGGATCGATCGGATAATCGCGCGGGAAAGGAACGGAAATCGGCGTGCATATGCCGATTGCCGTCCTGTCCCGGTCGGATCATCCGGGGAACGGATCGAGACGGGGCGCGGGATTCGAACCCGCCGGCCCGAAGGCCCGACCAACGAAGGATCCGTCTCTGACACCACCGGATGAAGTGACGTCGCCCGGGGAGCACGTCGGCTCGGTTCAGTGCTCTACCGCTGAGCTACTCCGGCATTTCCGCCGGAGGTGGGGATCGAACCCACGACCTCTCGAATGACAGTCGAAGTAACCGTTGCCTTCACCACCGGACGCCGGCCCGGGCCGCGGAAGGCCCTCACCGGATAATCGTTTCAATCCCTGTGCTCGTCACAGTCGCGATTGCTCTCCTCTAGTTTCTAGTTTGATTGCCATCTCACGCCGACCGACGAACGATGCGAATGCGGGACGGTTCGCATCAAAGACGAGGAGCCAGCATGCAGCACGATCGGGCGGTATTTCGATTGCGCGAGCAGTCGCCCAGGGAACAGGTCGAGACGGTACGACGGCGCTCTACCACTGAGCTATCCGGGCGCGATGGCCCGGAGTGAGAATCGAACCCACGACCTCCCGCGTTCCAAGCGAAGTAACCGGTCTCATCACCACTGGACGCCACGTTCGCGGTCACATGCGCAATGTGCGCTTGCCGGCTGCCCCGTCGAAGGCGGACAACATGATTGAAGCGACCGCAGCGAGCCTGAAACGACGAAGCCCTCCGCGGCGGTGGTCCGGGAGGGCCTGCTTCTGACGAAGCTTAGGAGTTGGCGCGTGCTACGCCGCGCCTCCCCGGCCGAACCCGGAATATGCCGAGCCATCCTGCCCATTCCCGAAGGTTCTGGTGCAGAATGGTGTCAGCATCGATGATGTGTTCGTTGCCGGTTTCATCGGATCGCTTCATCGCCAGTTCGTGTTGTGGGCGTTTCGCCCGAAACTAACCGCCGTCGTCCCGCGTCGGGGAGCGACAGGCATGGGGGTTTGATAATGAAATACGAAAAGCGTGTCAATTGAGTTGGGCGAATAAATAGACAATTGCGATTTCACGATTCCGGCATCGCTCAATTCAACACAATTTCGCCACGAGCCGGTCGCGTCGAAGCGGCGTGAAGAGTTTTTCGTCGACGGGCCTTGACCTTCCGCGCACCGGGGGGCACTTCATCTCGACATGAACATCCTGCTGATCGGGTCGGGCGGTCGCGAGCACGCTCTCGCCTGGAAACTGAAGAGAAGCCCGCGTCTCGCGAAGCTTTATTGCGCCCCCGGCAATCCCGGCATCGCGGAGGTCGCGGAGTGCGTGGCGCTCGACGTGTCGGATCATGCCGCCGTCGTGGCCTTCTGCCGCGAGCACGACATCGAACTCGTCGTCGTCGGGCCCGAGGCGCCGCTCGTCGGTGGCCTGACGGACGCCCTGGCTGACGCACGGATCAAGCACTTTGGTCCGTCGAGCCGCGCGGCGATCCTCGAGGGATCGAAGGGCTTCACGAAGGATCTCTGCCAGCAGCACGCGATCCCAACCGCCGCCTATCGCCGCTTCAAGGACGCCGCCGCCGCGAAAGCATACGCCGCGGCCCATGCCCTGCCGGTCGTCGTGAAAGCAGATGGCCTCGCCGCGGGCAAAGGCGTCACCATCGCCGAGACATACGCCCAGGCCGAGGCCGCGATCGAGGCGTGCTTCTCGGGCACTTTCGGCGCGGCCGGCGCCGAAGTCGTCGTCGAGGAGTTTCTCGAAGGCGAGGAGGCGAGCTTCTTCGCATTGTCCGACGGCGCGAATGTGTTGCCGCTCGCCTCCGCCCAGGATCATAAGCGCGTCGGTGAAGGCGACACGGGTCCCAACACCGGCGGCATGGGCGCCTATTCTCCCGCTGCCGTGATGACGCCCGAAATGACGAAGCGCGTGATGCGCGAAATCGTGGTTCCGACGGTCCGCGCGATGGCGACGGCGGGTCGACCGTTCAAGGGCGTCCTGTTCGCGGGCCTCATGATTACGAAAGAGGGCCCGAGGCTTATCGAATACAACGTGCGCTTCGGCGATCCCGAGACGCAGGCGCTGATGCTTCGGCTCGACAGTGACTTGCTCGATCTCATGCTGGCGACCGCTGAAGGGAAACTCGGTGGGCGCGAGGCCCAGTGGAGCCGTGACGCGGCGTTGACCGTGGTTCTCGCCGCGGACGGCTATCCCGGCACGCCCGTCAAGGGAACGTTGATCAAAGGCGTGGAAAAGGCCGCCGCGGTGCCGGGCGTCGAAGTTTTTCACGCCGGCACGCGCCGCGATGGCGACCGACTGCTCGCGGATGGCGGCCGCGTTCTGAACGTGACGGCGCGGGGCGCGAGCGTCGCAGACGCCAAGGCGCTGACTGAAAAAGCGATCGCCTTGGTCGACTGGCCCAGCGGGTTCCATCGTCGCGATATCGGCTGGCGAGCCATCGCGCGGGAGGCCAAGAGCAGAGGCACTCCCCAGAACGCCTAGAGATTTTCGGCGCCGATCAGCCACCGATAACCGCGTTGCACTCCTTGATGCAGGCGGTGCACGATTCGCGGCAGGCCTTGCAGAGCGCGTGCTTCTCTTCGTGCTTTTTACATTCGCCTTCGCAGTCCTGGCAGATGTCGCGGCAGAGCGTAGCGACCGCTTTGAGGCGCTTGCTGTCGAAGGCGGCATGTTTGGCGAGCGCCGCGATCGTCGGAAGCATGACCTCGACCGAACGCATGCAGTCCTTCAACGACGCATCGCCCGAGGCCATGAGATCGATGCAATGCTCAATGCACGCCTGGCCTGCCTTCTGGCAGTCGAATGCCGCGTCGACAAGTTTCGCGTTTTTCGGCTCCATGCTGTGCCCGGGTCCGTTCTTGCCCCAGGTGGCGTGGTCCATCTTACTGTGGTCCATCTGGCCATGGTCCATGTTTCCATGATCCATCTGGCTGTGATCCACGCCGTCCGCCGCCCGCGCGACCGTCGCCCCGCCAAATGCGGCCACGCCCGCGACGAGCCCCAGCACGCTGCGCCGCGTCGTGTCGGTCGAAGCCACGGCAGTCTTTTCAGGCGTTTCGCGGGTCATGAAATTCCTCCGTTGAATGATGCGCGTGAAATCTAACCTAACCCCGGCTTCGAGGCGACATCCTCGGAAATGTTTGCCCACTGCACCCACGTCGCAATCCGGTCCTCGGGGCTTGCGGCGGACATGAAATCCGTGATGACCGCCACCGATTGCGCGCCAGCCGCAAGGACTTCGGGTGCCCGGTCGGGCGTGATCCCGCCGATGGCGACGAGCGGCAGACCACCAATACGACGCTTCCAGTCAGCAATGCGCGAAAGCCCTTGCGGCGTCCATGGCATTGCCTTGAGCCGAGTCTCGTAGATCGGTCCGAGGGCGACATAGTCGGGCTCTTCCCGGAGCGCGATCTCAAGTTCTTCGGGACTGTGCGTCGAAATCCCGAGCCGGATTGCGCGCCGCTTCAATGATTTGACGTCCGCGCCGGCCAAGTCTTCTTGTCCGAGGTGCACGAAGTCGGCCCCGGCATCCATCGCATCCTGCCAATAGTCGTTGACGATCAATTGTGCGCGGTGCCTCCGCGCAATCTCGACGCCCGTTACGATATCGCGCCGGCGCAGATCGGCCGGCATGTCCTTGATGCGAAGCTGAACGGTCTCCACCCCGAGCGGCAAGACCCGCGCGAGCCAAGCGCTGTCCGGAACGATCGGATAGAAGCGGGACAGCCAGTTCGGCGCATCGGTCCGCATGGCGTGCCGGTCAGGCGTCGAAAAATGCGGTGCCCGCGACCGGTGTCGAGGGCGCGGCCATGTCGCGCGGCGCCATGAGCCCCGCCTCGTAGGCATCCCGTCCGGCCTCGATCGCGCGAGCGAATGCGGCCGCCATGCGAACGGGGTCACTGGCTTTCGCGACAGCCGTGTTGAGAAGGCAGGCGTCGTAGCCCATCTCCATCGCCGCCGCGGCATGGGATGGCGCACCGAGGCCTGCGTCGACGATCAAAGGCGTGTCGGGAAAATAGGCCCGCATCGTCCTAAGCGCATAGGGGTTCGCGAGGCCGCGTCCCGTTCCGATCGGCGCGCCCCAGGGCATCAGGACGCGGCAGCCCGCGCCGACCAGCCGTTCGGCCGCGCCGAGGTCCTCGGTCGTGTAAGGGAAAACCTGAAAGCCCTCGCGCGCGAGCACGCCCGCCGCCTCGACCAATCCGAATAGATCGGGCTGCAAGGTGTCGTCGTTCGCGATCACCTCGAGCTTGATCCAGTTCGTATCGAGAAGTTCGCGCGCCATCTCGGCCGTCGTGATGGCGTCCCGGGCCGTGCGGCATCCGGCCGTGTTGGGAAGGACCCGCACGCCGAGCCCGCGCACGAGTTCGAGAAAGCGCTCGCCCGTCCGTCCGCGTGCCTGCTCCCGGCGGAGCGAGACCGTCACGATGCCGGCTCCTGACGCCTTGACCGCCTCGGCCATGATCTGCGGTGAAGGGTAAAGCGCGGTCCCGATGAGCATGCGGGAAGCCACTGTCTCTCCGTAGAGAGAGAGGGCGGTCGCTGCCGCAAGCGGATGGCCGGTGTGGATGGCGTTCATGGAACTAATGTAGGTCCGTTTGCTGCCGATGCCTATGGTTCCCGGCTGCCCATCGCCATGGACGGCCGATGTTACCGGCCGTTCAGACCGTGAGCGACCGAGGCATCATCTTTCGATAGACGACCATGGCCGAGCGGTGGAACCCCATGCGCTCGTAGAGCCGGTGGGCGGCGAAATTGTCGGGATCGGTCAAGAGTGTGATGCGCGCGATACCGTCCCGGCGCGCGGCTTCGATCGCGAACGTGAGAAGTCGTGGGCCGAGGCCGTGGCCACGAAACGTGCGCGTGATGATCATGTCTTCCAGCATCGCGATGCGGGCCCCGAGCGCGGTCGAGACGGAATAGAGGAGCGTCACCGACCCTATGACACGCCCATCCGCCTCGGCGACGAAAATCCCCGCCGCCGACGGCTGATCGAGGAGCATCGAAAGCCCGCGCGCCTGCGCTGCGGCATCGGGTGTGAACTCGGCCTCCTGGGAAAAAAGCTCTCCCAGAAGTCCGGCGATTGCCGGGATGTCGGCGTGCGTCGCCAATCTGAAAAATGGTTCTGATGTCGGGTCTGCCACGTACGAACGAGCCTCCAAGGGGCCAGCGAAACAACATAAGCCACGCGAACGTGAGTTTGCCGGACGCACTGTTATAGTGTTACAAGTTTAGTCCATTAGCCGCCCTTCCAACATGAGCGGTCAGGGAGTGAAACAAGATGGTCAAAGTTGCAACTGCGGCGGCGATTTCGGTGCTGGCCCTCACGGCCGCCAACCCGGTCGAAGCCGCGTCGCTGGTCTCGGCCAAGAAGCTTGAGATCGACGTGCCGGCAGAGAAGGTCGAGGCGGAACGTGCCGCCCTTTGGGAAAAGATCGGCGGTTGGTGCGCGATCTCCGAATGGCATCCTGCCGTCGAAAAGTGCGAGGCGACGAAAGAAGGCGATGCCGAATTCCGCACGCTGACCTTGAAGAGCGGCGGCGTGATCAAGGAGCGCCTCCTCGAACGCGGCACTGCGACCTACAAATATGAGATCATCGAAAGCCCTCTGCCGGTCACGAACTACAACGCGCAGTTCTCTGTCACCCCGGACGACGACGATCTCGACGAAATGAACGTCGTGTGGTCGGCGACATATGACGCCAAAGGCGCTGAGGATAAGGAAGCGCGGAAGACGATCGACGGCATCTTCAAGGACGGTATGGACAGCATCAAGTCCAAGTACGGCGCTGAGAAATGACGATCTGACGGCCCGAAGATCGGGCTGCCACGCATTCGCCAAATGCAATCGGGACCGGACAGTGTCCGGTCCCGATCTCATTTGCGACAGATGCTCCGAACCTTAGAAGTGCAGGTGGAGCGAGACGCCGCCGCGGCGGTAATGGCGGTAAGGATAGTACCCATAGCTGCCGTAGTAGTACGGACGATAGTACCCATACGGATACCCGTAGCCATAGTACCGGTAGGGCCGCCAGCGCCTGTGGTGGCCATAGTGCCGGTGCCGCCAGTGCCTCCGCCAGCGCTTGTGGCGAACCTGCTCGACGACGCCGTTCTTGGCGGCTTCGGGCTGGGCCGCGCCCGCGGCGCTGGACAAGGGTGCCGAAGCGGCGGGCATGGAGAGCGCGAGCGCTCCGCCAACCAGCGCAACGGCTGCTGCGATCATCACTTTCATTCTGGGTCTCCTCACGGTGAGAGACGGCGCAATCCCCAAGTGCCGACGAGAGTATGAGCTTCGAGAAACCCTGATCAACCGAAATTTTGGCATGAGTTTGTAGGGGCTTACACGTTCTATCGGGATTTTTTCCCGGCCATCCGGCCAAAGTCGATCCCGCACCGCCGCAAACCAGGCGCACCCCACTTTATTCTAGCACTGAACCCAGGGCCCGAGACCTGGGCCCGTCACCTGTGTCCGACATCAGTGTCTGACACGACCCGTGTCGCGCGGTGCATCACTAGCCGCCAAGGAGCAGCTGGGTGGGGTTCGGCCATCATCGGAACGAGACATGGTCTGGACCAATCGCGCCGGCCTTCAGCGCGATGGCGCGCGGGGGAGGTCCGAAAAACCGAACAAAATCAGTAACCCGCCGTTAAAGTGTCGCGGGCTAAACTAAATCAACGTCCGAATCGTTGTAAGTTTTGTAACCGTGGTCGATCGTCAGGAACGATACAGCCACTCCATAGAACGCCCGTGCGATACAGCCAGCAATGGTCGATCGGCGGGCGTTTCTGCGTTCGCAGTGCAACAATCACCCGCGACCGACCACGCGCTCGATGATCATGCCGATCACGCGATTGTGACTACAACGCGCCGCGGACCGCATGACGTCGGAAAGGCCTTCGGAGCTTGACCACCCATCAGTCCGCGACACGGCTCGACACGGCCTTGCCGCCACCGGGGGACGTCCGCGCCCAGTCTGTAGAAATCCCCGTCGTCCAGACGTTCATGCAGCGCGTTCCATGGCCTCCAACTCGTCGATCATTCCCGAAATGACCGACAGGCCTTTCGACCAGAACGCGGGGTCGCGGGCATCGAGACCGAAAGGCGCCAGCAATTCCGAATGATGCTTCGAGCCCCCGGCCTTCAGCATGTCGAAATACTTGCCCACGAACCCTGGATGCGCCTCGCGATAGAGACCGTAGAGCGAGTTCACGAGGCAATCGCCGAACGCGTAGGCGTAGACGTAGAACGGCGAATTGATGAAGTGCGGGATGTAGGTCCAGAACACCTCGTAGCCCGGCTTGAACGAGATCGCCGGGCCGAGGCTCTCGGTCTGAATGTCGAGCCAGTGCCGGTTGATCTCATCAGAAGTGAGTTCGCCCGTCCGCCGCGCCTCGTGAATGCGCCGCTCGAAGGTATAGAACGCGATCTGCCGGACGACGGTGTTGAGCATGTCCTCCACCTTGCCCGCGATCATCGCCTTGCGTTCCCGCGCCTCGGTCGTCGCGTCGAGCATCCGCCGGAACGTCAGCATTTCGCCGAAGACCGAAGCAGTTTCGGCAAGCGTCAAGGGCGTCGGCGCGAGAAGCGCGCCCTGGCCGCGCGCGAGCATCTGATGCACGCCGTGGCCGAGTTCGTGCGCGAGCGTCATCACGTCCCGCGCCTTGCCCTGGTAGTTCATGAGCACATATGGGTGTACGCTCGGCACCGTCGACGCCGAGAAAGCGCCTTGCGCCTTGCCCTTGCGGACCGGCGCGTCGATCCAGCGCTTGTCGAAGAACTCTTTCGCCGTCGCTGCCATTTCGGGTGCGAACGCGCCGTAGGCCGTCAGCACCGTCTCGCGGGCCTCGTCCCAGGAATAGACGCGCTCGGGCTTGTCGGGGAGCGGCGCATTGCGGTCCCAGTGCGCGAGTGTCTCCATGCCGAGCCAGCGCGCCTTCAAGGCGTAGTAGCGATGCGAAAGCTTGGGATAGGCGTCACGGACCGACGAAACGAGAGCGTCGACGACCGGCGCTTCGACGCGGTTGGCCAGGTGCCGGCTGTCCGCGACGTCCTTGAAGCCACGCCAGCGATCGGAGATTTCCTTGTCCTTGGCGAGCGTGTTGGTGATGAGCGTGAACAGGCGGATGTTCTCGCCGAAGACTTTTGCGAGCGCATCCGCGCCCGCTTTCCGCCGTTCGCCGTTGGCATGAGACAGGAGGTTGAGCGTCGGCTCGAGCGTGAGCGGCTCAGCCTCGCCTGCGACAGGAAAACGAAGCCCCGTCATCGTTTCGGTGAAGAGCCGCGTGAAGGCGCCGCGTGATGTCTGACCCTTCTCGGTGAAGAGACGTTCGATCTCCTCGGCGAGCTGATACGGCTTCTCCTTCCTGAGGTCCTCGATCCACGGCCGGTATTTCGCGAGCGCTGGGACCCGCATAGAATCGGTCAGCTGCGCTTCGTCCACCTGATTGAGTTCGAGTTCGAAGAAGATGAGATCGGTCCCGATTCTCGTCAGCTTCTCTGAAACGTCGCCGTAAAACTTCGCGCGCTCGGGATCGGACTGGTCGGCCGCGTAAAGAAGCCCCGCGAACGACGCGAGCTTGCCCATGAGATCGGACAATTGCTCGTAAGCCTCGATCGCGAGCGCAAGGCGCGCGCCGTCCTTAGCCAGTTCCCCCATCCGGCCGCGACACTGGTCCTTCAACGTTTCCGCATCTCGAGCCGCCCGCGCGAGATCCCGCTGGACTTCGGGCGCGTTCGGTGCCGCGTAAAGATCCGTAAGGTCCCATTCCGGCATCGGCCCGAGGCTCGTGTCCGCGGTCGATTGGAGAGCGGCTTCGGCAGTCGCGAGGAAGCGGGTCGAAACGGTCATGGGGCCTCGTTGGGATGTGTCGATCGTTGTCTCGAACGCCTATCACGCGTCGGGGGGGCGCGCCACCGGCGGCACGCAGAGATCGATCGCGCTTCGCCTTGTTTCACGACGTTTCTCACGGTCACGCGACGTGCGTTCATGAAGCGATAACGCCGTCATTGCCCGCCGCTGGACAGAATTCGACTTCCAGGAGACAATACGAATAGTTGAAACAACGAATGAGGACTTCTTGCATATCCCCTGGAGCGATCTCTCGCTCATTGCCGCAATCCTCGGCGCCATCCTGTTGGCGGCCGCAACACTCGACTGGCGCCGGAGACGGCGCCTTAAGTTTATCGACACCTACCATTGGCCGCCCGGCCTGATGCGGCGCCTCGGCGAGCGCCATCCGAACCTCTCGGCCACGGCCATTGCCCGCGTTGATGACGGTCTCCGTCAATATTTCCGTGCATTCCTGAGGGGCGGTTGCCGCCCGGTCGCGATGCCATCCGAAGTCGTCGACGATCTCTGGCACGAATTCATCCTCTACACGCGCGAGTACGACCGCTTCTGCGAGCAAGCATTTGGCCGGAAGCTCCATCACACGCCGGCCGTTGCATTGGCGCCGAACCGGAAGGCGAGCAACGAAGGTTTGCGCCGGGTCTGGTGGCAATGCTGCCGCGAGGAGGGCATCGACCCGCGCGCCCCTGCGAGCCTGCCGCTCCTCTTCGCGCTCGACGCCGAACTCGAGATCACCGGCGGCTACCGCTATCACCCCGACTGCGAAGCGCTCCGGGATCGCGGAACGGCCGGCGCCCAGTGCGGCGGCGATTTTTCCTCCGTGAGTTTCGACGGCACGACGGATGGTCTCGGGGACGGAGACGGAAGCGGCGGCGACGGAGGCGGCGGCGGATGTGGGGGCGATTGACGCCGCAGATTGCTCCGGAATGGAACCTTTTGCTCGAAAAGCTCCAAGGTGAGGAAGTCGGAAACCACCTGTTTACCGTTGTCGGGCAATCTCTAGCTCGCCGACAGGGAGTGTACGAGTGGGGCGAGCGCCGTATGGCGACACGCTGCTGGAGGCAGGGTTCAGTGTCTGTTGTGTCGAGTATTTGTGCCAATGGCCAAGCGTGTTCTAATCGTCGATGACGATCCAGCTCAGCGTCGCATTCTCGAAGAGATGATCAAACGTCTCGGCTTCGAGACGCGCTCAACGAATTCCGGCGAACAGGCCCTCCAGATCCTGGACGGACCCGATCGCGGCTCCATCTCCCTCGTTCTCCTCGATCTCGTCATGCCCGGCCTCGATGGCATGGGTGTGCTCGATCGCCTGAACGGCCGGGCGGGCATTCCCCCGATCATCGTGCAGACGGCTCATGGCTCGATCGACGCCGCGATCAATGCGATGCGCGCCGGTGCCGCCGACTTCGTCATCAAGCCGGCCTCGCCCGAACGCCTCGAGGTCTCGATCAAGACCGCGTTAAAGATCGAAGCGCTGTCCGGCGAGATCACGCGCATCAAGAAGAAAGCCGAAGGCACGCTGACCTTCAGCGATCTCATCATCCACGGTGACGCGATGCATCGCGTCATCCAGCTCGGCAAGCGCGCGGCCTCGTCGAACATCCCTGTTCTGATCGAAGGCGAGTCGGGCGTCGGCAAGGAACTGATCGCGCGCGCCATCCAGGGCGAGAGCGAGCGCGCCGGCAAGCCTTTCATCACCGTCAATTGCGGCGCGATCCCGGAAAACCTTGTCGAGTCGATCCTCTTCGGCCACGAGAAGGGCTCGTTCACGGGCGCCTCGGACCGCCGAATCGGCAAGTTCCAGGAAGCCGACGGTGGTACGCTCTTCCTCGACGAAGTCGGCGAACTGCCCCTCGATGCGCAGGTGAAGCTTCTCCGCGCGCTCCAGGAAGGCGAGATCGATCCGGTTGGCTCCAAGAAGCCCGTGAAGGTCAACTTCCGGCTCATCTCGGCGACCAACCGCGACATGATCCAGCTCGTGAAGGACGGCAAATTCCGCGAGGACCTGTTCTACCGTCTGAACGTGTTCCCGATCTGGGTCCCCCCGCTTCGCGAGCGCATGGGCGATGTCGCCGAACTCGCCCAGCATTTCGTGACCCGCTTTGCTGCGGAAGAAGGTAAGCGCGTCCGCGCGATCCAGGCGGATGCCGCGCGCCTGCTCGAATGCTACGCCTGGCCGGGCAATGTTCGCCAGCTCGAGAACGCGGTCTTCCGAGCGGTCGTTCTGGCCGACGGACCCGAGCTGACCGTCGACGAATTCCCGCAGATCGCGGCTCATGTCGAAGGCTTCAAGGCCGAGATCCCGGCTGCTCCTGCGGAAATGAAGCGCGCGATCTACACCGGCCCCGCTCTCCTCGGTGCGGAGAATCGTATCCCGCAGACGATCGAGGTGAAGTCGACGACCGATGGTTCCGGCGCGATCGGCATCCCTGCCGTCGACGCATCGGGCGATATCCGGCCGCTCGAGCAGATCGAAGCCGATATGATCCGCTTGGCCCTCGGCCGATACCGCGGTCACATGACGGAAGTCGCCAAGCGCCTAAACATCGGCCGCTCGACGCTCTACCGCAAAATGCAGGAATACGGCCTCGAGCCGCGCATCAACTGACCAACCCAATGCCGCGAGAGCGGCGTGAGCTCGATCTGAAGATAAGCGCTCGTTAGCCCCTTGCGCACCCTGCAGATCGGAAGGGTCCGGCGGTTCCGCCGGGCCCTTTTTCGTTTCGCGACCAAAGCGTTCCGGGGGGGGCTCGGACCCGAATCGGGTATCGAGACATGGCAGCCTCCGCCTCCTACATGCTATTTGGAGTGCCGGGAGCCCGCGTCGATGGCGACAGGGAGAAGGTCATGAAGCGACGTCTCGGCGTCAGTGCGGGTGCCATGGGCTTGCTCATGGCAGCGGTCGCGTGGGCAGCCGAGCCCGTGGCCGGAGACAGCGCCGCGCCCGCCGCGACGGCAGACCAAACGCCGGCCGAGACATCGCCGCCGACTGCCGAAACGCCTGCTGAGACGGGCAGCATCGAGCCCGCGGCGGCGCACCCCGACGCGACGATCGGCCAGGCCGCGCGCGAACTGCTGGGCACGGGGCCATCCGTCGTCGACGGCGCGCATCTCATGCCGCAAGCGACCACCGATGACAAGGAAGGCGACGGCGCGAAGGCCGAGGACGTCGCGATCGAAACACCGGAGGAAGCCGATCGCCGCGCGCTCTCCGAGCACTATCGGAAGCATCACGACGAACCGTTGTGGGTGACGTCGGCGGGCTACTCGGCGAAAGCCGAGAAGGCGATCAGAACACTAGCTCGGGCGAACTTCTGGGGTCTCGATCCCAAGGTTTACGAAGTGCCCGCGATGGCGACGCCGTCCGGCGGCGGGTCCATCGACCCCAAGGCGCTCGCGGAAGCCGAGACGAAGCTATCGCTCGCCGTCCTTGCCTACGCGCGCCATGCGCGGGGCGGTCTCATCCCCGATCCCGCGAAGCAGCTCTCGTCCTATCTCGATCGCCATCCCCAATGGGCCGACCGTTCGGCGCTTCTCGATGCTCTCGCCGCGGCCGACGACCCCCGTACTGTTATCGAAGCGCTGCATCCGAAGCATCGAGAGTTCGAACGGCTCCGCCAGGCCTGGCTCGAGGCCCGACGTGCGCCCGGCGCACGCAAGGCACGGCTCGGCGACGGGGACGACATTCTACCGGGTGCAACGCACGACGACGTCGTCGTCCTCCGGAAGCGCCTCGACATCGCCGCCGAGACCGAGGCGTCGGCAAAGACCCTGGATGCCGACCTCGCCGCCGCGTTGGCCGGGTTCCAGCGCCTCAAAGGATTGCCGAGGACGGACGGAACGCTCGACAAGCCGACGCGCGCGGCATTGAACCAGCCGATCAAAGGCAAGGCGGATCAGCTCCTCGCCAACATGCAGCAGTGGCGCTGGATGCCCGAGGACTTGGGCGCGCTCCACGTCGAAATGAACGCGCCGGAATTCATGGTCCGCGTCTTCAAGAATTCCGAACCCGTCTTCACCGAGCGCGTCACCATCGGTCTCGTCAACAATCAGACGCCAATTTTCTCCGATGAGATGGTGCGCGTGACGTTCAAGTCGCGCTGGCACGTTCCCGACAGCATCAAGGTGCGAGAGATCTGGCCAAGCTTGCTGTCGGGCGGCGGACTCGTCCGCCAGCATCGGTTGGAATTCGTCCGCGCCGACACCCGCGAGAAAGTCGACTGGACCAAGGTGGACTGGTCCAAGGTCAACATGAAGGACTACATCGTCTATCAGCCGCCGGGACCGTGGAACCAGCTGGGCGTCGTGAAGTTCTCGTTCCCCAACAAGCACTACGTCTTCATGCACGACACGCCCGACAAGTACATGTTCAACTGGCGCCGGCGCGCGAACAGCCACGGCTGCATGCGCATCAGGAACCCGCTCGACATGGCGGCCGTCATCCTCGGCGAGGATCAGGGCTGGGACCGCGCACGTGTCGAAGCGGCGGCGAAAGACGGACCCGAGCACGAGATCGTCACCCTCACCAACAAGGTCCCCGTCCACATCACCTATTTCACGGTGCGCATCGGAGAGGGCGGCAAGATCGAGACTTTCGCCGACATCTACGGGCACGAGAAGCGTGTGATCCAGGCGCTCAAGGGTGAATGGAGCAAGATCCAGAAGGGCCGAGATCATCTGGCGCCGCTCGATCAGGCCGCTGCTCCCAAAGTTGCGGCGCGGAAGCCGAAGTCGGCCCCCAAGACCGACAGCGTCGGCGATCTCGTGAACTCCGTGCTTGGTGGTGCGTTCCAGTAGCGCGACGGGTTGATCGCGGATATCGATTGCCGGCTTCGCGACGCGCACTCAGGTCGACTTGGGCCATGCATTTCCGCAACACTGCACCGCCAAGCGCGGCGCCCGCCGATTTTCCGGGGCCGAGGGCTTCCGGCTATCCGCAACGTCGATTAGCTTTTTCGCAAAACTCCGGGTGCGGGAGACTTTGATGAAATACTGGGCATTATGTGTCACCGTTGCCATCTTGGCAGGAGTTTCCGAAAGGTCGTCCGCAAACGCCGAGCCTTCGTCCGCGACCCCGACGGGCGCGATCGAAGTCGCGACGACGACCGACCATGCCGCGCCCGGCATTGCTCCTTCCGCAGCCGACCTCCTGACCGATCGCTCCGTCGGCGCTGATATCAGGTTGCGACTGCTCAACGACGCCGCGAAAGCCGGAGAAGAAGATGCCGTCGACTGGCAGGGCCTCATCGCTTTCTACGAAGGCCGTGCGGACGAGCCCGTGTTTATGGGCCGTGGAGGCTATACCGCGACCGCGAAAGCCCTGAGCGACGAACTGGCGAAGGCCGACGCATATGGCCTCGATCCCAAGGCGTTTGTCGTCCCGTCCTTTCCCGACGACGCGCCCGGCGCCACGCCGCTCGCATTCGATCAGCGCGTGGAGGGCGAGTTAGCCTTCGCGCTCGTCGTCCTTAAGTACGCTCGCCACGCCCGTGGTGGCCGCATCCCCGACCCGCCGAAGCAACTCTCGTCCTACCTCGACCGCGCGCCGCAGTATCTCGATCCGCGCGACGTGTTGGTCTCGATCACCAGTACGACCGATCCTGCGGCCGCTCTGCGCGCCACGCATCCGAAGCATCCCGAGTTCGAGCGCTTGCGCCAACGCTATCTCGCCATGAAGGCCGAGGCGGATGAGGCGAAGGAAATCGTCCGCATCCCGTCGAAGGGACCGAAGCTCATTCCCGGCGAAAGTCATCCCGATGTGGCGCTCGTCCGTGAGCGTCTCGGTGTCGAAATGCCCCCGGCTCCCCCGCCGCCCGCCGCGACGACGACCGTCGGCTCGACCTACGATGCGCCGTCCAAGCGCAAGTCGAAAAACGCCGACGGCCCGCGCGAGCACGTCTATGACGACGTGCTGGCCGCCGCGGTCGCCAAGTTCCAGTCCGAGAAGGGCCAGAAGGCCGACGGCATCATCGGCTCGCGCACGCGCGCGGCGTTCAATGACATCGTAACACCGAGCCCCGAGCGTATTCTCGCCAACATGGAAATGTGGCGCTGGATGCCCGAGGACAAAGGCGACTTTTTTGTCTGGGTCAACATTCCGGAATTCATGGTGCGCGTCGTCAAGAAGGGCCACGTGATCCATGAGGAGCGCGTGATCACGGGTGAGGTTTCCAAGCAGACGCCGATCTTCTCAGACGAGTTGGAAACGATCTACTTCAACCCGCGCTGGAATGTGCCCCAGAGCATCAAGGTCCTGGAACTCTATCCGGGCCTCGCGCGGGGTGGCGGGAGCTTCTATCGCCAGGGCCTCGTCATGACCTACAACGGCCGCCGCGTCGATCCCCAGTCCGTCAACTGGGGGAAGGCCGATATCCGCAACTACGACATCTACCAGCCCTCAGGGCCCGGCAACGCGCTCGGCATCGTGAAGTTCACGTTCCCGAACAAGCACGCCGTCTATTTGCACGACACCCCGACGAAGAACCTGTTCAACGCCGAGAGCCGTCCGTTCAGCCATGGCTGCATGCGCGTCCGAAACCCGATGCGCCTGGCGGAAGTCCTCCTGCAGGAAGACAAGGGCTGGCCCGTCGAGCAGGTGCATCTGACGCAGACATCGGACGCCGATGAGATCCCGATCAAGATGCAGCATCACATCCCCGTCCACGTGACCTATTTCACGACCCGCATCGCGGACGATGGGACGGAGACGAATTTCAAGGACGTTTATGGTCACGAGCAGCGGCTGAAGCTCGCGCTCGCTGGCCGCTTCTCGGAGATCGCCATCGGCCCCGATCACTTGGCCCCCGTGAAGTTCCAGCGCGTAGAGTATGCCGACAGCATGGAAGACTGGAACATCTTCTTCGGCGGCGGATCGAGCAACATTCCGAAGGACAAGCGGCGCTACAAGCAGAACAGCTCGGCGCTCGGTGACTTCTTCAACAACATGTTCGGGAACTAGAGCCTGGACGTGATGAGCCTGCATGAGCGGGCAGAGCTCTCGTTCGTCGTCTGACGGCGGCCCTTAGAGCGCCGCTGCAGGCGGCGTGACATCGCGCGGTTCTGTCGGCGATGCAGACTGTGGCGTGGGCGTCCCAGGTGCCGACCCTGACCGTCGCACAGTCGTTCCACGCATGACGTCGCGAACGCCGTCCGCCAGCCGTGAGACACCCTGCATGGCGTCACCAAGCGTGCGCACGGCCTGCTCCCCGCGCTTCAAGCGTCGGTCGACCGCAGCCATTGTCCGACCGTGCCCGGGATCGTCGTCCTCGAGCCACGTCTCGAGCACGCTGGCATAGATCGACGCGAGACCGCCGACGCGCGCGAGACCCATGATGCCGTCTGTCGGTATTCCCGCCGCGTGCAGCATCCAGGCCTGCGTCGCCATCATCCGGCGGACAAGTTCAGCATCCATGGCCCGCGTGGCATGGATCGAACGGAGGGCCGCCTTGTAAGGAGAGAGCACGTCGAACCGGATCATTATAACGTCGAAGAGGCGGTCTCGTGCGGCCTCGCCGTCCGTAAAGCGCGGAACCCTGGCGAGAACGGCATCATCGATGGCGCGCGAGAACGCCGACAGGATGGCGACTTTCGATGGAAACGCCTTCCGCATCGCAACGAGGTCGAGGCCGGCCGCGTCGGCGATGTCGCGCATCACCACGCTGTCCCACGGCCGATCGGCCGCAAGCCTCATCGTCGCCGAGATGATCCGGCCCTTGTCCGTCGTTTCGTCGATCATGCCACGCCTCCGCTCCGTCAATACGGAACGTAGGCGCGAAAATAGAAAAATTAAAGTCTCGGGCCGCCGTGGTTATGCGCGATCTCCGCGTGCGAGCCGTTCACGTGCCCGCATTTTCGGTCACGCGCGTCCGGCCGATGTCGTCGAGACGCTTCTGCAGCGTTAACCTGTCGAGAGCATCGAACGGCAGGCTCAGAAAGATGCCGATGCGCTGATAGAGCATGCGGTGCGTCTCGGCGAACGCCGCACGTTTCTCAGCCTCAGACCCCTGCGCGACTGACGGATCGGGTAGCCCCCAGTGCGCCGTCATCGGCTGGCCAGGCCAGTAGGGGCAGACTTCGCCCGCCGCGTCGTCGCAGACCGTGAACACGAAATCGAGCGGCGGCGCGCCGGGAGCTGCAAACTCGTCCCACGATTTCGAGCGCAACTGCGAAGTGTCGTAGTTGAGAGCGTTCAAGAGATCGAGCGCATACGGATTGACCGCGCCTCGCGGGTGGCTGCCTGCCGAAAGACCACGAAACCGGCCTTTGCCAATCGTCGTGCCGAGTGAATTCAGAATACATTCGGCGATGACCGACCGCGCCGAATTATGCGTGCAAAGGAACAGCACGTTGTAGATTTTCTCGCTCATCAAACGCTCCTCGACACTTTTGCAGAGTTGGGAATTGGCACCGCGTCCTCGCTGTGGATTTGTGGCGTAGGGCAGCAGGCCTGCGCCGAAACCGTTCGCGGGCCGCACAACTCGGGCCGTCCGCCGCAACAGTCGTCGAACAGGAACGACATGAGTGTGCGCATGGTTTCGATTTCCAGCGCCGACCGGATGCGCCGGCCCTCACGCCACGTCCGGATCAATCCGGCCCGCTCGAGTTCCTTGGTATGGAACGTGAGGTTTGTCGCGCCGATGCCGGCCGCCAGCGCAAGTTCGCTGGCTGAAAGCCCATCCTCTCCTGCTCGCACGAGCGCGCGGAAGATCGCCAAGCGATGATTGTTCGCCAGCGCACCAAGGGCTCGTATGGCTCCAGCTTGTTCCATAGTTCAATAATAATTGAAATATAGCGCTCAGGCAACGTGGATGAAACCGGCCTGTGTCACGACCGCGTGAAAGGGGAAAAGTCCCTCTTGAATGAAATGGTATAATGTTACATCTTTTGTCCAACGGCGCTTCCGAAGGGAGGCGCTGCTGCCCCGCCCGATGGCAAAGGTCCTCGGTCCAGGTCCCGGCCCAAGGGCGGTGGCAATAAGACAGGATGCGCTCCTCCCGCCGCCCTGTCTTCCGATAAAGGCCGTATGTCCGCACTGAAGATCGTAGGCCCGCCAAGACCGCACCCGCCGGTACCGGCGAAGCCATCGAAACTCGAGCGCGGCCGCGAGTTCCCGGTCATGACCTCCAACATCACCGGGACAACTCGCGGCCCCTCTTTCTCGCGGCCTCGACGGCGCGCTGCATAAGCGGAGCCAACCCGTCGTCGGCCATGAGGACATCCAAAGCCGCGGCTGTCGTGCCGCCTGGCGACGTGACGTTCCGGCGAAGCTCGCTTGCAGAGAGCGCCGAGCGAAACAGCAGTTCCCCCGAACCCGAGACCGTCATTCGGGCCAGATGTGCGGCGAGTTCGTCCGGCAGTCCTGCATCGCGGCCTGCGGCAGCGAGACATTCCGTCAGCCAGAACACATAGGCGGGTCCCGACCCCGAGACCGCCGTCACCGCGTCCATCTGATTTTCGTCGTCGATCCAGACGACGGCCCCGAGCGCCGAGAGGACGGTCGTGGCAAGTTGCCGCTTGGATTCGGCCGTCGCATCGTTCGCGACGCAGGCCGTGATGCCGCGTCCGACAGCCGCCGGCGTATTCGGCATGGCCCGGACGACGGCTATTCCGGGCGCCAGGTGCTTCTCGAAACTCGCGATCGTCTTTCCCGCCGCGATCGAGATGACGACCGTATCCGGCCCGGCGAGCCGGGCCAGTTGCGGGAACACATCGTCCATGACCTGCGGCTTCACCGCAACGACGATGATCGCAGGCTGCTTGTTGAGGTCACTGATTTCGGCAACGACCGTGACGCCGGCTTTGGCGAACCGCTCGCCGGCATTGTCAGGCAATTGGGGATCTTGCACGATGATCGAGGCGCCGTCGAGCCCACTCGCCAGGAGACCCCAAATGAGAGCCCCGCCCATCTTTCCTGCGCCTGCGACGACGATGGGGCTGTCGACTTCGAGTGCCATGACGTGGCGCCTTTCCTCGTGGGATGAGAAGCGCCAGTGAAACTCAGGCCTGTCCCTCGGTTTGGAACATGGTCGAGACGAGCGCCTCCCGGCTTTCCTTACCGGCCCAGACGACGAACTGGAAGGCCTGGTAATAGCGCTCGCAACCTTCCAGTGCGGCGCGCAGCAGCGCCTCGCATTGCTGGGTCGTGCAGTCCGCGCCGTTGAGCAGGAGCGCATGGCGGAACATCACGAGGCCCTCTTGCGTCCAGAGATCGAAATGGCCGAGCCACAGTTGTTCATTGATTTGTGAGACGAGCCGATACATCTCGTTGAGGCGGTTCTCGGGGACCCGGAAGTCGAACGCGCAGGCGAGGTGCAGAGCTTCGAGGTCGTCACGCCAGTTGAGCGAGACGTGATAGTCGGTCCAGTTGCCCCCGACGATGAGCGTCAGTTCGTCATCGCCCGTCCGCTCGACAGCCCAGTCGTTGGCCGACGCCAGATGCTCGACGACGTCGATGGGGTTCCGCGAGCGATCGAAGGTCTTTTCCAACGAAGCCATTGAAGTCCTTTCCGGATCGGAGGCATCGACCGTTTTTCGGTCGCGCGCCGGCTCCATTGCGAGAACCAGCAACGGGACAGAAGCCCGACCTCGGCCCGAGTCGCAATCGGGCGCGCCGCTTCTCCACGGTGATAACCATTGCGGCCGAGAGATGGGCCCCGAAAACGCGGGAAATGGGGCGCGGTCCGTCGCGCGTGGCAGAGACATGTTGAAAACTGTGCGCCGGTCCGCCGCTCATCGGATCCCGGCGTGGGCCGGGCCGCAGTCAGGCTTTGGACTGCTGCGCAATAAGCGCTTCGAGCGCCACGACACGCGCCTCGAGTCGCTCGGCATCCTCGCGCGCCTTGACCGCGACCGCCTTCACCGCTTCGAGTTCGTCACGCCGGACGAGGTCCATGCCGGCCATCATGCGCTCGGCCTGCCCACGCATGATCGTTTCCATCTCACGCCCCGCCCCCTGAGCGGCACCCGCGGCATCGGTCATGAGCTTCGCGAGATCGTCGAGGAAACGATTGGTTGTCTGAGTCATGGTCTGACCTCATGCAAGGCGCCGGCCGCCGATGGGCGGCGGGGCGGCATATGTCTGTTGCTGAACGCCACTATGAAGTCGCGATCGGGGAATCGCAATCGCGGCACCGCTCCGCTGGGTGCGGGGGGTTCGAGGAGCGCTTCGGTTTCGCGTCAGGCGCTCCGGCTTGACACGGCCCCACCACCAAAGACAACGTCCGCCGCCCGCGGGACCGAAAGGAACTGACGCCCATGCTGCCGCTCGAAATTCCGTTCCCGAACATCGATCCCGTCGCCCTCTCGATCGGCCCACTGAGCATCAAGTGGTACGGGCTCGCCTACATGGCCGGGCTCATTCTGGGTTGGCTCTATATCCGGCGTCTGCTGACCGAGCCGCACCTCTGGACCGGAGAGAAAGCCCCGTTCGAGCCCGCGCGCGTGGATGATCTTCTCGTCTACATCGCACTCGGAGTGATCGTCGGCGGACGCCTCGGGTACGTGCTGTTCTACGAACCCTCGACCTACGTCGCGAACCCGCTCGAAATCTTCATGGTCTGGAAGGGCGGCATGGCCTTTCACGGCGCGCTGGTCGCGTCCGGGATCGCCATCTGGCTGTTCGCGCGACGCTACAAGGTCGACATGTGGAGCACGATGGACCTCTGCGCCGCCGCGGTTCCGATCGGCATTTTCTTCGGCCGCCTTGCGAACTTCATCAATGGCGAACTCTTCGGCCGCGTGACCACCGTGCCCTGGGGCATGGTGTTTCCCGACGCGCGCAATTTCTATCCCGCCGTCGAACCCGCCGTCCGCCATCCGAGCCAGCTCTACGAAGCCGCCCTCGAAGGATTGCTCCTGTTCGTACTCTTGCGCATCATGACGCATCAGTTCGGCGCCTTGAAGCGCCCGGGCCTCGTCATCGGGACATTCCTTGTGGGATACGGGCTCGCGCGCGCGACGGCTGAGTTCTTCCGCGAGCCCCACTTCGGCCACCCGCTGAATTTCCCTCCCTTCTCCGCGGCGCAGATCTACTGCCTGCCGTTGATCGCGCTCGGCATCTATTTCATCTGGCGCGCGCGGCGATCCGCGACGCCATGACGGCGCTCTATGATCCCGATCTTCGCCGCGAGACGCCGCTCGCCGCGAAACTGAAGGCCCGAATTCGCCGCGATGGCCCGATCTCGGTCCGGGACTACATGGCGGCGTGCCTCGCCGATCCCGAGCACGGCTACTACGTCGCGCGCGATCCGATCGGGCGTGCGGGCGACTTCATCACCGCCCCCGAGATCAGTCAGATTTTCGGTGAGTTGATCGGGCTCTGGAGTGCCGTCGTCTGGCAGCAGATGGGGTCCCCTCCGCGCCTCGCTCTCATCGAGCTGGGTCCCGGACGCGGAACGCTGATGGTCGATGCCCTCCGCGCGACGCGTCGTGTCCCGGGCTTTCATGCGGCGCTCTCAGTGCATCTCGTCGAGACGAACGAGCGTCTCCGAGCGTCCCAGCTAAGCCGCCTCACCGGATCGGGCGTTCCGATGACGTGGCATACGCAAGCCCGTGAGTTCGCCCTCGACACGCCGTCGATCGTGATCGGGAACGAGTTTCTAGACACCTGTCCGGTCGATCAAGCGCTGGAGGTCGGCACGCAACACCTTCGCCGCGGTGTGGATCTCGACGCCGAAGGCCGGCTGCAGTTCGTTCCCTTGTCGCACGACGGAACGCGCGCCGGCCAGAACGCAGGTCGCGAACGCGATGCCCGCGATGGCGCGATCGTGGAGACGCAGGATTTCACGGTGCTCGACCAATTGCGTGCGGCGCTCGGCCAGCATCACGTCGCGATGCTGTTTGTCGACTACGGTCACATCGGTCCGTCGACGGGCGACACACTGCAGGCCGTTCGAGGTCACGAGAGCGAGCATCCGTTGACCTCGCCCGGAGAGGCCGATCTGACGGTTCAGGTCTCGTTTTCCCAGATTGCCGACATGGCGCGTCGCGCGACGACCGCTGCGCCCGGTCTCGCCGTCGATGGCCCCGTTTCGCAGGCGGAGTTCCTGGGCCGCCTCGGGATCATCGAGCGGGCCTCGAAACTCATGAGCGCCAATCCGGAGAAGGCCGCCGCTGTCGAGTCGGGTGTCCTGCGCCTGTTGGCACCCCAGGGCATGGGTGGACGCTTCAAAGCCGTCGGCTTGAGGTCAGCCGATCTGCCGCCGCTCCCGGGGTTCGCTGAATAATGATCGTCTTCTGCCCGAAATCCGGGTTTATTTATCCACTGGTCGCGCTTGCGCGCGTCGGGAGTTCGTCGCACGAATAGGGAATGACAACCGAGGACGACATCATCGGCTACACGGTCGCCTACGACAACGAGGACATCACGTTTCCCGTTTATGTCGTCGTGACGATCGCGGTCGCTTTGTTCGCGGTCGCGACGGTTTATGCCTCGCCCGCGGTTGGACTGCTCGCCCTCGTGCCGACCGCATACGCCTACTACAATCTGCCGCTGCTCGAGGCGGGCCGTCCCCGCATCGGCTCGGGCGAATACGGTCTGTTCGTCGAGGGGCTCGGTCTCATCGGCTGGCGGGCGATCAAATCCATCGAGAACGAAGTCACGGAATTTCGCGGAACGCCGAGCCGCGAACTCGTCGTTTCGTTGCGCCAGCCGATCGCGGAATCGCTACTCGTCGATTGGCGCCAGCGCCCGTATTTTCGCCGCCCGATGCGCCTGCCGTGGTCGATGAAGGATCAAAGGGTGATCCGCATCCCGCTCGACATCATGGACAAGCCCCCGGCGGACATCCACGGCACGCTCGTGCGCATGTGGCAGTTCTATCGCGGCGGCTGATCGGATTGGCCCCTTCGACGGCGACGGCCGCTGTCGAGTCCGGGATCAAATGCGTCCGGGATCAGCCCGGCGCAGGCAGGTGCACCGGTCGAGGCGCGCCGCCCTGCCCCCAAAGCGCGGAGAACGTCGCGCCATAACTGCCGATCCCGCCGACGAGACCGCTCCACCCGGTCTGCAAGCCGGACTGCATGTCGCCGAGCGCCTTCTGCATCCGGTCGTCGATCTGGACCGGAAGGGGCGCCGACACGAGATAGACGTAGAGAACATCCAGGTTGTCACGCACCGGCATTCGGAGCATGCCGTCGAAACGTCCGGCGAGCACGCGCGACCTCACCTGCACGAGATTTCCGAACAGCCAAGCGATGCAGGCCTCGGTTCCCCAAAACTGGTTGAGCGCCAGGCGTAGGACGAACGGAAGCTGACCGTGAAGGAGCTCCGCCAAGTTCCTGAGCCGCATGTCGTCCACGAGGTCGTCCCACGTGTCGACGCCCATGTCGCCGAGGACCTTGCCGATGTTGTCCACGATGGCCGTTGCGACGGCGACGCGCCACTGGGGCGCACCGGGATGGGCCGCGACCGCACTCGCGGTCCGCGACGAGGGCAAGGTGGGTGGAGGTGCGGAGGTCTGCGGCGAACGGAAAGCGGCGACGGGCGTCGGCGCGTGGACAGCGGGTAGTGGCGATGGACGCGGCGCCATCGGAGGGCCGGACACGGGTTCAGCGGGTGATCGCAACGGCCCAATTTGCGTCGGCCGCGCCGGTTGAGCGGGTGCCCCGTTCGTTTTCAAGTGCTTCTGGAAGAGTTCTTCGATCGTTTCTTGCCCTGAACGGGCTGGAGATTGCAATGGTGCCGATCTGACGTGTTCTAAAGGCGGTGCCGATTGAGTGCGCGCGGGCGTCATGGGAGACGTTGTCGGCAGCAGGCCAGGCACGTCCTTGACAATCATCCACCGCGCGAGACCCGCGCTCCAGATGGCATCATCCGCGCGCAGGATGCGCTCGCGCGCGATCCAGGCCAGTTCGACATCGGACATCGGCCCGATCAGCTGACCGGCACGGCTCACATACCAGGATCGCCCACCCTGGACGCTCATCGACCGCCCCTTGAAACGCAACAATCGAAGGCTAGCACCAGCCGCAGCGACGCCAAAGCGATATGGAGACTACGGACAGCTTGCCTGAATTTTCTCGCGATCCCTGTGGCCGCGGAACCGCGCGCGTCCGACGGCTGCCTGATCAGCCGCCCTGACGCGCGGCCAGAATCTCGACCCGGTCACCGTCCGCGATGGCCGTTGTAGCGCGGCGGGATTGCGGGACGAATTCGCCGTTGAGCGCGGTCGCGATCCGCTGCTCGCCATAACCCAGGTGATCGACGAGTTCGGCAAGCGTACCGCCTGCCGCGATCGTCACGGCGCCGTTGATCGTGATCCTGAGCGATGGCTGATGCATCGGT
The DNA here is from genome assembly GCA_033765145.1 of Hyphomicrobium sp. Lineage (GTDB taxonomy): Bacteria > Pseudomonadota > Alphaproteobacteria > Rhizobiales > Hyphomicrobiaceae > JAGVSR01. The sequence continues at coordinate 21,551 of JANRIH010000047.1, read as the reverse complement.
GGCCTCTGGCCGCCATGTGGGCGGAACGAACTTGCCGGCGCGGTTCCCGCCCGGCGACCGATCTGAGATGGCCCGTTTGTCGGGAATTCGCAATCGGGGGCTCGGAGGGCGGGCCGCCGGCCGGCCATTCGTAGGGTGCAAGCGAGACGTCGCGGAATCGAGCGCCGGTCGAGACGGGCACAGATCGACCGGATCGATGCCCGGCTCAGGTCGCCGGCACAACGCGAATAAATTCGAGGACACATATTGAACATCGTTCATCATTTCATACATCCACAACTATACGACGTTCAATAAAGGGAAATCGAAGATGCCTGAGACGCGTGCTCGGCCGAACAGAGGACGATCGCGAAGCGCCGAATGCAGCCCGGTCGCCGATCTGAACCGGCATCGAAATCGCGCCGAGCCACCGTCGAAACAACCGGAAAATCGAATCGTTTCAGATCAGAAGCGCCGATTGCTGCCAATTTCCTTAACCATGATCAGGCGAAATCGAACCCATGAGCGAACCCACGAGAAAGCCCGGGTCGAGCCCGCGCCGGACGCCGAACCGGGACTGCGCGAAGAACACTGAGACCGCCGCCTGCCGTGCCTGATCTCCCTGTCTGAGTCACAGCCTGACCTTCTCAATCCGGAACCCGAAAGCCCCCGCGCCATGTTCCAAACTCTGATGACGACCCGGCGGTTCGCGCCCTTGTTCTGGTGTCAGTTGCTCTCCGCGCTGAACGACAACTTCGTCAAGAACGCGCTCGTCATTCTGATCCTCTTCAAGCTCGGTGAGGCCGAAGGCGCGACGCTCGTCACGCTCGCGGGAGCGGTTCTCGTCCTGCCGTTTCTCGTCCTGTCGGGCATCGGTGGCGAATGGGCCGACAAGCTCGACAAGGGCACGCTCGCCGAGCGGCTGAAGAGGTTTGAAATTCCGGTCGGCGTGCTCGCCGCAGCGGGCTTCGTTCTGAACTCGATCCCAATCCTGTTCGCGGCCCTCGCCGGTTACGGCATCATCGCCGCGCTCTTCGGGCCGATCAAATACGGCGTTCTGCCCGAGCAGCTTGAGAAGCACGAGATATCGGCCGGCAACGCCTTCGTTGAAAGCGGCACGTTCGCGGCGATCCTGATCGGAACCATCGGCGGCGGCTTGCTGGTGACACCGAATGGAACCGACTGGCACCTGCCCGTCGTCGTCGTCGCGATGTCGGTGCTCTGCTGGGTGTCGGCCTACTTCATGCCCCGTCGCGCGGAAGCGGCAGCTCCCGGCCTTGCCATCGACCTCAATCCCTGGACGTCGACGCTGACGCTCATGCGCGATCTCACGGTCGACCGGAAACTCTGGCAGGGCGGCCTCATCACGAGCTGGTTCTGGCTCGTCGGTGCTGTGGCGCTTTCGCTCCTCCCCGTACTCATGAAGAACGTGGTGGGCGGCGATCAGACGGTCATCACGGCCGGGCTCGTCGTGTTCGTGGTCGGCATCGCTGTCGGCTCGGCCCTTGCGGCCCGCGCGAGCCGCCGTCGGCCGAACATGGCGCTGGTACCGTGCGGCGCGTTCCTGATGGCGGTTGCGTGCTTCGCGCTCGCCTGGGCCACGGCCGCAGTCACCAAGGCGCCGGCCCCAATCGGCGCGGCGGAGTTCATGACCACGCTCACCGGCTGGAATCTGATGGCGGGTCTGTTCCTGCTCTCGCTCGCCGGCGGCCTCTTCATCGTGCCCTCGTTCGCGGCGGTGCAGCTTTGGGCGCCTGACGACAAGAAGGCCCGCATCGTTGCGGCCTGCAACGTGCTTTCGGCGGCGTTCATCACCTCCGCGAGCCTTGGCCTCGCAGCGCTCCAGTACGCCGGCTTCAGCGTCGCGACGCTGTTCCTCATGCTGGGCGCATTGAATGTCGTGGCCCTGGCGCTTGTCCTCGCCGCCTGGGGCAAGGAGGGGATCAAGGACCTCGGTTTTTTTCTCTTCCGGACGTTCCTCGACCTTGAGGTCGAAGGCGTCGAGAATCTGCCCGAGCCCGGCACGCGCGCCATCATCGCCCCGAACCACGTGAGCCTCATCGACGCGCCGTTGCTCCACGCGATCATGCCGTCGCACGCCCATTACGCCGTCGATACGGGCATGGCCAACACCTGGTGGGTACGGCCGTTCCTGAAGCTCGTGACGGCGTATGCGATTGATCCGACCAAGCCCATGAGCATGCGCCACCTGATCGCCGACGTGAAAGCTGGCAAGACGCTCGTGATCTTCCCCGAAGGCCGCCTGACGACGACCGGCGGTCTCATGAAGGTGTACGATGGCACCGCGATGATTGCTGACAAGGCCGACGCCGTCGTCGTGCCCGTCCGCATCGAAGGGCCCGAGCGCTCGTTCTGGGGCTATCTTACGCGCATGCAGGCCCGGAAGGCCCTCTTTCCGAAGACGAAGGTTACGATCCTGCCGCCCGTGAAGCTCCCCGTCACCGGCGAGTTGCGCGGCAAGGTGCGCCGTCAGGCGGCGGGCATGGCGTTGCAGGACATCATGACCGATGCCGCGGTCAGAACCGCGCGTCTCGATCAGACCGTCTTCGAAGCGCTCGTGGCGGCAAGACAAACGCGCGACCTCGGCCGACCCATCGTCGAGGACCCGCTCGGCACGAAACTGACCTACGGCCGGCTCATTCTAGGCGCTCAGGTGCTCGGCCGGAAACTTGCGCCTCTGGCTCGCGAAGGCGAGGCGCTGGGCGTACTTCTGCCGAACACGGCGGGCGTCGCCGTGGTCTTTTTCGCACTCCAGTCGATCGGTCGCGTCGCGGCCATGCTGAACTACTCGGCCGGCGCGCAGAACATGAGCCTCGCCTGCACCGCGGCCGGCGTGAAAGTCATCGTAACCTCGCGCGCTTTCGTCGAAAAAGCACGCCTGACCGATGCGATCGCGAAACTTCAGGAGACCGCGCGCATTGTCTACCTCGAGGACGTGAAGGCCGAAATCGGTACGCTCGACAAGCTGGGCGGCATGTTGCAAGGCGCGAAGCCGCAATCGAAGCGCAAGCCCGAGGAACCGGCGGCCATTCTCTTCACGTCCGGCTCCGAAGGTACGCCGAAGGGCGTCGTTCTCTCGCACCAGAACCTGCTCGCCAATGCGTTCCAGTGCCTGAATTCGATCGCGGTCGACGGCTCCGACAAAGTCTTCAACGTCATGCCCGTGTTCCATTCGTTCGGATTGACGGGCGGCTTGGTGATGCCCCTCGTCGGTGGCGTGCCGGTTTATCTCTACCCCTCGCCGCTCCACTACCGCATCGTGCCGGAACTCGTGTATCAGACGAACGCCACGATCATGTTCGGCACCGATACGTTTCTCACCGGATACGCCCGCTCCGCGCACCCTTACGACTTCCATCGCCTGCGCCTCATCGTGGCCGGCGCCGAGGCCGTCAAGGACCGCACGCGCCAGCTCTACATGGAGAAGTTCGGCGTCCGCATACTCGAGGGTTACGGCGTCACAGAAACGGCGCCCGTTTTGGCGATCAACACGCTGCTCGCAAATCGCTCGGGCACTGTCGGCCGCCTCGTGCCCCTGATGGAGGCGCGTCTCGATCCGGTGCCCGGCATCGAGGAGGGCGGCCGCCTCTTCGTCCGCGGCCCGAACGTCATGCTCGGCTATATGCGCGCCGAGAAGCCCGGCGTCATCGACCCCCCGCACGACGGCTGGCACGATACCGGCGATATCGTCGCGATCGATGCGCAGGGCTTCATCCGCATCAAGGGCCGCGCGAAACGCTTCGCCAAGATCGGCGGCGAGATGGTGTCGCTATCAGCGGTCGAGGCCATGGCAGCCGAACTTTGGCCGGCGCTGATGACCGTTGTCGTCGCGGTTCCCGACGCGCGCAAGGGCGAACGCCTCGTTCTCATCAGCACGAGCCCTGTCTCGACGCGTGAAAGCTTCCAGCGTTTCGCAAAAGCCAAAGGCGTGTCGGAGCTGTCGGTGCCGGGCGAAATCCTGATTGTCGAAAAGATCCCGCTCTTGGGTTCCGGCAAGCCCGACTACGTTGCAGTTGCGGCGCTCGTGAAAGAGACGCTGCAAAAGCGCCCGGCGAAGCCCGCCGTGCTCGATGAGGAGCCGCCTCTGCCGGCCCCGAAAGCCGCGGCCGAGTGAGCCGTCCTCGGCAATAGGCCCCGATTGCTTTCGGCATAGCCTGACGCAAGGCCCGCGAAAGCGGCGCGCGCCAATCCTGATGCGTTGGAGCGGCGGCAGCCACGGCCGGTCGGCCTGGTGATATCGATTTCGATATCGAACTCGATCCGCAGTTACGCTCCGGGTGCGCGGGCTCCCCTTCGGGAGCCGTCAGGTCGCGAATGTCGGCGGCGGGCATGAGCACATTCGGTCAACGCAAGAGTGGCGCCTTCCATGGCACCATCACTCTGCCCGGGCCGAAACGCGTGTTTTGCTCCGTAACCAGCCGGACCTACAACGCCATCTACCTCGAGCTCAGGGAGACAGCCTCCATTCCCTTCCGGTTCCGGGTCGAATTCGAGACGCGGGCCAGTCCGGTCGATTGCGAAGTAAAAATCCAGCGCGGAACATCGGTCATCGCCTTCATCGTCGGCGAGGCGGCCATTGCCAGCCCGCGAGCGGCGGCGAGCCATCAGCCGGTGACGCTAGAAGACTTCAACGAATGGGCCGGGATGGGTGCCGTTGCGCGCCCTTGAGGGTTTGCAGCCGGTCTTTCCCTGCCCTGATCAGAACCCCATTGGCGAATTCCTAACCTTCCGGGCGGACAGTCACCCCGGGAACAGCGGCAGGGCTCGGCCGGGCGCATAGTCCGACCATCAGAGCCGAACCAATGAACCCTGTGAGGAGACTGCCATGACCCCCGTAACGACAATTCTTACTGCCCGCCTGGCCTTCGCCGCCGTCCTGTCCGTGGGCGCGCTTGGCGGCGCGTCGACCGAAGCCGGAGCCGTCTCGATGGCCGTGAAAATGGCCTGCGCCGGCGACTATTTCTCCTACTGCAGCCAGCACAAGCCCGACAGCCCTGGCGTTCGCCAGTGCATGCGGTCCCACGGTCTCCAGTTGTCGAAGCGCTGCGTGACGGCGCTGATCGGTGCCGGCGAGGTTTCGGCCGAGGAAGTTGCGCGCCGCGCTGCGCAGAAATAAGGCGCTCTGGCGCAACCAGGGTTCTGACGACGGCCGGGCCGAAGGGCGCCGGCCGTTCACGTTCTTGGGCTCGTTAGCGCCGCCAGCGGGCCCCAACCCTGAGGTCGTCTGCGCGCCAGTCGCCGTTCAACTGGTTCGAGACGAACTCGGTGTGCTCATAGCGGCCGAATAGCGTCCACTCCCGATTTAGGAAGTACTCGACCCCTACCAAGCTCCGAATCTCGCTCTCCGAAATGTCGATGTTGTCGTAGTCGTAGCTCGTATAGGTGATGCCGGCCGTGCCGATGAGATAGCGCCGGAACTGGTGGCGCGCCTCGAGACCGACCTGATGGGTCAGGACGCCGGCGGAACCCAGTGTATTCGTGTCGTAGATTTCAGTTTGCGCGCTGAGCCGCAGCGTCGTCGGATCGCTGACGCGCCAGACGAGATTGGCATCGACAAGAATGCCTTCCACGGCGCTGAGCGAGGCCTCTTCCGGGTCTTGCCGCCCGTATCCGACGCTCACCTCGCCGCGCAGGATCGCGCCCGTACTGCCGAAGTCCAGTCCGGCACGATAGCGCTGTCCATCACTGTCGCGGCGCAATTGATCGACGACAGCTGCCACATTGTAGCGCCTCTGGTTTGTCTCCACTTCGGCGAAGGCGGAGAGCGTCGGCTTGAATTCCCACGTCGCCCGGACGACTTCCGAGAATTCGCGCGTGTCGCGGTCGTCGTTGGTCTGCCCGCCGACGCCGCCAATACCCTCGACTGGTCCATAGTCGCGCTCTTCGAACGCGCCGCGCAACTGGACCGATAACCGGTTGAAACGCTGATTGAGTGTCGCGGCGGCCTTGTCCTCGGCGACCTGCGCCCGATCACCGGTCTGGTTGGCGTCGATCGCGGACCGCCCCTCCTGCCGTTCGCTGTGTGAGGCGAGAGCCTGGATGTTGGTCCGGCGCGCCAAGTCGATCCGGCCGCGGCCCTCGACGCTCCACGACCGCTCGTCCTCGTCAGTGAACTGGTCATAGAACGAAAGGTCGCTCGTCGCCGTCACTTCGAGCGCGTGCCGGGCCCAGTTCGAAACGAGCCGCGATGTGGAGAGAAGCTCGAACGCCACGTCCTCGCTGGCGGGTGTCTGGCGCCGCACATTCGACGTCGCGAAAAGGTTCCCCTCGATCTCCGGAAAATAAACGAAGCTGCCGATACGGATGCCGACGGGATCGTAGGGCTCGCGCGTGAAGAGGCGTCCCGGCCGCCGGTCCGTTCTCAGAGGATCGATATCCTCGATCTGGAACAGCAGGGGATCGAAGCCGGCCGGTGGGTTCTCGACGGTCTCGAAAAGTTCGAACTCCTCTCGCGGTCGCGTGTCGACGCTCATGCCGTCTCCGCCGTCCTCGGGAGGGAGCGGTTCCGTTTCCTCCAGAATGCCGTCGCGCAGACCGGCTCCGTCCTCGGGCGTTTCGATTTCGCCGTCCCTGGGAACCGGGCGCTCGCCCAGCCTCGTCATCTCGGCGTTGGGATCGGAAGGATCACGCGGGTCCGACGTCGGGTCAGACCGCGGAATGAGGCCCTGGCGATCATCATCGCCCGGCCCATCCGGGCGCGCCGGATCATCGGCGCCCGGCCGCCCCGCCGTCAGCGGCTTCTGCGGGGCCACGGGCTGGGTCGGGACCGCGCGGCCCTGAACCCTCTGGGCTGCATCGCCGCCGTCCTGTGCCATAGCGCCGGTCGTCCAGACGCTGGTCGTCCATACGCCGGTCGCAACCGACATGGCGGCAATGGCCAGAGCGGAATGGGGGAGCAACCGACGTAATTTCGGGGCGTGAGGGGGCACGGGGGCGCCTTCGGACGGCTCGACGGCTGGAGCACTGACGACGCACACGCGAATAGCGACACTAGAAACGGCCGGTTAATGCCGCTTTAACCGCCCATTTAACCGCCCTGGGGATCAGCGTCCCGCGCCGATTGGAACCCCCGGTTGCGTTTGCTAGACCAAAGGGGGAATCGCGGCGCTTGGGGCGGCCCCGCTCCTGTGTCACAAGTCCTGTACCGCCAGAGCAGAACGGCGTAGACGGCGCGACGTTGGGAAATCGAACACGATGGCTGGACGAGCCTCCACAACGCGAACTCTAAAGGCAATTCCAGGCGGCAAGAGGCCGGGTGCGGCTCTGATCTCGACCGCTGTTCGCACGCTCGAACTCGAGGCGGAAGGGCTCGCGGCGTTGCGCGCAGCCCTCGACAATGGACTGGCGGCCCCGTTTGCATCGGCTGTCGCGCGATTGAAAGCCGCGCGCGGCCGCGTGATCGTCACGGGGATCGGGAAGAGCGGTCACATCGGGCAGAAAATAGCGGCGACGTTCGCTTCGACCGGAACGCCAGCGTTCTTCGTGCATCCTGGCGAGGCTTCCCACGGCGACCTTGGCATGATCACCACCGACGATGTGATCCTGGCCCTCTCCTGGTCGGGTGAAACGGTCGAACTGAAGCCGCTGATCACCTATTCGCGCCGCTTCCAGGTCCCGATGATCGCCGTCACGTCGAATGCGGGCTCGGCGTTGGGCCAACAGAGCGATGTCGTGCTCGAGTTGCCGCGCGCGAAGGAAGCCTGCCCTCACGGCCTCGCGCCGACGACATCGACGACGATGCAGTTGGCGCTCGGCGACTGCCTTGCGATCGCGCTTCTCGAGAGCAAGGGGTTCACCGCCCAGGACTTCAAGATGTTCCATCCCGGAGGATCGCTCGGCGCCAGCCTGAAGTATGTGGCTGATCTCATGCACAAGGGCGACCGCCTGCCGCTCGCCCGCGACGATCTCACGATGGCCGAGGCGCTCGTCGTCATGACTGAAAAGAGCTTCGGCTGCCTCGGCGTAACCGATGGGCGCGGAAAGCTCATCGGAGTCGTGACCGACGGCGACTTGCGCCGCCACATGGGTGCCGGACTTCTGTCGAGCCGCGTCGCGGACATCATGACGAAAAAGCCGAAGACCATCCCGCCGACGATGCTCGCATCCGCCGCGCTCGAACTCATCAATTCGTCGCGGATCACGTCGCTCTTCGTCGTCGAGAAGGGCAAGCCGGTCGGCATCGTCCACATCCACGATCTTCTGCGCGCGGGCGTCGCATAGGGCGTGAGACGTCGGGACACTCAGTGTGCGACCGTGAACCCTTGTTCTCGAAAAATGGTGGCGGCCGGAGCAGTCTTGAGGAACGCGAGGAACCTGTCCGCCTCGGCGGAATTGGCGGATTTCTCTACTGCGGCGATCGGATAGATGATCGGTTTGTGGCTGTCGGCTGGAAAAGTGCCAACGACCTTGACCTTCGGGTCGGCGAGCGCGTCGGTGCGATAGACGATCCCGAGAGGCACTTCGCCAAGCGCGACGAGCGCGAGCGCCGCGCGCACATTCTCCGTCGGAACGAGACGCGGCTCCACGGCACCCCACACGCCGAGGTGTTCGAGCGCCTGCCTGGCATACTTGCCGGCCGGGACAGATGCGGGATCGGCAACCGCCAGCCGGCCCTCCGCGCCGAGTGCGTCCAGGAGTTTAAAGCCGGGCGCGATCGACAGATCGACCGTGCTTGCGGCGGGGGCGACAAGAACAAGTGAATTGCCGAGCAGATCCGCCCGTGTCTCAGAGCGGATGAGCCCATTGCTCGCGAGATAATCCATCCAGTCGAGATCGGAGCTGATGAAGATGTCGGCTGGCGCGCCTTGCTCGATCTGCTTCGCGAGTGCCGAGGATGCAGCGTAGGATGCGATCAGCTTTCCCCCGCTTGCGGCATACGACTTTCCAACCGCATCGAGCGCGTTCTTGAGGCTCGCAGCTGCAAAGACCGTCACGGTCCGCGCCGGAACGTCCGAAGTCTGAGCAAGGGTCCTTTCCCCCGGGGCCAGGAGAGCCAGCACGACAATAAGGACAGTGGTGAAAAGTCGTGCCACGTTCGCACCCATCCGCAGATCCAGCAATTGGTCCAAATTCGCAGCCGGCTTGGCCGGATCAACGCGCGCGCTCGATTGGCACGTTCGCCGCAAACTGGTCGGCGCCTGTCGCGTTTGGACGTCGCCTCAGCAGCCTACTCCTCGATCTCCGTCGTCACGACGAGAGCCGTCCCATCCACGCCCGTCACCTCGACCATCGTCCCACGGGCCGCGTCTTCACCCACTGCAGCCCACAGCGTATCGCCGACGCGGATCTTACCGCGCCCGTTGACGATCGCCTCTTCGACCACGAACCGTTTGCCGATGTATTGCGATCCGCGCACGTTGAGTGTCGGCTCATCGCTCTTGGCGGCTTCGGGCTTCGCGAACCGCTTGACGATGAAGACCGTCAGGAACGCGATCGCGGCATAGAGGACGAACTGCCAGGGCAGCGTCAGCGCCTCGCTCATGCCCGCCGCACTGGCGATTGCAACGATGATGCCGACGACGAGCGCGGCCACACCGAACCATAGGAAGTGAATGCCCGGCACGACGGTTTCGAGCGCCATCAAAATGAGCGCCAGGATGAGCCAGCTCCAGTAGCCGAGGCTCGAGACCTGCGCGGCGATGTCGGTCATGGCGAGATGGTCTCCGATATGCGGTCGAGGGCGGGGACGAAAAGAGCGCCAGGCTCCCACCCGGCGCTCCTTATCACATGACTGCGGATGGTTCGCTTATGCATTTCTCTGTCGCGTCGCGGGAACCGTCGGCGCTGGTCCGCCGGAACCCGGACCCTTGAGGGCCTCGCTCGTGATCTCGGCAAGACCGGCGAGCGACCCGATGACGGACGAGGCGTCGAGCGGCATCATGATGACTTTCTGGTTCGGCGCCTTGGCGAGAGATTCGAGCGCCTTCACGTAGTTCGTCGCGATGAAGTAGTTGATCGCCTGCACGTTGCCGCTCGCGATGGCATCCGAAACCATCTGCGTCGCCTTGGCTTCGGCTTCCGCCTGACGCTCGCGCGCTTCCGCGTCCTTGAACGCCGCCTCACGCCGGCCTTCGGCTTCGAGGACGACCGATTGTTTCTCGCCCTCGGCCTTGAGGATCGCGGCCTGCCGCATGCCTTCGGATTCCAGAATCTGCGCGCGCTTCTCGCGTTCGGCCTTCATCTGCCGCGCCATGCTGTCGACGAGATCGCGCGGCGGCGCGATGTCCTTGATCTCGATGCGCGTGACCTTGACACCCCAGGGCTCTGTCGCGGCATCGACAACCTGCAGGAGGCGGGCATTGATCTGGTCGCGATTGGCGAGCAACTCGTCGAGGTCCATCGAGCCCATCACCGTGCGGATATTCGTCATGGTGAGATTGACAGTGGCGAGTTCGAGGTTGTCGACTTCGTAGGAGGCTTTCGGAGCGTTCAACACCTGAAAGAACGCGACGCCATCGACGCGCACCATGGCATTGTCGCGGGTGATGACGTCCTGGCTCGGAATGTCGATCACCTGCTCCTTCATGTTGACTTTGTGTCCGACCCGCTCGACGACCGGGATCAGGATATGAAGCCCCGGCGCTAGAGTGCGTGTGTAGCGGCCGAAGTTCTCGACCGTGTAGTTGAAGCCCTGCGGCACGACTTTCACGGTTGACCAAAGGACGAACACGGCGAGCGCGATGAGCATGACGCCGAAAAGGCCGAAGCCGTCGATGAGGCCCATGGTGAGAACTCCTCTGTTTCACGGAGATGGGGAGGACGACCTCTGCCGGAAGTCCTTTGGCGGAGAGAATCCGCAAAACACTGAAAAATAACGTAAAGAATTGGCACCTTTGCGGACCGATATGTGACGAAACGATGTGTTGCGATATATTGACGAAGTCTTGCGGCGGCGCGGGCCGGCCCGGCCGCTAAAGTTTAGAGTTATCAGTCCCGAACGGAAGGAATTCCAGCGTGAAGGCTCTGAATGTCAGGTCGGCCGCGGGCCTCGCCGCGATGGTGATGGGAGCCGTCTTCGCAGTCGTCGTCTCGGCTCGTGCGGCGAATGCGGTCTGGACGCCGAAGCAGGGCAGCGACGAACGCAAGATTGTCTTGAACGCCGCCCGCGTGCCGATCGAGAAAGACCTCGGTCAGCCGATCGTGTTCGAGATCAAGAGCCTCCGCGTGTCGGACGAGTGGGCGTTCGTCTACGGCAAGCCGAAGCGCGAAAGCGGCGGCGAAGTGGACTGGCGGAAGTCGATCTATGCGGACGACGTAAAGGACGATAGCTTTTCGCGCTTGGCTGCCGTACTTCTCGCACGCGATGGCCAGGGCTGGCGCGTCATCACGTATTCAGTCGGCTTCAGCGACGTTGTCTGGCAGAGCTGGGACGAAGAGTTCGGCGCACCCGCATGGCTCTGGCCACCGCTCAACTAACTGCTAGCGATTACGTAGTTGATCGGGTCGTTGAAGTGGAGGCTCGCAAGGCTGTCGGGGGGCAGAATGGGCGGCGGTCCGTCGAGCACGATGACGGCGATGTCGGGTTCCTGTCCCTGCTGAGCGGCCTGCAGCGCAATGGCCCTTTCCGCCTCCTTGATGACCCAATTGGAGTTGCGGGCAGCCGCCGACCAGAACAAGAGAAACAGGTCGCACTGATCAATCTTCCGGAAGATCTCGTCGCGCCAGCGTGCGCCGGGATCGAGCGACAGGATGTCCTGGAAGAACTCGGTCTTCGTCGCGCGCAGCATCTGTACCCGTTCGAGCACGCGCTTGCGATCCTCGGCGGCATAGGAGACGAACGCGCGCGTGTAGCCTTTGGCGTGCGTGCCGATGGCGACGGTCTTCGGCATTGCGACCCCTGCCTCGACGCCGATCGTGAACGTGATGCGGCCGACAAGTTCGCCGTCGATGGCGATGCGGGCCGTTGCGAACAGAGGTGTCGCGGGCGCCGCATTCGGGAGCGTCACGAGAAACTGCGCGAAGGTCGGCGCGCCGCGCCAGATGACGGTCTGTGACGGCTCCTCGATCGTGACGCCCTTGCACGAGAGCGCGATCGTGACGCGCGATCCGCGACGAATTTCAGTGTCGAGCGTACGCACCCCGCGAGACTTGGTCCCGGCGTCCATGAGCGTCGCCGCGGCGGCGGCCCTGACGGCGTGAGCGGGCACATGAAGAAAAACTTGCACGAGGACGGTCGTATCCGGCGGCGCGACCATCGGCGCGAAGATCGAACAGTTGACTGTGTCCGAGACGGGGCCGCTCGGACGCGGCTCGGGGCGCGACGGCGGCGCCGGGTCGGGCCTCCGTGACGTCACGCCGCGCGCCCCGGCCATGCCGAACATGGGGAACGCGCCGAGCTTCAATCCAAGCGCGTCGAGCACATTCTTGAGTACCGAGGCGCCGGACGATGTGCCGAACAGCCACCCGCCGAGCGCCACGAGACCGAGAAAACCTAGCAGAAAACCAACCGTACCGCCCTCGCCGCCGCCAACCCGCATACCCAAGGCCGGCGAATCCAATGATGTCTTCCGACGCGGATAGGGAACCTGCGCGCGCTCGACCGCGACCGGATTGCGCGCTTGCGGCGACGCTGCGCGCTTCGGCGCATCGAACACCCGACCCCCGGTCAGCGCGTGTTCGAAATCCTTGATGCGGAGGTCCGTGTCGGTGAGGCTGCCCGAAAGTGCCGCACCGCGGATACGGACCGCATCTTGAAGCAGTTGAGTAGCCGCGCGAGAATCGAGCCCCGGGTTCCAGCCGCGCGAAACGATCGCCGCCGTGGCCGATGAAAGATCATCGCCGTCTTGCTCGGTGAGACCACCAGCAACGACAACCTCCCTGAGACCGGCAGTCCCGAGACGCGCACTGTCCGTCGCACGCGCCCCCTCAGTGAAGCTGGTAAGCCCCTTGAGCTTCGGCGCGAGGACGAGTTTCTGGAGCCAACGCGCATCTGCCACGTCTTCAGAGCCGGCAACCTTGGCATCGATGTCCGCGAGCCAGGCGATTTCGTCAGGAAGGTCGGTGCGGGCGGGCATTTTCGCCCCATCGATCAGTAGCGGCACGACCATGAGACCGGCCGCGCGCGCCAGCTGCAATTCCCGCGTCACAAGAAAAAATCGCCCCGAGCCAACATCGAGTTTGCGGTCGCGCGCGAGTTTCGCGTGTTCAGCAAAGGGCGGCCCGATCAGAACGAGCACCAGGGATGCGCCCGGCATGCGCGCGTCGATGTCGCTGAGATCGTCGGCGCTCCGGAGCGCGAAGCCGGCATTTGCGAGGCCGTTCGCAAGGCGCGAGAGTGTCGACGTGTCGTAGGGCACCCGGGCGTCGACGTAGCTGTCCAGATAGCTCACGTAGATGCATGCGGTCATGACGCCCCTGTCACGCGAACAGTACCCCAGACGCTTTTACAGACGGCGCGATCAATTGTCGAAGCCGGTGTCGCATAGGTGCCGACGACACGCGCGCCCCACTGCTTCCCTCCCCCCGCGCGCGGGGAGTGGGCCAGGGTGAGGGGCAGCAGCGTGTCAGGGGCAGCATCGCGCGAGGGGTTGGCGAATTGAGCGAGGACGAGAAGCGCATTCCACCAGCCGCCAGGAAGCCCGGCGATTGCTGAGCCTTCAAATCCACCCCTTCAGTTCACGCCGGACGATGGCTTCGATCGCATCGATGCCCTCGTCGCTGTCGTTGAGGGCGGGAAGATAGGCGAATTTCTCACCGCCGTTGCCCTCAAAGATGTGCCGGTTTTCGCCGTCGAGTTCTTCGAGCGTTTCGAGGCAGTCCGCCGAAAAGCCCGGAGCCACGAGGGCCAGGCGCTTGACGCCTTCTTTCGCGAGCCGCGCGACGGTCTCGTCGGTGTAGGGCTGAAGCCAGGGGTCAGAGCCGAAGCGCGACTGGAAAGTCGTCAGCCACCGCTCTTTCGGCCAGTTGAGCTTCTCGCGCAGGAGCCGCGACGTCTTCATGCAGTGGCAGTGATAGGGATCGCCCTTGTCGAAATACTTCTGCGGCATGCCGTGGAACGTCGCGACGATCTTCTCCGGCTCGAAGTCGAGCTTGGCGAGGCTCGCCTGCATCGAACGCGCCAGGGCATCGATATAGGCGGGGTCGTCATGATAAGCGGGCGCGACGCGAACAGCCGGTTGCCAGCGGAGTTTCATGAGCGCGCGGAACGCTTCGTCGCATGCGGTGGCCGTCGTCGCGGCGGAATATTGCGGATATAGCGGCACGAGCAGGATGCGATCGCATCCCTTGGCGGCGAGAGCCTTGATGCGGCTTTCCGTCGAGGGGTTCTGGTAGCGCATGCCCCAATCAACCATGATACGCGGATGATCTTCGAGGCGCTGCGCCAGCCCTTCGGCCTGCGAACGCGTAATCGTCTTCAGCGGGCCCTCGTCACGCTCCGTGTTCCAGATCGTCGCGTAGTCCTTGCCCTTGCGGCCGGGCCGGACGGTCAGGATGATGAGGTTGAGGATCGGCCACCACTTCCACTTCGGCTCCTCGATCACGCGCGGATCGGACAGGAACTCCTTCAAGTAGCGCCGCATTGGCCAATAACTCGTCCCGTCCGGCGTGCCGAGATTGAGGATGAGGACGCCGACCCGGCCCCATTCGACCGGCGGGTGCTCGACCGGCAGCCACCGGCGATCGACAAGGGTTTCGAGGACTTTGAGCATGCTTCTCTCGACTGGAAGGCTTTTGACCGGAACGCGCGCGATACCTTAACGGATCAACTTGAGCCGGTGTAAGGCTGCCGCACGCGACCGCAAGCGCAAAAGCCGGCGCGGGCCGCTCTGTCGCCAAGGGCATCAGGCCTTCTGGTCTTCCCGCGCCCGGCGCGCGGATTTGGCCGCCCCAATACTGGTCACGTTCTCGGCTTCCGGCCAGGTCTCTGCCCTGTCGGCGCGAGCCCTCCCGGCCGCGCGCCACTGCCGGCAAAGGGCGTTCGCCATGCCGTCGGGGCTGTCGGCAAAGAGACGCCGGGCGAGCGGGACATAACTGTGGCGGATGTCGTTCTGCGCCATACGCACGCGGGCGAGCACGAGGTCTCGTTGTCGCTCGGGAAGAGTGTCCACGGGCAGATCCTCCAAAGCGGCCGCGAGGACGGACAGGTCGTGATCCGTCCCGAGCTGATCCGCGATCGCCTTGGCCGTCGCAATCCGCACTTCGAACAGTTCGGGCCACGCCGAGGACAGGATCTGCAGGTGCCGCCAGTGATGTTGAACGGCCTTGCGGAGTTCGTGCAACCCTTCGTCGGTCGGTGCTTTCCGCTGCGCCTTGAAACGACGCTTTCCGTCCGCCAAGATCGCCGCATAACCGCAGGCGAGTGTTTCGATTCCGCCCCGCCTGAGTTCTAGTTTTGCGGCCGCCGACCGTCCGGCGCTGATGGCGACGGTCGTCTCCGCGAGAATGGCTTGGGGGTCGGTGGCAATGGGACCCTCGAGCGATGTCGGGGACATGATTCCGCGCGCGGCGCCGAGTGCCTCGCGCGTCTTCTCGTCCGAGGCTTGCTCGAGTTTGGCCAGGGTTTGCAGCGTCACATGGCTGTCGCGCAACTGGGAGAGCATCCGCGCGGCGGTCCGGTAGCGTCGATCCTCCGCCGCGAACCATGCGGGCTTGAGACCGGGCTTCAGGAGCCGCAGAAGCGACCGGATGCGCTTCATGCATTTGCGGGTCTCGTGAATGGTGCGCGGCAGGTCGCCAGCCGCGCCGAGTTCGCCGAGCGCGCGCTCTGTCTGCTCGAGAAGCAGCCGCCGGGCTTCCTTCTCGATCCTGTGTCCGAGTTTCAGACGAAACGCCATTGCGACATCTGGGTGTTGTAAGGGCCGCCAATTTTCACTCGCGCGGACGCGGAGCGGGATGAACACGCCTCGCCTCCGCGGAATACGCCCCCGCGCGGCGATTTTTGCCAGGGAAACAGTCCCGTGGCACGGCATCAAGCGCTATTTTCTTAACACGAGCCGGGCGATGCAACCTTGACCGGGCTCAAGTTGCGCTGCACCGGTTTGGATCGGTCCGGGTGTCCCTGACGAGCCGCCGCCGCGTTCCACCGCCGCAACATGGGCTTCAATACCCAGTCCCGCACATCCCGTCTTTGCCGGAGCCGCATCCGGCGCCGATCCAGCCGGTTCTGAAATCGGATACCGGCCCCCGATGACGACGATGTCCTCGGGGGCTAGCCCGTTTCGCCAGTTCTGAATCCCGGGATTGGCCGGGCAGGTCGGACGCGACACGTCTCCAGGACAGCCCACCGAAAGATGAACCGACAATGCCGAGATCATCGCCTCGCCGATTTTCACCCGGACCGCCGTCCCAGCGGGCACCGACCGGTTTCCATCCAGGTTATCACCCGCGAGATCAAAAAGATGATCCTGCCCTGTGACCCTCATCCCCGGCTGGTAGCGAATGGCAATTCCGGTCGCCGCGGGACCAGCAGCTGATCCCTCGTTCGGCGAACGTCGCCGGGCGTCGTCCCCGAGGAACTGACGCGAGACGACAAGTTTCCACGCTTTGGCCGGAAACCACTGTCGAAGCGCACGCACGTCACGAATCCCCTGCACCAGCACGAGGTCCGCATCGAATGGTCCGCCCGCCAGCGTATAACGCGCGGGCGATCGCCGTTCCGATCCGAAGCTCGTGCGCCAGCCAGTTCCGTCGTCCTTGGTCTCGGGCCGAGCCTTCGGCGGTCCCAGTCCCGAAAGATCGACCGAGAACACACGGATCCCGCCCTCGTCGCCGGGCTTTGCTGCAACGGTCGGTTCCTGAGCCCTCGCCGTCGAGACTGAGGCCACAACCAGGGCAACACCGAGAATCGCGCGCAGGGCCCGGAAGCCCAATGGCGACCGGTCGTCAATTGCAGCGCCCTGTGCCGAGTGCCGCGCCTCCGACCGCCATGCCCCCGACCGCCGCGCCATAGCGTCCTCCTCGGTTTGAGCGCAATAAGCCGCGTTCGCCGCTGAGCCCCTTTTTTCGTCCGATTCTAGCCTATAAACCATGTGGCGATCCCCGGCACGAGGGGACCGGACAACGAGGAGCGGCGAACCAGCGAATGCGGCCGGTCGTGAACGAATTGCCGTCCGCTTCATGCCGCTGGTCGAGCCGGCTTGCACTGTTTGCCGTGGCCCTTCTCCTCGTGACGGGACTTCTGCACCGGTTTCTCGGTCTGCCGACGCCGACGGCCATTATTCTGGTTGTTACCGTATACGGCCTCGCCGCCTTGGCGCTCGCCGCGGGTCTCGTCGGGCTTATTGGTATTTGGCGCTTCGGAAGTCCGGGCGGCGCCCGCGTCGCATTCGGCGCGACCGTCAGCGCATTAATTCTGGCCTCTCCCATTGTCCTCGCCGCGCTCGCGCGAGAGCATCCGGTGCTGAATGACATCTCGACCGATCTCGATAATCCGCCGGCCTTCGAGGTGCTGGGTGCGAAGCGTGTCGGCTGGGCCAATCCCGCACGCTACCCCGGCGGCGATGCGGCCGAAGAGCAGGCCAAAGCCTACCCTGATATCGTGCCATTGGCCGTGAACCGCTCCGCCGAAGAGACGTTCGACCTCGCCATGCAGTCGCTGCGGCGTCTGCGCTATTCGATCGCGATCGAGCGCGCGCCGCAGGAAGGCGGCGTGGACGGCTATGCCGAAGCCAACGACTACACGATGATCCTGGGCTTCACCGACGACATCGCGATCCGCGTTAAGGCTATCGGAGACAGCTCCGTGCTCGACGTGCGCTCGTCCTCTCGCTATGGCCGGTCCGACCTCGGCCGGAATGCCGAGCGCATCCGGGAAATCTTCCGCGAACTTGTTCTGCGCTTGGAATCGACGGTGCCCGCCGCCGACGAAATCGCGGCCGCTGCCGCCGCAAAAGAGGAGGCGGCGAAGAAGAAGCTCAAAGGGCAGAAAAACGCCGATCGAGGGAAAGAGGCTCTTCGCAAGTCACGAGACGCCGCTCGACGAGCGTCTCGACGTGAGCAAGAACAGATAGACCCGCCGCCGTGATGAGCTTCGGATCGATGCCGGCGTAGACCTTCGCCACGACTTCAGGGATCGTCGTCGCCCCGCCGCGGATCGCCTCGAGCACGGCCGTCTCCCGCCATTGGCGGTGAACGAGGTACGCCTTGACGACACGCTGCGGTTGGTCGATCCGGCCGCCGTGTCCCGGCAGGTAGACGCGGTCGCGTCGCGGTTGCAGGAGTTCCAGCGATCGGATGTAGTCCGACATGCGCCCCTCGGGCGGGGCGATCACCGTCGTGTTCCACGACATGACATGGTCGCCGGAGAACAGCACCCGTCCCGCTTCGAGCGCGAAGCAGAGGTGATCGGGCGCATGCCCGGGCGTATGGAGCGCTTCGATTTGGAACTCCGCGCTCTGGATGATGTCGCCGTGAAACAGCCTCACGTCCGGTTCGAGATCGTAGTCGACGAACGCCTTGCCCTGCGGCTCGTGCCCGGCCTTGACGCGCTCGGCGTCTCGGGAGCGGCCGTAGGCCAGGATCGGTGCGCCGGTCATCGAGGCGAGGGGCCTTGCGCCATCGGTGTGGTCGCGATGCGCGTGCGTGAGGAGGATATGCGTGATCGGGCGTCCACCGGCAATGTCGAGGATGTGCTGGCGATGGGCCGCGTCGTCGGGGCCGGGATCGATGACCGCGAGTTCGGTCATCCCGACGAGATAGGTGTTCGTGCCCTTGAAGGTGAAGGGGCCGGGATTGTTCGCGACCAGCCTCACGACGCCCGGCATCACCGGGTCGGGCTCGCCGTAGCGGACAGCCATGCTTCTATCGAACGAGAGTTTCGCCACAGCTTCCGGAGTGATTCGACGATTTAGCGCCCGATGGCGCATGGCTCGGTAAGAGGCGGCACCGAGTTGCCCCATTGCCATTTACGATTGTGTGGCGAAATTCGCCTCGTTCGCAAGTCGTATGGCTAGCCGATACCGTTGCAGGAGCCCACGTCAGGGCTCGCGTTCGATATACGACCCGGTAGTGGGGCTCGAGCCACTGCGGGCCGGACGGCGACAACCTGGGTTTAGAAGCTTGTTGGACTAAGGGCTCTTCACCACTTGCGATGTCATCGACGCAATCCACGTCTCGAAGGCGCCCGAGGTCGCCAACCCCCATCCGAGGCCGATGATCGCCATCACCACGATGACCCAGTGAGATCCCCCGCGCTTGGACTTGTCTGGCATGACCCACCCCGGCCGACGTCGCGACGACTATCATCGTGCGACGCCCACCATGGCAACGCCCAGCCGGCGGTCAAGAACAGTGGTTGAGCCGCCCAAGCGAACACCGACGAAGTCGGTCGCGTTGAGGCACCTGGCCTAGAGCACGAAGTCTCCACCGATGAAGGTCAGGTTCCCAACCAGCGAGATCCGGAAATCGGCAACCCTGTCGCCGTTGACGTCGCCGACGACGGCGGTCGTACCGCCACCAGGGTTCGCCTCGATCCGCAATTGACCCGAGACCCCGGTGAATGCCCCAGCACCCAAGAATGTGAAGGCCTGATCCCCGGCGACGTTGGTCCGAGCATCGATTGCCGAGAGACTGATCACATCGCCGCCGACGATGCCCGCGCCTTCGAAATGGTGGATGACGTCACGTGCTGTCGTCGAAGTTTCGGTCGTTGTGAAGAAAATGAATGTGTCGGCGGAATTGTCGTTCAAACCACCGAACATTTGATCCTGACCCTGGCCGCCATAGATTGAATCCGCTCCGAGCCCGCCTCGAAGAATATCGTTGCCCTGGTTTCCGAAAATCTGATCATTGCCATTGTTGCCGAACAGAACATTCGTACCGGCATTGCCGATCAGAACGTCGTTCCCGGTGCCGCCAGTGATATTCTCGAAATTAAGGATGAGATCGGTTTGAATGTCGGGTCCGAAGGCCAGATTATTGTCGAGATTAATGTTCGTTGCGGCCGTGATCGCACTGGCATCATACGTGTCGATGCCGTCCCCGCCATCGATTTCGTCACTGCCATCGGCGCCGCCGGTCGCAAAAAAGGTATCGCCGCCACCGCCGAGATCGCCGGTATCGACTCCAGAGCCACCTTCGATGCGATCGGTTCTCGATGAACCGGTGAACGTATCGTCGCCACCCGCCAAATTGATCCGGCCGATCACGACCCCGCCTGCGGAGCCATCGTAGATGTCGGCAAGGGCGGCGCTAGTGACGGCCCCAGTGACGAGGCCCGTGTTCTGGAACGAAAGCGAGCCGTTCGTGACTATTCCACCGTTGATCGTGCCGACGTTCACTAGGGTATCCGCGCCATTTCCCAGACCCAGATTTCCTATGATGGTGCCGGCGTTGAAGATCGTGTCGCTTGCGTTGACTGAGGTAATCGCTGCCAGCGTTCCCTCGATCAAGCCGAAATTCTTGACCGAATTGACGCCGGTTCCCTCGAAGAAAAGTCCGTACGAACCTGCGGCGACCGCGGAGATTACGCCCGAGGCGGTGACCGTCACGCTGCCGGTGCTGGCAAATCGAACCGCATCAAAATTCGACGAAGATACGATGCCGGCAACGGTGATGCGGTTGGTTGCCACGGCATTGGCGAAGTCGACGCCTTCGTTGCCCGCGCCACCTCCAAAAATGAAACCAGCGGAACTGACTGTGAGTGCGTTATCTGCGTCGTTGAGAACGAGGCCAGTTGCGTTCGTATTGTTGATGCTGTTCGCGAGGACGATATTGACATTGGCCACGACGCAACTCCGAAAAACGCGGTTGATTGATTGTTGATATATCGTTGTCTGTTTCGTCGAATTAACATGCAAAACTTGAATGCGACATAGACCTTAGTCCGAAAGTAAGCAGACTGAAGAACAAAAGAAAAATCATTTCGAGAGTTGTGCTCTGGCGGGTTTGGCATTTTGTCAATGATTGAGTTGGAGAAAGTCGGGGGCGCGCATGAAGTACACGCAGGTGAAGTTTTCCGGAACCCGACCGTTGCTTGCGTAATGACTTGGAATTGCATGAAACGACTGGCGCTAACATCGGAATTGCTTCCAACGTCCGTGAATTGCATATAAAAAAGATTGAATGGTCGGAGCGAGAGGATTCGAACCTCCGACCCCTTGCTCCCGAAGCAAGTGCGCTACCAGGCTGCGCTACGCTCCGACCGGTGGGATGCCGCGCTTCTGGCGGCAATGTCGAGCGCCGACGGGTGGCTCACTCGACCTCCGGACGCGTGGGCTGAGGGCCGAACGGGTCCGGACGGGAGCGGCTTCATAACAAGCGATGGGCTCCCCCGCAAGGCCCGCACGTCAGGTCCGTAAAGACTCCCGAACGTCACTGGTTCTGACGGGTCAATACAGCCAAGACGATGCTTTGGATGACTTTTCCCCGGCCAAGGGAGAGACGCTACACAGCCATTGCCGGTCCCGACCCCCGCCGGTAAGGTGCGCGCCGCCGGTCGACGGCCAGTTGGGGCGTAGCCAAGTGGTAAGGCAGCGGATTTTGATTCCGCCATGCGGAGGTTCGAACCCTCCCGCCCCAGCCAGTCGTCAGCACATCGTCACCACAGGGACATGCGCCGTCCATGGCCCGCCTAGACCACGAAAAAGTTTCCTGCGGACAGCGTGGTATTCGGG
>JANRIH010000036.1:0-229029 GCA_033765145.1 Hyphomicrobium sp. | reverse complement strand
AAGGCCATCGACGCGCTGATCCCGATCGGCCGCGGCCAGCGCGAGCTGATCATCGGCGACCGCCAGACCGGCAAGACCGCTGTCATCCTCGACACCTTCCTCAATCAGCGCCCCGCCCACGGCGGCACCGACGAGACCGCGAAGCTCTATTGCGTGTACGTCGCCATCGGCCAGAAGCGCTCGACGGTCGCGCAGTTCGTGAAAGTCCTCGAAGAACGCGGCGCGCTGCCCTACTCGATCGTCGTCGCGGCGACCGCCTCCGACCCCGCGCCGATGCAGTACTTGGCGCCGTTCACCGGCTGCACCATGGGCGAATACTTCCGCGACAACGGCATGCACGCCGTGATCGCCTATGACGACCTCTCGAAGCAGGCCGTCGCCTACCGCCAGATGTCGCTGCTGCTCCGTCGCCCGCCGGGCCGCGAAGCCTATCCCGGCGACGTATTCTATCTCCACTCCCGCCTGCTCGAGCGCGCCGCCAAGATGGGTGACGCCGCCGGCAAAGGCTCGCTGACCGCCCTCCCCGTCATCGAGACGCAGGCGAACGACGTCTCGGCCTACATCCCGACGAACGTCATCTCGATCACCGACGGGCAGATCTTCCTCGAGACTGATCTCTTCTATCAGGGCATCCGTCCGGCCGTGAACGTCGGCCTCTCGGTGTCCCGCGTCGGCTCCTCGGCACAGACGAAGGCGATGAAACAGGTCGCCGGCAAGATCAAGGGCGAGCTCGCACAGTACCGCGAGATGGCGGCCTTCGCACAGTTCGGCTCGGACCTAGACGCGGCGACCCAGAAGCTTCTAGCGCGCGGCGCCCGCCTGACCGAACTTCTGAAGCAGCCGCAGTTCTCGCCGCTGAAGATGGAAGAGCAGGTCGCCGTGATCTTCGCTGGCACCCGCGGCTATCTCGACTCGTTGCCCGTCGCCTCGGTCGGTAAGTTCGAGCAGTCGATCTTGACCGCGCTCCGTGACGAGAAGTCGATCCTTTCGACGATCGCGTCGGAGAAGGCGATCTCGGCCGAAAGCGAGAAGAAGCTGGTTGAGTTCCTCGACAAGTTCGCCAAGGGCTTCGCCGCTTAAGCGCTCGCGCAAGGAGAAGGCCCGATGCCGAGCTTGAAGGACCTAAGAAACCGCATCGCATCCGTTAAGGCGACGCGGAAGATCACGAAGGCCATGCAGATGGTGGCCGCCGCGAAGTTGCGCCGTGCGCAGGACGCGGCGACGTCGGCTCGGCCTTACGCCGAACGCATGGATCGTATCCTCGCGAATCTCGGCAGCCGCGCGGTCCGAGAGACTGCTTCGCCGCTGCTCGTCGGGACCGGCAAGGACGACGTGCATCTGCTCGTCGTCATGACGGCCGAGCGCGGTCTCTGCGGCGGCTTCAATTCCAACATCGCCAAGTTGGCCCGCGCCGATGCGCAGCGGCTCATAGCGGCTGGCAAGACGGTCAAGATCCTGACCGTCGGCCGCAAGGGCGCGGAGAACCTGCGTCGCGATCTCGCCAAGAACCTGACCGAGCGCATGGACTTCCAGGGCGTCCGTCAATTGAACTTCGGTCATGCCGACGGGATCGCCAAGAAAGTGCTCGCCATGTTCGCGGCTGGCGAGTTCGATGTCGCGACGCTCTATTTCTCCGAGTTCAAGTCGGTCATCGCGCAGAAACCGACCGCGCTGCAGTTGATCCCGGCGAAGCTTTCCGAGGCAGCCGCCGAGAAATCGGACGGCGCAGAAGCCATCTACGAGTACGAGCCGGAAGAGGACGTCATCCTCGGCACGCTGCTCGAGCGCAACATCGGCACGCAGATTTTCCGCGGCCTCCTCGAGAACGCGGCCTCAGAGCAGGGCGCGCGCATGTCCGCGATGGACAACGCGACGCGCAACGCCGGCGACATGATCAACAAACTGACGATCAAGTACAACCGTCAGCGGCAGGCCAACATCACGAAAGAACTCATCGAGATCATCTCGGGCGCCGAAGCGCTTTGAGGTCGGAATGGGGCCGGACTTCGCATTCGCTGAGGATGGCCAGAGAGACGCACTGAACAAGGGCCGGCTGGGGCTGAATTGAGCCCGGAACCGGACGCAAGGACCAAAACGAGGAACGGGCAATGGCAAGCAAGATCGGAAAAATCCGCCAGGTGATGGGCGCCGTCGTCGACGTACAGTTCGACGGCCATCTGCCCGAGATCCTGAACGCGCTTGAAACGAAGAATCAGGGCAACCGCCTTGTGCTCGAGGTCGCGCAGCACTTGGGCGAGAACACGGTTCGCACCATCGCGATGGACAGCTCCGAAGGCCTTGTCCGCGGCCAGGACGTCATGGACACCGGCGCACCGATCATGGTGCCGGTCGGTGACGAGACGCTCGGCCGTATCATCAACGTCATCGGAGAGCCCGTCGACGAGGCCGGCCCGCTCGGTGCGAAGACAACCCGCGCGATCCATCAGCCGGCACCCACCTTCGCCGATCAGGCGACCGAAGCGCAGATCCTTGTGACCGGCATCAAGGTCGTCGACCTCCTGGCTCCTTATGCGAAGGGCGGCAAGATCGGCCTCTTCGGCGGCGCCGGCGTCGGCAAGACTGTGTTGATCATGGAATTGATCAATAACGTCGCGAAGGCCCACGGCGGCTACTCGGTGTTCGCCGGCGTCGGCGAGCGGACGCGCGAGGGCAACGACCTCTATCACGAGATGATCGAGTCCAACGTCAACAAGGACCCGAAGAAGAACAACGGTACGGCCGCCGGTTCCAAGTGCGCGCTCGTCTACGGTCAGATGAACGAGCCGCCGGGCGCTCGCGCCCGCGTCGCGCTCTCGGGCCTGACGGTCGCCGAGCACTTCCGCGACCAGGGCCAGGACGTGCTCTTCTTCGTCGACAACATCTTCCGCTTCACGCAGGCGGGTTCGGAAGTGTCGGCGCTTCTGGGCCGCATCCCGTCGGCGGTCGGCTATCAGCCGACGCTCGCGACCGACATGGGCGCACTCCAGGAACGCATCACCACGACCCAGAAGGGTTCGATCACGTCTGTGCAAGCCATCTACGTTCCGGCCGACGACTTGACCGACCCCGCGCCGGCGACGTCGTTCGCCCACTTGGACGCGACCACCGTTCTTTCGCGCGCCATCGCCGAAAAGGGCATCTATCCGGCCGTCGACCCACTCGACTCGACCTCGCGCATGTTGGACCCGCGTATCGTCGGCGAGGAGCACTACCAGATCGCGCGCCGCGTCCAGGCGATCCTGCAGAAGTACAAGTCGCTCCAGGACATCATCGCCATCCTCGGCATGGATGAGTTGTCCGAAGAGGACAAGATGACGGTCGCCCGCGCCCGCAAGATCGAGCGCTTCATGAGCCAGCCGTTCCACGTCGCCGAGGTGTTCACCGGTTCGCCCGGCAAGCTCGTTTCGCTCGCCGACACGATCAAGGGCTTCAAGGGTCTCTGCGAAGGCGCTTACGATCACCTTCCCGAGCCGGCGTTCTACATGGTCGGCACGATCGAAGAAGCGATCGCCAAGGCAGAGAAGCTCGCCGAAGCTGCATAACTGAACGTCGATGCTGGGTCAGGTCTCGAGCCAGGCCCGGTACCGTAAAGGGGAAAGCCGATGGCGGGATCTGGCACGAGTTTCGGCAGCTGCTGCGTGGAACTCAAGGAAGCGATGAGCGGCGAGGACTTCGAGCCCCTGATCACGGTCGGCGAGGGCGAAGTCCTCTACATGTCGGTTGGCATCATCGAGATGGATGACGATGAACCCGGCATGATCGATCATCCCGTCTTCTTCTGTCCATTCTGCGGAACGAAGCTGCAGTCGCCCGAGGAAGTTCGGGCGAAAGCCGGCGACGGCGAAGAGGACGATGCGTGACGATTGTCTGGCGCGCCTCATCGCAAACGCGATGACGGCAGGGGCCAGGACGAGAATGACGAGACCACGGGAAGATCGGTCCTCGCGAGGATCGCCTCTCGACCCGCGGTCGGCCGATAAGGGACCGTAGACGATGGCAGCCACTTTCAAGTTCGAACTTGTCTCGCCGGAGCGCGTGCTGCTCTCGGTCGATGCAGAAGAGGTCGTGGTTCCGGGCGTCGAGGGTGATTTCACCGTGCTCATCGGGCACGCGCCGCTCGTCTCCACACTGCGTCCGGGTATCCTCGAGGTTCTCTCTGCTGGAACCCGCCGCCGCATCTTCGTGAAAGTCGGCTTTGCCGATGTGAATCCGGCGTCCGTCACGGTCCTTGCCGAGCGCGCCTACGATCTCGCTGAACTCGACGGTGCGCGCGTTGCCGAGGAAATCGCGATCGCTGAAGCGGAACTGGCCGCGGCCAAGGACGATGACGAGCGTACGATGGCAGCGACCGCGATCGACCGGCTGCGCTCCATTCACGGCACGTCGAAAGCGGCGTAATCCGCAATCGGCGAACTCGACGACAAACAAAAAAAGGGCCGGGCGGTAGCCCGGCCTTTTTTGTTTCGATAGTGCCCCATCTCCGAAGGCCACAAACAACCTTCAGCGCGGCACGGCATATTTGCCGAACTGGGCCACGAGGTCTTCGTAGACGGGCCGCTTGAAGTCAACGATGAGTTCGGGAATTTCCTCGATCTGACGCCATTTCCACCGGTCGAACTCGGCTTTGTGTCCACGCCGCGGGCCGATGTCGATTTCGCTGTCGTCGCCCCAGAACCGCATCGCGAACCATTTCTGGCGCTGCCCGCGATACTTGCCCTTGAGCGCTACGCCGACGAGTTCGGGCGGGAGGTCGTAAGTCGTCCAGTAGGGCAATTCGGCCAGCACTTCGACACTGCGGATGTTCGTTTCTTCATAGAGCTCGCGCAGCGCCGCGTCGGACGGCGGCTCGTTTTCGTCGATACCGCCCTGCGGCAGCTGCCAGACGAATGACGAACGGTCCCCAGCCCACTTCGGCAGCCGCCGGCCCGTCCAGACTTGGCCGTGCGTGTTGAATATGACGAGCCCGATACCGACGCGGTACGGCATCGCCATGCGGGGATCAGCGGAAAAACTGGAATAGAGCTTCATGCCTGCCAAAACGGGCCTTTTCCTTGCGGCGCGCGTCGCCGCTGAACGATGTCTGATTCGATGCCCGTGATACTAGGCGTACACGCAAGAAATATGACGCCGAACACCGTTCGCGCAGGGACCGAGGCAACAAATTGGCGTGATGCCTCAAACAATTAGCCTGGAGCCGCGAAAACGCCGAGTTCGGCCACCACGGCCCGGTACACCTCCCGCTTGAACGGCACGATGCGATCCACGAGTTCATCGGCCGCCGCCCACTGCCAGGACACGAACTCGGGCTTGTGGCCGGGCGGAGCAGAAATGTCGATCTCGTCGTCCGAGCCTTGGAAGCGCATCGCGAACCACCGCTGCTTCTGGCCCCGCCAGCGCCCGCCCCAGGCGATACCGATCAAGTGCTCCGGCAGGTCGTACCGAAGCCAGCCCTCGGTCTGTCCGATGATCTCAGCCGATCGAACGCTCGTCTCCTCATAGAGTTCGCGCATCGCGGCCTCCTGCGGGTCCTCGCCCTCGTCGATGCCACCCTGGGGCATCTGCCACCATTCTCCACGGCCCTCGGCGTCTCCCGGCATGTCGGCGCGCTGTCCGACCCACACACGGCCGGCGCTATTGATCAGCATGACGCCGACACAGGGCCGATAGCCGAGCTTGGTCGGATCGATGATGGGCGGCATGTTGTCTCCTCGGCCGTCGCGGAAGAAACCGAACTCATCGCGACATTCGGTCAAAAAAATGGGGCGCCAAACGGCGCCCCACCGGATTTCTCGTCACATCGCCGAACGGCTCAATTGGGAACGGTCGTCGTGCTGCCGTCCTTCGGAGCCTCGGGTGCCGCGCCGGGCGTGGCCGGCGGGGTTGCGGGATTGGCGATCGTCGCCGTGCCGCGCAGGAAGTTCAGGGCATACTGGAGCTGCGTATCCTTCTCAGGCTCCTTCGGAACGTAGGCCAGTGACCCGCTTTCTTCCTTCTCCTCGGGCTTCTGCGCACCTTGGGCCGGTGGCTCGGTGCCTTCGCCGGCCTTCTCCTGTTCGGCCGCACCCTCGCTGCCAGGGTTGCGCAGGTGTCCGCGCAAGCTCGCTTCGCCACGCGGCTTCTCGCCGGCGATCTTGGCCTTGATGTCGTCTGGCAGTTCCTGCTCGACCACGACATCCGGGTCGATGCCCTTGGCCTGGATCGAGCGGTTCGACGGCGTGTAGTAGCGGGCCGTCGTCAGGCGGATCGCACCATTGGCGCCGAGCGGAATGATCGTCTGCACCGAGCCCTTGCCGAACGAGCGCGTACCGATGACGGTCGCACGCTTGTGGTCCTGCAGCGCGCCCGCGACGATCTCGGATGCCGACGCCGATCCGCCGTTGATGAGGACGACGATCTGCTTGCCTTCCGCGGTGTCGCCTGGCCGCGCGTTCGCGCGCTGCGTCTCTTCGTTGTTGCGCCCCTTGGTCAGAACGATCGCGCCCTGTTCGAGGAAATCGTCGCTGACGGCGATCGCCTGATCGAGGAGACCGCCCGGGTTGTTGCGCAGGTCGATGATGTAGCCGCGCAGCTTCGAGCCGATCTCCTTGCGCATCGCGTCCATCGCGGTGACGAGGTTCGCGTGCGTCTGCTCGTTGAAGGTCGAGACCTTGACGTAGGCGATGTCGCCTTCGGCGCGGGCCTTGACAGGGTTGATGCGGATGATGTCGCGCGTGACCTTCACTTCGAAGGGCTCGTCGATGCCCTTGCGGAGGACCGTCAGCGTGATCGGCGTTCCGACCGGGCCGCGCATCTTTTCGACCGCCTGTTCCAGCGTCAGGCCGTTGATCTGTTCATTGTCGAGATGCGTGACGAGATCGTTGGCGAGGATGCCGGCCTTGAAGGCGGGCGTATCGTCGATCGGCGCCACGACCTTGATGACGCCGTTCTCCATCGTGACCTCGATTCCGAGGCCGCCAAACTCACCGCGCGTCTGAACCTGCATGTCGCGGAAGTTCTTGGGCGAGAGATAGGAGGAGTGGGGGTCAAGGGCCGAAAGCATGCCGTTGATGGCGCTCTCGACGAGCATCTGATCGTCGGGCTTCTCCACGTAGTCCGAGCGCACGCGCTCGAACACGTCGCCGAAAAGATCGAGCTGGCGATAGAGTTCGGCGTTGGGTGATGTTGCCGAATGCGTCTTCGTGACGTTGAGCACGGTCGTGACGCCGGCCAGCCCTGCCATCGTCAGGAAAGTCCAGAACGCGAAGTCCGTCTTGCGCATCAGCCTTGTGCCTTCTGAAAGGTCTCGACCCACCACGGATCGGGATTGATCGGTTGTCCGTCCTTGCGGAATTCGATGTAGAGGACCGGGTTGCTCGGAGCACTGCTGCCGGTCGTTGGTTGCCCCCCCCGGCTCATGGTGCCGACAGGTTCTGCGGCCAGAACGAACTGGCCCGGCTCGACGTCGATTTGGGACAATCCCGCCAGAACGACATGATAACCGCCGCCGCCATTTATGATCAAGAGTTGGCCGTAACTGCGGAATTCACCTGCGTAGACGATCCAGCCGTCACAGGGCGCCGTGACCTGGGCCCCCGATCGGGTTTCGATAACGAGACCTTTGGATGTACTGCCGAATTGGGTCTTTTCTCCGAACGCCAGCACACGCCGGCCACTCGCGGGCATGGGAAACTTGGCCTGGGCTTTTTCGAACGGAATGGCGGGAACGAGGCGCGCGGTATTCCCCGGCGGGGCTTGGCCCGCGGTCGGGGCCAGTTCGACCACCGAACCTGGGTTGACACCGCCGGGCGGCAACATCGCGACATCCTGTCCAGGTGCGCGCTGAGCCGGCGCGCCCGGGACCGTCGGAACTGGCGCCGCGCCGGGCTCGGCCGGCGGCTGGCCCGGTAGCTGGCCCGGTAGCTGGCCAGTCTGCGCCTCCGCCGCCTTGATGTCCTTGTTGTAGGCGTCGAGCCCCGTGCTCTGCCCGACCGCCTTGTCGAACTTCGCGATCAGTTCGTTGAGATCAGCGAGCCCCCTCGCCATCTCGCGCGCGGCTTCGCGGACCTTCTTCAGTTCGACCTGCTGCTCGGTGATCGAAAGCCGTTTGGTCTCAATGAGACCGGCAAGACGGGTCCGCTGTTCCCCGATCCGCGTCGTCTCGGATCTCAATACATCCCGCTCTGTGCGGATCTGGTCCGTCACGCGGACGAGGTTCTCGAGCGTTTCGGCGATCTCGAGCGCTTGAGACTTCATGCCCGGAAACGCCGCCGCCAGCAGCATGGCGCTCCGCACCATTTCGAGCGCATCCTCGCGTTTCGTGACGATGACGGGCGGCGGATTGCGGCCCATGCGCTGCAACGCGGCAAGCAACTTTGCGATCTGACCGTGCCGCTGGGCGAGCGAACCGCGGACGTGGGCCTCCTGCGCTTCGAGCGCACCGAGCTTGTCCTCCGTCTCGGTGAGCTTGGATTCGGTCTCCTTGATCTGCGCTGCGGCTCGGAGGAGCTGGTCGTTGAGGAGCGCCCGTTCGCGATCGAGCGAACCGACGTTCGATTCGATCTGCTTTTCGCGGGATTTGGTCTGTTCAAGTTCGATCTTGCGGGCTTCGAGCGCCTTTTGCACCTGATCAGCGGAGGGTTGCGGATCGACCCCTTCCGTGCCGGCGAACGCGCCGGGGTGGAATGGAATGGCCACTGACGCCGCTCCGAGGGCCAATGCCGCCGCCGCGGATCGGGAGATCATGGAACCATACCTGAGCAATCGGCTCTCCTCGCCGGCAGGGAAAAGGGTCGTCGGCCGCGGTGCCCCCTGGGGGCGCACGGACGAACAGGGAAGCTTCAGGGATAATGTCGTCGATTTGACGACCCGTTTCCAGCGCTTCGACAATTGCTACGCTTTGCCGGTTGCGAACCGGTCGCGTCCGGGTATGGTCCGGGACGATGACGACCCCCGGGCCGGACCCACAGTCGTGTGAGCAGCTGGCCGAAAAGGAGCCGAGTGAAAGATGGAGACCGTTCTTTTCCACCTGACGACGGTGGCGGTGCTGGCCGTGCTGATCGTGCTCAGCATGGGCCTGTGGGCCATGGCGCAGGGGCAATCGGCCAATCTGTCCCAGCGATTGATGCGCTGGCGCGTGGGGCTCCAGTTCGTGGCCATCGTGGTGATCATGGCCTTCACCCTGATCGCGAAGTATCAGGCCGGGTGATCCTAAGTCGGACGGCAACGGCAGTAAAGCGAACGCGAGCAGGCGACCGAGCGACGTGGTCAAACTCAACAAGATCTATACTCGGACCGGCGACGACGGCACGACCGGGCTCGGCACCGGCGAACGCATCCCGAAGGACGCGGCGCGCATCGCCGCCTATGGCACCGTCGACGAGACGAACGCCTGCCTCGGGCTCGTCCGGGTCGCGCTCGCGGGCGGTCACCAGGGCGTCGATCTGAAGATCGAGCGCATCCAGAACGACCTGTTCGACCTTGGCGCGGACCTCTGCGTGCCCGATCGTGGCGAGCCGCTGCCCTATGAGCCGCTCCGGATCACGGACGCACAAGTCGCGCGGCTCGAGGCCGAGATCGACGAAATGAACGCCGAATTGAAGCCTTTGAAGTCGTTCATTCTTCCTGGCGGTTCACCGGCCGCCGCGGCCCTGCATTTGGCGCGCACGGTGTGCCGCCGGGCCGAACGCGAGATGGTGACGCTCGCTGCTCTTCCGGACGAGCCGGTGAGCGGTGCCGCGCTGAAATACATCAACCGCCTATCGGACTTTCTCTTCGTCGCCGGACGGTACGTGAACGATCGTGGCTTGAGTGATGTCCTCTGGGTGCCCGGCCAGAACCGTTAAGCTCGACCAAGATCGTCGAATTCCCTGGAACGCATGACCATTCCGCACGTGCACCCGTCCTGATCGGCACTGGACAATCGGGAGGCCGTCGACACAAGGTTCTCGCGCCGCACGAAACCCCGGAGGGTCCCGCCCGATGTTCGTTCCGATCCACGACGAAAACACGTTGCGGCGCATCAAGGCCCCCTACGTCACCTACGGCCTCATCGCTTTGAACGTCTTGGTGCTGGTATTCCAATCGGCGGGTCTGTCCGAGCCGACGATCGCAAGTTTCGGCGTCATTCCGGTCGAGTTGTTCATGCGCGCCGGACTGATTTCGGGCGGCGTGGACGCCGTCTTGCAGACCGTCCCGGTACCCGAACAGCTGACGCTCATTTCCTACATGTTCTTCCACGGCGACTGGCTTCACCTCGCCGGCAACATGCTCTTTCTCTGGGTGTTCGGGGACAACGTCGAAGACGCCATGGGCCACGTGAAGTTTCTTCTGTTTTATCTGTTGTGCGGCGTCTTCGCGGCCCTGACCCACGCGGCCGTCGTGCCCGATTCGGCCAATCCCTTGATTGGCGCCAGCGGCGCGGTGGCGGGTGTCATCTCGGCTTACCTGATGCTTCATCCGCGCGTCCGCGTCTGGGTGATCGCCTTCAAGTTCATCCCCCTTCGCATCACCGCGGCCGTCGCCTTGGGACTCTGGATTCTCATCCAACTCCTGATGGTCATGCTCCCGCAAATGGAACCGATCGCCTGGTGGGCGCACATCGGTGGCCTCGTCGCCGGCGCGGTCTTGATCGTCGTCCTGCGCGACCGTGGTGTGCCATTGTTCGACAAGGGACTGGATCTGACCGCCTAGGGCACTCGCCTTGCGATGCGTCGATCGCGCGCGCGAATTCCCATGCCTCGTCAGGGATTTTGGGCTGGCGCCGACGCGACAGCCCAACCGATTGACTCGCTCACAAGCCGTCCGTAATTTTGAATTTCGCAACTGCGAAGACTTTGAGTTCACAGCGAAACCTCGCACTGCGTCGGAAGGTTGGAGCTGCGGTCGGTCTCGGAAGGCATTCCGGGGACCCTCGCTCCTGAAGCCTCCCGGTTGGCAACGCGGGCCATTCGCAGCCCACCAAAACAAGAATCTGAAGAATGCCCTGGGGAGCATCGCGCGCATGAAAGTCCTGGTCGCGGTCAAACGCGTCGTCGATTACGCCGTGAAGATCCGTGTGAAATCAGATGGTTCTGGGATCGAACTGGCGAACGTCAAGATGTCGATGAACCCGTTCGACGAGATCGCGGTCGAAGAAGCCGTGCGTCTAAAGGAAAAGGGCACGGCGACCGAAGTCGTCGCGGTTTCGATCGGCTCTGCGAAGTCGCAGGACACGCTCCGCACCGCCCTCGCGATCGGCGCGGACCGCGCAATCCTCGTCGAAACTGGCGAAGGCACGACCATCGAACCGCTGGCGGTCGCCAAGCTGCTCAAAGGCATTATCGAGGCGGAAAAGCCCGACCTCGTCATCCTCGGCAAGCAGGCGATCGACGACGACTGCAACCAGACGGGTCAGATGTTGTCGGCCCTGCTCGACTGGCCGCAGGGCACGTTCGCGTCGAAGGTGGTGCCCGGAGAGGGCGCCGTACTCGTCACGCGCGAGGTCGATGGCGGACTTGAAACCTTGAAGCTTCGCCTGCCCGCTGTCGTGACCACGGACCTGCGCCTCAATGAGCCGCGCTATCCGTCTCTCCCCAACATCATGAAGGCGAAAAAGAAGCCGCTCGACGTCAAGAAGCCCGACGATTTCGGAGTCGATATCACACCGCGCCTCACCGTGCTGAAGACGACCGAGCCGCCGGCCCGCAAAGGCGGTGTGAAGGTGGCAGATGTGGCTGAGCTCGTCACGAAGCTCAAGACCGAGGCGGGAGTTCTCTGAGATGACGATACTTGTTCTTGCGGAACTCAATGGGTCCGCACTCGGCAGCGCGACCGCCAAGGCCGTCACTGCCGCACGCGCCATGGGCGGAGACATTCACGTCCTGGTCGCCGGATTGCAGTGCGCTGGCGCGGCGGCCGAAGCCGCAAAGCTCGACGGCGTGGCCAAGGTGCTTGTCGCGGATGCTTCCCATCTCGCGAACGCACTCGCCGAAGAAGTCGCGGCACTCGTCGTTCCCTTAATGACGAACTATGCGGCGCTCGTCGCACCGGCCACGGCATCGGGGAAGAACGTCCTGCCACGCGTCGCGGCTCTCCTCGACGTGATGCAAATTTCCGACATCACGGCGGTTGTCGGACCCGACACGTTCGAGCGGCCAATCTATGCCGGCAACGCGATCCAGACTGTGAAGTCCACCGAAGCGAAGAAAGTCGTCACCGTCCGCACGGCCGCCTTCGCCGCCACGGGTTCGGGCGGCTCCGCGCCGGTCGAGAACATCCCCGCCCCCGCGCCCGTTGGTGCATCCGCTTTCGAAAGCTCGGAACTGTCGAAGTCCGACCGTCCGGAGCTGACGTCGGCCAAGATCGTCGTCTCCGGCGGTCGCGGCATCGGGAACGCCGAGAACTTCAAGACATATATCGAGCCGCTCGCCGACCGGCTCGGAGCCGCGATGGGCGCCTCGCGCGCGGCGGTCGACTCGGGGTTTGCTCCCAATGACCTCCAGGTCGGCCAGACCGGTAAGGTCGTAGCGCCGGAACTTTACGTTGCCGTCGGAATTTCCGGCGCGATCCAGCACCTCGCGGGTATGAAGGATTCGAAAGTCATCGTCGCGATTAACAAAGATGCCGAAGCGCCGATCTTCCAAGTCGCGGACTACGGTCTGGTTGCCGATCTTTTCGAGGCGCTGCCGGCCCTGCATAAAGAACTCGAAAAAGTTGGCCGCTGACGGAACGAAGAACGGAGAGCCCGCTGCCGCAACAGTGGGCTCGAGCGTTTGATGGGGAAGGACTAAGAGATGGACGTTGCCGTGAAGCCGGGCTCGATGCCGAAAGAGTCCGTGCCGCCCGTGTCCGAGATTCGCACGGTCGGCGTGATCGGCGCCGGACAGATGGGCTCCGGCATCGCTCATGTCGCGGCGCTCGCGGGCTACGACGTGCGCCTCAACGACGTCCGTCCCGACGCGCTCGAGAAGGCGTTCGCCATCATCGAGAAGAACATGCGCCGCCAGGTGGCGAAAGGCGTCGTCTCCGAAGCGAAGGTCGACGATGCCCTGAAGCGGATCACTCCCGCGAATTCGCTGCAATCGATTGGCGAGACGGACCTCGCCATCGAAGCTGCGACCGAAGACGAATCCATCAAGCGCAAGATTTTCGCCGAGCTGTGCCCAAAGCTGAAACCCGGCGCGCTCTTGGCGACCAATACCTCGTCGATCTCGATCACGCGCCTCGCGGCGACAACGGACCGGCCCGAACTCTTCATCGGCATGCACTTCATGAACCCGGTTCCGGTCATGGAACTCGTGGAACTCATTCGCGGCATCGCGACCGAGGAAGAAGTTTTCGCCACGGCCCGCAAATTCGTCGACAGCCTCGGCAAGAAGACCGCCGTCTCCGAGGACTTCCCGGCTTTCATCGTCAATCGC
Source organism: Hyphomicrobium sp. (assembly GCA_033765145.1). Taxonomy (GTDB): domain Bacteria; phylum Pseudomonadota; class Alphaproteobacteria; order Rhizobiales; family Hyphomicrobiaceae; genus JAGVSR01. The sequence goes on along the minus strand of JANRIH010000036.1, from coordinate 215,653 downwards.
ATCCTGCTGCCGATGATCAACGAGGCGATCTACACGCTGTACGAGGGCGTAGGCACGGTCGAGGCGATCGATCGCGCCATGAAGCTCGGCGCTCATCACCCTATGGGTCCGCTCGAACTCGCCGACTTCATTGGCCTCGATACCTGCCTGTCGGTGATGCAGGTGCTCTACGAAGGCCTGTCGGATTCGAAATACCGTCCATGCCCCCTCCTCGTGAAGTATGTCGAGGCCGGCTGGCTCGGCCGCAAGACCAATCGCGGCTTCTACGATTACCGCGGCGAGAAGCCGGTCCCGACGCGCTGAGCGGGACGAGGCCGTCGTCCCGGCCAAGCCTCGGGGAGTATCCTGCACTTGAAATATTGGTCGGGTGAGCCCGTGCCAATCGCGCGTTGCTGGAGTAGGTTGCGGCCCGCTTTGAAGCGAGCGCGGGCAACCGATCCGCGTCCGGCACGGGAAATTCGTCCATGACGTCGACTTCGAGAACCGCCGTAGTTACGGGTGCCGGCAGCGGCATCGGAAAGGCCGTCGCGTTGCGGTTGGCCGAGAACGGCTATCGGGTCGCGCTCGCGGGCCGGCGCAAGCCCGAACTCGAGGCGACCGCCGCGGCCGCGCCGCCCGGATCGACCATGATCGTCGTCACGGACGTGACCGACGCGGTGTCGATCAAGGCCCTCTTTGCCCGTGCGAAGGAAGAGTTCGGGCACTTGGACGTCCTGTTCAACAATGCCGGGACGACCGCACCGCCGACGCCGATCGAGGATCTGACGCTCGAGCAGTGGCGGACCGTCGTCGACGTCAATTTGACCGGCGCGTTCCTCTGTGCCCAAGCCGCGGTCAGGGTCATGAAGAGCCAGAGTCCCAAGGGCGGCCGGATCATCAATAACGGGTCGGTTTCCGCATACGTGCCCCGGCCCAATCTCGCCCCCTATACGGCCACGAAGCACGCGCTGGCCGGGCTGACAAAAGCTATCGCGCTCGAAGGACGATCGAACAACATCGCCTGCTCACAGATCGATATCGGCAACGCAGCGACCGACCTGGTGGAAGTTGTCGCCAAAGGCGCCACCCAGGCCGATGGCACGATCCGGCCCGAACCCATGATGGATGTCGGACACGTGGCGGACGCGGTGCTCTACATGGCAAACCTTCCGCTCGATGCGAACGTACTGTTCATGACCTTGAAGGCAACGGCGATGCCGTTCGAAGGGCGCGGCTAGCGGGCTGGCCGAGTGTGGCCGCGCTCCCCTGGTCCGAAAGCGCTGAAATGCTATATGGTATCGCGGCGCTGCTTCGGCGGGCCGGCAATGCGAAGAGGATGAGCGATGTCGAAATTGCCAATCTCACTTGATTTGTTTCGAGTTTTTGGCCTTTCGGCCGGATTGCGCGCCATCGGTTTGGCGATCGCTCTGGCCGGGTCGATGGTCGCTTCCGTTACCCCCTCCGTAGCCGATCCCGTGCGTCTCGACGGCAGCTGGTCGGGGCCTGGTTCCGTAACCTACCCATCGGGAGCCAAAGAGGCGGCGCGCTGCCTCGCGAACTTCAAGAAGAAGACCGGCACCAGTTACTCTGTCAGTGCGCGGTGCGCGAGCCCGTCCGGCAAGGTCGAGCAATCCGCGGTCCTGACCAGCGTGAGTGACAACGTCTACTCCGGCAGCTTTTTCAATGCGGAGTATAAGGTCGACGGCACGATCACGGTCACGATCAACGGCAACGTGCAGAACGTGTCGATCACCACACCGGCCGGCAGCTCGGCCTATTTCAAGCTGAAGCGCTGACCGGCGCGACCCGACGCCTGTCTCAGTCCCGGGTGTCGATCGCTGACAGGAACCGAACGAGATCCTCGGTCAGATGATGGACGTGGTCGGGAAGCGCCGTCCACGTCCGCATGTCGATCTGAGCGGGATGATCCATGTAGCTTGATTGCACGAGGACGGTCGTCATGCCGAGGTCGTGGGGCACGGCCAGGTTCTGCGGCATGTCCTCGAACATGGCGCCCTGCCGCGCATCGAAGCCGTGCCTCGCGATCATGCGATGGAACGCGTCCGCCGACGGTTTCGGCTCGTAGCCGCAGGACGCTATGTCCGAAATGTCTTCGAAGAGGTCGAGCACGCCGAGTTGCGCCGCGACGTTCTCCGCGTGCCGCCGCGAGCCGTTGGTGAAGATGAGGCGCCGTCCGGGAAGCCGCAACAGGGCCGCGTGGAGATCGGGAGAGCGAGGGACGACCGAAACGTCGATGTCGTGGACATAGTCGAGGAAATCGTCCGGCGCGATTTTGTGGATGCGCATCAGCCCCGCGAGCGTCGTGCCGAATTGCCGGTAATAGGTCTTCTGCAGGTGGCGCGCCTGCTGGAATGGGACACCGAGAAGCCGCGAAATGAACTCGCCCATCCGCTGATCGACTTGGGCGAAGAGATTGCATTCGGCCGGGTAAAGCGTGTTGTCGAGATCGAACACCCAGACGCGCTTGTAGGAAAGCTCGGGACGCGGATCGGACCATGCGAGGCGCAAGGATTGCTCCGTCGTCGTCGGCGCCGTCGCACCAGGCGATTGGGACGGCGTTGACCCGCCCGCCGCCACTGGCTTCTGAGTACCGGATGTCATGCCGCCAATAAGCAGGGACTGGGCGCGACGGCAAGCAGCGCCAGGACCGCATGCCGAACGGTTAAATCCCCAGGTTCGATTGCCCCGTCTCGACGATCTCGACGGCGTCGCCAACGCGGACGATACCGGTACTTTCCGGCAGCGCATTCTGCCCGAAGATGATGCCACCGTCCGCCGCGCGATGAAATTTTCCGAGCGTCCTCAATGGCTCGGTCGGGTCACGCTGGGCGCCGGTATCCGGATCGCACGTCGTGACCACGCACCGGTCGCAGGGTTTCGCGATCCGGAACGTGACACCGCCGACCCGGATCACGCGCCATGTGTCTTCCGCCCAGGGCGCCGAGCCCGAGATGACGAGATTGGGCCGGAACGCGCGAACGGAGACGTCGTAGCCGAGCCTTCGTCCGAGGTCCTCGACGGACGCAGTGGTGGCCAGAAGCACCGGATAGGCATCCGCGAAGCTCACGTGAAGCGCGGCCCCTCCGGCGGCTTCGTCGGTGATCGGCCGCGCCGTCACATCGGCGAGGTGGACGAGCGAGACGTCGTGGCCGAGGATCGATGAAAGATACGTGGACGCTTCGAGACCGGCCGCGCGCGCGGCGACGCTGTCGCTCCACACATTGACGGTCTCGGACCGCGAGGCCGGTCCGGGTGAGGGCACAACGCATGTGCCGTGCGTCGCATGCGAGAGCCGGAGGCCGTCGTCCGTCACCTCGGCCTCGATCTCGACCATTTTCGGAATATCGCGGATCGTTACCGCTTTTCCGGCAGGATCGACGACGAGCCACCGCCGGTCGCCCGCAAGCCCGATCGGCTCGACTTCAGAGATTGGCAGTGCGTGTCCGCGCAGACTTTTGACCGGATAACGGTAGATTGCAGACAGTTGCATCATCGGTCGCGGTCTCCGGCCTCGTCACTCGGCCACGAGTTAGCGCTTGGCCCTGCCCTTGCGACGTCCAACGAGCGTGCCGGCGCCATGGTCTGTCAGAAGTTCAAGAAGCACCGAATGGGGCACCTTGCCGTTGATGATGACCACCGCTTCGACGCCCGCTTCGACAACCTCGATGCAGCCTTCGATTTTCGGGATCATGCCGCCCGAAATCGTGCCGTCCTGGATGAGCCGCCGCGCCTCCTCGATCGACAGCTCCTCGATGAGCTTCTTGTCCTGATCGAGCACGCCCTCGACGTCGGTCAGAAGGAGCAGGCGTTTCGCCTTCATGCGGGCCGCCAGCGCCGACGCGAAGCTGTCCGCGTTGATGTTGAGCGTCTCGCCGTCGATCGAGAGCCCGATCGGCGCGATCACCGGAATAAGATCGGATTTCGAGATGACGTCGACGATATGAGGATTGACGATGTAAGGGTCCCCCACGAAGCCGAGGTCCACGCGCTCCATCTCATTCGTCTTGGGGTTTGGCATTTCGGTGATCTTCCGCGCAATCATGAGATTGGCGTCCTTGCCGCAGATGCCGACGGCCTTCCCACCCTGCCGGTTGATCGCCGAAACGATCTCCTTGTTGATCGCGCCTGCGAGGACCATCTCGACGATCTCGACGGTCGCCTTGTCGGTCACCCGGAGGCCGTGCACGAATTCCGACTTGATGTCATGGCGCTTCAGCATCTCCGCGATCTGCGGACCCCCGCCGTGAACGACGATCGGACTGATGCCGGACTGCTTCAGATAGACGATGTCCTGCGCGAATGCGTCCGCAAGCGCCTGATCGCCCATGGCATGGCCGCCGAACTTCACGACGACCGTCTCCTCGTCGTAGCGCAGCATGTTGGGCAAGGCTTCGGCCAGGATGCGCGCCTGTAGATGCGCCGAAATCGCATTCCCGCTCGCGTCGGTCTTGGTGGACCCTGAGCCCGTCTCTGGGGACTTCGCAAGAGGGGACCGTCCGAAAAAGTCCGTCATGGTCGTACGTCGTCCTGATGGGCCGGACCGGGACGGCCAGGCGGCAATCGATCTCGCCGAAGACAACGCTGCGCCGGGACTGCCTGCGTTGTCATAAGGGCCTGCATCATGCTCCCCGGGCGCGATGTCACATATCCCGCTCGCCCCCTCATCTCAACGGAATTCCCTCACATTCCGATGCTAGGAGCGCGGTTGTGGGGCGGTCGCGTGTCGACGGAGCAGCCGAATAGCGGCTTGCCCGGCGACACCGGATCACGCTTTATCCCGTAAGGGGTTAGACCGTGGACTGGTTCCGACGCGCTGTCGGGCTGGAATGCGGCGACTGTTGATCGAGTGCGGGGCCTTTTATGAACGTCGGCGAGCTCGGCCGAATTCCGATGTCGGCGCAACTTGCCTCGACGCTCGCACGAGCGGCGGGCTACGCGGACGCGCAGTCACATCTGGAAGTCACGCTCGAGCATCTGCTGCTCGCCCTGCTCGAGGATGGCGAAGCGGGCAACGTGCTGCGCTCGAGCCGCGTCGACCCGGCACGGCTTGCGGGTGAGGTTTCCACCCACATCGGTCGGATCGAAGAGCGCCGCGCACCTGGCGTGGGCGGATCGGTCGCCATTTCCGCGGACCTGAAACGCATCCTCGAAGCCGCCGCCGCCGCCGCGCGTCAGGGCCGCCGGAAGGAGATCGACGGCGCCATCGTGCTGGCCGCGATCGTCGGCGACGGAAAGAGCACGGCCGCGCATCTGCTCCGCGCCGAAGGGCTGACGTTCGAGGAAGCGATCCGCGCCCTCCAGCGCGCGACCGCCACTCAGCCATCCCAGTCGACAGGTCGTCCGCCCGAGGCTCAGCCTCAACCCCAGCCTCAACCAATGAGCGAGCCGCGCGCGCCCGCTTCGACCGAAGAAATCTTGGCCAACGCGCGGGAGCGTGTTCAAACGCGGACGGCCCCTCCGGCCCCGGCCCCGGCCGCATCGGCACCTCATCCGCAGCCGGCGCCACCGTCCGCTGCCCAATCGCAATCGGCACCGCTCCGTCAGGGCGAACCTGCGCCGGTCGATGCGGCGTCCCCGGTCGATATGCGCCGGGAGACGTTCTCGCCCGTCGAGCCTCAGTGGCAGCCAGCCAATTTGCCGGGAAGTGCCGCACAGCCTCGGCATCAGCCGCCGCAACCGCCGTTCCAGCCGCAGCTGCATCAGCAGCCGACCATCGTCGATCAGCCGCGCATGCCGATGCCGCCGCCGGAGCATCCGCGCACGGCACCGCCGAACGCGCGTCCGATGGATGCGCCGGAAGGGTTTGGTGCGCCACCCGCGGGCCCACCCAACGGCATGATGCCGCCCGTCGGTCCGCCGGGCACTCAGCGCCGCATCGAGCCCGCACTACCGCAGGCGCCTGTCGCCGCGCCACCGATGTCGCCCGGACCGGCCCAGCAACCCAATTCGCCACCCGGTCAGCCAATGCGTCCGCTCGAGGCGCCGGGTGGAGCGCCGGGCCCGGGGAATGGCCATGGTCACAGCCAGGGTCACGGTCAGGTCCAGGCGATGCCGCCATTGAGCCAGCCGGGTCCCCCGCCGGGCGGCCTTCCGAATGGATTTCAACCGGGGCACATCCCGCGCGGACCAGGTCCGCAGACGATGCCGCCGCCGGGGCCGATGGGTCCGGGCGGTCCACCTCAGGGAATGCAGCAGCGACCTGGACCTCCGCCCGCCGGCCGGGGCGCGCCGCCGTTTGCGCCCCCAACTCAGGCTGGATCTGCGATGCCGCCGCCGCAGCGCGCGCGGAACGGTGCGCCAGCACAGAACGTGCGAGTGGCGGCAGGACAGCTTGTCGAAAACATTCCGCGCAAGATGCGCGTCGGCATGGCACTCGTCGTCGAGGCGCGCGTCGCGCGCGCGGAGGTGAAGGCGATCGCCGAAGGATTGCAGGGCGGTGGCGCCGTCTATCGCCACGAGATCACCGTCACGAAAGCGATGTCCGTGCGTCTGCGCGCGCCCGACGGCGGATTCTGGATCGAGAACGCATCGCCAGAGACGCAATGGATCGATAACGTGCTCGGGTTGATGGCCGACGACTATGCGAGTTGGCGCTGGACGATCACACCGCGCGAGCGCGGCAAGCATCGCCTCCAGTTGCTGGTCTCTGCGCGCACCGTCGGCGCGGACGGGCTTGCCGCGGAAACGGCTCTCCCCGATCAGATGATCGAGGTAAAGGTCGCGATCAACTACGGCGCGACGCTGTCGCGCTGGGCCGGCTGGATTACGGCCGCCGTCGTGGGCGGTCTTCTCGCGCGCTTCGGAGAAGGCCTGATCGGACCAATTCAGAAGCTGATGGGGCTTTAGCCCGACGTGTAAGCGCGCGTGACGCGCGCCGCCTCGGCCCGTAGGTCGTCGATCCCTGTCCCCGTTTCCGAAGACGTCTCGAGGATCGACGGAAATGCGGCCGTCCGCTTCCCGATGACTGCGGCGGTCTTGCGCGTCACGTCGGCGAGTGCCTGAGCACTGATTTTGTCTGTCTTTGTCAGCACGATCTGGTAGCTGACCGCTGCCTCGTCGAGAAGCCGCATGATCTCCTCATCGACGGACTTGATCCCGTGGCGAGCGTCGATGAGCAGGAACACGCGCGCGAGCCTCTGGCGACCGGCGAGATAGGATTTCACGAGCCCGGTCCAGGCTTCGACGATGGGTTTCGGGGCCTTGGCGAATCCGTATCCGGGCATGTCGACCAGATAGAGCCGCCCGTCATCGGGCACGAAGAAGTTGAGCTCTTGTGTACGTCCCGGCGTGTTCGACGTCCGCGCGAGACCGTTCTGCCGAACGAGCGCGTTGATCAGCGAGGATTTGCCGACATTCGATCGCCCGGCGAGCGCGATCTCCGGCGGGCCGGAAGGCGGCAGATGCTCGAGGCCGACGACACCCTTGACGAACCGCCAGGGTTGCTCGAAGAGCCGCCGTCCGTCCTCGAGGTCTTCCGCGCTGAAGGCGAGGCTGTCCATGGTCTCGCCTGCTAATGACGACTAAATCGGAGAAGAACGCGAGCGCGCGTCAGCTCTTGGCCGTGTCGCTCTTTGAGGATTTGTCGAGGCCCATGAGCTTCAAGAGCGGTTCGAACGTCTTCTTGAGATTCGCCGCAAGGTGGATTTCGACGCCCTGCTTCTTCGAGATGTACCACTGCTGCGCGATCGACAGCACGTTGTTCCAGGCCCAGTAGATGACGAGCCCTGCGGGGAACGTCGCGAGCAAGAACGTGAAGATGAGCGGCATCCAGTTGAAGACCTGTTGCTGCACAGGATCGGGTTGGGGTGGGTTCAGCTGCATCTGGACCCACATCGTGACCCCCATGATGATCGGCCAGACGCCGATCAAGAGGAAAGCTGGCACCTCGAACGGCAGAAGCCCGAACAGATTGAAGATCGACGTCGGATCGGGCGCTGAGAGATCCTGGACCCAGCCGAAGAAGGGCGCGTGCCGCATGTCGATCGAGACGAACAGCACCTTGTAGAGCGCGAAGAAGACGGGGATCTGGACGAGAATGGGCAGGCAGCCCGCGAGCGGATTAATCTTCTCTTCCTGGTAGAGCTTCATCAGCTCTTGCTGCATGCGCGGTTTGTCGTTCGCGAAACGGACCTTCAACTCTTCCATTTGCGGCTGAAGCTTCTTCATCCGCGCCATGGCTTCGTAGCTCTTGTTGGCGAGCGGGAAGAACACGAGCTTGACGAACACGGTGAGCGCGAGGATCGCGAGACCGAAGTTGCCGAGGATGCCGTAGAGCCATGTCAGCGCATGGTTCATCGGTTTCGTCAGGAAGTAGAACCAGCCCCAGTCGATCAGGAGATCGAAGCGGTCGATGCCGAGGTCGTCGCCATAGCCTTCGATGATCGAGGCGTTCTTGGCGCCTGCGAACAGGCGGCTCTGCATCGACGCCGCGCTGCCTTGAGGCACGATCAGCGGATCGGTCTCATATTCGACGAGAAAGACGGGCAAGTCCTTCTGTGTCTTGGCGGGCTCCGTCTCGAACGTCGCCTTGTAGCTCGCCTTCTGGTCGGGCACGAGCGCCGCGGCCCAATACTTGTCGGTCATACCGACCCAGCCGCCCGTCTTGCCCGCGAAGGCCTCGGTCTTTGCCTGACCGGCCATGTCGTGGAAATTGACCTCGTAAAGCCCGTGATCGCCAGGGACGCCGATGAAGCCTTCGTGCTGGATCCAATTGTAGATCGTCTTCGGCGCACCGAACCGGAAGAGGCGAGCAAACGGAGTCAGCGCGATATCGCCCCTGCTCTTGTTCTCAACTTCGTCGACGATCGTGAACATGTAATTCTCGTCGACCGAAATCGTGCGGTGGAACGTGAGACCCTCACCGTTGTTCCAGACGAGCTTCAACGGCGTCTTGTCCGTCAGCGCCCCCGACGATTCCTGCGTCCAGAGCGTATCGGCGTCTGGCACTTTGACCGCCTTGCCCGACGCCGACCAACCGTAGCGCGCGAAGTATCCGCCCTCGGCCGAGCGCGGCTCGAAGAGCCGAACGTTTTCACTCGTCTTGGAGGCCGTGACGTGATGCTTCACGAGCGAAAGATCGTCGATCGTGCCGCCCTTCAACGCGACGGTCCCCCGGAGTGACGCGGTCTCGACGGGGACGCGCGGAGACTGCGTGATCGCATCATTCCGCGTTGCCGGAAGGGTCGCGACGGCGCTCGCGAGAGGCTTGCCGGCAGCGACCGCCGCCGCTTCGGCCTTCTTCTGAGCCTCGGCGGCCTGGCGCTCGCGTGTGACGCGCTCCTGTTCGGACTTCATCTGCGGTCCGGCGACGAAGAAGCTCCACCCGAGCAGCACCGCCATCGACAACAGGACGGCCAAAAGGAGGTTCAGTTGATCCGGCTGCTGTTTCTGCATGAAAGCCTCGTGCGGGACCCGCCGATCGCGGGCGCAAAATTTGTTCGTTTCGCATCGGGTGCGAGAGGCAACATGCCTGTCACGCCCGCGACTGAAGCGATAGGGGACACGCCGTCACGCGATCCCGTCACGGCGGGGTCCATGCCAGGGATGACAAGCCCCGCATGCGTCCGTCAGAGCGATCACGGCCGTTGCCCCTTTCGAGGCTCCCGCCGTGGGCTCGATGTTGACGTGGGGAGATGCACGCGATGGAACGCGTGTTCAAGGTCTTTCTTGAGGACCGCAAAATCACGGGTGGCCGCGTCGCCCCGGGCGATCAGGACATAATCGTGACTGGCCCGGGCATTGTCGGTGGCGACCGCTGTGACGGCGGCTTTGAGACGCCGGCGGATCCGATTGCGCAGAACGGCATTGCCGATCGCCTTCGTCACCGTGAAGCCGAACCTCGGACCGTTCGTTCCCGCAACATCATCGAGACGCGCGCGAGTCTCCAAAACGAAAGGGGGCGTCGAGCATCTCGCTCCGCCCCTCAATCTCAGGAATTCTGCACGCTTCTTGAGGGTGACGAGCTTCACGTCTCAGCTCTCCCGCGGCAATTGCCGGAGGGTCCCCTCGCGGCACGCTTTACGCCGAAAGGCGCTTGCGGCCCTTGTTGCGGCGGCGGGCCAGTACCTTGACGCCGCCCGCGGTCTGCATGCGTGCGCGGAAGCCGTGGCGGCGCTTGCGCACGAGCTTGCTCGGTTGATAGGTCCGTTTCACGTCACGTCTCCGTCTCGCGCGGGATCCGATGCGGCCCTCGAGGGCGCCTGATCCCACTAAATTCTGGTAGACCAAGCGGAAAACGCCCGCACTAACGTCCGGGCGCCAATGCGCAGGACTGTGGGCGATCGCCAGATGGCCTGGAAGTCGGAAGCCTATAGGCGTCCGGGCCGCTGAAGTCAATTCCCGTCCAGATCGTCCTATTCCGAGACGAGCCGTCCGAAACTCAACGGACACCGCCAGCGTAAAGCTATCCGAACCATAGCTGGCGCGACCGCGAGACGCCTGTACCTTTTATGGTGGCGGACGATCGGTCCGAAGCGAGAGCATCTGCCGAGGCCCATATGAAAGAGGAAGCCCGAGGATCTAGCGGCGCGGCGCGCGTCGAGCGATCGGCCATGACCCGCTGGCTGCCGCTTGCGGCTTTGGCCGCGGCCATGGCGCTCGTCTTCGCGATGGGCTGGCATCGGTACATCTCGTTCGAGACGATCGGGCGCAACTACGAGGTTATGAAAGCGTTCATCGCAGCCAACTTCGCGGCGGCCCTCGCGATCTATGTGCTCGCCTACATTGCCGTCGTCGCTCTTTCTCTTCCCGGCGGACTTATTATGACGCTGGCCGGCGGACTGCTTTTTGGCTGGCAATGGGGCGCACCAGCGACCGTCATCGCCGCCACCATCGGCGCGACGATCGTCTTTCTGATCGCCAAGTCCTCGATCGGAGATGCGCTCGCGGCGAAGGCGGGACCGTGGCTTTCGAGTCTCAAGGAAGGATTCCGCGAGAACGCGTTGAGCTACCTGTTGTTTCTGCGGCTCGTCCCGGCGTTCCCATTTGTCGTCGTCAATCTCGCGCCGGCGCTCCTTGGTGTCTCGCTCGGGACCTATATCCTCGGAACATTCCTCGGCATCATTCCAGGCACGGTGGCATTTTCGTTCACGGGGTCTGGTCTCGCGAGCGTGGTTGAGGCACAGAACGCCGTGCATGCGTCGTGCCTCGCGTCTCAGGCAAACGATGCCGCCAAGGCTTGCGCCTACACGATCGACACCAGCGCACTCGTGACGCGCGAACTCTTGATCGGTTTCGCGCTTCTCGGCGCCGTCGCTCTCATCCCCGTCGCGATCAAGTCGTGGAGCCGCCGGAATGGCTGACACTCAGACCCCCCCGATCGAGGCCGACATCTGCGTCATCGGCGCGGGCTCCGGAGGACTGTCTGTTGCCGCGGCGGCGGCCGCATTCGGGCGCAGCGTCGTGCTCCTCGAAAAGCACAAGATGGGCGGCGACTGCCTCAACTATGGGTGCGTGCCCTCGAAGGCGTTGATCGCCGCCGCCAAGCGTGCCGAAGCCATGCGGACGGCCGGCCCGTTCGGCATCATGCCGGCCGAGCCGGTCATCGATTGGGCGGCCGTCAATGATCACGTGCGCTCCGTCATCTCCGCAATCGAGCCGAACGATTCCGTCGCGCGCTTCACTGGGCTCGGCGTTCGCGTCATCCAGGCCGCCGGTCGTTTCGTGGATCGGCAGACCGTGGCCGCGGCCGACAACGTCATCCGTGCGCGCCGTTTCGTCATCGCGACCGGCTCATCTCCTTTCGTGCCGCCGATCCCCGGACTGGAAAGCGTCAATTATTTCACGAACGAGACGATTTTCGACAACCGCGCCCGCATTGATCATCTGATCGTCGTTGGCGGCGGCCCCATCGGCATCGAGATGGCGCAGGCGCATCGCCACTTGGGCAGCCGTGTCACAGTCATCGAAGCCGCAGGCGCGATGGCCAACGACGATCCCGAGATGACGTCGCTGCTGTTGAAGCGGCTGCGCGCAGAAGGCATCGAAATCTTCGAAGGCGCGCGCGTTTCGGAGGTTGCATCGGCGGGCGGAGGAGTTTCGCTCTCGGTGCAGGTGAAAGACGGCACACGTGGAACGATCTCCGGTTCCCATCTCTTGATTGCCGCCGGTCGGCGACCCAACATTCGCGATCTCAATCTCGAGGCAGCGGGGATCAAGTACACCGATCGCGGTGTCGTCGTGGACAAGGGTCTAGTGACCACGAATTGGCGCGTATTCGCGATCGGCGATGCGGCGGGCGCGCTGCAGTTCACCCACGTCGCGAACTATCACGCCGGCATCGTCATCCGCCGCGCGCTGTTCCGCCTTCCCGTCAAGGCATCCCACGATCAGGTGCCCTGGGTCACCTATACCGAACCCGAACTCGCACACATCGGCCTCAGCGAAGCCGAAGCGCTGAAACGTAAGATTTCGATAGCTGTTCTGCGTTGGACCTATCACGAGAATGATCGCGCCCAGGCCGAACGCGAAACGGAAGGTCACGTGAAAGTCGTCGTCGACAAGCGATCGGGAAAGATCCTCGGCGCCACGATCCTCGGCCATCAGGCGGGCGAACTCATACAGATGTGGTCGCTTGCATTGTCCCAGGGCATGAAGATCAAGGCGATGACCGAGTGGATCTCGCCCTACCCCACGCTCTCCGAGATCAACAAGCGCGCCGCATACCGATTCTATGCCGACAAGGCGGCAAGTCCCCTTGTCCGCCGTATTGTCGGATGGCTCGCGAAACTCGGCTGAATGGACCGCACGACAAGGTCAATGCCCGTCGACGAGCGCGGATCGGAGCACCCAGGCGAGGCGCACGCCCGCGATCGCGAGCTGGCGATGGATGATCGGGAGCGCGCGCTGCTGATAGTCATCCGCAAGCACGTTGTCCGGCGGCAGATCGTAGGCGGCAGACTTCGCCAACGCATGGGCTTCCATGGCCCAGTCTTCGATCGTACCGTTGCGGAAGACCCGCACGTCCGCGTCGCCGATGGCGGCGCGGGCCTTTTCAACGTGCAAGCCCCAGTCATAGCTGAAGCGGTCGAGGATGCCGAAGTCCCAGACGTTGTGCAGCGACATCGGGCCCGCGAAGAATTGCACCGTGAGCTTGCTGCCGCCCGCGTCGTTCCGATCGGCGCAATGGAGCGGCTGGTGCAGATCGACGACGAGATGGACGATCATCTTGAGGGCCGTGATCCGCTCGTCGCGAGGCGCCCGCGTGTCGGCCAGCACGCCGCGAAAATGAGCGATGGCACCGACGATACAGTCACCGAAGGCGCTCGACGGGCAATCCCGCGTGGCATCGTAGGCGGGTGCATCGAGCGGAACATTGACGTAGTGCCAGGGTCGCGACTTCGGATTGGTGACGGCATAGGTATCGGCCCAGCTCGAGATCGACGCGAGCGAGGAATGCCCGACGAGATCGGCGATCCGTTGCCGTGTGATGGGGCCGAGATAGCCTTCAGCGATTTCCGCAGCCGTCGAGTGACCTGCCGAACCCCACGCGATTGCGGCCGACGGCGCGACCGCGCAACCGAAAGCGGCTGCTAGCAGGGACATCGCGTGACGACGCTTCATGCCGGGACCCTCGCGTCTTCTTGTTGTTGGCGAGGCGATGAGCTTTCCTCGCGCGCCATCGGGCGCGACGGCTGCCCCGGAATGGCCAAGACCTCGTGGCCGCGGAAGTTGCGTGAACCGCAGCAACAGTGTCAAGGGCTCACGGCGAGCGTTTCACGGCTTGGTGTCGATCGCGGGGGACGGTGCTGGCTTCCGCGCACGCGCCATCTCGCCGAGTTCCGCCGAAATGCGCGGCCAGCAGTCCTCTGAGGTCTGCGGCTTGCGCGAGAGAGCGCCGAGGTATTCGTTCTCGCGCCGGATTGTCAGGGAATTGGCGCGGATCTTCATCTGATCGCCGGCCGCGAGCGCCGCCGTGACGTCGGCCAAAAGCGTGTCGTACTTCGGGTCGGTCCGCCGCTTCGCGCGGCGCTTGTAGAGCTTGTCGTCGGTCTCGCTAACTTCGACGAGATAGGCGAACGCGAGGGGGAAGTCCTTCTTGTTAGCATAGAACTCGGCGGCGCTGAGCGCGATGCGATAGAGATCGTTCAGAATGTAGCTGTCCTTCTTGTCCGACACGCCCTGCTGCTGATCACTTTCGTACCGCGTCCGCCGAAGAGTGATCGCTTCGAGTAGGGCCTGCTCCGCGCTGTCGAGATCACCGAGCTTGGATTTCGCTTGCGACACGCGGTCGAGAGACCACGAAACGTCGATCTGAAACAGCGCATTCGCCGGATCGCGGTCGAGGAGTCGGCGACGCAGACATAGCGAGCGTTCGAAGTTTGCAAGCGCATTCGCCGGGGCGCCGGGCTTTCCTTTGAGATCGTCATCGCCGATCTTCGCCAGTTGCCACGATAGTTCCCGGAGTACGTCTTTGTCATCCGGGTCGCGCTCAAAGAGAGGCAGCAGACCAACATCGATCGCTTGTTCGTAATAGGCGCGCGCGCCCTTGAAGTCCTTGCCCTCCTTCTGCAGGTCGCCGAGCCGGATGAGTGTGCGGGACCGTTCGAGCGCGAACTCGCGGCTGTCCGGCTCGAGATTGGCGACCTCGGTGATGAGATCGAGCGCGGTGTTGGCGGCCAACTTCGCGGCAGCGAGGTTCGTCGCGCGGTTGAGATCGGAGAAGAGCGCATAGCCGCGCGCCAAAGAGACTTTGTATTTTGTCTCGGCGGGATAGGCGGTCACAAGTCTTTTGAAGAGATCGATCGCCTGATTGACGAGTTGGACAGCGGGGGAGGTTCCACCGCGGCCAACCTCGGCTGTCTCGGTCTTCTTGTAAAGATTGGCGAAGCTCAAGGCCATTGCGCCGCGTGTCGCGTCGAAAGTTTGGTCCGCCGCCGCCGCCCGGACCCCAAGTTCCTCGACGGCCTTGTCGATCTCTCCATAGGCCGCTTCGATCGTGCCGATGGAGATGTCCTCCATCTGCGACATGCGATCGGCGAAGGACCCAATCAGGCGGTCGACCGTGCCGCGCGCCGTTTCGTAGTTGGCGGTCGCCTGGCGTTGCGCAGTTCGAGCCTCGTTCCGCTGCCACGCGGCGACAAGCGCGAGGATCGCGAGCACAGCCGCGGCGGCCTGGAAGAAGCGTAGCCGCCAGCGCGCCCGCCGGCCCGATTCGCGTACGAAATTGAGGATCGACGGTCTGAGTTCGTCCCGATAGTTCGCCGCGATCTTTTCCGCTTCCGCGATCGCGACGCCGGGAGGGATCAACAGAGCGGGCTTTTTTCGGCCGTCCTTCCAGCGCCGGTATTGCTGTTCGACGTCGTCGCGGATTCGGTAGAATTCACGGTGGTCGGCGAGAATGAGGCGCGCGCGGTTCCAGCTCGCCAGCACACGTTGGTGTGCGACTTGAACTGTACCCGAGGAATCGGCCGCTTCTTTCGATGCCAGCAGAATGCGCTGGGCGATCAGAGCATCCACGAGGCGCTGCGAGGCGGGATTGCGCCGCGCGTCGTCGATGTCGACCGGCCGCACCGTGAGCGAAAGGCCTGACGTTTCGTGTTCGCCTTGTTTGCCTTCGACGGGCACGACGAGGAGCCGCAGAAGGCGAGGCAATTCGGCCCGCTCCTCGTCTCCGAGCGATCCGAGCGCTTGTTCGGCGGCCTGATCGATCGCGCCATCGAGTCCGCCCATCTGGCGGTAGGCATCGAACGTCAGATAGATTCCATCGCCGCGCGTCTCGCGCCGCTCGAAGAGCCGATTGAGCGTGAATTGCAGGAGCGGCAGACTGTCGAATCCGCTGGCATCGGCGAGAAGTTGCTGATCGAGGCGCGTGCCGTCGCGTGTGTCCGTGTCGTAGTGGAGCCCCGCCGCGGTGGCCGACTTCCTCACGATCTCGTCGAGTTCCTCAGGCCCCGGCGGAGCGAGGTCGTAGGTGCAGCCCTCGTCTTTGAGGGCGAGCCAGTCGTGATCGGAAATAAGCCGTTCGTAGAGATCGCCTCGAATGGTTGCGAGGATCCAGACGCGCCCCGTGGCCGCGAGTGCAGCCAGCGTGCCGGCGAACGCCTTTCGCGCCTCGGGTCCGACACCGACGCTGAAGATGTCTTCGAGTTGATCGACGAGGAGTAGGAGGCGGCCACGCATCCGGCGTCCAGGATCGTCGCGACTGCGAGCCCGTCTCTCGGCCTCTTCGGCATCGTCGAGCGCCGCTGAAACCAGTCGCGCACCCGATCCGTCGTCCTGACCGAGGACTGTTTCCAGCATGGCGGGATCGCCCATCCGCGCGCCGATCTCCGGCAACGCCCGCCCGAAGCCACCACTGTCGCGCGAAGCCGATCCATCCGCCACGAGCGCGTCGGCCAAGGCACCGAGCGGCGTCGGCTTCTCGCTCGGCCTGAGGACCGCGACCCGCCAGAAATCGACATCGGGAACAACGCCCGGCGCGGTCAGGCGTGGAATGATGCCCGCGCGGGCGAGGGACGACTTGCCGGCCCCGCTCGGTCCGACCAGCAGCAGAAAGGGCTTGGGCCGCCGCTGGCGGCTTGAAGATGCTTCCGGGGCGCTTGTAAATGCCGCCGCTTCATTGGCGGACTTTTTGATGAGCTCGATCGTCCGCGCGACCTTCCGGTCGCGGCCGAAGAACACCTGCGCGTGCCGCGCGTCGAATGCCGCTAGGCCGCGGAACGGCGAACCGAGTTTCGCGATCGGCCAGACGATCTGCGCTGCACCCGTGACGTTGGATTTGATCCAGGTTCGGATCAGGTCTTCGCAGGCCGCCTCGAATTCGCTGGTCCGGTGGAACGAGTGAAAGGCACGGAGGATGCGACCGTCGGCGGTACGGAACCAGCGCTGGAAGAAGGCATCGAGCCGGTCCCACTGCTCTTGCGCGGCGTCGAAATCCGATCGCGCGCCGAGCTCGATCTTCGGCGCCTCGAGCTTGCGGAAGACGTAGACGTCCGGTGTCGGGGGCTGGCCGCCCGCTATCCGCTCCGCTCGGGCATGGAGCGACGACAGGATCTCATAGGCCGTCCCGCTCGGATAAGGCTCGCCCTCCCGTCCCGCAAGCGTGCTCGGCAACTGGGCGAAAGTGGCGGGCAGAGGCGAGCCGAGGCGCGACCAGAGAATGGCGATCACGAGATCGCACGCCTTTGCCTCGGGGATCTTGTCCTGGAAGCCGGCATCGGCGCTGTAGAACGAGGTTTCCCATCGCACGGTTTCGAGCGTGAGGTAGTCGGCGAACTCGCCGTTTAAGCGCTCGACGACACGCTGAACGCCCTCGCGTTCGGCGGCGACATCGATTGGCGATGAAACGAACACGCGAACTTTGCGCATGGCGTGCAATCACTTGTGATCAATACCGGCCAATCTAGCGATCGGAATTGTAGGCGCAAGCCGATAATGTGCAGTTCTGAAGATTAGCCGCCGAACATCACAACCGTGTGCAACAGGCGTGTCGAGCCAGCAGGCGACATCGGCTGGCGGGATCTGGGGCCTTGAGAGACGTCCTCGTGCGTCCCCGGGGGCCTCGCCGGCGGGTCGCGGCGAGACGGCGTTTGGATGACTTCACTCTACAGGCGGAAGGGACGGGCGGAGCATCTGCCATTCCCAGGTCCGACCGTGTAACATTCCCGTCCGAAGCGCTTCGAGACCCGGGAAAAGAACTTGCTCAAGAAGACCACCGAGCATGCGAATGGCACCGCCGAGGGAGCCGAGCAATCATTCTGGGCCCGGATCGGTGAATTCGGCCTTCGCGGCTGGCTGACGCGCGACGGTCTCAAAGGCGACGGCGCTGCCGCCTCGGGTTTGCCTGGTTCCCCCAGTAGCTGGCCCCGAACCGGCGTTCGTCTCGGTCTCCCCGGCAAACTCCTGGTTCTGACCGCGATCTTCGTTCTGATCGCCGAAATCCTGATCTTCCTGCCCTCGCTCGCCAACTTTCGCATCAATTGGCTGAATGAACGTATGACGGCTGCGGAAGTCTCCGCCCTCGCGGCCGATGCGGTGCCCGCCCGCAGCGTTCCGCCCCAGCTCCGCAGCGAACTTTTGAGAACAGCGCTCGTACGTGCCATCGCGATCCGCCGCGGCGGCGCCCGCCGTCTGGTGCTGCCGCCGGTGCAGGAGATTTCGATCGACGTGTCCTACGATCTTCGCACGCCGCCCCGCATGTCCATGACGGACGAATTCTGGCTGCGCTTGAGCCAGATCGGTGAGGCCATCGACGTCATGACCGCGTCCGAAGAACGGACGATGCGCATCGTGGGGCTCTTGGGGCCGCGCTACGACGACGTTATCGAAGTCGTCATGCCCGAGGAGCCGCTCCGCCGCGCCATGTGGCGCTACGGCGTCAACATTTTCTGGCTGTCCTCGTTCGTGGCCCTCGTGACGGCGGCGTTCGTCTATTTCGCCATTAGCACGCTGCTCGTGAAGCCGATGCTGCGAATTTCCCGGAACATGGTGAGCTACGGCGAAAATCCCGAGGACCTGAGCCGCGTGATCGAGCCCTCGGGCCGCGCTGACGAAATCGGCGATGCGGAAGCGGAACTCGCGCGCATGCAGCGCCAGCTCTCCCAGCTCCTTATGCAGAAAAACCGCTTGGCCCAGCTCGGCCTCGCGGTCAGCAAGATCAATCACGATCTCCGCAACATGCTGGCGAACGCCCAACTCCTGTCCGACCGCCTGACGGCCATCGACGATCCTCAGGTGCAGCGCTTCGCGCCGAAGCTCATCGCGTCCCTCGACCGCGCGATCGCGTTCTGCAACGACACGCTGCGCTTCGGCCGCGCCGAGGAGGCCGCGCCCCGTCGTGAGCGCTTCAAGCTGGCGCCCTTGCTCGTCGAAGTCGGCGATGGACTGGGCCTCGGCCCCGACACGCCGATTGCCTGGAAGATCGACGCCCCCGCGACGCTCGAGATCGATGCCGATCGCGAACATCTCCTGCGCATTCTGAGCAATCTCGGCCGCAACGCCGTGCAGGCCATCGAGACCAAGAACGCCGAGAAGCCCGAAGCCGAGCGGCGCGGCGAGATCGCGCTGAAGGCGTGGCGTCAGGGTCCGGCTGTCACGATCCGCGTGAAGGACGACGGACCCGGCATCCCGGAAGCCGTGAGGACGAAACTGTTCCAGGCGTTCCAGGGCTCGACAAAACGCGGCGGCGCGGGCCTCGGGCTCGCCATCGCGGCCGAACTCGCCCAGGCGCACGGCGGGTCACTCCGACTTGCCGATGTCGCCCGTGGCACCGCATTCGAACTGCAAATTCCCGATCGTCCGAAGGCATAAGGACAGATGTCGTCCGCGACCGCCCGGATTCTGTGTCCGGCGCGTGCCCGACTGGATAGATTGAAACCGTGGTTTCTAGAGGGCACCGTGCCGCTGCCCCCCCGTCAGGGGCACACCCGGCAGGGGACACGCTGGGTCCGTGCGCCGCGCCAATTCCCCTTGCACCGGGTGGGTCTAGTCAGTAGAAGGTCGCTTCCGCCGGTCCGGACGCACCGGGTCGCCTCGCGCGATCCAGCCACAGCTCCCGACACCTGGCCACGCGCCCGTAGCTCAGCTGGATAGAGCACCAGACTACGAATCTGGGGGTCAGAGGTTCGAATCCTTTCGGGCGCGCCAATTACCACAAGCCATAAAGAACATTGAACGAAGCAGATAGCGACGGAATCGCTGCTGGTCGGTCGTTGGCCGCGAACCCGACCATCGGTCTCGCAAGACCACCGGTCGCCTGCGCGCCCCCGGTCCGGCGCCGTCACGCAACAAACTCACAGCGATCGCCCGACCAGGCTTCCGATAAGCGCCGTCAGCCCCATGGCGAACGCGCCCCAGAAGGTCACGCGGAGTGTCGCCGGCAAGACCTGTGCGCCGCCGGCCGAGGCACCGACGGCGCCGAGTGCCGCGAGGAACACAAGGGCTGCGACAGAGACAGCCATAACGAGATGTTGGCCCGGCGTGACGAAGACCATCGCCAGCGGAAGCGCGGCGCCGACGGCGAACGATGCGGCGGACGCGAGCGCGGCCTGCACTGGACGCGCGGCCGTGATCTCCGAAATGCCGAGTTCGTCGCGGGCGTGGGCGCCGAGCGCATCCTTCGCCATCAACTGGTCGGCGACTCTGGTCGCGAGATCCCGGTCGAGCCCGCGTGCGACATAGATGTCGGCAAGTTCTTGCCGCTCGAACTCCGGCTGGGTCGCGAGTTCCTCGCGTTCACGCGCGAGGTCGGCGGCTTCCGCATCGGCCTGTGAACTGACCGACACGTATTCGCCCGCCGCCATCGACATCGCGCCGGCAACGAGGCCCGCGACGCCCGCGAGAATGATCTCGCGCGAATTGGGCGATGCGGCCGCGACACCGACGATGAGGCTCGCAGTCGAAACGATTCCATCGTTCGCACCAAGCACGGCGGCGCGAAGCCAGCCGATCCGGTCCGTCATGTGCGCTTCGGGGTGTCGGGTGAGGCGTCCCACGGCGGTCGCTCCGTTATGCTTCGATGGGGAAGATGGTGACTCGGTAGCACGCACCCTGTTCGTTCTTCCTGCGCTGAATCAACGTCGAACGAATTGGCAGAGACCGCCCCTGCAGCGAATCCGCGATGATGTTCCGTCTGCGGGGATCTGGCCTCGAAATTGCAGCCAGTGGTTGCTTCTAGAAGGCCTCCGTTGAAGCCGGATGAGGCCATGGCCAGAAAGTTGCGAACGCAAGAATAAACGCAGTATTTCATGCAGGTACGTCGAGAAATCGTCTGGATGTCGAAGGGAATTTCTCCCTTGACTTGAGACGAATCGGTCATCGCTCAATTTGCCCAGGGTAAGCTGTCCATTTGCATTTGCGAGACACTGGTGAACTGACTTAGATCAGTTTTGGCGGATCAAGCAGATCGCACCACCTCAGCGCGAGAACTTCGGGGAACACGTTGTGACGACACCAAATCTTCTTTCCGGTGAAACCGCGTTCAGCCTCTCCAACGCGCCGCTCGACGGCTCTCAAGGTGAATTCTGGGCCTTGAGCGGCGCAACGACGGCCGCTTGGGTCGCCGCCGGCGAGCCAGTCGTTCAGAAATCGGCCGTCCTGGCGAGCGTCGGATTCCCGAACATCCCGCCCAACGGATACGCTTTCCCCCATCCGGTCATCATTCTCGACGGTGGATTCGTCGTGCGTCCCGGCACCGGGTCCACGTGGGGTGACGGCACGCAATTTTCGATCACGGAGCCCGAGATCACGGTTAGCGGATCGCGGACCATCGTCGTCTGGGCTGAGACGGACTACGTGTCGGGCGGCGGCGACGTCGCGATCCCGGTTCGCGGCTATGTGAAGCCGCACGACGCGAGCCCCGGCTTCTTCATCGACATCGGTGGATGGACCGGCAGCAGCATCGCGAACGGGACCCTGCACATAGAGACCCTGACGAGCCAGAAGTCTGTCGTCGTCTATATCAATCCCTCTGTCACCGGCGGCGTCCTCGAATATCGGATGCTCGACGCCGCGGGCAATCCGCTGGGCCTTGCGCCGGCATCGGTGCCGGGCGCGGCTGCTGGCGGTGATCAGACGAGTTTGGGTCAGCCGCGCGTCGTGCCGACGGCGGACGGTGGCTTCGCGATCACCTATTTCGAAGCGAGCGTCAGCGGTGGCGACGGCACCAAGATCAAGGCGCAGAAATTCGACGCGGACGGCGCGGCAGTCGGCGCCGAGCTGTCGCTCGTCGAGCCGATCAATCTCAGTGGATACGATATCGTCGAACTGGCGGACGGCGGCTTCGCCGTCGCGTTCCAGGGCTATACCGGCGTGGGCGGCCCGAACGACGAATTGTTCGTGCAGCTCTTCAACGCGAATTTCGAAGCTGTCGGCGATCGCATTGCGATCGACGTTTCGCAGATCGTGGGCGTCGATCAGCCTGTGAGCGGGAGCGATCCCTCGATCGCGGCGCTGACGAACGGCGGGTTCGTGGTGAGCTGGACGGCGAATTTCGGCGGTGCGCGCGGCCTCGACGTCGTGGCGCAGACGTTCCGCAGCGACGGCGCAGAGATTGGCGAACGCTTCGCGATCAACACGACGAGCGGGAACAATCAGCAGGACGTCGATATCGTAGATACCGGCGGCGACACGTTCCTCGCCGCATGGCACGGCACCGTGAACCTTCCGACCGCCGGCGACAATCCGTTCGCGGCAGCATCGGCGCGCTACTCGGCGGCAAGTCTTCTGTTTGGGACTGCCGACATCATGGGTCGTCGCGACCTCAACGATAACCTGACTGGCGGCGTCGACAATGACGTCATCCGTGGCTTCGGAGGCCATGATCGTCTCGATGGCGATCTTGGTCAGGATCTCATGTATGGCGGCAAGGGCAACGACACCTTTGTGGTCGATAATCCCAGCGACCAGGTTTCGGAGAATTCAGGCGAAGGTATCGACGCAGTCGAGAGCGCGATCGAGTGGGCGCTGGGACTAAACGTCGAGAACCTGAAACTCACTGGCAGTGCCGCGATTGCCGGAACCGGCAATGACCTCGACAATCTTCTGGACGGTCATACGAACTCTGCGGCGAACACACTGACCGGTCACGACGGAGACGACACCTATGTCGTCGACAGCGTCGATGTCGTCGTCGAAGGCGCCGGAGAAGGGCGCGACCGCATCCAAACGACGGCCGCAACGTACTCGATCGCGGGTCTCGTCAACGTCGAGGATCTTCAGTTCATCGGGTCCGCATTCTTCACTGGCACCGGAAATGCCGGTGCGAACCGCATCATCGCGGGCGGTGGCGGCAGTGCGCTCGACGGCGGGGAAGGCAACGACGATCTTGTCGGCGGCGCCGGCAACGACGCACTTCAGGGCGGAGCGGATCGCGACATTCTCGAGGGCGCAAACGGCAACGATCTGTTGAATGGCGGAGCCGGCGGAGACGTACTTTTTGGCGGCAGTGGCGACGACACCTACGTCGTCGATTCCCTCGAAGATGCTGTGTTCGAAGATGCTGGCAATAACGGCACCGACACGGTGCGGACGACGCTCTCAACTTTCGATCTCGACGGCTTCTACAGCTTCACGGATCGCGACGGCATCCTCGAATTCTGGCAGCCGACGGCCGTCGAACGGCTCGAATACTGGGGCGGCGGGAGTTTCACCGGCACCGGCAATGCACTCGCGAACCGGATTTCGTCTGGCGGCGGCAATGATCGTCTCGATGGCGGCGCGGGTGCCGACACGCTGTTGGGCGGGCTCGGCAACGACACCTACGTGATCGACCGCGCAACTGACGTCGTGACCGACACCGGTGGAACGGATTCGATCGGCACGAAGCTCAGAGTGACCGCTCTGACGTCCTATGCTGGCATCGAGAATTTGGCCTATCTCGGAGATTATCGGGATCCCGTCACGCTGTTTGCCGTCACCCCGGAGTTGCGCGGAAACTCCGGCAACAACAGGCTGACCGGTGGAGCCAACGGCGACAAGCTGTTCGCTGGGACGGGCGTCGATACGCTGTTCGGCGGCGAAGGGAGCGACACCTACGTCCTCGGTGCCGAGATCGACGACATCATCGCCGAGAACGGCACCACGTTCCTGAACGGCAACTTCGACGAGATCCAGACATCGCGCTCCGCGTTCACGCTTGCCGGCCGTCCGACGATCGAGGCGCTTCGGTTCACGGGAACGGGCGGGACCTCGCTGACCGGCAACAGTGCCGGCAACACGCTGTACGGCGGTGCGGGCAATGATCGGCTCGATGGTGCTGGAAGTCCGTTCGGTGACGTGATGTTCGGCGGCGCGGGCAACGACACCTACGTCGTGCGGAACGACGACGATACCGTCAGCGAGAGAAGTCTAATCAACGGCCTCAACACAGGCGGCATCGATACCATTCAGACGACCGTCGGCATCCAACTCGGCGATTTCATTGAAAATGCCACCTACATCGGCAACTACGGCGGCTCGCCAACGGGCATCTGGTTCGTATTCGGCAACAACCTCAACAATGTCATCGTTGGCGGCCGCCAGAAGGATTCGATCTCGGGCGCTGCCGGAAACGACGTGCTGAACGGAATGGGCGGCATCGACGACATGAACGGCGGCGCGGGCAACGACACCTATTTTGTCGAACACGCGCAGGATAAGGCACTTGAAAATACCGACGACGGCCTGGCAGACATCGTGTTCTCGACCGTGGGCTACACCCTTCTCCAAGGCATTGAGAACGGGACCCTGACCGGGGCTGCGAATGTTTCGCTGACAGGCACCAACGAAAAGAACGTCCTCACCGGGAACGCCGGCGCCAATCTGATCGTCGGCGGCCCGATTGCGGGCGTCCGCGTCGCCGACACGCTGAACGGCATGCTTGGACGAGACACGCTGACGGGGGGGCTCGGCCAGGACATCGTCATTTTCAACACTGCACTCGGTCCGGCCAACGTCGACACGATCACGGACTTCGCCGCCGTCGACGATACGATCCGACTCGAGAATTCCGGAATCTTCTCGGCGCTCGGAGCGGCGCTCGGTCCGCTCGCGGCCGCGAAGTTCTGGGCTTCGGCCTCTGGCTTGGCCCACGATGCCGACGACCGCATCCTCTACAATACGACGACCGGCGCCCTGCTCTACGACGCCGACGGAAACGGCCGCGGCTCCGCCGTCCAATTCGCCATACTGTCGAACCGTGCCGTCATTTCGTCGGCAGACTTCGTCGTGATCTAGACCCGGGACCGGCGGCCGTCGAAACCGGCTTGGATCAGGATCCGCCACCGATGGGCTCGAACGGACGGTAGGCCTGCGAAGCCTCCGATCGGTGCGACTGGACCAGGTCAACGTTCGGATCGGGTAATCGGTCCATAATTTCAAGTCTGCTCCGATGCCTCGAGGCCACAGCAGCCGAGCGATTTTCCGAGTTTCACGGTCGGGTTCGATTTCGAATGGCCGGGACCAGCAGCGCATGTGCTGAGTCTCATTCCCAAACGACCCGATGAATGCTACCGACCGGAGCGTCCACACCTCGTCCCTACCGCTGTCGGTCGCGGTCAAAAAATACTCGATCGGGCTCTGAGCCAGGCAAGCATGTGACTGATTTCAAAGGCGTTCCAACGAACTCTCTAATCGGCGCACTGCTGGAACCGAGCCGGCTGCTCGTCGCCGTCGCGTGCTACGCGGTTTTTGCGATCTTCTTTCCGCGGTTTGCGCCCGTCATCACGCTCATCGTGCTGTGCGTCGGACTGCTCGCAGCTGCGGCGGTCGAAGGCCTCGTTCAGAGGCGGCGGCTCGCGTGGATCGGCTGGGGACCCGTCGCGAAGTCCGCGACCCTGCTTATCGGCATATTCCTCGCCGGCTGTGCGTGGTCGGCCGATCCCGTCGACGGCCTGATCAAAACCGCGATACTCGCATCCCTCTTGGTATCCGGCCTCGTGATCACCACGCTGATGGAGCGGATGGAAACGCCCGCGCTCAAGGGTGCCGCTGCGGGACTGGCCCTTGGGCTCGCATTGGGTTCGATCTACGTTCTCGTCAATACCGTGACAGATCGCGAAATCGAACGACTGACACACGACTTCTTGCCGTTCCTGCGCGAAGGATTCGAAGGTCACTATCCGACCGGCCCGGATGGGCGCGTCATTCAAGTGAGCCCCACCGCGTTCAATCGCACGACCTGTGCGTTCGCACTGCTCATTCTGCCGGCCATGCTCGCGGCCTGGATCGTCTTCAAGGGGCGGCTGAGGCTGATTGTCGTCGGTCTCCTGTTGGTGGCCGCCGCGGCGGTATTCTTCAACTCGGCACACCAATCCTCTCAACTCGCATTCGTCTTCGGCGCCCTGACGCTCGCCGTCGCGCTCCGCTCGCTGAACGCCGCGAAGTGGCTCGTTACGGGAGCCATCGTCGCGACGTTCGTCCTGATCGTTCCGTTTGGCATCTGGGCGGAACGCACCGGCCTCCACATGGAAAAGCAGGTTCCATTCTCGGCCCGCGCGCGGCTCGTTTACTGGAGCTACACCGCTGAACAGATTACCAAGCGTCCGCTTCTGGGCGTCGGAACCGCGGCGACAGCTTCGCTCGACGAGGCCCGCAGGGAGACTTGGGAGAAACCAAAGGGCTACGTCGTACCGCGACGCACGAGCACCCACCCGCACAACGTCTATCTCCAGATTCTCTACGAGATCGGCATCCTAGGCGCGCTGGCGGTGACGATTTTTGCAGCGACCTTGATCTGGAAAGCTGCCGAACTGCCCGCGCGCGTCGCACCATTTGCGGTCGCGCAGGCCGCCGTGGCCGCGGCGATGGTGCTGCCGAGTTACGGTCTTTGGCAAACGTGGCTCCAGGCCGTGATCGGTGCGTCGGCGATTGCGATCTGGCTCATTGGGATCATGGCGCGACGCGAGCCGCAGGACGTCCAAGCTTCGACGACACCGTAGTCAGTTTCGTTCCCGTTCGCGGCGTCCGCCGCACCGCACCAGCCCGTCACGTGACGATCGTCCGGTCCGAAATGCGCCGCCAGTTGGTACCGTCGGAAAATGCCACGACCGACCCGCCGCTCGCATTGCTGACATAGACGATCGTGCCGGCGCCGGATGATGCGGCAGATGGGAGACCGGCGACCGTATAGGCACCAAGGCGCACCCCGCCGTTGACATGCAGCCGCACCGTAGGGCTGGCCGTACCGAGACCGATCCGTCCGAGGGTATCGTCGATGACCATCGCGTCGGTCCAGCTGCTGCCGTCGGGCGAGACCTTGATCCGCCACTTGTCGTCGCCGGCAAGTCCGATTTCCGCGCGGCCCGAAAAGCCCGTCTGGAAGATCAGAGACGACGTCTTGACCGTGCTCGACTTGTTGAGATTGATCCGAACGTCTCCCGTGCCGGGCGTCACGTCGTCATGACTGACGAGAACGGCATCGGATTTGACCGACAGTTTGTTCGTGGTATCGGCGGTGGTATTGACCCCGACGCGCGAGGCCGGGTTCGTCGAGAACGCGATCTGCCAGCCAGAACCCGCATAGGTAACGAGGACGCTTTCCGCTTCGACCCACGCAAGCCATCCGAGGCTCGGGACGAAGAACTCCCACACCCCATCCTGGTAGGCGGCGACGCGGTTGGATTGACCGCTCCACGCACCCGTGGCGCCCGCGGCCACGATGTACCGTTCGCCGTTGGCGGGCGTCGGAGGCGGAACCGTCGCTGTGCGGCTCTTGACCGAGAGCTGCACAACAGCGTCGAGCCGCTTCAGTGCCTCGTTATGCGTGATGTGTTTCTGCGCTTGCGCTGCAAGGATGTAGGGCAGCGTCAGGTTCGGCGAATTGCTCATAGATCGGGGCCAAGGGTGACGGCGGTTGACCCCTCCATCAGTAGCGGCGCCTGCGAGCGCGGGGATAACTCTTGAACGATTTCGCGGGTCGGCTGACCGGCACCACATTGGCTGTGGCCGGATGATCCCCGAATGTTGACATCACTGGAACCGGGGGGCATTCATCCCCGGGCCCTGCAGGGGTCGGTCCGCGGCGAGGCCAAATGCGACGTCCGTCGCGGACCTGACGAGGCTTGAAATCGGCGAGGAGAATGGATGCTGCCGCATCTGAAGGCGCTCGAGGCCGAGTCGATCGGTATCATGCGCGAAGTTGCGGCCGAGCTTCGCAAGCCGGTCATGCTCTATTCGATTGGCAAGGATTCGAGCGTGATGCTCCACCTTGCCATGAAGGCGTTCTATCCCGGCAAACCGCCGTTCCCGCTGTTGCACGTCGATACGACGTGGAAGTTTCGCGAGATGATTTCTTTCCGCGACGCGACCGTGGCGCGCCTGGGTCTCGAATTGCTCGTCCACGTCAATCCCGACGGCAAGCGTCTCGGCATCGACCCGATCAGCTCTGGATCAGCGCTCCATACGCAAGTCATGAAGACCGAGGGTTTGAAGCAGGCCCTTGAACACTACGGCTTCGATGCCGCGTTCGGCGGTGCGCGCCGCGACGAAGAGAAGAGCCGGGCAAAGGAGCGCGTCTTCTCGTTCCGCAACGCGCAACACGCCTGGGAACCGCGCAATCAGAGGCCGGAACTCTGGTCGCTCTTCAACACCAAGATCAAGCCGGGCGAATCGATCCGCGTGTTTCCGTTGTCGAATTGGACCGAACTCGACGTCTGGCAGTACATTCGGGCGGAAGGCATCGACGTCGTGCCGCTCTATTTCGCCGCCGAACGTCCCGTTGTCGAGCGCGCGGGGACGCTCATCATGCGCGACGACGATCGGCTCCCATTGGCACCGGGAGAGGCGACGGAGATGCGTCGGGTCCGCTTCCGTACGCTCGGTTGCTATCCGCTGACGGGCGCCATCGAATCCGCTGCCGCGACGATCGACGACATCGTCGATGAGATGCTGGTGTCGAGGAGTTCGGAGCGCCAGGGCCGGCTGATCGATACCGATGATGCCGCCTCGATGGAGAAGAAGAAGCGCGAGGGCTATTTCTGATGGAAAGGGACGCCGCCTCGCCCGGGACGCGCAAGAAAGGACTTCTGCGCTTTCTGACCTGCGGATCCGTCGACGATGGCAAGTCAACGTTGATCGGGCGCCTGCTCTACGATGCCAAGCTCATCTTCGAGGATCAGCTCGCGGCCGTCACGCGTGACAGCCGCACGCATGGCACGACCGGCGAGGATATCGATCTCGCGCTCCTGGTGGATGGTCTGGAAATCGAGCGCCAGCAGGGCATCACGATCGACGTCGCCTACCGATACTTCACGACCGACCGCCGGTCTTTTATCGTCGCCGACACGCCCGGTCACGAACAGTACACCCGGAATATGGCGACGGGCGCCTCCAATTCCGATCTCGCGGTCATTCTCATCGACGCCCGCAAGGGCGTACTCGTCCAGACGAAGCGGCATTCCTACATTTGCGCGCTCCTCGGCATCCGCCACGTCGTCCTCGCGATCAACAAAATCGATCTCGTCGAGTTCTCCGAGAGTATCTTTCGCGACATCGAGGCGAGCTATCGCGCGTTCGCGGGGGGTCTCGGCTTCCAGTCCATAACAGCGATCCCGATTTCCGCACGCTACGGCGAGAACGTCATGGCGAAGTCGGCGAAGACCGGGTGGTACGTCGGCCCGACGCTCATCGCAGCCCTCGAGGATGCCGATGTCGAAGCCTCCCGAGACGGCGCACCGTTTCGTTTCCCCGTCCAGCGTGTGGCCCGCCCGAACCTCGATTTTCGCGGCTTTG
Source organism: Hyphomicrobium sp. (assembly GCA_033765145.1). Classification (GTDB taxonomy): domain Bacteria; phylum Pseudomonadota; class Alphaproteobacteria; order Rhizobiales; family Hyphomicrobiaceae; genus JAGVSR01. The sequence goes on along the minus strand of JANRIH010000036.1, from coordinate 186,508 downwards.
CCGGAACGATTGCCGCGGGCCGCATCGCCAAAGGCGAGCCGATCGTGTCCGCGGTTTCAGGCAAGGGATCGCGTGTCGAGCGCATCGTGACCGCTGACGGGGATCTCGACCAGGCTGCGGCTGGAGAAGCGGTGACGCTCGTCCTCGCCGACGAGATCGATATTGCGCGGGGCGACGTGTTGTCCGGTCCCGATCATCGCCCCGAGGTCTCTGATCAGTTCGCAGCGCACCTCCTATGGATGAGCGAAGACGCGATGCTGCCGGGCCGCTCGTACCAGATGCGCATCGGCATGCGCTGGACGATCGCCAGCATCACGGCGATCAAGCACCGCGTCGATGTCAACTCGATGCAGGAACTGGCCGCGCGAACGCTCGTTCTCAATGACATCGCGGTCTGCAATCTCGCAACCGCGACGCCTGTAGCCTTTGATGCCTACAAGGCGTGCAAGGAAACCGGCGCGTTCATCCTCGTTGATCGAACGACGAATGAAACCGTGGCCGCCGGCATGATCGATTTCGGTCTCCGTCGAGCGACCAACATTCACGTCGAAAGCCTGATTGTCGACAAGGCCGCCCGCGCAAACTTGAAAGGCCAGCGCCCAACCGTGCTTTGGTTCACGGGCCTCTCGGGGTCTGGAAAATCGACGCTCTCGAAGCGCCTCGAAAAGCGCCTCTTCGATGCAGGAAAACACACATATGTGCTCGACGGCGACAATGTCCGGCACGGCATCAATCGCGACCTCGGCTTCACGGCCGCCGACCGGGTCGAAAACATTCGACGCATCGGCGAAGTGGCCAAGCTCTTCTCCGACGCAGGCCTGATCGTCCTCTGCTCATTCATTTCCCCGTTCCGCGCTGAACGCGACATGGTCCGGGACATGGTTGGCGAAGGCGAGTTCGTCGAGATTTTCGTGGATGCGCCGATCGAGGAGTGCGCGCGCCGCGATCCGAAGGGGCTCTACGCAAAAGCAATGCGTGGAGAGATCAAGAACTTCACGGGCATCGACAGTCCCTACGAGCCGCCGCTGACACCCGACCTGCATCTCGACACCGCCGGATCCGATCCCGACAGCCTGATCGAACGCATCATGGTTTACCTGCGCGATGCTGGCCGCCTGTAGGACAGGCACTCAAGGCGCAACGTCAGACTTCCGCGCAAACGTCGCACTGATGTCCCCCATCGGCCATGCACCGAACGCGACAAAATACGGGTTCGCGAACGGCGCATCGACGACCGGCGGCATTTTCCCGTAAGTCATCGGCTGCCCGTCGAGCGTCGTGACGAAACCGCCCGCGGCCCGAAGGATCGCGTCGCCCGCCGCAATGTCCCACTCCATCGTTCGCCCGAGTCGCGGATAGATGTCAGCCTTACCCTCCGCGATCTTTGCGAGCTTCAACGACGATCCGTAGGACAATTGTTCCGCGACAGCGAATTGCTCGAGATAGCCGAGTGTTTCGGGCGTCGCATGCGATCGGCTGACGACGGCCGCGAGTTGCGAGGCGCGGGGCCGCGCGCGAATGGTTTCGACGTCCCGCAAGCCGTCCGCATCACACCGAAAGGCCCACGCTGTACCGTGGCCGCCGGCAAAGCCTTCCCCCATCGCCGGCGCGACGATGACGCCCGTGACCGGCGCGCCATTCTCGACAATTGCGATGTTGACCGTGAACTCGGGCCGTCCGTCGACGAATTCCTTGGTGCCGTCGAGCGGATCGACCAGCACGAACCGGGACCCGAGGTCCGTGGGCACATCGTCTGCCGCGACGCGCTCCTCGGCGACGACGGGCAGGCGAGGAAAAAGCTCGGCGAGACCGGCCGTGATGATCCGCTCCGCCGCTTCGTCGGCCGCCGTCACCGGGCTTCCATCCGTTTTGGCGCGGGCGTCCCGGCCGCTCGGACGGAGCGCCATGATCTCCCGCCCGGCCGCGAGGGCGAGTTGAACGAGACCGTCGATCGCCCCCGGAAATTGCATTGTGCCGCCCACGGTCCTTCCATCCCATTGATTCGCGACGATCTGTGACGCTAGACCCTTGCATCGACCGGCGGCCCGCGTCATCAGAGGCATGGGAACAGCCTTGAGTCGCGCGGGATTGGGGTTCGATGATCGAGACGCTCGAAATCGCCGACGTCAAGCTCGTGTCGCCCCGTATCTTTCGTGACGAGCGCGGATTCTTCTCTGAGGTCTATAGTCGCGATCTCTACCGGGCCGGCGGCATCGAGGCGGAGTTTGTCCAAGACAATCATTCCCTGTCCCGATCCAAAGGAGTCGTTCGCGGCCTCCATTTTCAGACCAACCCGCGCGCCCAGGGCAAACTCGTCCGCGTCGTGCGCGGGTCCATCCTCGATGTCGCGGTCGATTTGAGGCATGGCTCGCCGACGTTCGGGCGGCATGTGTCGGCCATTCTGTCGGCTGAAAATTGGAAACAACTCTGGGTGCCCGCCGGCTTCGCCCATGGCTTCTGCACGCTGGAGCCCGATACAGAGGTCATCTACAAGGTCACGGACACCTACGCGCCCGACTGCGACCGCGGGGTTCTGTGGAACGACCCCGCCCTCGGCATCGCGTGGCCCGTTGCGCCTGAGGCGGCCATCCTGTCCGAGAAGGATCGCAAGAATCCGACGCTGGCGGAACTACCCGCCTATTTCTCAATCTAGCCGGATGAGGCCGACGCGATGCGCGTGATTGTCACCGGAGGCGCTGGGTTCATCGGTTCGGCCCTCGTGCGCTATTTGACCGGCGAGGCGGACCACGAGGTCCTGAACATCGACAAGCTCACGTATGCGGCCAATCTCGCCTCGCTCGATCCCGTCGCCGGCAATGCGCGATACCGGTTCGCGAAGTCCGACATTTGCGATGGCGCAGCCATGAACGAGGCGTTCGAAACGTTCAGGCCCGATGCCGTCATCCATCTCGCTGCGGAAAGCCATGTCGATCGCTCGATCACGGGGTCGGGTGCCTTCATCGAAACCAACGTCGTCGGAACGTACCGGCTGCTCGAAGCGGCGCGCCGCTACTGGATGAGCCTATGCGCCGTGGACAAGGAGCGTTTTCGCTTCCTCCACGTATCGACCGACGAGGTCTACGGCTCGCTCGGCGCGGACGGCCTGTTCCACGAAACGACGGCCTACGACCCGTCCTCGCCCTATTCCGCCAGCAAGGCTGCCTCGGATCATCTCGTGATCGCCTGGCACCGCACGTATGGCTTTCCGGGCCTCATCTCGAACTGCTCGAACAACTACGGCCCCTATCAATTCCCCGAAAAGCTCATTCCGCTCGTGACGTTGAACGCCATGCATGGACTCTCGCTGCCGGTCTACGGCAATGGCAGCAACATCCGCGACTGGCTCTATGTGGATGATCACGCACGCGCGCTTCTGACAATTCTCGAACGGGGAAGGCTCGGCGAGAAATACAACGTCGGCGGGCGCAACGAGCGCCGCAATATCGACGTCGTGAAACGCATCTGCGCCATACTTGATCAGCGCCGTCCCGCGAATGCCCCGCATGAGAAACTGATCACCTACGTCACCGACCGGCCGGGACACGATCAGCGGTACGCCATCGACGCGACGCGCCTCGAAACCGAACTCGGCTGGCGTGCACGGGAGAATTTCGACAGCGGGATTGAAAAGACGGTCGACTGGTACCTCGACAGGCGCGACTGGTGGGAGCCGTTGCGCCGCGGCGTCTATGCAGGCGAGCGACTTGGGCTCGAAATGCAGACGGCCAAGGTCTGATGGCATGAGGCTTCTGGTCACCGGTCGGAACGGTCAGTTGGCCTTATGCCTTGCCGAGTTGGCGGCCGCGCGGGGCGCGGACCTGTTGGCCTTCGGCCGTCCCGAACTCGACATCTCGGACCCTCGGTCGGTCGAGAACGCGCTCGAAGCCCACAGCCCCGATCTCGTGATCAACGCGGCCGCATACACCGCCGTCGACAAGGCGGAAGGCGAGCCCGGCGAGGCGCAACGCGTCAACGCATTGGGTGCGGCGAACGTCGCGCGCGCGGCCGCCGGTCGCGGACTACCCCTGGTCCACATCTCGACCGACTACGTGTTCGACGGAACAAAGCCCGCACCCTATGTCGAGACCGACGCGACGGGGCCGATTGGGGTCTACGGGCGATCGAAGCTCGAAGGCGAGGATGCGGTCCGCGCCTCCGGGGGCCGCCATGTGATCCTGCGCACGGCGTGGGTCTATAGCCCGTTCGGAAACAACTTCCTGAAGACGATGCTGCGCCTCGCGGCGACCCGTCCCGAGTTGACGGTCGTGGACGATCAAATCGGCAACCCCACCTATGCGCCCGATCTTGCGCGCGCCATCCTGGATATCGCGCCGCGTCTGATCTCGGATGATAACATGCCCTGGGGCACGTTTCACGCGGCCGGAACGGGCGACGTTTCGTGGTGTGGGTTCGCGCGCGAAATTGTCCGCTGTTCCACGGCGCGGGGCGGCCCCAGCGCGGACGTGCGCGCGATCCAGACCAAAGACTATCCGACACCGGCGCGGCGACCCGCAAATTCCCGGCTCGACACGACCAAGTTGAAATCCACGTTCGGTATCACGCTGCCGTGCTGGCAAGAAGGTGTCGAGGATTGCGTCGCGCGGCTCTTGCCTCCGTCGTGATCGACGTGACGCCTGCCAAGGAGAACATCGATGAAGGGCATTATACTCGCGGGCGGTGCCGGAACCCGTCTTCACCCGATGACGCTCGCCGCCAGCAAGCAGCTGCTGCCGGTCTACGACAAACCGATGATCTACTATCCGATCGCGACGTTGATGCTGGCTGGCGTCCGCGAGATCCTGATCATCTCGACCCCGTACGATCTTCCGAATTTCCAGCGCATGCTCGGCGATGGAGAGAAATGGGGCATCTCGTTCCGCTACGCCGAGCAGCCTCGGCCCGAAGGGCTGGCGCAGGCTTACATCATCGGAGCGGATTTCATCGGTCGCGAACGATCCGTCCTGATCCTCGGCGACAACATCTTCTACGGTCACGGCCTTCCCGAACTCATGCAGCGCGCGACCGTGCGCACGACCGGCGCAACCGTCTTCGCCTATCACGTCGCCGATCCCGAACGATATGGCGTCGTTGAACTCGATGCCTCGAGCCGCGCGCTCTCGATCGAGGAAAAGCCAAGACAGCCGAAGTCCAATTGGGCGGTCACGGGTCTCTACTTCTACGATCATCGCGTAGTCGACATTGCCGCCAATTTGAAACCCTCGCCGCGCGGCGAATTGGAGATCACAGACGTGAATGCCGCCTACATGGCGACCGGAGAACTCTACGTCGAGCGCATGGGGCGCGGCTTCGCGTGGCTCGACACAGGGACGCCGGCATCGCTCATGGAGGCGGCCGATTTCGTGCGCATTCTGGAAACGCGCCAAGGCCTCAAGATCGCGTGCCCTGAGGAAACGGCGTTCTACATGGGTCTAATCACGCGCGAGCAATTGGCGGCGCTGGGCCGCGATCTCGGCAAGTCGACCTATGGTCAGTATCTGACACAGATTGCGACGTCGAACGCCTGACGGTTTGGTGGAGTGAGTAATGCCGCGTCATCTGGCACCGTCTGCTGAGGTCCTGCTCGCGACCTACAACGCCGAGCGTTTCCTGGCGCCGCTGATGCGGTCCCTGCTCGATCAGGATTGGCAGAATGTTCGAATCGTGGTCCGCGACGATGGTTCGGACGACGCGACCGGCCAACTTCTCACGCGGTACGAGGGGCTTGGAGTCGAGCGAAGACCGACGGCGCCCAATCGAGGGGCCGCGCGATCCTATATGGAACTGCTAGCCGAAGCGCCCGCCGCCGACGTCACCCTGTTCGCCGATCAGGACGACGTCTGGTATCCCGACAAGGTGCGCCGGGCGCTCGCGGTGCTCGGTACGCTGCCTCCGGATCGGCCCGGCCTCTACTGCACGTCCGTCGACTACGTCGACGCGGACTTGGCACCCATAGGCCGCTCGCCGGCCTGGCCCCGCGCGCCGTCGTTCGCCAACGCGCTCGTCGAGAACATCGCAATGGGCTGTACGATCGCATTGAACAGGCCGGCCGCGGCGCTCCTGAAGGCAGTGCCGTATCCGGACGAGGCCGTCATGCACGACTGGTGGGCGTATCTGGTCGTGTCCGCGTTCGGCACGGTGATCTTCGATCCCGAGCCGAGCCTCGCATTCCGCGTGCACGGAGAACATTTGGCCCATATTCCTGGAAGTCCTGTGGCCCGGGCCTGGACCGCCGTGATGCGGGAGACCGCGGCCGGATTGCTGAGCCGGGCGATCGATCAGGCGCTTGCATTCGATCGGCTCTATGGAGACGACCTCAAACCCACACAGCGAACCTTGATCGAAAGGCTTGCAGCAACGCGGAAACTCACGGGCCGCGTGCGCTTCACGCGCGAGAGCGAGATCTATCGCCAATTCCGGGCCGACGATATCGTTCTCCGCGCGATGGTTCTGGCCGGGCGCGCCGCGTCGAGAGCGCCGGCATGATCGGGCACGCCAGACTTGCCATGATCGGCCAATCCCCGCCATGATTGAGCATCATACAATGGTGATCTCCTCGAAACCGGCTGAAATGGGGTGCGGCGGACGTGGCAGAGGCAAGAGGCTACTCTTGCTCGTCAACGTCGACTGGTTTTTCGTTTCCCATTTCCTGCATCTCGCGCGCTTCGCCCGCGACGAGGGATGGCGTGTCGCGCTTGCAACCGAGCTCGGCGCAGAGAGGGATCGGCTCGTCGCCGAAGGCATCGAACTCGTGCCTCTGCCGACGCGGCGCGGGGGGCTCGTGCCCCGGGGCCTCGGCGCAACGGTGCAATGTCTGGCGGACGACCTCCGACGCCACCCCGAAACGCTGCTGCACGGCTTCGGTCTCTTCGGCATCTTCGCTGGAACGCTGGCCGCTGATCGTGCCGGCCTCGGAAATCGCGTCTTCACCATCACCGGTCGCGGCTACACCGCCGTCGCGAATTCGCCCAAGGCCATTTTGGTCCGCGCACTTGCGGCGTCATTCATGAGCCGCATCGCCGATCGCAAAACCGTGCGCTGGATTGCCGAGAACCGCCATGATCTGCGATCCTGCGGCCTTGCGAACGCAGAGCGCGACGGGCGCACGATCGTCGTCGGCGGCGCTGGTATCGATCCTGCCATCTTCGCGCCACGTCCAATGCCACCGCGCCCGCCGCTCAAGGTCGCTCTTGTCGGGCGCATGATCTGGACCAAGGGGGTCGACACCGCCGTCGCGGCCACCGCTCTGGCACGCGCCAACGGCCTCGAGATGGAGTTGACATTGGCGGGCGGTATCGACACGGCCAATCCGGCGGCCTGGAAGGCCTCGGATATCGAAGCGATGGCGCGCGCGCCCGGGATACGGTGGCTCGGACGCAACGACGATATTCCAGGCCTCTGGGCCGATCAGCATCTGGCAGTTCTGCCCTCGCGCGGTGGTGAAGGCGTGCCACGCTCGCTGATCGAGGCCGCCGCGTGCGGTCGCTCCATCGTCACGACAAGCGTACCCGGGTGCTGCGAACTGGCAGCCGACACCGGCGGCTGGACGGTCCCGGTTGATGACCCCGCCGCATTGGCACAGGCATTCGCCGAAGCATCAGCCAAAGACCTCGCGGTCAAGGGTTCGGAAGCGCGCGAGGCCGTACTTCACGGCTATACGATTTCCGACAATTGGGCTGCGACCCGCAAGCTCTACGAGACGTTGATGCCTATCGTCTCCGGCACGTCACCGCGCGAGAGAACGTCATGAAGCGCGGGATCGACTTCGTCGCTGCGATCTCGGGACTGTTGGTGCTTTCACCGGTGATCGCGCTCATCGCCGTTCTGGTCGGTATGACATCGCCGGGCGGCGCGATATTCCCGCAGACACGGGTAGGACGCGATCGGAAGTCGTTCACGTGCTACAAATTCCGAACGATGCGCGTAGGGACTGAACACGTCCCGACGCACGAGGCCCCGAAGTCGGCCATCACGGGCATCGGCCGCGTCCTGCGCGCGACGAAGCTCGACGAGTTGCCCCAGCTCTGGAATGTCTTGAAGGGCGAAATGAGCCTCGTCGGACCGCGGCCCTGCCTGCCGACGCAGGAGTTGCTCGTCATGGAACGCGAGCGCCGCGGCGTCTATGCCGTTCGTCCCGGCATTACAGGCCTGGCCCAGGTCCGTGGCATCGACATGTCCGATCCCAGGAAGCTTGCCGAAGAGGACGCGGTCTACGTGGCGAGCCACTCGTTCGCGTTGGACGTGCGCATCCTGTTTGCGACGTTTCTCGGCCGCGGCGCGGCGGGACTGTAAGCGATCAAGAACCGGCAATTTTCCCACGCCAACGCAGCGTGAGGCCGATACCGCGCGCGAGATCGGCAAGGGACGTCTCAGGAACGGCACCGGACAGGTCGCTTGTGGACAGCCCGCGGACGCGCAGTTTGAACGTCGCCAGAGCGTGAGCCGACCTGGCCAGCGATCGGAGGGTGGGACTTGCCTTGGGATCGGCGAGGATCCGTCGCGCAAGCTGGCACTCCGCCCGCCAGATGCGCTCGGACGCTTCGGCATCGTTGGCGAGCGTCTTCGAACCCTCGTGCTGCCGGTAGAAATAGAGCGGCGCGTCGACCCGATGCCTCTGGACAGCGGAAGCGGACAACCGGGCGAGCCATTCGCGGTCCGCGGCAAGCCCCGCGTCGATCCAGATCGGTCCGGCCTTCACGACGACATCGCGCCGGTAGATGCGGGCGTTGATGGCGGGGATGCCGAACATCGCGCCGTCCGCCGAAAGCGATCTGAAGGGAGATGTTTTGGTAGCGCCGCCGAGGTCCTGCCCGACGAGCACGTCTCCGCTGACCATGTCGCAATCCGGCGTTCGGCGGAAATGATCGAGCGCGGCCCTGATACCTACATCGATCAACAAGTCGTCGCTGTTGAGGATGAGGACGAACCCACCCGTCGCGGCTGAAATTGCTCTGTTCATGCCGTCGTAGAGGCCAGCATCGGACCATGAAACGATCCGAGCGTTCGGCTCTGCCTCCACGAATTCGCGCGTTTCGTCGGTCGAGCCTCCATCCGCGATCAGGGTCTCCCACGCGACACCCGTTCCCGCGAGCGCCTGGCGGATGCTCTGAAGCGCGTCTCGGATGTAGCGCGCCGAGTTGCGCGTCGGCATGGCGATGGAGAGGAGCACTGTAAGGACTCGTGCGGGTTCGTATGCCGTCGAAAGATGTGACGTGTTTCGGCCTGGGCAGGACGTATCATTCCGCGAGGCCGCCGCCAACGGCATCGAGGCTAGAGCGGGTATTGTTCCTCGGGCTCGGTCATGGTGCGGTAGATGTCGCGAACCTCGGGGGGAATTTTACGCCCGCGGACCCAGAAGTCTCCCGGCATCAGCCTCAGTCTCGGCTTGCGCAGAAAGGATCGTACGAGATAGCCGGCACCTGTCGCTTTCCTTCGATGCGCAAGATGCGCCGCCGCCAGCTCGACGTCGAGGTAGGCAGAGATTGATCGCCGGCCGGAAGGATCGAGCGCCGCTAAGGGCTGTTCCGCCAGTCGCGCATGAATGCGTTCGGCAGCTTGCGCGATGGACGTGGGCTCGGAATAGCCGGACGGTGAAATAATGGTGTGTGGCCATGCCACGGTACGGAGTTCACCGCCCAGAAGGCCGAAACGGAGGAACCATTCGAGGTCCTCGAGGCGCCTCAGCTCCTCGTCGAGCACGCCGACGTCGTGGAACACGTCTCGGTGCGCAAAGAGCGTGCTGCCCGGGCAATGCCAGCAGCCGCGTGCGAAGTCGCCGGGCGTCCTCGCTTCGACCGGAATGCGCCATTCGAGGTCGCCGCCAGATCGGCGCGGCATGTAGAAGCCGCACGTGACGACGAGCCGCTTGGCATCCGAACCCGCGCCGACGCACGCCTGATGAAATTCCAGTTGCGCGGCGAGCTTGTCCGGGCCCCAGACGTCGTCGGAATCGAGGAACGCGATGAATTTTCCACGCGCGAGTGACAGGCCTTCATTGCGCGCCGCAGCCGCGCCGCCGTTGCGAGCCAGCCGCGTCACGCGAACGAAATCGGGAACATCTTCGAGCGTGAGAGGATGAGGGGACGCATCGTCCACGACGATGACCTCAAGGTCTCCGGAGACGAAGCCCTGTTGATCGACGACTGACATGACCGCCCGCCGCGTGGCCCGAGGGCGGTTGAAGGTCGGGATGATGATGCTGACCAGGGGTGCGGACGCCATCGTGAGGCTTTGCTTCCGGCGATCAAGGGCGCGTGAGGGCGATCCGCACCCGATTAGTCGGCGAGTTCGGCTGGAATTGGCCGCCTTTGCCACAAGTCTGGGGATGTCTGGAATTGGCCCGCCCGACGGACCCCGGGCAACCTTGCCAGGAGGTGTGCCGTGGGGCAATAAGCAGCGCCCGGCGCACGCGATCGCACGCTAAAGTCGCCTCCAGCTTCATCAACCTCGGTAGTCGGACGAAATGGCCAGGAAAGTCGCTCTCATCACCGGTGTCACAGGTCAGGATGGGGCGTATCTCTCCCGACTTCTGCTTGATAAAGACTATATAGTTCATGGTGTTAAGCGGCGTTCCTCGTCATTCAACACGCAGCGCGTCGACGAACTCTACGTCGATCCGCACGAGCATTCGACCCGCTTCTTTCTCCACTACGGAGACATGACGGACAGCACGAATCTGATCCGCCTCATTCAGGAAGCTAAACCGACCGAAATTTACAACCTCGCGGCCCAGAGCCACGTTCAGGTGAGCTTTGAGACGCCGGAATACACGGGCAACGCCGACGCCCTGGGCGCGCTGCGCATGCTCGAAGCGTTGCGCATTCTCGGCATGGAGAAAACGGTCCGCTTCTACCAGGCCTCGACGTCCGAACTTTACGGCAAGGTCCAGGAAATTCCGCAGAGCGAGAAGACGCCCTTCTATCCGCGTTCGCCGTACGCCGCCGCCAAGCTCTACGCCTACTGGATCACGGTCAACTACCGCGAAGCCTACGGCATCCACGCCTCGAACGGCATCCTGTTCAATCATGAAAGCCCGTTGCGCGGCGAAACGTTCGTGACGCGCAAGATTACGCGTGCCGTCGCCGCCATCGAGCGCAAGAAGCAGGCGACGCTCTACCTCGGCAACATCGACGCGAAGCGCGACTGGGGTCACGCGCGGGACTACGTCGAAGGCATGTGGCGGATCGTGCAGCAGGACGAGGGGGACGACTACGTCCTTGCGACGGGTGAGACGCATTCTGTTCGTGAATTCGTCGAACTGGCCTTCGCCGAAGTGGGCCGGACGATCGTCTGGTCGGGCACCGGCGTCGACGAGGTCGGGCGCGACGCGAAAACGGGCGAGGAACTCGTCAAGATCGACCCGCGCTACTTCCGTCCGACCGAAGTCGATCTCCTGCTCGGCGATCCGACGAAAGCGCACCAGAAACTCGGCTGGACCCACACGACGCCGTTCAAGCAGTTGGTCGCGGAAATGGTCGCGAGCGACCGCGCGGCGATCGAGCAGGAGTTGTGGCGAAAGGATCCATCGGCCGGTTGACGGAGAGCGTCCGGGCGAGCGACGCGCCGAACGGAATTTAAGACGATCGCCTGGATGACCTGAGTATTCCACGTAAGGTGCGGTGTGCAGGACGCTCGAGGATACATTCCAGCGGTAGACGGGCTCCGCGCAGTCGCTGTACTCGCCGTTCTGCTGTTCCATTTCGAAGTCAACGGATTTGCGGGCGGCTTCCTCGGCGTCGACGTCTTCTTCGTGATCTCGGGCTACGTGATCACGCGCAGCATTGCCAAGGAACTGAGCGAGGGGACCTTCTCTCTCAAGGGGTTCTACGTCCGGCGCATCGCGCGCCTGATGCCGGCCAACTTGGCCATGCTGGCCGCGACGTTGGTTTGCGGCTATTTCGTCCTGAGCCCCGACGAATTGGAGCGTCTCGGTCGCGTCGCAATTCTCGCGGCGATGTCGCTGTCGAATTTTTTCTTCTGGATGGATGCCGGTTACTTCGACACCGGCGCCGCCTACAAGCCTTTGCTGCATACGTGGTCGCTGAGCGTCGAAGAGCAGTTCTATCTGGTCTGGCCTCTCCTCCTGTTGTTCTGCCTGCGCTTCGGCCGCACGGCCGCGATGGCCGTCATGCTGGCGCTTGGTCTGGCTGCCGTGGCAGCCAGTCTGTTCGGCGGGTTCGCCGAAGAAACAGTCTTCTTCATGATGCCGTTCCGCGTGCACCAGTTCGCGGTCGGCGCCTTGCTCGCGTTGTCCGGAGCGAGGTTTGCCGGATGGTTCGCGAGCATCGCCCTCGTCGTTGGTCTTGCCGCACTCGGTGTCTTGTTCTCGCTTGTTGATGACAAGTCGGGTTTCATCCTCAACAGCGTCGCGCCGGCATTGGCGGCTGGTCTGATCATCACCTCAGCGCAGTCGGCCGCTGCCGAGCGCATTCTCGCGTCGGCGCCAATGCTCTGGATTGGCCGCCGCTCCTATTCGATCTATCTCGTCCATTGGCCGATCGTCGTTCTGTGGAATATGGCGACGGATCTTGAGCTTTCCGCCACTGAACAGGTAGCGGGCCTTGTTGCATCCATCGCTCTCGGAGCCGCGCTCTACACCCTGGTTGAAAAGCCGCTTCGTTTTCGTCCAGGCTTGGCCGATTCCGACCGCCAGCGGTCCATCGCCGTCGTCATGGCGGGACTGGTCGGCGTCCTGTTTGTCGGCGCCCACTACTGGGGCCTCCGCGGCTTTCCCGAGCGGGTTCCCACGGAGCTATATGCGGCGCTCTCGGACATCAATGGCGGCTGGAAGGCTCGAATGGCGGAGTTGCGGACGGGCAAATGCAATTTCACCAAAGATCAGGTCAAGCCCGAGCAATTCGACCGAACCCTCTGTACTGTTCCCCGTGGCGCGCGTGATGCGCTCCTGGTCATCGGTGACAGCTTCGGTTCCGATACCTACCTCGTCATTCGGAAGGCATTCCCCGATCTCCCAATTGGCCAGGTGACACTGCCCGGCTGCCTGCTGCGAATGCCGGCGCGGATCACGAACGCAGAACCCTGCCGTCGGCTTTATCAGCTCGCCATCGAGGACATTGCGCTGAATGGCGGCTATTCCGCCGTTGTCTTGGCGGCGAATTGGCCCGAAGGGCGCTATGAAATCGTAGATGAGCTGATTGCGCATTTCGAGAAGCACGGAGTTCCCGTGATCCTCGTCGGCCAGCACGTCCGTTTCGCCCATCCCCTGCCGCGTCTCGTCGGCACGTCGCTGACCCGGGAACAGGCCCGCACGAAAGCAGCCGCCAGTCTGCTGCCGACCCCGGCCCGCGTTAACCGGGAACTCGAGAAGCGGTTCGGAAGCAGGACATACTTCCTCGACTTCATGGACCTGCAATGCCCATCCGCGTGTACCGTCTTCGACCCGCAGGGCCGGCTCATGTATCTGGACGACTCCCATGTCAGTCTGGCCGGCGCGGCCGTGCTCGCGACACGTCTTAAGGCAAAGCATCCTAGGCTCGGGCATTGGGGACGGTCCGGCGCCGAGGCCACGTCGAGATAGAGCAGAAATTCCAAGTTTTGCCAGGGTTTGCGTCCGGTCAGCTGGACGGGACTCGGTCGGAATGCGGAGCACGGAGTGTCTGATCGAGAGTCCGTAGGGCCCAGGCGAGACCACGTGTCGCGGGCATCCCCGGCTTCGAAGATCTACCCCATGACGCAGGAATTCCGGATCGTGTGGCGGCGCATGCACGGCCGGAAGTGTTAGACGATTGCGCAGGACCGATTGAGTTGGCGACCGGCGGAGACGGAAGAATGATCGACCTCAAGAACAGTGCCGAAGTCGGATCGCATCCGCTGTTGAGCGCGGCCCTGTTCGCGCTCCAGGCCGAACGGGCTCAGATCGATCTCGTCTATCACAGCGGACTGTTCCTCTACGTCTACAAGGATGACTGGTTCTACGCGAAGCGCGTCAAGGACGATGACCGCAACATCAATCAGGGCGGCTATAAGAAGCGATTGGAATCGGTGTCGAATTTGCCTGATGCCGGTCTCGGCGAACCTTCGATTCCCGAGAAAGTGCTGTTGGACGTCGCCCGGCACTCGCCGCGCGGTCTCTATCTCGACATCGGAACGAACTATGGCCAGTGGGTTATTCGCGCCGGCAAGCATCTCGAACGGGCGGGGCTGAAAATCAGGACGCTCGCCTTCGAGCCGGGCCTCGCCGCGCGATTGGCGCTGGTGAACATTGCGCTCAACAAGCTCGGCTGGGTCGAGTTCCATCCCGCAGCAATCAGCAACATCACATCACTCGTCCCGATGTTCGCAATGCCGGGCCATACCGAAGACAATAAGCTCATCAACAAGCCGGCCGAGGCGATCGTCTTCCCGACACGTGCGTCCCGGCTCGACGATCTGCTCGACGGCCTGAAGCCTGCAGGCGAGATCTTCATGAAGATCGATACGCAGGGCAACGAGCCGGAAGTGCTGGATGGACTGCGAAAGTACCGCGGCGCGCCGATCGCATGTCTTATGGAGTTCTCGCCGCTCGCCGTGTCCTCGCGCTTGAAGCCGGTCGTTTATGTCGAGCAGTTGCTTAAGGACTTCCACGTCATCGAAATGGATCGCTGGAGCAAGCCGGTGGCCGTCGTGGAACCTGACAGCATTTCGCCCATGATCGAGCGATTGAAAGGCACACAATTCCCATTCTGCGACTTCATCTGTATCGCGCGACCGCATCCGCGGGCTGCCCAGCTGCTCGACCTGGTCTTGAAGGGTGGAACCGAGCCCATCGCGAGCAGCGCGAAGCCGAGTGGCGGCATGCTGGGCGGAATATTCGGAAAGTCGTGAACGCGAACGGGACGGCGTGACGCCGTCTCTATAAAGGCGGCAAGGCTAGTGTTGCGGGGCAATCGGCGCCTCGACGAGATAGCCGGGCGATCGGCATCGAGCGGACGGACGGAGTGACAGCCAGACCATGATCGTGTGGATCGCATCCTACCCGCGCTCGGGCAATACCTTGACGCGGCTGCTCCTCCGGCAGGTCTTCGGCAAGTACACCTACTCGAAGTACAACGACACCCAGGATCTCGGTAGCGATCCGGCCATCGCCCACATGGTCGGCCACGTCAGCTATCGCCAGACGTGGCGGGATTTCCGGGCACGTGCAGACGAGAAGAAGAAGCTCTACCTCGTCAAGACGCACGATGCTCCCGAGGACGATGCAAAGGCGATCTATGTCGTCAGAGAAGGTCGATCGGCAATCGTTTCATATGCGGCCTATCTCAATCAGTTCGGCCGGCAGGAAGTTAGCCTGCAGGATGTCAATCTCGGCACCGTGACGTTTGGCGGCTGGAGCCAGCATTACGATGCTTGGAAACCCCATGATCGGCCGAACACGCTGTTGATCAAGTTCGAAGATTTGCTGGCGAAGCCCGGGGCCATGGCCACTGAGCTATCTGACTTCCTGGAACTCCCGATCCGCGGCGCATTCACGGCGTCGTTCGACTCCTTGCACGAGAGGTTTCCGGAGTTTTTCCGCAGTGGCGACAACAAGAAGAGCGAGGCCGAGTTCGAGGAGGGCGACAATCAGCTGTTCGAGTATCTTCACGGACCGCTGATGCGGCGGCTGGGTTACGCGACTAAATCCTCCGAAACGCACCTTGACGCCTTCGGTCCGATGATTTCGAGCGTGCAGCTCTATTCGCGCCTGCGACTCGAGCGCGCCCTTCGCGCCGAGCGCGAGATTGAAGCCTTGAAGGCCCGGATCAAGGATCTGCGCGCCGAAGTCGGGGCCAGCGCGACAAACAAATCCGAGAACGCCGTCGTCGAGGAAAAGGATCGGACGATCGAGGATCTGCGGTCCGTCCTGGCGCGGCAGTCTGAAAAGGTCTCGGAACAGGGCCAGGAGATCGATCAGCTGAAGTCGATGGTTGTCGAGAAGGTCAAGCGGATCGAGGATCTGCGACGGGGCCTACTGGGTGGACCGCGAAGCCTGCTGCGCGCGCGCCGGATGGAGCGAACGGCACCGCCGGAGAAAATTCCCTCGTCGGCCACGTCGCCGGCCAGCGGTGCCGCGGCAAAATCGGCCCAGGCAGTGGATCAGAAAGCCAAGCAGACTGCGACCGAGTCCTTCGTCCCCGAAATCTGGAGGCACGTCCCTCGCCAGGTCGAGGTCACGGGCGACGGCTCCGACTTCGGCATCGCGATATTCGGCTTCAATCGGCCCCGGCTTATTGAAAGCACGCTCTACAGCCTCGCGCACCAGCATGCGCTGCATCGTGTTCACGTCTTCATCGACGGCGACCAGGGTAACCCGCAGAAGCGCGCGCAAACGAATGCAGTCGAAGCTATGGCGCGGAAGTTTCCCGTGAAGCGCATCCACCGTCGCCGTGGCAACCTGGGTTTCAGAAAAATGATGATCCAGGCCATGCGCTTCATGTCGGACAACTACCGTTCGATCTTGTTTCTCGAGGACGATTGCTTCCCGAGCCGCGATTGTGTCGCCGTCTTCCGCAAGGAGCTTGAGACGATCGCATCGGTCGACGATGCCTTCTCAGTTTACGGTCACCATTTCCGGCTTGCGAACGAGGGCGAGTATTTCGGCCGCTTTCAGCCTTGGGGTTGGGCGACGACAGCCGACAAGCTGAGACCGCTGATGGCCGAGCTCATGCAGTGCTACTGGATGGACGAGACCGATTATCTCGAGTTCACAAACGCCGCGATGACGCCCGACATTCGCCGCCGCCTCGACATCACGCCAAATCGCCAGCCGTCGAAGACCTTGAAAGCCTTCTTCGCATGGGACGAGACATTGGCGCTTCTGACAGCACTACGCGGACTGAAACACCGCAAGACGGCGACGCAGGTCGTCTACAATTGCGGAATGGGCGCGTTCTCGACCCACTTCGCCGACAACCTCGCCTATCGGTATCCGCCATTCAACATGGTTGGGCCAGAAGAAGCGTGGAAGTATTTCTGACGACGAATGCGCTGAGCCCCTTCGGGCCGGAGGACGACACTTGGGTTCCCGCTTCGCCATTGCCGATCCATCGCTGCGAGACACGCGCGGGCACCATCACGCGCTGTCGACGCGCATCGCCGAATCGGCGCGAATTGCTGGATTGTCGCCGGCCTGGATCTGCCATCGGTCGGCGTCGTTCCCCGATTCGAACGAACTTGCGATTGCTCCGATCTTCTCCGTCTCCATGTACGATGCTTACGAGAAGAACCGCAAACCGCAGGCTGATGCCGCCTGGTCCGACCGACTGCCGATGATCGGCTCATGGCTGGCCGCAAAAAGAAAGCCGCAGTCGAAGGTCCCGCATGAAGCGCTCGCGGCGGATATTCGCGAGGGTGCCGCGCGCTTGAAACTGACGAACCGCGACCGGATGCTCTTTCATACGGCCGATGGCCACACGTATGCGGCACTCCACCTCCTGCTGTCCGACGATCGTGCGGAGAGCCTGCCGGTGTTTCATGTCTGCACGCCCTATGACCCCGTAGGCGTGATGCCGAACCGTGTTGCCGACATGCCCATCGTGCATTCCGTCACCGCGTGGAAGGCGCGCAACATGATCGGGCGGCGGCTCTTCCTCTACGGCGAGAACGAGCGGCTCTCAGCCCACATCGCGAATGTGTGGAAGACGCGCGTCGACGCGCTGCCGCTGCCGGCCGTCGATGCCCCCGTCACCACGCCCGACATGGTGACGAAGCACTGGGACAGGGCCGCTGAGAGCGGAACGCTGAAGATCGTCCATCTTGGTCCGGCGCGTCTCGAGAAGGGCTTTCATCTCATTCCGGACATCGTGGCCGAAGCGCTGCGCGTTCTCGAAGCGGACGGGATTCCGGCCAAAGCGGAACCCTTGCGTTTCGTCATTCAGGCAACGCCCCAGATCGTGGGCTACAATCCGCAGGTCCTGAAAGCCATCGACCGCCTGAGGTCCTTCGGCGACACCGTGCGCCTCATCACCGATACGCTCGACGACAAGACATATGCAGAGCTGACGGCCACGAGCGATGTCGTGTTGATGCCGTATGGACAGAAGGAATATGCCTATCGCTCTTCGGGCGTCGTCTCGGAGGCGCTATCCATGGACAAGATTATCGTAGCAACAGCGAACACGTATCCTGCGAGCATGATCGCGGAGGACTCGGGCCTGACCGCTTCGACGGCGATGGAATTCGGTCGTGCGATCGCGCGCATCTACGAAGAGCGCGACGCGTTCCGCGCTGGCGCTGTGCGTCAAGGAGCACTCTACCGTTCCAACTGTGCGCCGAACCGCTATGTCGAACGCTGCCTCGAGGCGGAAGCGTCTGGATCTAAAGGGGCTTAGCCGCGTGACGACGAACGTTGCCACCGAGAACGAGGTCTTCGAGTTCGCCAACGGGGTGATGATCTATCGCCGCGATCTCATGTCGGAACAGTTGGAACGCTACGCGACGCAAGAAGCGCCGATCCACGAACCGGTCGAAGAGGCGTGGTTCGAGCGGATTTTGGCATCTGCTGGAAGCAGGGGTTGCTTTGTCGATATCGGAGCGGCCCTCGGATATTACTGCGTCCTTTGCTACCGGCGGAGACCGGGATTTCGCATCGTCGCCGTCGATCCAAGTCCTGATTTCCGTGCGCGTTTCCACGAGACGCTCGCGCTGAACGCCGTCCCGCCCGACAAGATCGAGCTCGTGGACGAGGCCGTCTATTCGGGTGCGAGCGAAGTGCGGTTCGCGCGCCGGTCATTCGGCAGCCACGTTCTCGATCGTCCGAGCGCATCGCGCCCCGACGACATCACAGTGCCCGCGGTGACGCTCGAGGCGTTGCTCGCGCGGATCGGAGGGACGGTGACGCTCGCAAAGCTCGATATCCAGGGC
Organism: Hyphomicrobium sp.; assembly: GCA_033765145.1. GTDB lineage: Bacteria > Pseudomonadota > Alphaproteobacteria > Rhizobiales > Hyphomicrobiaceae > JAGVSR01. Next base: position 167,671 of record JANRIH010000036.1, on the reverse strand, counting down.
GCGGAACTCGCCGTTTTGAGATCGTCGCGCGCGGTCCTGAGTGCAGGCTCGGTCGAATACTGGATCATCGGCACCCATGGTCCCCGCATTCACGCGGAAGTGGTCGGTCTCCTGGGTGAGTGTCACGAGATCCTATTTGAGGAGCAGGCACCGGAAGATCAGCCCGACGGCATCGTCGTGGCGCGGTGGCGCGGTCTGGCGTCTGACGTTGGAGACGTGGCGCGATGAGCGGAATGAAGACGCGGGTCAGACGATTGGTTGGCGAAGGCGCTTACGTCAAATTGGCGCTGGTGAAGCAGATCGTGCGCTCGCGGTTGACGGCCGTTCGGATGCTGGGGCGAACGGCTCCCCCGACGCCGCCTGCGCCCATCGACGTCCGCCGCTTACAATCAACTCTGAGCAGGAAGTATCTGGAGCCCAAACGGTTCCCATCAATTCCGTCTGACTCGCCCCTGCATCGGTTCAAAGGTGTCGTCCGAATGAGCGAGCGACATCATGCGTTGATCGACGAGTTGCGCGCCCACGAGAGGCGGACTGCGCCCGTCCACGCGTCCAACGGATAGCTTAGGGGCAGGCTTTGGCCGGGATCGACAGTACAACAGCGCGAGGTAAGGACCCGTTCTCCGTCGTCGAGCAACTGGGACGACTGATCGAGGTCCGCACCATCTTCGATGTCGGCGCCTTTCGGGGCCTGACGGCAGATCGGTTCAGATCTGTGTTCCGTAGCGCGGCCGTTCGTCTGTTCGAGCCGCAAGCCGACTATTGTAAGGGCCTTACGCAAAAGTTTGCAGGCGATGCGCAAGTCTCGGTTCACAACTTGGCGCTGTCTGACACCGACGGGTACGCCGAATTTCATTTGGGCGCTTTTCCGGCAACGTCTTCACTATTTCCGCGCGCCACGGGCCCCCGATACTTCGACGCGGCGCATGTGATGGTCGATCGCGTTCCGGTGGCCGTCCGCCGGCTCGATCACGTTTGTGCTGAAATCGGCGTTCGTCATATTGAAATTCTGAAACTCGATACGCAAGGCGCGGAACTGCAAATTCTGAAAGGAGCAGGGTCACTGCTCTCCGAGCAGCGGATCGATATTATTCTGACCGAGTTTTTTGCGGCTCCCCATTACGAGGGCGCGCCGTTGTTCGACGAAATCTGGAGTTGCCTCAGAACTAACGGCTACAATCTACATTCCATCTACCTTGGGCTCTCGGGTCCCGACGGACAGTTACGCTTTGGAGATGCGATCTTCATCAGCGACGCGTTCCGCCGCGATCATCTTGCAAAACTTGCGAAATTGCTCTGAACCTCGATAAGGCCCTGTAACGCCTCGGAACAAAGATCAAGATATCTCGACGACCTCCGGCTCGCCTGAGAGGATATCTACGTAGCGATCGGCGCGGCCGCGCTTTGTCGGACGGATCTTGAACATAATGGCATCGATCAATCGATGCATGATGCACATTTCATCATCGATGAAGCCTTGCACGCCCGCGTTTCCGAAATAGTTGCCCGGGTTGAGCGGCAGCCGGAACGGAAATGAGACGCGCAAGTTCGTCCCAGCCTTGACCTCGGGGATTCCCATACCGAACGGCGTCGTCCACTGTGCACCGAGTTCCACACCCGTCACGGTCTTCAACAGCATCGAGCAACGGACATTCTGGCAGTCCTGGGTGAAACGTACGTCATAGGTGTAGACATAGTCGCGGCCGGTCGTCAGCGCGTTCACCTTCTTGCCGGTTGCATCGAGGATCCGCACGTTCGAGATTTCCGCGCCGCGGGTGGGATAGCTCTCGAACGATTTGCTCTTGAGGCTCGGATCGAAATAATCGGCGTCGGAAACGGACGGAACAGGTGCCGTATCGCGCCCGGCGCTTGGTATCGTCTGACCTGCCGCCGCGCGCGGACCGTCCGCCGGCGGCGATGGGTCACCCCGTTCGTTCGCACCAGTAGTGCTCTTCGCGTCGCTATTCACCGGATCGCCACCCGCGCGGATGTTCGCGACGATCGCGCGGTGCTCCGCAGGATCGGAGTAGACGAGCTTTTGATAGTACGTGATGATGTCGCGTGGTGTCCCGGTCATGAGCTTTTCACCGCGATACATGAGGATCGCGCGGTCGCACAGCTCGATGATCGTGTTCGCGGAGTGCGAGACGAAAAGGATCGTCGCGCCACTGTGCTTGATGCGTTCGAGTCGCGCGTAGCACTTCCGCCGGAAGGCCTCGTCACCGACAGCCAACGCTTCGTCGATGATGAGAATTTCGGGATCGACGTGGATCGCAACCGCGAACGCGAGCCGTGCGAACATTCCGCTCGAATAGGTCTTGACCGGCCGGTCTATGAAATCGCCTATGTCGGCGAATGCAACGATATCGGGGAATTTTCGCTCGAGTTCCGCGAGCGTGAGGCCGAGCACGAGCGCGTTGATGCGCACGTTCTCTCGGCCCGTGAACTCGGGATTGAAGCTCGTGCCGAGTTCCAGAAGTGCCGAGATACGCCCGTTGACTTCGAGCGTGCCGCTGTCCGGTTTCAGCGTTCGGCAAACGACCTGCAGGAGCGTCGATTTCCCAGCGCCATTCGATCCGACGATGCCGACCGTCTCGCCGCGGTAGACTTCGAGGTCGATGTCCTTGAGCGCATGCACCGCCTTGAAGCGCTGAACATTCGAGTTGGGAAACAGCGCGTCGGCCACGCGCAACAGCGGGTTGGAATAGATGCGGTACGACTTGTTGATGCCTGCGAGGCGAATGGCGACGGCTCTAGATTGCATCGGCGAAGACCTCGCGCAGACGCAGGAACAAAAGCCGCGACAGCCATGCGAAGATCACCGCCCCGGCCCAGAGAAGGGCGATGGCAAGCGGAGATGGCAGGCGACCGAAGAACAGGACGTCCCGGAGTTCGGTGACGATGCTCGCGAGCGGGTTGACGAGAAGGTAGACGCGGTACGCTTCGGGAATGACCTCGATCGGATAGAAGATCGGCGTCATGAACAGCAACAGCATCACGAGAAGCTGCGACAGGTGTTTCAAGTCCCGCAGGAAAACACCGATGGCGGAAAACAGCCACGCGACGCCCAGGCCGATGATGAGGAGCGGCGCAAGGATGATGGGTGCCATCAACGCCGTGGCGGGCGGCACACCATGAAAGGCAATGTACATCGCGAGCAGCAGCGCCAGATTGATACCGAGTGAAAACGCGGCGACCGCGACCGCTACCACCGGAATGACCTCGAGCGGAAACATGATCTTCTTGACGTAATTCCTGTTCTCGATGATGAGCCCCGGCGCTCGCGATAGGATCTCGGCGAGGAAGCCGTGGCAGCAGATGCCGGCGAAGAGGAACAACGCGAAGCTGACCTTGTCTTCGAGAACCGTCTCCCAGCGTCTCTGGAAGACCGTCGAGAAGACGAACATGTAGGCGCCGAGCATCAAGAGCGGCGTCAAGACCGACCACAACCAGCCGAACGCCGAGCCCTTGTACTTGGCGGCGATCTGCCGGCCGGCCATCTCCTTCACGAGGCGCCAGTTGCGCGGCAAAACCCAACGCGAAGCGCTCGACATCGGCCCGCCTAAACTAAGCATTCGTCTTGTTCCTGCGGCAGGTCAAACAAAGGGCATTTTCGAAGGGACGTGTAGGTTCGGGAATTCCGCGCACGTGGATGGACCGTCACCACGTCTTCGAGGCTCGCAAGAACCCGTTGCGTTTCGCGAACACGAGATCGACCTGTCCCAGCGCATTGTCAGATGGTCGGAACATGCCGTCCAGGATGTCGTAGACGACAAAGCCCTTGTCGGCCATGTATGCGACGATCTCGGTGAAGTCCGCCTGATGATGACCCCAGAACGAGAACATCGACGTCTCGAGAATGACCACGTCCGCCTTGGCCAGCGTGTCGAGGCCCCCTTTGACAACCAAAAGATCGGAACCCTGGCAGTCCGTCTTGAGGAGCAATTGGCCGTTGAACGGATGCTCGGCCATCACGTCGTCGAGGCGACGCACGGGGACCTTGATCAGTCGAGGGTCACCCGTGTCGGCGCGGCTGTGCATCATCGACGAGCCGTAGAGATTGTTCTCGGCGCGCAGGATTTCGAGTTCTCCGTCCTTGTCCATGAGCGCGCAATGGTGAATGCGGTGCTTGAACTTTTCGAGTGATTTCCCGAGACCGTCGTGGAAGTCCGGTAGCGGTTCGAACGCGACATGGAACGCGTTCGGAAAGGCGGTGTAGATGACTGGTGTTCCGTGCGCCGCTCCGACATCGATGCAGACCGCGGGATCGAATCCCAAGCGCTTCAGGTGCGTGAAGAACTTGTAGAAGTCCCGCGTCGGGCGCTCAGGGTCTTTGCGAGGCTGTCGGAAAAACCGTTTGAGAAGTCCGGTGCCCAGTCCCATCCGCGACGGTCTCCTTGCGGATGTCAGCTCTGGATCGCCTTCGCGCGATCAGAGTTCCACGCCGAGACGCACGGGATTTTAGAGCGGTCGCAGCGATCCGAGTATTTCCGGGCGATTTCGGTGATTTCTTCCATCAGGCCGGCTTGCAGCGTGATCGGCTGCAGACCCATCCTCAGAAACCGGTCGTTGGCGACGAAGAGGTCGTTCTCGTCGGCCTCGAAGCGCGGATTGGCGACGTTGTGCACGGCGCACCCAGTCATGTCGGCGATCATCTTGGCGAGATCGCGCACGCGATGGGTCTCGGTCATCTGATTGAGGATGTTGACGCGTTCGCCCTTCTGCGGCGGGTTTGAAACCGCGAGCGCCACGCAGCGCACTGTGTCCTGGATGTGAATGAACGCGCGCGTCTGTCCGCCAGTTCCGTGAACGGTGAGCGGATATCCGACCGCAGCCTGAGCGAGGAAGCGGTTGAGAACCGTTCCGTAGTCGCCGTCATAGTCGAAGCGATTGATGAGCCGTTCGTCGCGCTTCGTCTCGGCTGTCTGCGTGCCCCACACGATTCCCTGATGGAGATCGGTGATCCTGAGCTTGTCGTTCTTGTTGTAGTAGAGGAAGAACAGCTGATCCTGCGTCTTCGTCAGATGATAGATCGAGCCAGGATTGACGGGATAAAGAATTTCCTGGTCGATGAGATCGCCGCTCGGCGTTGAAATCTTGACCGGCAGGTAGCCCTCCGGGATGCGCATGCCGGCCGTACCGTAGCCGTAGACGCCCATTGTGCCCAAATGCACGAGATGCACGTCGACACCGCTCTCGACGATCGCCGCGCAGACGTCGTTGGTGGCGTTGAGGTTGTTGTTGACCGTGTAGCGCTTGTGAAACGACGTCTTCATCGAGTAGGGCGCCGCGCGCTGCTCGGCGAAATGAACGATGACGTCGGGTTCCGTGTCCTGGATCAGCGTCAGGAGGCGATGATATTGCTCGCCGATCGTGAAAATCTCGACGTGAATGTCCTTGCCTGAAACCTCTTTCCACGCCTTGACGCGCTGGCTGATCGGCGCGATCGGGGTCAGCGAGGAAACTTCGAGTTCGACGTCGATCTTTCGACGGGACAGGTTGTCGACGATTGTGACGTCGTGCCCGAGTTCGGAGAGATGCAGAGCAGTCGGCCAGCCGCAAAAGCCATCGCCACCGAGCACGATGATCCGCATGTCTATGAAGCCTCCCAGAATTTTGAGGTAAGTGGCCTTGTTCGAACTAGGCTGTCAAGTAGACAGACCCCCGTTCGGCAGGCCTTTGTCGGTCGGTAGAATGGACGCCGCCGCCGTGCTATTTCGGCATGGCATATGGTCGCAAGAGTAGCCGGCGAATACCTGTCGATGGCGCGTGCCAAGGTCGGTTTCACCGGCCGAGCCCGACCGACATTCATCAGGCAACGGAAAGCCGGAGATCGCCTGTCTCGACGTGGCGGAGGAACCATTCGTATGTGTCTTGGAGACCGCTTTCCATCGTGTGCCTCGGCCGCCAGCCGGAACTGAATAGACGGTCTACATTCAAGAGTTTCCGGGGCGTTCCGTCCGGCTTGCTGGGATCGGTGACGATCTGGCCCTTGAAGCCGACCACACGGGCCACGGCCTCGGCCGTTTCGAGAATTGTGACGTCGGTCCCGACACCGACGTTCACGTGCAATTCCTCCGAATAGCTCTTGAGGAGGTGGACCATGGCGTCCGCCGCATCGTCCACGTGCAGGAATTCGCGCCGGGGCAAGCCGGTTCCCCAGATTGTGAGCGTGTCGATGCCGCGCCGTTTCGCGTCGTGGGCCTTCCGCATGAGGGCGGGAATGACGTGGCTTTTCTCGAGGTCGAAGTTGTCGCCCGGACCATAGAGATTGGTCGGCATGGCCGAAATGAAATCGAGCCCATGTTGCCGCCGATAGGCCGCGCAAAGCTTCAATCCGGCGATTTTGGCAATGGCATACCATTCGTTGGTGGGTTCGAGTGGTCCCGTGAGGAGAACATCCTCCGTCATCGGCTGCGGCGCGAGCTTGGGATAGATGCAAGACGAGCCGAGAAACAGGAGCTTCGAGACGCCAGTGCGGGCGGCGGCCTCGATCACGTTGGCCTCGATTACGAGGTTTTCGTAGAGAAAGTCCGCGGGATAGCTGTTATTGGCGAGAATGCCGCCGACCTTGGCCGCGGCCAGAATCACCGCATCCGGCTTTTCCCGGGCCATGTACGCGCGCACGGCGCTCTGATCTCGGAGATCGACTTCGGCGCGTCCGGCCTCGATGACCTCGCAGTCCTCCTGCGCGAGCCGGCGGACGATCGCCGAGCCGACCATGCCGCGCGATCCCGCGACGAGAACACGGCGCCGTGCCAGGGGGTAGATCACGTCCGCTCGCATCTCTGTACCTCGGCGCGCCTGACTCGGGCGCTCCCGTCTCGGCATCGGAACGAACTCGTCCCGGGTCTGGCGCGCGACGCAGGAACGTCGCACAATTCCGGGACAAGTCCTTGACCGGAGGGCCGTATATCATCCGCGTGGCGGCTGTCACAACCCGGGAGCGGCAAAGTCTTTACTTCGCTCAATCCCGTCGGTCCGTCCCTGAGATTAGGGGAAACGCTGCAATCTGATAAGGGATTTGGAGCTGGTGCCGCCTGCGTGACTCGAACACGCGACCCCATCATTACGAATGATGTGCTCTACCGGCTGAGCTAAGGCGGCGGACCGGTTCGGGATTGGAGCCGAGGGCATACCCGGTGACGCGTCCCAATGCAAGGCATACCGCGACCGCCCCCGTGGCTCTCCTCCGCACATGCCCGTTGAGCCACACCCCTCGGCTTGGTAAGCACCCATGCGGGCTCGGCGAATCGCGCCCTGCCCGAGGGGTCGCTGGCTATGAGCGTGATTTTTCCTGTCGTGCTGTCGGGCGGGTCCGGAACGCGGCTCTGGCCGCTTTCGCGGTCGATGTACCCCAAGCAGTTCATTCGGTTTTTCAACGGCAAAGGCAATACGCTGCTGGGCGCCACCCTCGCCCGGCTGAAATCGGAGGATGGCTTCGCGGCGCCGATCCTCCTCTGCAACAACGACCATCGGTTCCTGGTCAAGGAAGAGCTTGATCGCGCCGCGATCGCACCGAAGTCCATCATCCTCGAGCCAATCGCCCGTAATACGGCGGCGGCCATCACCGTCGCGGCCCTGGCCGCGTTGAAGGAAAACCCCGCCGCGATCATAGCGGTTATGCCGTCAGACCACGCCGTCAAGGACGAGACGAAGTTCGTCGAGGCGGTCCGGCGAGCGGCGACTGTTGCGGCGACCGGGCGGCTCGTCCTGTTCGGGATCAAGCCCGACAGTCCGCACACGGGTTATGGTTACATCCGCAAAGGCGGCTCCGTCGAAGGGTTCAACGGCGGCGCCTATGACGTGGCGGCCTTTTACGAGAAGCCCGACATCGCGACGGCCGAGCGCTACCTGGCCGACGGAAGCTACTTCTGGAACAGCGGGATCTTCGTGCTCGACGCGCGGACGTTCCTCGACGAGGTCGAACGGCTCGATCCCGGCATCCTGAATGCCGCGCGGAGCGCGCTCGCCGGCGCCGCGGACGATCTGGGTTTCGTGCGTCTCGATCGGACGTCGTTCGCGACCGCGCCCAATATCTCGGTCGACTATGCGGTCATGGAGAAGACGGACAAGGCCGCCATGTTGCCGATCGACGTCGGTTGGAACGATGTCGGTTCCTGGTCGTCGCTCTGGGACATCGCCGAGCATGACGCCAATGGCAACTATGCGCACGGTGACACCGTGCTCGAGGATACCAAGGACTGCTACGTCCATTCCGAGCGCGGCCTCGTCGCGACGATCGGCGTCGAAGACCTCATCATCGTCGATACGCCCGACGCGCTGTTGGTGGCCGACAAGAACCGATCGCAGGATGTGTCGAAAGTCGTCGCGGCGCTGCGTCGGTCGAACCGCAAGGAGCAGGAACAGCACCTCAGGAACTACCGGCCCTGGGGCTTCTTCGAGACCCTCAATATCGGGCCGCGCTTCCAGGTGAAGCTCCTTCACGTCAATCCGGGCGGTAAGCTCTCAATGCAAATGCACCATCACCGTTCCGAACATTGGATCGTCGTGCAGGGCACCGCGAAAGTCGTGATCGGCGACATGGAGCGGCTCGTGCGCGAGAACGAGAGCGTTTACATTTTCTCGACGCAATGGCACCGGCTGGAAAATCCCGGCAAGGTTCCGCTCGAACTGATCGAGGTTCAGATCGGGACCTATCTCGGCGAGGACGACATCGTCCGCACGGACGACGTTTACAATCGCGCGCCGGAAGAGACGAAATAGGTTCGGCGCGTCGCGCCTTCGTCACTGGTCGACATAGCAAAACGGCGCCGGTCACTCGTTGAAAAAGAGTAACCGGCGCCGCCGAGCCGTCCGGATACGCGGTACGAAAAACCGGCCCGCCCGTCTCCATCTAGAACGCAATTGGTTTCCATCTTGGAAACGCCGCGGATCGACGGCTGCGGCAGAGGGCCGTCGCTATCCGCCGACGTTCGGCGTCGACAAAAGCCATTTGACGATCGGGACGCTCAGCCGGTGCGGCAGCACACGAAGCGCGACGATCATCGCGGCTCCGAACGGACCTGTCGGGATGACGCGCAGCCCGAGCTTGTATCCGAGCAGCGCAATGCGGGCGACCGCTTCAGGCGAGGACGCGAATCCCCATCTCCGATAAGGAGCAGCCTCGGCCCCCATGTCGGCATGAAAGCCGGTATCGACGGGTCCTGGAACAACAACGGAAAAGCGCACGCCGGTCGCGGCATTCTCCGCCGCAAGCGCCTCCATGAGCGAAATTTGATAGGCTTTGCTGGCGTAGTATGTGGCCTGCCCTGGTCCGGGGACATATCCGCCGAGCGATGCGATCGTGAGAACGCCACCGGTTCGCCGCCGAAGCAGACCCGGCAGCATGGCGCGAACAAGCCGCGTCGTCGCGGTCACGTTGAGATCGAGAACCGCATCGAGTTCGCACTGCGCTGCTTCGGAGAAGGCACCCGAATGACCGACACCTGCGCAATGCACGAGGGTGTGACACCAGAAGCCGCGCGAGGCGAGGCCCGAGAGGAGAGTGGCCGGTGCGTCGGGCCGGGCGAGATCGAGTGCGATCCAGTCCACCGGAGGCATCACGGCAGAGCGCGTCAAAGACTGAGCCGCTGAAGCCAGGTCGTCACGATCGCGGGCCACGAGCACGACCCGCATGGTGTTCCGGGCCAGGCGTTCGGCCAATGCGCGCCCGATGCCGCGCGATCCGCCGGTGACGACGGCGACCGGTTCGAGATCGCCGCTCAGCGCAACGCTCGGAGCATCTCTCTCGCGGGCGACGGGCTCTCGCGGCGGATCGTCGTGAGGCGGAAGCGTCGGACCCATGGTTCGCGATGGCTATCCTGGTCCCGTACGCGTTTGCGGCGGCGGACCGCTGCGAATGACGGGCGTGCCCCTGTCGATCTCAGCCACGTCGTCGGGGCCGGGATCGTCTGGCGCATGACGGTAAGGCACCTCCCCCATCACTCCGTCGCCGACGCCGTTGGCCCGCCTATCCGGCGTTTCAGGCTCGTCAGCATCCGCCCGTTTTGGGACCGCTTGACCGGGCAAAGCGCCATAGGCCGGCGGCAGCACCGGTTCGTTCTCGACCGCATGGCCTGCGATGAGAGCCTCGCCCGGCTGCGCCCATTGGAAGGCGTCGAGCGTGCCGGACTTCGGCGAAACCGGCGCCCAATCGTCCGCGACGATTCCATCGGCCATCCAGACCTTGTCGCGCGCGGCTGTCGAGGCGCGTGCCACCCACTCGCGCACACGCCCGGCATCACCCTTGTCTTCCTGCTCGATGCGAGCCATCAGCCGCGCCGCTCGCCGTGTCAGGCGATCACCGAGGATCGGCTGAAGCGCATGCCGTGCGTCATCGTAGAGCTTCGCGTCGAACGCCGCATGCGCGACGGCGATGGAGCTTTCGAGGTCGTGCGGTTTCAAGGCCGCCAATTGCTTGATGCGGTCCAGCCGGTCGCGCGGACTGTCACCGATGCGCGCGTAGGCATAGGCGGCCGCGAGATCGGGATGGGGACTTTTCATCCACGTTTTCTGGAGGATCTTGGCCGCCTTCGCCGTATGGCCGCGTGCCGCGAGAATACGCCCCGCGATGGCCGCGGCGGGAACAAGATCAGGCGCGAGCGCGTGCGCCTCAGATGCATAGGCGAGCGCCTTATCCGCGTTGTTGTCCTCGAGCGCCTGCGCTTCGGCCGTGAGGAGAACGGCGCGACGCCGGTCGGCGATCGCCTTGTCGAGATGGCCGATGCGCTTCGCTTGCAGGACCGTTTCATTGGCGCCCGCCCAGTCGCGCGCCTTGATCTGAGCATCGTAAAGGGCATCGAGCGGCCATCCGAGGCGCGGATTGAGCCGTGTGGCCCGCTCGGCGAACTGCCGTGCTGCTTCCGCCTCGCCTTCCCGGAGCGCTTCGAGATAGAGCCCGCGAAGCCCGAGCTGTTCGGTATCCGGAGACGCCAGCATCGCCTCGAAGATCCGACGTGCGGTCGCGCGGTCGCCGGAGAGCTGGGCCGCCTGTGCGCGGAGCAGATGAGTGAGCGGCTCGTTCGGCAGCGACTTCCGCGCCTGCACTGCGTACCGCGTCGCGGACGAGCGGTCGCCGGCGCCGATCGCGATCATGCCGCTCGACAGTGCGTCGAGGCCGAGGCGCTGGCGGCGCCGGGTCAGGAAATGGCCGAGTTGGGCCGGACTGGACAGCAGGATGCGCCCGAGCGACCAGATGAAAAGCGCAAATCCAACGAGAGCCACCGCCGCGACCACGACGACGAAGACATTCGTCTGGATGTCGTAACCTTCCCAGTTCACGACGACGCTGCCCGGCCGGTCGGCCAGCCAGGCGAGCCCCGCGGCGAGCCCAAGGACGGCCAGAAGAAAAAGAACGAGACGCAGCATGGCGGATGTCCTTACTTCTTCTCGTCCATGGCGGGTTGCGATGGCGGAGCCTCACCGCCGGCTGGAGGCGCGACGAGCGCCGTCTTGAGCTGCCCCTCGATGTCGGAGATCGCTTTGTCGATGGCATGCCGTGCTTCGATGTGCTTCAGCCACGTCCCCCCTGCCGTCTGCATCGGCGCGGGCAGCGACTTCAAGAGCGCCAGACATTCGTCGAGCTTGCCCGTCATGAGCAGGGATTCGGCGCGCGCGATCGTCGCCTCGGGACCAGTATCTCCGGCCTCGACGGACGTCTTGCGGACCCTGACGACCGACTTGGCGCTTGCCAGAAGCTGGTCAACGACCGAACCGTCGGCCGGGATCTCGTTCGCGTCGAGCATCGCGTTGAAGACCGCGCGCCGCCGCTCTTGGAGCGCCACGAGCGAAGGTGTCCCTTCCGACTTGAATGCCTCGAGCGCGGTGAGGTCGAGCCGGTTTTGCGCGGCCGCCTTCGCCGCATCGAGTTCACGCGCGTAGCTGTCGCCCCGATCGATCGCCCGGCGCAAATTCGCGAGTTCCAGCGACATCACGATCCGCTCGGCGTTCGTCTGCCGGTTTTCCTCGCGCGTCATGACGGTTGCGACGCTCTTCTCGATCTCCTGCAGTTTGCCGTTGAGAGTGGCCGTCGCGGCGGCGACATCGGCCGGCTTAGCGAACGTCTTCGACTGCTGATCGACAACGCCCTTGATCGCGCCGAGATCGCTAGCGACCCGGCCCGTTTCCTCCTGCGCGGCAAGAACCGACTTCTGAAGCCGCTCGTTGTCCGCCTTGAGAGTTTCGATCGTCTGTCCGAGCCGTGCGATCTCCGTTTTTAGTTGCGCTTGTTCGCGGTCGGCGCGCTGCTGCCCGGACTTCGCGGTCTCCGCCTGCGAACCGATGACCTCGATCCGCTGGTCGACGTTCTGCGGGATACTCAGTCTCAGCGCGCTGATTTCCGTCGCGACGTTGGATTCGAGATCGGCGATTCGCCCTGCGAGCGCCGCGATCTGCGCGATCCGGCCGCCGTCGGTCTCGCTGTCGGCGGCCTTTGCGATCAACCCAAGCTCGCTCTCGAGCTTTCCCAGACGTTCGGCCGTCGCCGCATCCAAGACGGGTTCGTTTGCTTTCTTGGCCAGCGCGTCGGTGTCCGACGCCAGCTTCGCCTGTTGATCCTTCAACAGTTGAAGCTCGGCATTGAGGCCTTCGACCTTCGCCAGCTTTTCGTCCTGCGCGGCAAATTTCGCGGCGACCTCGGCATCGACGCTCCGTGCAGGCTCGTTCGCTTCGACCGCTCTGAGACGCTGGTCGAGAGCCTTGGCCTGTTCTGCGAGCGACGAGGCGGGAGATGTAAAGCCGGCCCGCTGGAGCGTCTCAGAGGCCCATTCGCCGCCGAAGAGCACGACAGCGCCACCCACGACGGCCGCGGCAAGGTGCGAGAGCGTACCGGCAAGATTTCTTATCGGGGCATCATCGGTCGCGGGCGATTTGGATGGGCCGGCGCCTGATCCGGGTCCACTCGCTTCAGGCTTGCCTCCCGTTTTGGCCGCGTCCCGAACGGACGTGGCGCCCGAAGTCTCACCGCTGGGCGTCGTCTTGACCGCTTGAACGCCGGACCCTTCCGAGCCTTGGGCCGCCTCCCTAGTCACCTCGGTCGCTTTGAGATCGAGTGTCGCGTGGGGCCGCTTCGAAGCGCCGCCTTCGCCGGTCGGAGGATTGGTCTTGTCGGTCATTGGGGACGTGGAACTCCAGAGCTGTAGAGGGCGAGGGACACGGCGGGAAATGCCAAGGCCCTGGACCTGCGCCGCACCGAGCGGCGAGGGCCGCTTCGCGTGTCAGACGGCGCAAGATTGTCTTGAGGCTGGTTTTATGTGCCGGAACTTGACGACAAGTGATCGACAAGAGCAAGTATTTCGTCGAAATGGGGCCGCGCCGCGACCGCCGTCCGGACGTCGCCGAGAGCCTTCAGCGGTTCGGCATCCCTGGGCGAAAGGCAGATGTAGCAGGGCCTGAGGGCAGCTTCCGTGAGCCCTCCCTCCTTGATGAGCGTGACGAATATCTCGGCCGTGCGCGGTGACATCAAGAGGACGGCATCAAACGCGCCGGCCCGAAAAAGCGCGGCGGTATCCGCTGGCAGGCGGGACGCCGGACGCATGCGATAGACAACTTCCGCCTGAGCCGGAATTCCGGCACGACACAGGGCCGAAGCCAAGTCGAAGGCCGGTTCGTCGCCCGCGAGATGGACGATTGTCCCGACGACTTTGCGCGCGCGCTGGGCGATGAGTAGGACCAGCTCTCGCGCACCCTTGGGTCCCTCGATGACGTTTGCAAATCCAGCATCGCGCGCGAGTGCGCCTGTCGCTGGCCCGACGGCGAAGAGCGGCAGCCGGAGTAGTGCGCTACGCTGCGGATGAAGTGTAATCCCGCGAACGCCGTTCCGGCTCGTCACCGCGAGTGCGCCAGCCTGCTCGAGATTCAGCGCTGGCGCCAGAAATTCCGGCTCGATCATCGGGGCGAGACTGAGACGGTGCCCGCGCGCCATGAGACGGCTGGCGGTCTCGGCCGCATCCGCCTCGGGGCGTGTGACGAGGATGTGCATCGGTCTCAGCCAGTCATGATCGTCCGGCCGCCGCGCCCGATGATGTCGTCCGCCACCGCCGTTCCGAGGCGCTCGGCATCGGCTCGGTCGGCGACGAGATCGCACTCGAAGGCGTGCACGCCGTCCGGTGAGAGCGTTTGACCGCGCACACGGATCGCGCCGTCGACGAGTTCGGCGAGCGCGGCAATGGGTGTCCGGCACGAGCCCTCGAGGCGCGCCAGGAAGGCGCGTTCCGCGATGACGCATGTCGCCGAGTCAGCATGTTCGAGCGGCACGAGGATGTCTCGCGTCCGCGTATCGTCGAGCCGGGCCTCGATCCCGATAGCGCCTTGCGCAACGGCCGGCAGCATGACGTCCGTCGGCACGGGCGCTGTGATTTGCGCGGCGAGTCCGAGGCGCTTCAGTCCCGCACACGCGAGGAAGGTCGCATCGGCCACGTTGTCGCGCAGCTTCGTCAGCCGCGTCTGCACGTTGCCGCGAAAACCGACGATCTCAAGGTCGGGCCGCCGCCGCTTCAATTGCGCCTGACGCCGGAGCGACGACGTGCCAACCACCGTCCCAGCCGGAACATCGTCGAGCGAGGCATACTTGAGGCTGATGAAGGCGTCTCGGACGTCTTCGCGCGGCAGGGTCGCAACGATGCCGAGGCCCGGCGGTAGGACCGTCTGCACGTCCTTCATGGAATGCACCGCGAGATCGATCTCGTTCGAGAGCAGTGCGTCCTCGATCTCTTTCGTAAAGAGGCCCTTGCCGCCGATTTCGGCCAAGGGTCGATCGAGGACCATGTCGCCCGTCGTCTTGATGATGACGATTTCGAGCGCGTCGTCGCCGAGACCGTGCGCCGCCATAATCCGCGCCCTGACCTCGTTGGCTTGAGCAAGGGCCAGTGCGGAACCGCGTGTGCCGATGCGGATGGGCCTCGCTTGCAAGTCGGAGTCTCCAGATGCTAGGGCGAACAGTCGTGTGCTCGCCCTGTATGCCCGCCCCGCCGCGGATTGGCAAACAGGCCCTGTCGAGCATCGTTATCGACCGTCGAGTAGGAACCGACCTTCCGTGCTGACCCCCGAAACGATCGTGCTCGGCCTCGAGACGAGCTGCGATGAGACCGCAGCCGCCGTCGTCGCGCGCGATGCGTCCGGCCGGGGGCGCATTCTGTCGAATGTCGTCCGTTCCCAATGGGTCGAACACCGGCCGTACGGCGGCGTCGTTCCGGAAATCGCGGCCCGCGCTCACGCCGAGTGCCTGGATGCCCTGATCGCGGCGGCGCTCGACGAGGCTGGCGTCGGACTCGCCGGCCTCTCGGCCGTCGCCGCGACGGCAGGCCCGGGGCTCGTCGGCGGTCTCGTGGTCGGCATGGTGACGGGAAAAGCGCTCGCGATGGCGGGGGGCAAGCCCTTCCTGGCCGTCAACCATCTCGAGGCCCATGCGCTGACGGTCGGGCTGACGGAGGGATTGTCGCCGCCCTATCTCCTGCTGCTCGTCTCCGGCGGCCACACCCAGCTCCTGCTTGTCGAGGATGTGGGCGTCTACCAGCGACTCGGCACGACGATCGACGATGCGCTTGGTGAAGCCTTCGACAAGACAGCAAAACTCCTGGGCCTCGGACAGCCCGGCGGCCCGGTCGTCGAACGCTGGGCCGAGGAGGGCGATCCGGCGCGCTTCGATTTCCCGCGGCCCTTGCGCGGTCGTACCGAGCCGCATTTCTCCTTCGCGGGTCTCAAGACGGCAGTGCGGCGGCGCGCCATGGAATGCGTTCCCCTGACTGATGCCGACATCGCGGACTTGTGTGCCTCGTTCCAAGCTGCCGCCATGGACGCCGTGGCCGACCGCGTCGCCCGCGCGATGGATTTGGCGTCACCGCGCCTGGGCGTGGGCCGTGACATGGTCGTCGCGGGAGGCGTTGCCGCCAACAAGCGGCTGAGAGCCGCGCTCGATACGTTGTGCGGAAAGCACGGATTTGAACTGCACGTTCCCCCGGCCGCGCTCTGCACCGACAATGGCGCGATGATCGCCTGGGCTGGTGCGGAGCGACTGGCGCGCGGTCTGGTCGATGGTTGGTCGGCGCCCGCGCGGCCTCGCTGGCCGCTCGACCTCGAAGCGCCGCCCGCGATCGGCGCGGGCGTCAAGGCCTGAATGGAATGGCCAATGGGTTGCGCACGGGCGACAGATCGCTCATCTGGGTCGGTCCGTGATCGGGGGGAAAGACCATGAGGATCGACAGTGTCGGTGTTGTCGGTGGGGGTGCCTGGGGCACGGCCCTGGCGCAGACACTTCGTCAGGCTGGGCGCGTCGTCACACTCTGGGCGCATGAAGCCGAGACAGTTGAAGATATCAACGAACGGCACGTCAACCGGACGTTTCTGCCGGGAATTTCACTCGATCCCGAACTCCGTGCCACGGGTGATCTGGCCGAGATTGCGCTGGCCGATTGCATCCTGATGGTGGCCCCGGCTCAGCACGTCGGATCGATGGGGAGCGCCCTGTCGGCACATGTGAGGCCCGGACAGCCGATCGTCCTCTGCGCGAAAGGCATCGAACGAACGACGGGCCGATTGGCCGGAGAGGTTCTCGCCGCTGCGACGCCGCAGGCCGTTCACGCGGTCCTCTCGGGCCCCTCCTTCGCCGCCGACGTCGCGCGCGGCCTTCCGGCGGCACTGACCATTGCCTGCGCCCGCGAGGACTGGGGACGTCTGCTCGCAGAACGCCTCGGCTACCGCCAGTTCCGGCTCTACTGGTCGAGCGATCTCGTCGGCGTCGAACTGGGCGGCGCGGTAAAAAACGTCCTCGCGATCGCGGCCGGTATTGTCGACGCGAAGGGCCTGGGCGCCAGTGCGCACGCAGGTCTCGTGACACGAGGCTTCGCGGAGATGCGCCGGCTCGGCGAAGTGCTCGGGGCGCGGCCCGAAACGATGATGGGGCTGTCCGGTCTCGGAGACCTGATCCTCACCTGCGGCAGTCCCCAATCGCGTAACATGAGTCTAGGCCGCGCGCTCGGACAGGGTCGCGTGCTCGACGAAATCCTGAAGGATCGCGTGGCCGTCACCGAGGGCGTCTACACTGCGTCTGCACTCGTCGGGCTCGCCCGCGAGAAGGGCGTCGAGATGCCGATCTCCGAGGCCGTCTACGCCATCATCGAAGGCCGGCTCACCGTCGATGATGCCATTGCCGGCCTGATGCAGCGGCCGCTGAAGGCCGAGGATTGACGGACGCTGGTTTGACGAATGTCAGGGGAGCGCCGTCTCGACGGCGCGCGTCGTGATCTGCTCGATCACACGCGGCTCGTTGGCGGGCGAGGGCAGCAACGCGATATTGGGCTTTCCACGCGCCGCGGCCAGCCGGGGACCGAAGGCATCCGCGAGCTGATCCTCGATCGCGGCGAAGACCAGCATCGAGAACGCCAAGAGCAACATCAAGGTCGCGAACACCACGTTGAAGCCCACGGCCCCCATGCCGCCCATGGCTTGCATCAGGAAACCAGCGGCGAGAATGGGAAGGCCGAACCACATGTTGACTTCGCGGCGCGATTGCGTGGCAAGCCGGTCCGGCACGCTGGCCTCCGGACTGGCGTGCGTGAGGGCCGCCTTGGCGAGAAATCCGACGCCGCACAGCGCATAGAGCGCGCCTGCAATCGCCAGCCAGTTCGCACTTGCGATGGTAGACATGACCGAAACTCCCTGAACGTATCGCACCCCGGTCGAGCGCAGACAGATGCCGGCTCGGGGCAACGTTAGACCAGAAATCGCGGCGCTTCCATGGAGGAAACCCAATCCGGGCAAACGGCCCGAACCGGTTTTTCCGGTATGGAACCCTTTTCCAACCTCACTCGGCTGCCAGCCGGACATACTGCCCGTTCGCGACCGGGCACGCGGCCCAGAGTTCCGACATCGCGCGGACGAGTGCATCCATGTGGTCGTCCGAGTGCACGGGGCTCGGCGTCAGACGCATCCGCTCCGTGCCCTTGGGGACCGTCGGATAGTTGATCGGCTGGACATAGATCCCGTACCGGTCGAGCAGCGTGTCCGTCACCGCCTTGCAGTGGACCGGATTGCCGACGAGCACCGGAACGATATGGCTCGGGTTGTCCATAACCGGGATCTGTGCCGCCTTGAGGCGGGCTTTGAGCGTGCGCGCTCGTTCCTGCATCCGGGCCCGTTCGATCTGGCTCACCTTCAAATGCCGGATCGAGGCCAGCGCGCCGGCCGCGACGACCGGCGCGAGCGATGTTGTGAAGATGAAGCCCGGTGCATAAGAGCGGATCGCGTCGCAGATGTCGCGTGAGGCGGCGATATATCCGCCCATCACGCCAAAGCCCTTCGCGAGCGTTCCGTTGATGATGTCGATGCGGTCCATGAGACCCTCGCGCTCGGCGATGCCGCCGCCGCGCGGGCCATAGAGACCGACCGCATGGACCTCGTCGAGATAGGTCATCGCACCGTACTTTTTCGCCAAGTCCGCGATCGCAGCCATCGGCGCGATGTGCCCGTCCATTGAGTAGACGCTCTCGAAAGCGATGAGCTTCGGCCGGCTGGCGGGGAGCGCCTTGAGGCGCGCTTCGAGGTCGCCGAGATCGTTGTGACGGAAGATCTGCCTTTCGCCGCCGCCGTGCCGGATGCCCTCGATCATCGAGGCGTGGTTCTTCGCGTCTGACAGGATCACGAGATCGGGGATGAGCTTCTGCAACGTCGAGAGCGTCGCCTCGTTGGCGACATAAGCCGACGTGAACAGGAGCGCGCCTTCTTTCCCGTGGAGATCCGCGATCTCGTGCTCGAGTTCCACGTGATAGTGGGTCGTGCCAGAGATGTTGCGCGTACCGCCGGAGCCGGCGCCCACGGCGTCGAGCGCCTCATGCATTGCCGCCACGACTTTCGGATTCTGCCCCATCCCGAGATAGTCGTTCGAGCACCAGACCGTCACGGGAGTCTCGCTCGATTCCAACACGCGCCGCGCCGCCGGAAAAGCCCCTCGCTGGCGCTTTATGTCGGCGAACACGCGATAGCGTCCCTCCGCCCGGAGCGCATCCAGCCGGTCCTTGAAGATGGGTGCATAGTCCACGGCGTTCTCCGATCCAGCAGTTTCGCGTTGTTCGATTTTCATGCTCATGATGCGCTCCAAGACCTCTTTTCATCGAGGCCGATGACGGCCGCACGCGGCGGCAAGGATGGCGAGCGGTCTGCCTCCGGTACCGAGGAGCGTAAGTCTTCGACGGAAGGCAGATCACGCGACGCGAGCCCCCATGTCCAGAGCGCGGCCGCCGGGATTGGAAGAACGAGGAACCAATGCTCGATGATCGCGAGGACGAGGAGTGCCGTGACGAGCGCGAGACCGGCGCCCTGACCTTCGGAGGGTGAACCCGCGGCGGCCATCGCGACCGCGACCGCCGCAATAGTCGAAGCCGTGACAGAAACCGGAAAGAGTAGGTTCATCGGCTGCCGCCGGAAGTACGTCTTGAGGTAAGTGAGATGCGGCGGCAGGAACTCTTCCGTGAGATTTGGGACGCCGAAATAGACATTGAGCTTGGCGGAGAGCCGCATCGCCCAGAGCACGAAGAAGGTCCAGAACCCGGTCTCATTGGACTGGCCGAGCGTCACCGCACCGATGACGACGAGCGTCAGAACGATGGCGATCTCGTGATAGAGGAGCGTCTCGCTGGCCTCGCGGAACCGCGTCATGCCGACAGCGCCCGTTGAAAGCGGCGTGGTGCGCGGTCCGGTGACGAGCCCGGTCAGGAAACTCATCTCGTGCCACCCCCAGACGACGAGCGCCGCCGTAAACGCCAGGTAGGCACCCGTGACGGACCCGTCGTCAGCCGACGTCGCGAGGCCGTAGATCGCAAGTCCTGACAGCGCTGAAGCGGCGGCGAGCAGCGCGGGATACATGCGGCGCGGCAGCCCGATCACATAGAGCACCGCGCCGGTGGAGAACCACCAGACGAAGAGCACATAGAGAACGGGCCAGCCGTATTCGGTCACGACAGAGATCCTCTTACCAGACCGGTTTCAGGCGGATTTGCTCCGGCAGCGCATTCTCGCGCGTCGGCAGGAAGTAGAGCCGCAAGAAAGTCGCCAGCGCTTGCGCGCCGATCGCCTTGCGCCGGAGCGATGCCGAGAAGCCCGTCTTTCCTTCGAGCGTCCCGAGCTTAGTGTTGAGGGCGTGAAGGCGGTCCATGCCGGCGCGGAAGGTGGGGTGATCGACGTCGAGTTCCACCGGGAAGACCTGTCGCGCGATCTCCGAGCAGAGATGGAACACGCGATAATCGTAGTCCGTCGGGTCCATGCCGATCGCCTTGTGGAATTCGGGACGGTCATGATCGCGCACGTACATGGTGGCGTAGACGGCGAGCAGGAAGAAGTGCACCCACCAGCGGTTGGCACCTTCGAGAAGTTTCGGATTGGCTCGCATCAGAAGCGCGAAGGCTTCTCCGTGGCGGAACTCGTCGTTGCACCACTTCTCGAACCACTTGAAGATCGGATGAAAGCGCCGGTCCGGGTTGCGCTCGAGATGCCGGAAGATCGTGATGTAGCGCGCGTATCCGATCTTCTCGGACAAATACGTCGCGTAGAAAATGAACTTCGGCTTGAAGAACGTGTACTTCTTGGCCTTCGTCAGGAACCCGAGATCGACGCCGATGCCCATGTCCTTGAGGCTGTCGTTGATGAACCCGGCATGGCGCGCCTCGTCGCGGCTCATGTATTTGAACAGCTCGACGATGTCCTTGTTCTTGCCCCGCTTCCGCATCTCCGCGTAGAGCACGCAGCCGGAGAACTCGGCCGTGAGCGAGCTGATCATGAAGTCGATGAACTCCTTCCGGAGACCTTCCGGCAGGGCGTTGATATCGAATTCATCCCACGCATCCGTCCGGTGGAAGTGACCCTTGTTGGGATCGCTGCGCATCTCTTCGAGCAGGAGATCCCAGTCCGCGCGCACGCGGCTGACATCCGTGCGATCCAACTCGTCGAAGTCAGTCGTATAGAAGCGGGGGGCCAGCATCGCGTCTTCGCTGGCGATGCGGGTCGAATCGTTCGGCGCCCGGCCGATGGTTTCTATAGTCATCAGAGCCTCCCCGACGAGAAGCTGACTTCGTAGAGCTCGGTCAATTCGAAGCGCGCGGCGACTTTGGTCATGAGCCGCTCGATGGCATTCGCGCGCGTGACGGTGGCCTGGCGCTCGAGCGTCACTTTCTGACCATAAGGCACGCGAATGGGGTCGCCGTGAACGAGAACTTCGTCGCCCGCGTTGACGGGCGCCGTCCCATGCAATTCGACATGCGCGTGCAGGCTTTCGAACGTGTTCTCGATCTCGATGGTGCAGGGCACCACCTCAGATCGCTTCATCATCGTGAATGGGTTGGTCATGGCAGTTTCTTCCCCTTCTCGAAAAGCGCGACGAAGGCGGCCTCGTTCTCGTGGCCGAATGCGTCGAGCGTGACGACACGATCCGTCGTCGGATCGCGCAGGACGTAACGCCCGTCTTCGAGCGCCACGAGTTCGACGGGCGTTTCGCTGCCGATTCCTGCCAGCATGCGATCGCGCGCCAGTCCACGCATCACCACGCGGACGAACCCGTTTTGACCGGGCGCCAGCGTCGCGATGCTGTCTCCCGACGCGCCATGGCGGATGCCGATGGAGCCGTCGGGGAGATCTTCGAATTTGAGAGGCATGACTTGGGTCGCGGGCGCGAAGGCGATCCGCGTCGACCCGATGTCGAAAAGTTTCGCGGCCATGGCGAGCGCGATCGAAGCCGCAATGAGCGCGCCAGCCGCATAGAGGGCGCTCTTGGGAAACGGCTCGGTTGCGACGTGCTCAGCCATGGTCCGCTCTCCTGTGCGTTTACGCGGCCGCGACCGTCGCCCCACCCGCGTGATGGGGGGTGCGCTCTGGCGACAGACTGGGTGCGGTCGAAGGAATGCCGGCGCCGCGTACGGCGCCCGCGAGGATCTGGCCGACACGTTCGACCGAGCGAACCGCCCGGAACATCGGCTCGGGTTCGGACAAGCGCCACGCACGGGCGTGGGGCCAGAAGTGGATGTATCCGAGGCCCAGCGGCTGGTTGAGCTTCAAGGCGATATCGCCTGTCCCGCCGCCCGTGAGCCTGAGATTGGCGGATGAGATCGCCTTCAGCGGAATGTTGACGGTCATCGGCAGAGCGATGCCGTAGCGCATGACGACCCGGTGGCTCGTGATGGTGTAGATCGTCGTGCGTTGCGTGAGCCAGCCGACCAGCGCCAGGATCGAAAGCGCCAGTCCGCACGCGACGGCGAGTGTCCACGTGCTGACCAGCGCTTCGCCGAGCGGCACGCCCTCACCGGCCGCGGTGGTGACGCGCCAGAGTCCCACGATCGCGAAATACGCGACGACGAGACCTCCATGCAGCGCACCGAAAGTGATGCCGAGCGCCGAGGGCTGGCCCCGCCAGAGGATCGTCTCGTCCTCTGGCAGGATTCCGGGAACACCGGGCACACTTTCATGCTCGTTGTCGTACTCGCTCACAGCAGCGACTCCGACCGATCGCGGGTGGCGTAAAGGGTACCGGCGCCGAAGTAGGCCGTTACCTTGTCTTCCTCGAGCTTTGTGATCTGCTGGTCGCTCGCCAGTGCCGGCACGCCAGCGAACTGTCCGCCGAGGATGGCCGAGACTTCGATCCGTTTGCGCCGGCCATTGACCGTCGCGAACGTCATCGGCAGAAGGACCGAGCGGGCCATGCCGTTGAGGGCGACTTCGAGGTAGCGAATAATGACTTCGCTGCGATCGATCCAGACGTCCTTCACGGTGCCGGCCGTGACGCCATCCGCGCCGATGACGGACATGCCGCGCGGGTCTGGATCTTCGCCGGGAATGAAGAAGCCCGCGCCGGCAGCACGCATCGGAACGATGACCGGCTGTCCGTGGAGCGTGAATTCAGGCACGTTCTTACGCTCGGCGTAGGCGCCGGGACCGACCGCGGCGGTCATCGGATCGCCGACCGGCTCAAACGGTGCGCCCGGCCACGGCTCGACCTTCTTCATTTTGTGGTCGCGCGCATTGTCGTTCTCCTTGCGCGGTGCCTCGACCGTTTCACCGTTTGCAAGACGGAATGTCTTGGGAGGCGGGATGAAGTACCAGTCGTCGCCCTTCTGGCGGTTCTCCGGCTCCTGGAACAGCGGATATCCCTCGCGGCGATCTTCGCGGCGGAGATAGAGGATCAGGTACGCAAAGAAGATCCAGAACAGCCATATGGCGATCTGCGCCACATCGAAAATCCCCATGATCTCGCCCTTCATGTCAGTCTCCTTCTGTCGAACGAGCTAGCTTGGAAACTCGGCGAGGCCAAAGGCTTCACCGCCGGACGTGCTACTTTCACCCTGGGGCCGAACCAACGGCCCGATGGCGACCAGTGCTCCGAAGAGCAGCAGGATTTCGAGATGGTAGACGACGCTGTATCCGACCGAAGGATCGGTCAGCGCCGGGCCGAGTGCGTGATCAGCCGCGAGCCGTTGGACACCATCGCGGAGCGCTCCGCCGATCGCGATCGCTATTCCCGCTGTCGTCGCCTGAACAGCGCCCCACGCACCGAGCGCGATCCCGCTTTCGCCGGTTCGCGCGAGCGTCATCGCCGCGGTCAGCATACCGACCGAGAATAGTCCGTTGCCGAAACCGATGAGCGCGGTCCCGACGCGGAAGAGCAACGCGGAATCGAGCGGCGCCGAGAAGATGACGGCCGGAAACGCGACGAGCCCCGCGAGCGCTCCGTAGCCAGCGAGCCGATAGGGATCGAAACCTTTGGCAAGTGCGCGCGCCGCGAGAACGAGGCCTGCAAGCGTACCGAGCGCCAGAATTCCGGTCAGTGCCGTGGTCGATGCCACCGAAAGATTCAGGATTTCACCGCCATAGGGCTCGAGCAGGATGTCCTGCATGCTGAAGCCCGCCGTTCCGAGCGCGACCGCGACGAGCACGCGGTCCCACCGGCCGCCGGATCTGAGGGCCTGGAGCGAATCCATGAGGCGCGGCGGCTTGGCGTCCTTTCGAGTGTAGCGCTGATCGCGCGCTTCCTGCTTCCACAGCGCGATCACGTTGAACACGACAGTGGCGGCCGCGGCGCCCTGGATGATCTGGATGAGCCGGATCTGGCTGAACGAACTCAAGAGCCAGCCGAACAGCAGGGAACTTGCCACCGTGCCGACGAGCAGCATCACATAGAGAAACGCGACGACGCGCCCGCGTGAGGCATTGGGCGCGATATCGGTTGCGAGCGCCAGTCCGGCCGTCTGCACCGTATGCATGCCCGCGCCGACCAGAAGGAATGCGAAAGCGGACGCGAGCGTGCCGATCCAGATCGGCCCATGCGTGTCGCCCGACAGAATGATGAGCGCGAACGGCATGATCGCGAGCCCGCCGAACTGTAGCAGCGACCCGATCCAGATGTAGGGCACGCGCCGCCATCCGAGAGCCGAGCGATAGTTGTCGGATTGGAAGCCGACGAGCGTTCGAAGAGGAGCGAAAACGAGTGGCAGCGAAACCATGAGCGCGACGAGCCAGCTCGGCATGCCCATCTCGATGATCATCACTCTGTTGAGCGTGCCGTTGAGCAGCACAAGGGCCATCGCAACGGAGACCTGGAACATCGAGAGTCGGAGGAGACGGCCAAGCGGAAGCTCGGCGCTGGCCGCATCGGCAAACGGGAGGAACCGGGTCCCGAGACCCGTCCACATCTCCGCCGCTCTGTCGGCCAAGCGCGTCATGCCCGCATCATCTCCATGGCTTGGGATGTGTAGAAATGGCTGTCGATCCTGAGGCTGCGATCCGCGCGCCAGTGAAGAAGGGCCGGCTCCGACGCGAGATGCCGGCGCAGGAAACCGGCATCGACCGGCTCGATGGCCGGTGCTCGATCGTGCCGGGGGAAGAAACGGCCGACCGTATGCATCATCGTCAGAGCCGGCGTCCGGGGCGCGAAAGTAAACAGGACCGAGCTCCCGGAAACCGTGGCAAGCCGGCCGACCATGGCAACCATGTCGGCAGGCCTGTAGTGAATAAGACTGTCCATCGCGATGGCGTGATCGAACCGGCCGAGGCTCGGATCGAGCATGTCGCCGGCGAGAAACTGGATGGTGCCAGCTCCGCGGCCCTCGATGGCGCGCGCGCCGAGAATTTCGGCGGCGCGCCCCTTGGCGAGCTCGACGAGTGTCGGTGCGATGTCGATGGCCACGACTTCGGCGCCCCGCCTGGCCGCTTCGATGGAGAGCGCGCCCGTTCCGCAACCCGCATCGAGGATGCGCCGGCCTTCGAGGTTTTCGGGCAGCCACGCGAGCAGCGTCGTGCGCATACGGTCACGACCGGCACGAACGGTCGCCCGGATGCGGCTCACCGGCGCCTCCGATGTCAACCGCTCCCACGCACTCGCGGCGGTCTTGTCGAAGTAGGTGCGCAGCTCGCTCTTGCGCTGGCTGTACGTCAGCGTATGCATCAGTCGAACCCCAGGAAGTCGAAGATTTCGCGGTCCTTCATCGGCTTGGGCTCGAGCGGCTCCGCGCCGCGCCAAAGCTGATCAGCGAGTTGGAGATATTCGTTCTGCACCCGCTCAAGTTCGGGCGAGGGGTCCATCTCGAACAGCGTCGCCTTCTTGAGGCGGCTCCGGCGGATCACGTCGAGATCGGGGAAATGCGCGAGCCGGCGCAATCCGACGGCCGCGTTGAAGCGGTCGATCTCGTCCGTATTGGCCGAGCGGTTCGCGATGACGCCGCCGAGACGAACTTGGTAGTTCTTGGATTTGGCCTGGATCGCCGCGACGATACGGTTCATCGCGAAGATGCTGTCGAAGTCGTTGGCGGTGACGACGAGGCCGCGTTCTGCATGCTGAAGTGGCGATGCAAAGCCTCCACACACGACGTCGCCGAGCACATCGAAGATGACGACGTCGGTATCTTCGAGCAGATGATGCTCCTTCAAGAGCTTGACGGTTTGCCCGACGACATAGCCCCCGCAGCCCGTGCCCGCCGGCGGTCCGCCCGCCTCGACGCACATGACACCGTTGTAGCCTTCGAACACGAAGTCCTCCGGCCTCAGTTCTTCCGAATGGAAGTCGACGCTTTCGAGCACGTCGATCACGGTCGGCATCATCTTCTTGGTCAGCGTGAACGTGCTGTCGTGCTTGGGATCGCAGCCGATCTGCAAGACACGCTTGCCGAGTTTCGAGAAGGCTGCCGACAAGTTCGACGACGTCGTGCTTTTTCCGATGCCGCCTTTGCCGTAGATGGCGAAGACCTTCGCCGACCCGGCGTCGATCCGGGCGTCGAGCTTCACCTGCACGCTGCCTTCACCGTCACCCCGGTCCGGCATCGGCCTCGCGCCGGGTCGATTGAGCGTTACCGTCGTCATGCTGCCGCCTCCACGCCCAACCGGGCTTCGCCCAATCCTTCGATCCGGTCTTCGAGATCCTCGCCCGCGCGCCTAAGCGCCTCGAGCACCTCCGGGTCCGGTCGCCAATAGCTTCGCTCGTGCGCTTCGAGAAGTCGGTTCGCAACGCGCGCGGACGCATGCGGGTTCAAGGCCGCGAGCCGCTCGCGCATGTCCGGATCGAGCACGAATGTCTGCGTGATCTGCTGATAGACCCAGGGCGCGACCTGCCCGGTCGTTGCCGACCAGCCGAGCGTGTTCGTGACGCTCGCCTCGATCGAGCGCACGCCCTCATGGCCGTGCTTCAGCATGCCCTCGTACCATTTGGGATTGAGCGTGCGCGTGCGCGTCTCAAGTGCCACTTGTTCGGCCAGTGTGCGGACGAGGCCCGATCCGCGTGTCTGATCGCCGACGTAGACGGGCACGGTCTCGCCGCTCGCACGCTTGACCGCGCGGCTGATGCCGCCGAGCGTGTCGAAGTAGTGGTCGATCGTGGTGATGCCGACCTCGACGGATTCGAGGTTCTGGTACGTCAGCTCCACGTCACGAAGCAGGTTCTGCATGAGAGCGCTCTGCGCGGCGGGCTTCCCGGCGCGGCCATAGGCGAAGCTCTTCCGGCGCGAGAACGTTTCCGCGAGCTCGTCTTCTTCCGACCAGCTTCCGGCCTCGACGAGTTGATTGACATTGGACCCGTAGGCGCCATCCGCGTTCGAGAAGACCCGCAGCGCCGCCGTTTCCATGTCGGCGCCGGTCTCCGCGCAATGAGCGAGCGTGTGTCGCCGAACGAAGTTCCACTCGACCGGCTCGTCGGCCGTCGCCGCCAGATAAGCGGCCTCCGCAAGAAGCTTCGTCTGCAGCGGCAGGAGATCGCGGAAAATTCCCGAAAGCGTGACGACGACATCGATCCGCGGCCGACCGAGAGTTTCGAGCGGGACGAGCTCGGCGCCGCACAGCCGGCCGTATCCGTCGAATCGCGGTGCGGCACCCATGAGGGCGAGCGCCTGGGCAATGGGCCCGCCTTCCGTCTTGAGATTGTCCGTGCCCCAGAGCACGAGCGCCACGCTTTGAGGCAGTCCATGGCCGTCGGCCATATGCCGCTCGATGAGCCGTTGCGCCTGCCGTGCTCCATCGGCCAGAGCGTAGGCGCTCGGGATCTTGAACGGATCGAAACCATGCAGGTTGCGGCCCGTCGGCAGAATGGTCGGCGTCCGGATGAGATCGCCGGAAGGCGCGGGCGGTACGAAGCGCCCATCGAGCGCGCGGAGCAGTGCCGCGATCTCGGTATCTTCTGACAGCAACCGATTGGTCTCTGCGAGATCCTGCGCCGTCTTGAGCGCGAGGGCCGATGTTCCCGCCGAAAGCCGGACGACCTGTTCCGGCTTCATGCCGCGCGCAATCGCGTCCGCGGCGTCGCGCGGAAGTGCAATCCCGTGGGTCGCTTCCGCCGCCGCTGTCAGCAAATCCGCGCGTTCCGCTTCGCTCATGGCTTTGCCGACGACGTGCATGCCGTTCGGAATGAGCGTGTACTCGAGTTCGAGGATCCGGTCCCAGAGCGCTTGGGCTTGGCCGTCGAGCTCCGCCATCTCCCACATCGGCTCTGCCGGCGCGAGATCGAGGCCGCTCGCCTGGGCCTGGAGCAGTTGCGCGATGTCGGCGCGTTCTTCCGCCTGTTCGGGTGCCAGTCCGCGATAGCGTTCGAGTGTCGCCTTGAGATCGACAAGGCCTCGATAGAGACCCGCATTGGCGATCGGCGGTGTCAGATAGCTGACGAGCGTCGCTGCGGATCGCCGCTTGGCGATCGTGCCCTCTGACGGATTGTTCGCGGCGTAGAGATAGATGTTCGGCAGATCGCCGATGAGCCGGTCTGGCCAATCGCGGCCCGAAAGTCCCGCTTGCTTCCCGGGCATGAATTCGAGCGCGCCATGTGTTCCGAAATGCAGCACGGCATCCGCGCCGAAGTCCTGGGCGATATATCGGTAGAACGCAGCGAAGGCGTGCGTGGGCGCGAAATTCTTCTCGAACAGCAGCCGCATCGGATCGCCTTCGTATCCGAAGGCTGGCTGCACGCCGACAAAGAGATTGCCGAACATCGCGCCGAGCACGTGGATCTGGCGTCCGTCGGTCTGATGCTTGCCAGGCGCCGAACCCCACTGGGTTTCGATCTCCTTGAGCCAGCGCTGTCGGCGCACGTGAGTATCCGTTGAAACGGACGCAGCGACGTTCGCGACGGTCCCCTTCTCGTAGGAGTTGCCTTCGAGCACGCGCGCGCGAAGCGCATCGACGTCCGCCGGGACGTCCACGCGGTATCCCGCGTCTTTCATCGCGCTCATCGTGTTGAAGAGGGACTCGAAAACGGACAGGAATGCCGCCGTTCCCGTCGAGCCTGCGTTCGGCGGGAAATTGAAGATGACGGCCGCGATCTTTCGCTCGGCACGAGTCCGGCGCCTGAGCGTGACGAGTTTCGCGACACGCGCGGCCAGCATCTCGGCGCGATCCGGACAGCCGTGCATGTTGCGATCCGGTCCGCTGTCGAAGACGCAACCCCGGTTGCAGCCTTGGCATGCGCGGCCTGCACCATCGACGCGACCGCCGAAGACGATCGGGTTCGTGGCGCCGTCGATCTCGGGAATGGCGACCATGATCGTCGCCTCGACGGGCATCAGACCCCGATCGGACCCGCCCCACTGCTCCAGCGTCTGGAACTCGATCGCGTGGGCCGCGAGATAGGGAACGTCGAGCGCGGAGAGCGTTTCCGCAGCCGCCGCGGCATCGTTGTAGGCCGGCCCACCGACGAGTGAAAAACCTGTGAGCGAAACGAGCGCGTCGATGGTCGTCACGCCGTCCCGGCGGAAGTAGTTCTCGATTGCCGGCCGCGCGTCGAGACCGGCGGAGAAGGCCGGCACGACGTCGAGACCCTGCGCTTCGAGCGCGGCGATGACGCCGTCATAGTGCCGCGTGTTGCCGGCGAGCACGTAGCTGCGCATGACGAGAAGCCCGACGCGGCCCTTCCGCTGGGACTGCCGGGGAAGCGCATGTGCATCGACCGTCACGCGGTCCGCGAGTGCGGGATGATAGAGCCCGACGTCGGGATATTCCGTCGGCGCGCGAGACCGCACCGTGCCGCGCAATCCCCGCCGCGAGCCGTCGGCATAGCGATCGATCAGGAAGCGCACCATATTGCCGACGTTGTCGTCCGAGCCCGCGAGCCAATATTGCAGCGTCAGGAAATAGGCGCGAACGTCCTGGGCGCTGCCGGGAATGAACCGCAGGATCTTCGGCAGCCGCCTAAGCATCGCCATCTGCTTGGCGCCCGACGCCCGGCAGTCGCCGGTTTTCTTCGAGCTGCCACGGAGGCGCTTCAGAAGCGCGACGATCCCGCTGTCCGCCTTGTCCATGCGGAAGCCGCCCATGCGCGTGACTTTGACGACCTCCTCGGCCGACAGGCACCCGATGATCGCATCGCAACTGTCACGGCGGGCCTTGAGCGCGGGCAGGACGGCCTGGATGTGATCGTCCATGAACAGCATCGTCGCGACGATGATGTCCGCGTCCGCGATGTCGGCGAGGCATCGCTGGAGTGCCTCCGGGTCTTCCGCCCACTCGGCCGCCGCGTGGAGAACGAGCTTCAAGCCCGGCAGATCCGACGCAAGGTCGCTCACCGCGCGGTCGATCGCGCTGGCCAGATGGCTGTCCAGCGTCACGATCACGAACTTGAGCGCCGTGTCACCGGCTGTAGTGGGCCTTCGCATCATAGAGGGTCTCGATTGTGATCGTCTCCACACCGCGCTCGCGCGCGTAGCGTTCCGTGTTCCGCCGCGCCTTGCCGCGGACGAAGAAGGGGATTTTCGAAAGCTCTTTCTCGGCTTCTTGCGACCAGCGGGCGTCGACTGCCGCGACGTCCGCGATCACCTGTGCCCCCGCCTGGACCTCAGACTGCGGCATGTCGGCAGGGTGAGGACCGGTCTCCCCCGCCGTCGGGTGTGGCGTGACCGACGCGAGATGCGACGGCGCCCGGCCCTCGTGGAATTCGAAATCGTCGCGGAACATCTGAATGAGATGCTCCTCGAGCCCCATCATCAGGGGATGAACCCAGGTATCGAAAAGCACGTTGGCGCCTTCGAAACCCATTTGTGGCGACGTCCGTGCGGGGAAGTCCTGCACGTGGACGGGCGAAGAGATGACCGCACAGGGAATGCCGAGCCGCTTCGCGATATGCCGTTCCATCTGCGTGCCGAGCACCAGTTCTGGCTGCAGCTCCTGCACCTTGGCCTCGACCTCGAGATAGTCGTCGGTGATGAGCGCCTCGAGCCCGTAGCTGGCCGCCGCTTCGCGCACTTCGCGTCCGAGTTCGCGCGAATAGGTACCGAGCCCGACGACCGAGAAGCCGAGTTCGGCGGATGCGACCCTGGCTGCCGCGATGGCATGCGTCGCATCTCCGAAAATGAAGACACGCTTGCCGGTGAGGTAGGTGCTGTCGACGCTGCGCGAGTACCAGGGGAGGCGCGAACCTTGGCTCGCAAGCAAGGGTGAGGGGTCGATACCAGCGATCTGTGCGACGGCCTCGATGAAGGCGCGCGTCGCGATCGTGCCGATCGGGACGACCTTGACGCTCGGCTGGTCGAACGTGCGCTGCAGCCAGGACGCCGTCGGATTGGCGATCTCGGGATAGAGCACGACGTTGAAGTCTGCATCGCCAAGACGTGCGAGGTCCGCGGGAGCCGCGCCGAGCGGCGCGGTCACGTTGATCTCGACGCCGAGCGCTTCGAGGAGCCGCGTGATCTCCGCGACGTCGTCGCGATTGCGGAAGCCGAGCGCCGTCGGCCCGAGAATATTGCAGGTGGGTGTGGAGCCGGCCGCGCGCGGCGTCCGCTTGGTTCCGGCCCGCGGCGCTTTCGGGCCGGCGAACGCGCGCACGAGCTGATAGAAAGTCTCGGCGGCACCCCAGTTCTCTTTCTTCGTGTAGGCCGGAAGTTCGACCGCGACGACCGGGACGGGAAGCCCAAGCGCTTTCGCCAATCCGCCGGGATCGTCCTGAATGAGCTCGGCCGTGCACGAAGCACCGACGAGGAGCGCGCTCGGCCTGAAGCGCTCGTAAGCGTCGCGCGCGGCGGACTTGAACAGCTCGGCCGTATCGCCGCCGAGATCGCGGGCTTGGAATGTCGTGTAGGTGACGGGCGGTCGTTGCTTGCGACGCTCGATCATCGTGAACAGGAGATCGGCGTACGTGTCGCCTTGCGGCGCATGCAGCACATAGTGGATGTCGCGCATCGCTGTGACCACGCGCATCGCCCCGATGTGCGGTGGACCTTCGTATGTCCAGAGCGTGAGCTGCACCTCACACCTCCAATCGCGTGCGGCGCACCAGCGGCCGCGCGAAGAGTTCGGCGAGATCCGGCGCCTGCTCGAAGCCCTGCACGGGCGAGAACAGAAGCTCGATCGACCATTTCGTCGTGATACCGCGGGCTTCGAGGGGGTTGGCCAGACCAAGTCCGCAGACGACGATGTCGGGATTGGCGGCGGTGCAACGATCCAGTTGCCTCTCGACGTCCTGGCCTTCGCTCAACAGCGTATCGGCGGGAAGCCGCGCGATCTCGGGCGCCATCAGCTGCTTGTTGAGATAGGGCGTCCCGACTTCGATTGGCTGCATCCCAAGTTCGGTCGCGAGAAAGCGCGCGAGCGGAATTTCGAGTTGGCTGTCGGGAAAGAAGAAGATGCGCTTTCCATTGAGCCGGAACCGATGCGGCTCGAGAGCCTTTCGTGCGCGAGAGGCCAGTGGGGCAAGAACGCGCTCGGTGTGCGCGGGAGCGATACCGAAGGCGTCCGCTGCCGCCGAGAGCCATGCCGATGTGCCCTCGACCCCCATCGGAAATGGTGCCGGAATGTGACGCCCGCCTCGGCCCTCGAGTGCGCGCAGCGTGTCCGTAAGAAATGGCTGCGCGAGGAGCACGCGTGTATTGGGCCCGATCGCGGGAAGTTCGGTCGAGCGGCGCGGCGGCAGGAACGCGACGTCGTCGAGGCCGAGCGCCGCAAAGTGCCGGCGGAACTGATCCTCGACGATATCGGCGAGCGCGCCGGCGACGAGGAGCTGCGGCGGCGCACGGTCGTCGGCGGCGGGCAGTTCCGGCACCAGCGCGGCGAGGCAGGCGTCCTCTCCTTGCGTGAACGTCGTCTCGATGCCGCTGCCGGAATAGTTGAGAATTCGGACGCGGGGCGCAAGTTGCGCCGAGAGCCGCGCCGCGGCCCGCGAGAGATCGAGCTTGATAACTTCTGACGGGCACGATCCGACCAGGAACAGCATGCGGATGTCGGGCCGCCGCTCGATGAGGCGCGTGACGACGCGATCGAGCTCGGCATTGGCGTCAGCGAGCCCGGCGAGATCCCGCTCGTCGATGATCGCCGTCGCGAAACGCGGCTCGGCGAAGATCATGACCCCGGCAGCCGATTGGACGAGATGTGCGCAGGTACGCGAGCCGACGACGAGAAAGAAGGCGTCTTGAATCTTGCGGTGGAGCCAGACGATTCCGGTGAGACCGCAGAACACTTCACGCTGACCGCGCTCGCGCAGGATCGGGCGCTCCTGCGATCCGCATCCATGCGCCGTGACGGCGCCCGATGAAAGCGGTCCCGTCATCCATGCGCTCCCACTGCCTGGGTCTGACCGGCGCCTTCGAGGCGGGCCATGCGGAGCTTCCAGACGAATTGTCCGGCGTTGATGACGTAGGCAGCGTAAGCGGCGAGCGCGAGCCACATCTGGCCCGTCGTGTCGAGCGCTCCTGTGAAAAGAGCAACGAGATAGGCCGTATGCAGCGCGAGGACGAGCATGCTGAACACGTCCTCCCAGAAGAAGGCATCGGCGAAGAGGTACTTGCCGAAGACGTCCTTCTCCCAGATCGAGCCCGTGATCATGATCGTGTAGAGCGTCAGCGTTTTGATCACGATCGAGATGGTGGCTGCCGTCTCGCCCTCGCCGGTCGCGAGAGTGCGAACGACGAGCCAGAGGCTGATCAGGAACACGATGAATTGAACGGGAGCGAGAACGGCCTGCACGGTGGTCCAGGGCGAGCGGTCCCGCCGCTGACGCTCTTCAACCGAGTAGAGGGCTTTCGGCCTTTTTTGGCCTTGTACTGACTTGCCCATCGCGGTCGTGCTCCCCGCGTGGTCTGCGGCAATTTTGCTCGCGGCCACGGTCGGACACTGATCTGGGCAGACTGAAATGTCAACCGCGGTTGACGTAAAAAAATCTTTACAAGCGCCGCGTTCGGGTCTTCAATCCGGCAAGTTCACGATGGCCCTCGAACGGGTCTCGTGATTTACTGGCCTGAGGTTCGACAAGAGCAGCACGCAGAATAACCACAGATCGAACCTCTTTCCGGGTTTCATCGTCGAGTGCCGAGGGCTGAAGACCACCAGGCGGTCCGAGGCCCACGTGGCATAGTCGGCGCGGAGGACAACCCATGACCGGCTCCAGGCGGACGGACGACACGTCTCAGCAAGTCGCGGAGCGGAGGGTGTCAGGGCGCGAGTCGCGGGGCGGGGTCGGCCCCGCATTTCGGCGATCGTCCAGCGGCATCGAGTTCGGCAACAAGAAGCATTCGATCGCCGGAACGCTCGAGTCGGAAGTCATCCCGAACCTGCTTAGGGCGCACGGAATTCCCTGCCGGACGGAGCCGCCGCGTGCGAAAGCTGCGAGTTCGGTTGCGGCCGCCGATGTTTCCCTGTTCGTCAGGTCACTGGTCGAGGGCGACGAAGAGTGGTCGACGGCGATCGTGACGACGGCGCTCGATCGGGGTGCCAGCGTCGATGACATCTATCTGGGTCTCTTCGCGCCGGCGGCCGAAATGCTGGGCCGGATGTGGGAGGCGGACAGCTGCGATTTCGTCGATGTCACCCTCGGTGTCTCGCGGATGAGCCAGTTCGTCCATCGGATGGCCGTCACGCTGAACCGCGATCCGCTTCCTCAGCGGGCGGCGCATCGGATCCTTCTGATGCCCGTTCCAGGGGACGACCACACGTTCGGCCTCTTGATCCTCGAACGGATGCTGAGCTGTGCGGGCTGGTCGTGCACCGTCCGGACCCCGGCCCGCATCGAGGAGCTGCCCGACATCGTGTCGCACCATTGGTATGACGTTATTGGTATCTCTACAGCCTCTCTTGTGTTGCTTCCTAAAATCAACTTAGCTATCCAGGCATTGAGAAAAGCCTCTGCAAACGATCGCGTCACGGTTGTGCTCGGCGGGAATCTGGCGAAAACCGAAACCGACCTCGCGGGTCGCGTTGGTGCCGATTTCGCGGTTCTCGATGGTCGTGAGGCCATTGTGCAGTTGCGAAATGCCGTGCGAAGGTCAGCGCGGTCCTGAACAACCGGGTCCAGAGCAGAAGGTCTCTGTGAGATCATGGAAATACGTCCCGCCTCGCGATTGGTCGAGCAGTTCCGTGCTCCCAAGCGCACGCTGGGAGACCTCGAAGCGGATGCCGCCGCAAAGCTGATCACAGCCGCGTCAGACGTGGCACTGGTGATCGACTCCAAAGGCATCATTCGCGACGTGGCGCTCGGCAGCGAAGAACTGGTTCGCGATGGTTTCGGTGATTGGGTCGGTCAGCGATGGATCGACACCGTTACGTCCGAAAGCCGTGAAAAAATTCAGGAAATTCTGGCGGAGGCCGTGTCCAAGGCTCTGCCGCGGTGGCGCCAGGTCAACCATCCGACCAAGCTCGGCGGCGATGTTCCGGTGCGCTACTCCGCTGTGCAGATCGGACCGAGCGGCCGCGTTGTCGCCGTTGGTCGCGACCTCCGCGCGATTGCTGCGCTGCAGCATCGTCTCGTCGACGCCCAGCAGACCGTCGAGCGCGAGTACGGCAAGTTGCGCCACGCCGAGACCCGCTACCGTCTCCTGTTCCGCATCTCATCCGAAGCCGTCCTGATCGTCGATGCCCAGACGCTTCGGATCGTCGAGGCCAATCCGACCGCGGGCCGCATGATCGGAATTTCAGTCAAGAAGCTTGCCAACCGGCCGTTCATCGAGCTGTTCGACGAAGACAGCCAGCAGAAGCTCGACGCGCATCTCGCCGCCGTTCGCGCCGTCGGCAGCGCCTACGACGTCCGCGTTCAGAGCGACGACGGCAAGATTGATCTCGTGGCCTCTGCCTCGATGTTCCGGCAGGACCAGTCAGCCCAATTCCTCGTCCGCCTGACACCGCCGAGCACGGCCGCCTCAGGCTGGCTGGCGTCCCGTTCCGACATTTTCGATGTGATCCAGAAGCTGCCGGACGGGTTTGTCGTCGTCGATCAGGACCGGCGCATCGTGACGGCCAATACGGCCTTTCTCGATCTAGCTCAGATCGCGACCGAGGAGCAGGTCCGTGGCGAAAGCCTCGCCCGCTGGGTTGGCCGGCACAAGGTCGACCTCGACGTGCTGTTCAAGACGCTCCGCGAACATCGCTCGGTCCGAAACTTCGCAACGACCGTCCGCGGCGAGTACGGGGCCCAGGAAGATGTCGACGTGTCCGCGGTCGCAATCGAGGGCGAGGAGCAGTCGCGTTTCGGGCTGACGGTCCGACTGGCCAGCCGCCGCATCGAAACCGCCGGCAATGGGACGGCGACGCTGCACCGCTCGGTCGATCAATTGACCGAACTCGTTGGGCGCGTTTCGCTGAAGGAGCTGGTTCGCGAATCGACCGACCTCATCGAGCGCTTGTGCATCGAGGCAGCGCTGCAGCTGACGGGCGACAACCGCGCGTCCGCGGCCGAGCTTCTCGGACTGAGCCGTCAGGGCCTCTATTCGAAGCTCAGGCGGCACGGCATCGGCGACCTCGACGGGACGGACGAGGACTAGCGCGACCGCCAACGCCTCCCGACAGTTTGACATCCGAAACTGTAATCGCAGATTGACACCTCGCAGGCGTGGCGAGTAGCCTGCCGACATGTCGCACCCGGCCGTCACAGCGTCGCGTCTCGACCCATGGGCCTTCATCGAGCTTTTGAAGCCGATCACATGGTTCGCGCCCATGTGGGCCTTCATGTGCGGCGTCGTCTCGTCCGGGATGACACTGTATGATGCGCGGTGGTTGACATTCATCGCAGGCGTGCTTCTCGCCGGTCCCCTCGTCTGCGGCACCAGTCAGGTCGTCAACGACTGGTATGACCGCCACGTCGACGCCATCAACGAGCCCGGACGTCCGATCCCGTCGGGCCGGGTCCCGGGCGCGATGGGATACTACTTCGCGCTGCTGTGGACAGCCGTTTCGCTCGCGGTTTCGACGCTTCTCGGGCCCTGGGGGCTGACGGCCGCTGTCGTGGGTCTCGCGCTCGCCTGGGCCTACAGCGCACCGCCGCTCCGCCTGAAGCTCAATGGCTGGTGGGGAAACGCGGCAGTCGGTCTCTGCTACGAAGGCCTGCCGTGGTTCACGGGTGCGCTCGTCTTGTCGGGAGCGCTGCCCGGCGTTGAAATTCTGACGCTGGCGCTTCTCTATTCGATCGGTGCGCACGGCATCATGACGTTGAACGACTTCAAGTCCATCGAAGGCGATAGTGCGCTCGGCGTGCGCACGTTGCCCGTGCAGTTGGGGCCGGAGCGTGCCGCGCGCCTAGCCTGCGTGACAATGGCAATTCCGCAGTTCGTCGTCGTGTTTGCGCTGGCCGCCTGGAACTTCCCCATCCACGCCACGATTGTCATGGCCCTGACGCTCGCCCAGATCTGGCTGATGACGAAGCTTCTGACGGATCCGCGCCGCTTGGCGCCATGGTACAACGCGACCGGAATTTCGCTTTACGTGCTCGGCATGTTGACGTCGGCCATCGCCGTCCGCGACCTCGCGTCCGCAGGAGGCCTGACCCCATGACGACCCGCGCTGCCACCACGCAACACCTGTCGTGGATCGAGATCGTCCGTCTCGGCCTCGTCCAGACCGCACTCGGCGCCATCGTTGTGCTGACCACCTCGACCATCAATCGCGTCATGGTCGTCGAGTATGCACTGCCGGCTGTTGTCCCGGGGCTTCTGGTCGGCTGGCACTACGCTCTCCAGATCCTTCGCCCGCGCTGGGGTTTCGGCTCCGACGTCGGGGGACGCCGGACGCCGTGGATTCTCTTCGGCATGGCCGTTCTGGCCGTCGGCGGTTTCACTGCCGCAATCGCAACGGCACTCATCGGCGTCAGCCTCCTTCTAGCGATTATCGTGGCGATCTTCGCCTTCACTCTCGTCGGCATCGGCGTCGGTGCCGCCGGGACGTCGCTCCTGGCCTTGTTGGCGGTCTCGGTCTCGCCGGTCCGTAGACCGGCCGCAGCGACCATCGTGTGGATGATGATGATCGTCGGTTTCATCGTCACGACCATCACCGCCAGCGCATTCCTCGATCCGTTCTCCGGCCTTCGCCTCGTCGCCGTGTCCGGCACGGTATCGCTGATCGCCATGGTGCTGAGTGCTGTCGCGCTCTGGGGCATCGAGCGCCCGCGTTCGGCCGTCGCGGCGGCCGGCGCAGAAGGCGCTGCCGCGTCAGTCGAGATGGACAGCCCGTCTCACGCGGAGAAGCCCGCGTTCGGCGACGCACTGCGCGACGTTTGGCGTGATGCCGCCGCCCGCCGCTTCACGATTTTCGTCTTCATTTCGATGCTGGCCTATTCGATGCAGGATCTGATCCTCGAGCCGTTCGCCGGGATCGTCTTTGCGATGACGCCCGGTCAGTCGACACGGCTCGCGGGTCTCCAGCATTCGGGTGTTTTCGCTGGCATGTTGCTCGTCGCCATCGCCGCGCGCCCGTCGGTCGGACTGGGGTCGCTGAGAGTTTGGACGATCGGCGGCTGCATCGCCTCGGCGCTCGCCCTGATGCTGATCGTCATGGCCGGTCTGTCAGGACCGCCTTGGCCGATCGAGTTCTCCGTGATGGCACTCGGCGTGGCCAACGGCGCGTTCGCGGTCGCCGCAATCGGGTCCATGATGGGACTTGCCGGCAAGGGCCAGAGTGGCCGTGAAGGCGTGCGCATGGGTCTCTGGGGCGCGTCCCAGGCAATCGCGTTTGGCCTCGGCGGTTTGGTCGGTGCCGCAGCGGCCGACCTCGCGCGTCTCTGGATCGGCGATGCCGCCTTGGCCTACGTGACCGTCTTCGGTGCGGAGGCCGCGTTGTTCTTGATCGCGGCCTGGCTCGCGCGCGACGCCATTGATCTACCCGCGCCGGCGCCCGTGTCGATGGCATCGATGCGGACGGCAGCGACACCCGCAATCACCGATCGGACTCCGGTCAATTCCCTCCTCGCCAAGACAAGTTGAGAGGCGCCGTCATGCTCCATGATGCGGTCTATGACGTCGTTGTAGTGGGCGGCGGCCCTTCGGGCGCAACGGCCGCCCACGACCTCGTGCGGCGCGGCTGGAACGTCATGCTTCTCGATCGGGCGGGACGCATCAAGCCATGCGGCGGCGCGATTCCGCCGCGCCTCGTGAAAGATTTCGATATCCCCGACGAAATGATCGTGGCCCGCATCTCCGGCGCGCAGATCGTGTCGCCAAAAGACCGCCGAGTGATGATGCCGATCGACGGCGGCTATGTCGGCATGGTCGATCGCGAGACTTTCGACGAATGGCTGAGAAAACGCGCACAGTCCGCGGGTGCCGATCTCCGCCATGGCCGCTTCGAGACGTTCACGCGTGATAAGG
The DNA here is from genome assembly GCA_033765145.1 of Hyphomicrobium sp. Lineage (GTDB taxonomy): Bacteria > Pseudomonadota > Alphaproteobacteria > Rhizobiales > Hyphomicrobiaceae > JAGVSR01. Next base: position 128,678 of record JANRIH010000036.1, on the reverse strand, counting down.
ATGGGACGGCCGTCATTGGCTATCGCCCGCAAGGGGCGCCCGAGGATGCGCCAAATGCACATGTCCGCGCGCGCGCAGTCATCGGCGCGGACGGCGCGAATTCCTCCGTGGCGCGCGAGGCCGTGCCGAACGCAGGTCAGCCGAAGTACGTCTTCGCCTACCACGAGATCGTTCGCGCGCCGTCGGAGGATGCTGCATCAGATGCGATCCGCGCGCCGGACTACGACGGACGCCGATGTGACGTCTATTATCGCGGAGACCTGTCGCCCGACTTCTACGCATGGATCTTCCCCCACGGCGAAACCATGAGTGTCGGAACGGGCTCGGCGCACAAGGGATTTTCTCTCAAGGGCTCGGTCGCCGACTTGCGCCGGCTCACAGGGCTCGATTCATACGAAACCATTCGTCGTGAAGGTGCGCCGATCCCGCTGAAGCCGCTGAAGCGCTGGGACAACGGCCGCGACGTCCTGCTGGCCGGCGATGCGGCCGGTGTCGTGGCCCCCGCATCCGGCGAAGGCATCTACTATGCGATGCTTGGCGGACGGCTTTCTGCGGACGCAGTGGAACAGTTCTTGGCCACGGGTGATGCGCGCGCACTTGCCGGAGCCCGGAAGCGGTTCATGAAAGACCACGGCCGCGTGTTCTGGGTGCTCGGGATAATGCAGCACTTCTGGTATCGCAACGACAAGCGCCGCGAACGCTTTGTCGACATGTGCGCGGATCCGGATGTCCAACGGCTGACATGGCAGTCCTATATGCACAAAGAACTCGTGAAGCGCGATTGGTGGGCCCATGTGCGCGTGTTCATCAAGGATACGGCCCACCTCTTGGGTCTCGTGTCAGAAGCCGGCGCCAAGCGGAACGAGAAACCCGGCTGAACCGGGCGAGCGTGACGTAGCGGTCGGAGAAAGGCCAGGGGCACGCGCGATGTGGCCCGAAACGACGAGCATCGACGGCGGAACATCGCGGCCAGGGGAGCAGGCTCGTGGAACTGATCGACCGCCTATTCGCGCCGCTGTTCCAGTCCGGGCAGATCGCCGACGTCGTGATTGCCGTCATGGTTATCGAAGCGTTGGCACTTGCGGCCTGGCGCCTGCGCACCGGGCGCGGGCCCGGCCTTTTTCCGGTGGCGACGAATCTTCTTGCGGGCGTCGCGTTGCTGATCGCGCTGCGGCTGGCCTTGATGGGAACGCATTGGCTCCCGATCGCGCTCGCGCTTCTCGGCGCGTTCGTCTTTCATCTCGCCGACTTGCGCGCCCGCTGGCCCACGTGAATGTCGTGCCGCGATCGATAGGCTGGGGGCTCTAGCGTGGCGTTGAAGGCGATCATCATCCGCCTTGAGGGCGCGGTCGTGGATATGGAGGCGATCGAGCGTCGCGCGATCAATCGCGTGCTCGCCGACGCCGGTTACAATTGGTCCTGCAGCGAAAGCGACTACGCGAAAGTCCGGCGCCTCGCCAGTCGCGACGCGCGCCTCGCCGAATTCGTCACTCAGCGGATGCACGCTTTGCAGAGCGGCGCGGATATCGCGCACCTGATCGATGCGATGCGCCGGGCATTGGCAAAAACGGTCGTCGAAATGGTCGAGGCGGGTGACATGCCTGTCCGGCCCTGTGTCGCAGCGCTTCTGAACGAAGCACGTCGTGACGGCATTCCCGTCGGTCTGGCATCGACCCTGGGCCCGGATTTGACCGAGCGCGCGAAGACGCGCGCGTTCGGGTCCTTGGCCGCTCATGCGCTCGCCGCCGTCGAGCCGGGAAACGGCCACCTGGCATCGGCCGAGGCCGTCTACGCCGCGCTGGTAGAGCGTCTCGGCGTTTCGGCTTCCGATTGTTTGGCGATCGAAGCGACTGAGGCCGGACTTCATGCCGCTCTGGCCGTCGGGCTTCCGGTCGTCATCACGCGAGGCGCTTACGCGGCTTATGACAATCTCGACGCGGCGACGTTCGTGATGGATGATTTGCGTGTGCTCGTCCCGGGCCGGGCGCTGCAGGCCGGCGATCTTCTCGACGAGGACAGCCGCGCCGAACTCATGATGTCATTGAGCCGGCTGCACGCGGGAATTATCGATATCGTTGCCGGTCTCGACAGGAGCAAACATGTCATGAAGGTCGAGGACATTCTAAAAAAGAAGGGCTACGTGGTGAAAACCATAGGGCCCCACGAAACGATCTGGTCTCTGGCCTTGAGGCTGAGAACAGATGCCGTCGGCGCACTCGTCGTCGTTGGCGACGACAAAGGCGTGCGCGGCATCATCTCCGAGCGCGATCTGGCCCGCGGCCTGGCCGAGCATGGCGCCGGCCTCGTCGACATGCGCGTCGAGCAATTGATGACGAAATCGGTGATAACCTGCCAGCCCGAGGACAGCATCGGCGGCGTCTCGAAAGTCATGACACAGCGGCGCATCCGGCATCTCCCGGTCATGCGCGCAGGACAATTGGTCGGCCTCGTCTCGATCGGCGACGTCCTCGGTCATCGTCTTGATCAGATGGAACAGGAAATGAACGTTCTGCGAGACTATGCCATCGCGCGCAGTTGAACGGCGATCTGAAGAAAAGAGAACTGGAAGAGACTAGGGAAGGAACGGCACGGCATGCGAGCGCTTTATCCATTCTCCGCCATCGTCGGCCAGGACGAGATGAAGTTGGCACTCCTGATCGCCGCGGTCGATCCGACAGTCGGCGGTGTGCTCGTCCTCGGCGACCGGGGTACGGGAAAATCCACCGCCGTCCGCGCCCTGGCGGCACTCCTGCCGCCTATGGCGGTCGTGCGAGGAAGCCGCTTCAATTGCGATCCGGCCAAGGGCTGTTCCGTAAGCGAGCATTGTACCGCGTGCGCGGCGCACGCAAGCGAGCCGGTCCTCATTCCCGTGCCCGTCGTTGATCTTCCGCTCGGTGCGACCGAGGATCGAGTCGTCGGCGCGCTCGATCTCGAACGGGCCTTGTCCCGCGGCGAAAAGGCATTCGAGCCGGGTCTCCTGGCGCGCGCCCATCGAGGCTTTCTCTACATCGATGAAGTTAATTTGCTGGAAGATCATATCGTCGATCTTCTGCTCGACGTCGCCGCATCCGGCGAGAATGTGGTCGAGCGCGAAGGATTGAGCATCCGCCATCCCGCCCGCTTCGTGCTCGTCGGCAGTGGCAATCCGGAGGAAGGCGAGTTGCGTCCGCAGTTGCTCGATCGCTTTGGTCTCTCGGTGGAGGTCCGAACGCCGGCCGACATCAAGTCCCGCGTCGACATTGTAACCCGTCGCGATGCCTTCGAGCGCGATTCCGAGGCATTTCTCGCTCGCCACGTCGGGGACGAAGCACGCATCAGGAACGATATCGTCGCCGCACGCGCGGCCCTTCCAGGCATTGTCGTTGATGAGAGCAAGCTGGCGCGCGCTGCCGCGCTCTGCATCGAGATCGGAACGGATGGACTTCGCGGTGAGCTGACGTTGATCCGCGCCGCGCGCGCTCTGGCGGCACTCGACGGCGCGGCACGCGTCGAGGATGGTCATCTGCGGCGAGTGGCCGTTCTTGCACTGCGCCATCGCCTGCGCCGCAACCCACTCGACGACACCAATGCCGGCGTGCGAGTCGAACGCGCCGTCGAGGAACTGTTCGGCGCGACCGGGCCCCGAGCCGTCGCATGATGATCGCAGGCGCAGATGGCGGGACGCCGTGGGGTCGGTCCCTGTTGGCTGCGGCCGTCCTCGCGACGTCGCCGGAATCTGTCGGCGGTGTCGTCGTGCGCGCCCGTTCCGGACCTGTGAGGGACGCATGGCTCGCGCGGCTCCAGCGGCTGCTGCCGCGATCCGCGCCGATGCGACGCGTGCCACCTGGCATCGGCGACGATAGGCTGGTCGGCGGACTTGATCTTGCGGCAACGCTCGCGTCCGGCCGCCCGACGACCGAACGCGGCCTTCTCGAAGAAGCGAATGGCGGCATCGTCGTTGTTCCGGGCGCCGAGCGGCTCGAACCCGGCAAGGCGGCACGCGTCGCCGGCGCGCTCGATCTGGGAGCGGTCGCGATCGAACGTGATGGACTAGCCGAACGCCGCCCGACGCGGTTCGCGGTCGTGGCACTCGACGAAGGCGCGGCGGACGAGGAACGGACGCCCGGCGTGCTGCTCGATCGATTGGGCCTTCTCATTTCGCTCGAAGAGCTATCGATCCGAGATGTCGAAGACGCCGACGCACTTGACGCGGCTATCGTCTCCGCCCGGCGGACTGTGGCGCGCGTGATCGCCCCTGAGACGGCCGCAGCGGCACTTTGCGCAACCGCGCTCGCTCTCGGTGTCTATTCTCTGCGTCCGCCGATGGCAGCACTTGCCGCGGCGCGCGCTCTCGCCGCGCTCGATGGACGGCCAATGGTCGATGAAGGCGATCTCTCGCTCGCCGCAGCGCTCGTCATCGCGCCCCGCGCGACCCGGATGCCGGAACCCATGACGGACGAGACCGACGAAACGCAACCGCCGCCGCATGAAGAAGCGGAAAGCATGCCCGATAGCGAACCGGGCGAAAGCGAGCCGCAGAGTGTTGACGATGCGGAAATGCAATCCGTGGTGCTGGCCGCCGCCCTCGCGGCTCTACCTCCGGGATTGTTGGAACGGCTCGCCGATCACGCTCGTCGCCGCGGCGCGCCACCGAGCAGCGGACGCCAGGGCCCAACCCGCAAAACCAGGACGCGCGGTCGGCCGGCCGGGACGCGGCCTGGGCGTCTAGGGGCAGGCGACCGCCTCGATCTCGTCGCGACTTTGCGCGCCGCCGCACCCTGGCAGCGGCTGCGACGGTCCGTCGACGCAGCCAATCCGTCCGCCGGTCCCAAGGCGCGTGTTCGCGTGCACCCCGATGACTTCCGCATCCGGCGCATGACGCATCCCGTGTCGTCGACCACGGTGTTCGTCGTCGACGCATCGGGCTCGTCCGCGCTGCATCGCTTGGCGGAGGTCAAGGGTGCGGTCGAACTGATGCTTGCCGAATGCTATGTCCGCCGCGACAGCGTCGCACTGATTGCGTTCCGCGGAAAGAAGGCCGAGCTCATCCTTCCCGAGACACGCTCCCTCGCGCGCGCCAAGCGCTGCCTCGCAGGTCTTGCGGGAGGCGGGCGAACGCCTTTGGCTTCGGCGCTCGTTGCGGCGCTCGACATCGGAATGGCCGTCGAGCGCAAGGGCAACACGGCATCCGTGATCGTCTTGACCGATGGCATATCCAACGTCGCCCTCGACGGCACCGGCGGCCGCGCGACGGCCGGAAGCGATGTCGAGAGCGTGGCGCGGGCGTTCCGGGCCTCCGGATTGAAAGCGCTACTGATCGACACATCCCCGCGCGGTCAGCCGCAGGCGGAACGGCTCGCACCCGCCATGGGCGCTGCGTATTTGATGATGCCCTACGCTGGCGCGCGCGAACTCTCACGCCTTGCGCTCAGCGAAGCGCGACCAGCCGGTTAGCAGGACGGGAGGGTCGTGTGTGGCTTGCGCAATCGATCGGCTCATGGCGCGAACCCGTGACAGCGATGACGGGCGCCCTCGAATGGGAACGAGATGGGAAGGATTGGCCGGGGCGGGACCAGAGCAGATTTGTCCATGCGGGCGGCGTGACTTGGCGCGTAGAAGTCGGCGGCACGGGTCCCGTCATGCTCATGCTCCATGGAACAGGAGCCTCAAGCCATTCCTGGCATGGCATGAGAACGGAACTGGAGCCGTATTTCACGGTCGTCGCCCCGGACTTGCCCGGTCACGCCTTCAGCCGGGCCAATGACTCCGCAGCATTCTCTCTGCCGGGCATGGCACGAGCTGTCGGCGCGCTAATCGAAGTCCTGGGACTGTCCCCGGACGTCATCGTCGGGCACTCGGCGGGGGCCGCGGTCGCGATGCGGATGGCGATTGACGGGGCCGCGACGCCCCGCGCGATCGTCTCGGTCAACGGTGCGCTGTTCCCCTATGGCGGAGCAGCCGCGCAGTTCTTCTCGCCGCTCGCGCGGCTCCTGGTCGTGAACCCGATCGTGCCGCACGTCTTCGCGTGGCGCGCCGGTGACCGGAGCGCCGTCGAAAGGCTGATCAGGGGAACAGGATCGGAGATCCCGGCGGAGAGCATCGAACGCTACGCCCGTCTCTTCCAGTCACCCGGCCACGTCGCCGCGACGCTCTCGATGATGGCGCGTTGGGACCTCGTTTCTCTGCAGACCGATCTGCCCCGTCTCGCTGTGCCATTGCATTTGATCGTCGGCGGTGCCGATACCGCGGTTTCGCCCGAAGAAGCCTTTCAAATTCGCGATCGCCTGGTTCGCGATCGCCTGGGGTCCGCCTCCATCGACATGATCCGCGGCCTCGGCCATCTCGCCCACGAAGAAGAGCCCGTCGAGATCGCCAAAAGGATCCGTGGCTATCTCCAAACTGCCGGCGTCCGGACGGCCGCCGTTTGATGGCGAGGGAAAGCCCTGCGCTTCGGGCTTGCGCGCGACAAATTTACACGCTTATATGTCAACCTATGTGGACAGTCGTCGCGCCTGATCAGACATGCGCTACGTCCGGAGGGGATCGGGGCCGCGATTTCCCGGGGCTTCGGCCGGGCCGGACCGGTCACAAGACCAGTCAGTCAGAAGTCTCGCGTGACGAGGGCGGCCGGATGCAGACGAGTGACCGCCTCAAAGCCGCGCTGGCACCGGACGATATCGCGATCTGCCGCGCACTGCTTCGAAATGGTTCAAAGACGTTCTATGCGGCCTCCTTCCTCTTGCCGCGCCGGGTGCGCGATCCCGCGACGGCGCTCTATGCGTTCTGCCGTATTGCCGACGATGCGGTTGACGAGGCGCACGCGTCGGACAGCGTGCTCGAAAGCCTCGCCGAGAGATTGGCCGATGCCTATCGGGGCGAGCCTCAGGCTCACGCCGCCGATCGCGCCTTCGCAAACACCGTCCGCCGCTACGCAATTCCGCTTGAGGTTCCCGCCGCCTTGATCGAAGGCTTCGCGTGGGATGCGGAAGGCCGGCGCTACGAGACGTTCGACGATCTGGAAGCCTATGCGGCGCGCGTGGCGGGAACGGTCGGCGTGATGATGGCGCTGTTGATGGGTGCGCGCGATCCGGGCCGCTTGGCGCGCGCCTGCGATCTCGGGATCGCGATGCAGCTCTCGAACATCGCGCGCGATGTGGGCGAGGATGCGCGCCGCGGACGGCTCTACCTCCCGCTGTCGTGGATGCGGAACGCTGGCGTGGACCCCGACGCCTTCCTCGCCGATCCTGAACCCTCGCCTGCGCTTTCGATCGTGATCGAGCGCCTGCTCGAAACCGCCGACATCTACTACCGCAGCGCCGAGGTCGGGATAGGCAAACTCCCGTCCGATTGCCGCCCCGGCATCCGTGCGGCGAGAAAGCTCTATGCCGCGATCGGTCACCAGGTCCGCCTCAACGGTTATGACAGCGTTACCCGGCGCGCCGTGGTTCCCGGTTCGCGCAAGCTGAAGCTGCTGGCCGAGGCACTAGGCGACGGGACGGCGTCGATGCCGGCAACGGGCCACATGCCCGATTGCCTGCCGGTCGGCCGCGAGCAGGTATTTGTCTCGGCCGTATCGTGGCGTGCCGAAGCCGGACTTGCCCATCCCCCGCACGTCCCCTGGTGGGACCTCTACGCCGGCTGGATCTGGGCGATCGAATTGTTCCTCGATCTCGGAAAATCGCAGACCGCCGAGGCATTCGGCAGTTCGAAACGGACCTATTTCAAAAGCGTGCCGGGCGAACGCGCGGCGGCAAGTATGGGCCGGCTGAAACCGGCGGCAATGGAGTGACGGCGATGACAAAAGACGCCCAAACCCGAGACAAGGCGACCCGTGACTCCGGGGTCGCGCTGCCGTCCGTGAAACCGCTGCTCGATCGGGCCGCAACGCCTGAGGAATTGCGGAAACTGCCCGAGAGCGATCTCCGGCAATTGGCGGATGAATTGCGCGCGGAACTGGTCGACGCCGTTTCGGTCACAGGTGGGCATCTCGGCGCCGGTCTCGGCGTTGTCGAACTGACCGTGGCCCTGCATTGGCTCTTCGATACACCGCGTGATCGCCTGATCTGGGATGTCGGCCATCAAGCCTATCCGCACAAGATCCTGACAGGCCGCCGAGACCGCATCCGTACGCTGCGTCAGGGCGGCGGCCTCTCGGGCTTCACAAAACGCGCGGAAAGTCCCTACGATCCTTTCGGTGCAGCTCATTCTTCAACCTCGATCTCCGCCGGCCTCGGCATGGCCGTCGCGCGCGATTTGCAAGGCAAGTCCAATCACGTCATTGCCGTCATCGGCGACGGTGCGATGAGTGCGGGCATGGCCTATGAGGCGATGAACAACGCCGGCGCGCGCGACGAGCGGCTGATCGTCATCCTCAACGACAATGAGATGTCGATCGCTCCGCCGACGGGCGCGCTCTCGAGCTATCTGACACGCGTGACGTCGAGCGGGACATACCTTCAGATCCGCGATGTTCTGAAAGGTCTCGCCAAGAGACTGCCGAGGAAATGGGAGCGTCGAGCCGCGCGCATCGAGGAAATGTCGCGGACGTATTGGTCGGGCGGCATCTGGTTCGAGGAGCTGGGCTTCTACTATGTCGGCCCCGTCGACGGGCACGACCTCGATCAGCTGATCCCCGTGCTGCGCAACGTGCGTGACGCCGAGCAGGCCCCGATCCTCGTGCACGTGCGCACTCAAAAGGGCAAAGGCTACGCCCCGGCCGAGGAAAGCTCCGACAAGTATCACGGCGTTGCGAAGTTCAATGTCGTCACCGGCGCTCAGATGAAGCCGAAGGCGAATGCCCCGAGCTACACAAAGGTCTTCGCGGAAAGTCTGATCGCCGAGGCCGAAGCCGATGAGCGCGTCGTCGCCATCACCGCCGCCATGCCCGACGGAACGGGCCTCGACATTTTCGGAAAGCGATTCCCCGAACGCATGTTCGACGTCGGCATCGCCGAGCAGCATGCCGTGACATTCGCGGCCGGCCTCGCCTCCGAGGGCATGAAGCCGTACGCGGCCATCTATTCGACGTTCCTGCAGCGCGGCTACGACCAGATTGTGCATGACGTCGCGATCCAGAGACTGCCCGTTCGCTTCGCCATCGATCGCGCGGGCCTCGTCGGAGCGGACGGGCCGACACACGCCGGCAGTTTCGATCTCGCTTACCTCGGGTGTCTCCCTCACTTCGTCATCATGGCTGCCGCGGACGAGTCTGAACTCTTTCATATGGTCGCGACGTCAGCAGCTATCGACGATGCGCCGTCAGCGATCAGATATCCGCGCGGCGAAGGCGTCGGAGTGGACTTGCCGACCCGCGGCACACCGCTCGAGATCGGCAAGGGCCGGATCATCCGCGAAGGCAATGCGATCGCCGTTCTCTCGCTCGGAACGCGGCTTGGCGAAGCGATCAAGGCCGCCGATCGGCTGGCTGCGGCCGGACTGTCGACGACGGTCGCGGACGCGCGCTTCATGAAGCCGCTCGATGTCGAGCTCGTTGAGCGCCTCGCGCGCGAGCACGAAGTGCTGATCACCATTGAGGAGGGGTCTGTCGGCGGGTTCGGAGCACATGTGCTCCATACGCTTGCCGCCAAGGGACTTCTCGATAAGGGCCTGAAGATCCGGACGTTGACGTTGCCCGACACGTTCATCGATCACGACAAGCCGGAAACGATGTATGCCCGCGCCGGTCTCGACGCCGCTGGCATCGTTGCGACGGCCTTCGCAGCACTCGGCATGGATGCGGTCCCGGTTCAAGGCATTCAAGCCTGAGCCATCTACGCCTTAGCAATGCGTGCGCCGTTGTCGTCGTCACGTGGTGTGCGGCGCCGTTTCACGGCCAGCGGGCTCGTCGCGGCATCCGAAACGGCAGCATGGCCTGCACGACGGGGCTCATGAAGCGATCAAGATCGAGACTCTCGTGCATCATGTCGACCGGCCCGTGCCCGAGGTCGGCGCGGATGTGCGACCGCGCATAGAACGGCGTATCTTCGAGCGTCGCGACAACTTGGGCGCCGCGACCGCCTGCACTGCGCGTCGCACGCGGGATCCGCCAAAGAGTGCCCGGCATGGTAACGCGGGGTGGCGGGACCAGGGGTACGATCGAACCGTCGCCCGCAATGCGGATTGAAAGACCCTTGGGCCGGCCGTCGCGCATAATCCGGTCATAGTGGATGGTCGTGCCGCCCGGGCATGTCGACCGGGACCAGTCCCACGAGCGAAACCCCGCTTCGAGCGGCTCGTCACCCCAGTTGCTATCGAAATAACCGGACCCCTGCCAAGTCAGTTGTGGCGAACTGAGCCGGAGCTCGACACGAGCGAGAGGAGCGATCGGACGCCACGAGTGCCGGTCGGAGTGGTCGAGCGTGTACGCCGTGTCGTTGATGGCCTCTGGTACCAGCCGGACACGGCCCTTGATCCGCCCCGGAAACGGAAACGTCACCTCATCGATCTCGATATCGAGCGTGTCCCGGTTCCAGACGAGCGCGCTCGGTCCCACCGAGAATGCGCCCATGTCCCGATGAAGTGCCGACCGGCCGCGTTCGGTCATCGCCCATCGGTGGCCGGCAGCCCCGTAGAGCGCCACGTTGATCGCGACGTGATCGTCGGCCGGAGCCGGACCTTTGCGCCGGCGGAACCGGTAATAGGGCGAGAAAACACTGCCGACGAACGCGATGATCGTCAGTCCGTGGCGCCGATCGTCGGAAAGGGCATCGACATACCACCAAGCGTATCCCGAATCCGGCACCGGGCGCGCGAATGCCGGGCCGGAAGCCGTCGGTGCTTCGCTCCGCTCATTCAACGCGAATTCCATTGCAAGCCCTTGCGGAGAATGTCTATATATCTTGACACTATGTGACGACAAGAACAATAGACAACCGTCTCGGGAGGTCCCACCATGGACGCAGCGGCGCGTATCGAGCGGGCGTTGGAGACTGCGTTGTCGAGGGCTGAAGGGCACGCGGGTGGTCCGGCCGGGTCATCACGCTCCGCGCCGCCAGGGCTCGCCAACGCAATCCGATATGCAGTCTTTCCCGGTGGTGCACGCGTCCGCCCCCGCCTCTGCCTCGCCGTCGCCGACGCCTGCGCCATCGACAGTCCGATCATCGCGGACAACGCGGCGGCCGCAATCGAGCTCATGCACTGCGCCTCGCTCGTGCATGATGATCTGCCCTGCTTTGACGATGCCGATCAGCGTCGCGGCAAATCGAGCGTGCACAAAGTCTACGGAGAGCCGCTCGCGGTTCTGACGGGCGATGCCATGATCGTCATGGCGTTCGAAACAATGTGCGCCGGAGCGACGGCATCCCCGAGCCGCCTGCCGGGATTGGTGACGGCGTTGAGCCGCGCCGTCGGCGGTCCATCGGGAATCATCTCGGGCCAGGCTTGGGAATGCGAGCCTGAGATCGATCTCGTTCAGTATCATCGGGCCAAGACGGGCGCGCTCTTTGCAGCCGCCACGTCTATGGGCGCGCTCGCCGCCGGAGAAAGTCCCGATCGCTGGCGACCGCTCGGTGAACTGATTGGCGAAGCCTATCAGGTCGCCGACGACATTCAGGACATGATCTCCGACGCCGCGACGATCGGCAAGCCGTGCGGGCAGGATGCGGCACACGCACGACCGAGCGCGCCGCGCGCTCTAGGCCTTGAGGGCGCCGTCGCGCGCATCGAGTCGTTGCTGAGGGATGCCGTCGATGCCATTCCCCCGTGCGAGGGCGCGGCGGAACTGAGAAGCATCATTGCCGCGCAGGCCAAGCGCTTCGTGCCGAAATCCTTGGGTCGCCACGCGGCGTGACGGACGGGGTGATCCATGGCCGTGGCGCGCTCCTGGAGAGACTTTGACGTCGCGAGGCCGCTGCTCGACCGTTTGTTTCGCCTGCGCGATGGCCTCATGTCGAGCCCGGCTTTTCAGCGCTGGGCCGCATCATCCCTCCTGACTCGCGCCATCACGCGCCGTCGGGCCCGCGCCGTTTTCGATCTCTGTGCGGGCTTCGTTTACTCGCAGATCCTCCATGCCTGCGTCGAGCTGCGTCTCTTGGAACGCCTCGCTCGAGGTCCCGCGACGCTCGATCAATTGTCTCGCGAACTTGATCTCGCGCCGGATCGCGCGCGCCGCTTGCTCGAAGGTGCAACGGCGCTCGGTTTGCTCGCTCGGAGAGGCGTCGATCGCTATGGCCTTGGCATGGACGGCGCCGCGATGCTCGCCAACCCCGGCATCCTGCGTATGATCGAGCATCATGCAATGCTCTATCGCGACCTCGCCGATCCTGTGGCGCTGCTGCGTGACAAGCCGCGGAGCCGCGAACTCGCGCGCTACTGGGGCTATGCCACCAGCGACGCACCGCAAAGCCTCGATCCCGCCGACGTCGAGCGCTACACGCGGCTGATGTCGGCATCACAGACGTTCGTCGCCGACGAGGTGCTCGACGCCTATCCGCTGTCAGCCCATCGCGCGCTGCTCGATGTCGGAGGCGGCGACGGGACGTTCCTTCGGCGTGTTGCAGCCCGCGCGAGCCACCTCGAACTGCACCTCTTCGACTTGCCGGCCGTCGCCGCAATCGCCGAGAGAGGACTGGCCGAATCTGGTCTTTCGCACCGGGCGAAGGTCCATCCCGGCAGCTTCATCACAGATCCCCTGCCGCAGGGTGCCGATGTCGTCACACTCGTGCGCGTTCTCCACGATCACGATGATGACATCGCCCTTATCCTTTTGTCCCGCGCGCGGGCCGCTCTCGACAAGGGTGGCGTGCTGCTGATCGCGGAACCGATGTCGGGAACCGCAGGCGCCGAAACGGTCGGCGAGGCATATTTCGGCTTTTATCTCCTGGCGATGGGCAGCGGACGTCCGCGCCGGCCTGACGAGATTTTTGCGCTGCTTCGCGAGGCCGGTTTTGCGCGTTTCCGCATGCTTCCGACACGGCTCGCCCTGCAGACGAGTCTCGTCCTCGCAGAGGTGTGAGCATCAAGAGTAAACAATGCTTGACACTCATGGACGTCATCGTAGAGTGACAAATGGATGCACGCCCTGCCTGAAACCCAGGCATGGTGTTACTGCCCGGATTGCGAGTTCGTCGATGCTGACAACTGCTGTCGTGCTCGAAAGACCAGAGCACCTCGTGCTGAGCCGATTGGCTCTCCCCGAGCCTGCCGACAGCGACGTCGTCGTCGACATGCTCTGGAGCGGGATCAGCACAGGCACCGAGCGGCTCCTCTGGTCCGGCCGCATGCCGCCCTTCCCCGGGCTCGGGTATCCCCTTGTTCCCGGATACGAGTCCGTCGGTCGCGTCTGCGCGGCGGGCGACACGTCGGGCAAAACCGTCGGTGATCTCGTTTTTGTGCCAGGCGCGCGTTGCTACGGAGAGGTGCGGGGCTTGTTCGGCGGCTCGGCATCGAAGGTCGTCGTTCCAGGCGCAAAGGTCACGCGCTTGAACAGTTCTGTTGCCGAAGAAGGCGTCCTCTTCGCGCTCGCGGCGACCGCACATCACGCAGTCGCGGCCGGAAAGGCGCCGGAACTGATCGTCGGCCACGGCGTCTTGGGCCGCCTCGTCGCGCGGGTCTGCATCGCGCTCGGAGCGAATGTACCAGTCGTATGGGAAACGAACCCCGAGCGCCGCGATGGCGCGGATGGCTACGCCGTCGTCGATCCCGCCGATGATCCGCGCCGCGACTACGCCGTCATCTGCGACGTGTCCGGTGATGCGCGTCTCGTCGACAGCTTGATTGCACGGCTCGCTCCGCAAGGAGAGATCGTCCTCGCGGGCTTCTATTCCGAACCGATCTCATTCGCTTTTCCGCCAGCCTTCATGCGCGAGGCGCGATTGCGCATCGCCGCCGAATGGCGCGAAGCCGATCTCGTCGCCGTCTGCGACCTGGTCGAGAGCCACAAGCTGTCATTGAACGGCCTCATTACCCATCGCGCCGGAGCGGGCGATGCGGAACGGGCCTATCGCACCGCGTTCGGCGATCCCGCCTGTCTCAAAATGATCCTGGATTGGAGTGCCCTTTCATGACTGGATGCCACACGGGCGAGCGGCACGCCGAGACGACGATCAAGGACAAACGACGTCCCGACATATCGGATTTTCTGCGCGCCGAAGCGTCGATCGAGCCTGATCCCGTGCCCCGGCAGGGCTCAGAGAAAAAGGCGACGCAGATCATCGCGATCTACGGCAAGGGTGGCTCGGGCAAGAGCTTCGCACTCGCCAACCTCTCCTACATGATGGCCCAGCAGGGCAAGCGCGTGCTGTTGATCGGCTGCGATCCCAAGAGCGACACGACATCGCTTCTTTTTGCGGGGCGCGCGACGCCGACGATCATTGAAACGTCAGCCAAGAAGAAACTTGCCGGCGAAGAGATCAAGATCTCGGACGTCTGCTTCAAGCGCGACGGCGTGTTCGCGATGGAGCTCGGCGGGCCCGAAGTCGGTCGGGGCTGCGGCGGGCGCGGCATCATCCATGGCTTCGAGACCATGGAAAAATTGGGCTTCCACGATTGGGATTTCGACTACGTCCTGCTCGACTTCCTGGGCGACGTCGTCTGCGGCGGCTTCGGTCTGCCGATCGCGCGCGACATGTGCCAGAAGGTGATCGTCGTCGGATCGAACGATCTCCAGTCCCTCTATGTCGCGAACAATGTCTGCTCGGCGGTCGAGTATTTCCGCAGGCTCGGCGGCAACGTCGGCGTCGCGGGCATGATCGTCAACAAGGATGACGGTACGGGAGAGGCGAAGGCATTCGCCGAAGCCGCCGGTATTCCGGTCCTCGCCGCCATCCCGGCCAACGAAGACATCCGACGAAAGAGCGCCAACTATCAGATCATCGGCACGCATGCCAGCGAATGGGGTCCGCTCTTCGCGACACTCGCCGACAACGTGGCCGTGGCTCCCCCTGTCCGTCCGAAGCCGCTGACGCAGGACGAACTCCTTGGGCTCTTCAAGGCCGACGCCGTCGGTCGCGGGGTCACGCTCGAGCCCGCCAGCCTTGCGGACATGTGTGGTGGCACGCACGTGGAACGGCCCTCGCTCGAAGTCATCTACGACACGGTCTGAAAGCATGAGCCCGTGGGGGGCTATAGAATGCCGGTGTTGGAACAGAAGTCGCGAGTAAAAGTCGGCCACGCGCTCGATAAAGAGCCGGCGGCTGATGAGAAGGCATGCGGTTCTGTTTCAGGCGCGCAGGTCGCCGATGGGGCTCAAGCCTGCGCGCCCACTCCAGAAAAAAATGGCGATGGTCTCGGCTGTCACGCCGGCCAGGACGAGATGCGCAAGGCCGCCGCGAGCGCGGGCAAGAGCGAAATTCTCGATCGATACGCCGCCGACTACCCCAAGGGCCCGCATGATCAGCCACAAAGCATGTGTCCCGCATTCGGGTCCCTGCGAGTGGGCCTTCGCATGCGGCGCACCGCGACCGTGCTGTCGGGCTCCGCGTGCTGCGTATATGGCCTCACGTTCACGTCGCACTTCTACGGCGCGCGCCGAACGGTCGGATATGTCCCCTTCAATTCGGAAACGCTTGTCACTGGCAAGCTCTTCGAAGACATCCGCGACGCGGTCTATGCGCTCGCTGACCCGGAAAAGTACGACACTGTCGTCGTCACCAATCTCTGTGTGCCGACTGCGTCCGGAGTGCCCCTCCAGCTCCTCCCGAAAGAGATCAACGGCGTTCGCATTATCGGCATCGACGTGCCGGGCTTCGGGGTGCCGACCCACGCCGAAGCGAAGGACGTGCTGGCTGGCGCGATGCTGGCCTACGCGCGCCGCGAAGCGGAAGCCGGACCGGTCCTCGCGCCTCGCGCAGGCGTCAGCCTGAAGCCGACCGTGACGCTGCTCGGTGAAATGTTCCCCGCCGATCCGGTCGGCATCGGCATGATGCTCGAACCGCTCGGCCTTGCAGCCGGTCCCGTGGTGCCGACGCGGGAGTGGCGCGAACTCTACGCGGCCCTCGACTGCGCGGCCGTGGCCGCGATCCACCCATTCTACAAAGCGTCCATCCGCGAGTTTGAATCCGCGGGCCGAAAGATTGTCGGGTCGGCCCCTGTTGGGCACGATGGAACGGCCGCCTGGCTCGAAGCGATCGGCGCTGCGTGCAACGTCGCGGCCGACAAGATCGACGCCGCGAAGGCGCGCATTCTGCCGATCATTCGCGCGGCGCTGGCGAAGCGACCCGTCACGGCGCGTATCACGCTCTCAGGCTACGAAGGATCGGAGCTTCTGGTCGCGCGACTTCTGGTCGAAAGCGGCGCCGATGTCCGTTACGTCGGCACGGCCTGTCCGCGCACGCCGTGGTCCGAACCCGATCGCGTCTGGCTCGAAGAAAAGGGTATTGCGGTCACCTACCGCGCCTCGCTCGAACAGGACCTCGCCGCGTTCTCCGAATTCAAGCCGGACTTGGCGATCGGTACGACGCCGGTCGTTCAGAAGGCGAAAGAGCGCGGCACGCCGGCCCTCTATTTTACGAACCTCATTTCCGCCCGGCCCCTGATGGGTCCGGCTGGCGCCGGTTCGCTCGCCGACGTCGTCAACGCCGCGCTGACGTCGAAACCGCGCTTCGACGAGATGCGCGCATTTTTCGAGGGCGTCGGAACCGGACACGCGGCCGGTATCTGGGAGGGTGTGCCTGAAGATCGGCCAGACTTCCGCGCGGAAGTGCGACGTCGGCTCGAGAAAGACGCGAAGAAGCGCAAGGCCGAGGAGATGATCTGATGCTCGTCCTCGATCACGATCGCGCGGGTGGCTACTGGGGCTCGGTCTACGTCTTCACGGCCGTCAAGGGCATGCAGGTCGTCATCGACGGTCCCGTCGGTTGCGAGAACCTGCCCGTGACATCGGTCCTTCACTATACCGATGCGCTGCCCCCACACGAGCTTCCGATCGTGGTCACGGGGCTGGCCGAGGAAGAGCTCGGCAAGACCGGAACAGAAGGCGCTATGCGCCGCGCGCACCGGACACTCGACCCCTCCCTGCCCGCCGTCGTTGTCACGGGGTCGATCGCGGAAATGATCGGCGGAGGTGTCACGCCCGAAGGTACGAACATCAAGCGGTTTCTGCCGCGAACGATCGACGAGGACCAGTGGCAGAGCGCCAACCGGGCGATGCTTTGGCTCTGGACCGAGTTCGGGCGCAAGAAAATTCCCGCTCAGAAGCCGCGCGCGGAAGGTCAGAAGCCGAAAGTCAACATCATCGGTCCCATCTACGGGACGTTCAACACGCCATCCGATCTGGCTGAGATCCGTCGCCTGATCGAGGGGATCGGCGCCGAGGTCAACATGGTGTTCCCGCTCGGGAGCCATCTTGCCGATCTACCGAAGCTCGCCGACGCCGATGCGAACGTCTGCATGTACCGCGAATTCGGGCGCCTTCTCTGCGAGGCACTCGAGCGGCCCTATCTGCAAGCGCCGATCGGCCTGCACTCGACGACGAAATTCCTTCGGACTTTGGGCGAAATTCTGGAACTCGATCCCGAGCCGTTTATCGAGCGCGAGAAGCACACCACCATCAAACCGCTCTGGGATCTCTGGCGGTCGGTGACGCAGGATTTCTTCGGCACCGCCACTTTCGGCATCGTCGCCAATGAGACCTACGCGCGCGGAGTCCGTCATTTCCTCGAAGAGGAAATGGGCATGTGCTGCCACTTCGCGTTCGCACGGACACCGGGGGCCAAGACCGACAACGAAGCCATTCGAAAGGCGATCCGCGAAAAGCCGCCGCTGGTCCTCTTCGGCAGCTTCAACGAACGGATGTATCTCGCCGAAACCGGCGGACGCGCGGTTTATATGCCGGCCTCGTTCCCCGGCGCCATCATCCGGAGGCACACGGGAACGCCCTTCATGGGCTATTCCGGCGCGACCTATCTCGTGCAGGAAGTCGCGAACGCGCTCTTCGATGCGCTGTTCCACATCCTGCCGCTGGCGACCGATCTGGATCGCGTCGAGGCGACGCCCGCGCGGCGTCACGAGGAGCTTCCCTGGGACGACGAAGCGAAAACCACGCTGGACGATCTCATTGATCAGGAACCGGTCCTCATCCGCATTTCGGCGGCGAAGCGCTTGCGAGACGCAGCCGAGCGCGCCGCACGCCGCGCCGGCGAGGAACGCATCACGAAAGTCAGGGTCCTGCAGTCGAAGGCCACTCTCACAGAAGGACGAGCCGCATGACCGCCCATGCTCCGACACATGTCTCGAGCGGTGTTGTGTTCAACAATGGCTTCGTGCGCGTTCGTGCGCTGCCCGTACGCCAGTCTTTGAAGCCGACCGATCTGTCGCTGGCAGCACCTTTGGCCTCGCTGCGCCCATCCGCCGGCAAGGGCGACGGTGCGAAGCTTCTCGATCGCATCTCGGAAAAGCGTTCGGAAGCGAATGCGCACACGCCATCGGCGGCGAAGCAGCGCCAGGGTCTCGAGTTCAAGCTCATCTATCTCGTCGCCTTCGCGGTGTTCCTGCTGACGGCCGCGTTCGAGCGCGTCGTGCCAATGAAATCCCGCAGCGAAGGCGCTGCCAACGGTGTCGCCAAGAAGTCCGTGCTTCAGGAAGCACGCGAGGCGGCAAGCATCAGTGCGGCTTACGCCTTCATGGGCTGAGCGGCACGAAAGAAGTTCGTCCGGTTCGCCGGGCGAATACGGGGCTGGGGTGTCCAAACCCTCGGCTTTCCCTGCCGCGCGGGACGTGCGCGGTAACGGCCGCAAGGCCAACTGCAAGGAGACTACGACATGGCCGACAACAGAAGCGGCTCGATGACGGGTCTGACCGCGGATGAGGCGAAGACGTTCCATGGCTTGTTCATGACGAGCTTCATCATCTTCACGGTCATTGCCGTTATTGCCCACTTCCTCGTGTGGCAGTGGCGCCCCTGGCTGCCGGGGGTGAACGGCTACGTGTCGTTGATGGACGGCGTGAACTACGCCGCTGCCCTCATCGGCTCACTCAAAGCGTAATCAGGAGGAGAACTCATCATGTGGAGAATCTGGCTCCTGTTCGATCCCCGTCGCACCCTCGTGGCGCTGGCGGTGTTCCTGTTTTCGCTGGCCGTGCTCATTCACTTCATCCTGCTGAGCACCGACCGCTTCAACTGGATCGAAGGTCCGCGCAAGGCGAAGGCTGCTGCCGTGATCGAGCTGTCCATCCCGGACACTCAAATCGGCTGACGCGAGAAGCATGGGAACGGACGGTTCCGGCCTAAAAGCCGGCCGCCCGTTCCCGACACCTCGAGGACATGAAGCAGCCGGCTCTGAGCCGACTGATGGAGGACCGGCTATGGCAATGTTGAGCTTTGAAAAAAAATACCGCGTCCGAGGCGGCACACTGTTGGGCGGCGACCTGTTCGACTTCTGGATCGGCCCCTTCTACGTCGGCTTCTTCGGCGTCACGACCATCTTCTTCACGTTCGTCGGTGTCGGCCTCATACTGTGGGGAGTCGCCAACGGACCGACATGGAATCCGTTCCTGCTGAGCATCAATCCGCCGGCGCTCGAATACGGCCTCGCTTTCGCACCCTTGAAGGAAGGCGGTATCTGGCAGCTGGTGACGATGTGTGCGATCGGCGCATTCTGCAGCTGGGCGCTGCGTGAAGTCGAAATCTGTCGGAAGCTCGGCATCGGCTACCACGTACCGATCGCATTCGGCTTCGCGATCCTTGCCTACGTGACGCTCGTGGTCTTCCGCCCTATTCTGATGGGCGCCTGGTTCTACGGGTTCCCCTACGGCTTCATAAGCCATCTCGATTGGGTCTCGAACACCGGCTACACCTACGGCAACTTCCACTACAACCCTGCCCATATGATAGCGATCACGTTCTTCTTCACGACGTGCCTCGCGCTGGCGCTACATGGCGGTCTCGTTCTCTCGGCGTTGAACCCGGCTCGTGGGGAAACGGTCAAGTCGCCCGAGCACGAGAACAGCTACATCCGCGACACCATCGGCTACTCCATCGGCACGATCGGCATCCATCGCTTGGGGCTCTTCCTGGCGTTGTCGGCTGTCTTCTGGAGTGCTGTGTGCATCATCATCAGCGGTCCCCTTTGGCCCGACGGCTCGCCGTGGGCGGATTGGTGGAACTGGTGGCTCGAACTGCCCATCTGGGCCCATAAGGGTTGAGGTTTGTCATGGCCACATATCAGAACATCTTCACGCAAGTTCAGGTCCGCGGCGAACCCGAGATGGGGGTCGCACTGCCCGCGGGCGACGACGAACGGAGCAAGTGGACGACCTTCGTCTACTGGTTCGGCAAGATCGGTGATGCACAGGTCGGCCCAAACTATCTGGGCGTCGTCGGCTACATCTCGATCATCTGCGGACTGATCGCGATCAACATCATCGGTCTGAACTACTGGGTTCAGGTTGGTTGGGATCCGGTGCAGTTCGTGCGCAAGCTCTTCTGGCTGTCGCTCGAGCCGCCGCCGGCCAAGTACGGCCTCAGTGTCCTGCCGCCGCTCAACGAGGGTGGCTGGTGGCTGATCGCCGGCTTCTTCCTGACGACGTCGATACTGCTCTGGTGGGTCCGCATGTACCGCCGCGCGGTGGCACTGGGGATGGGAACGCACGTCGCCTGGGCGTTCGCATCCGCCATCTGGCTCTATTTGGTGCTGGGGTTCATTCGCCCGCTCCTAATGGGCCGGTGGAGTGAGGCGGTGCCGTTCGGCGTCTTCTCGCACCTTGATTGGACGAACAACTTCTCGTTGACCTACGGGAACCTGTTCTACAATCCGTTCCACATGCTCTCGATCGCCTTCCTCTACGGGTCGGCTCTCTTGTTCGCCATGCATGGCGCGACGGTGCTCGCGATCTCACGCTACGGCGGCGAGCGCGAGATCGAGCAGGCAATCGATCGCGGCACGGCCATGGAGCGCGGTGCACTCTTCTGGCGCTGGACGATGGGCTTCAACGCCACCGCGGAATCGATTCACCGCTGGGCATGGTGGTTCGCGGTTCTCTGCACGTTGACTGGCGGCATCGGCATCCTGTTGACGGGCACCGTCGTCGACAACTGGTACGACTGGGGCTTGAAGCACGGTCTCGCACCGGCGGCCTATCCATAGCTCCGGAGCGGTCGAAGACCCCGGCGCCTCGGCCGTGGTGATGACAAGGCTCCTACGGGCCGCTTCGTTTCCGGATTGAAATCCGGACGCGTGGCGGCCCGTAAGCGTTGAGAGGCTCGAAACGAACCACGGTCCTCATCCCGAACCACTTTCCATGCCTGCGAGTATCAGATGAACGACATGACCGCGATCCCGACGGCGAATGCCGGGCGCCAAGCCGATGGCCGACCGCATGCCATCGTCATTGGCGCGGGCTTCGGCGGCCTTGCGGCCGCTGTTCGCTTGGGAGCCCGTGGCTATCGCGTGACCGTCGTCGAGCGGCTCGACGCGCCCGGGGGTCGTGCCTACGTTTTTCGTCAGGACGGATTCACGTTCGATGCCGGCCCGACGATCATCACCGCCCCCTACCTCTTCGATGAACTTTGGGCGCTGTGCGGCCGCCGTCGCGAGGACGACGTCGACCTGCGCCCGCTCGATCCGTTCTATGTCATCCGCTTCGACGACGGCACGGAGTTCCGCTGCTCCTCGGATCGAGACAAGATGCGCGCGGAAATCGCACGCCTCGCACCCGAGGACCTCGACGCGTTCGATCCCTTTGTCGCGGCGAGCAAGGACATCTACGACATTGCCTTCGCCGAACTGGCGCACGTTCCGTTTCACGACCTCTCGCGTCTTGTCCGTTCCGTTCCCGACATCGTTCGGCTCGGCGGATACCGAAGCGTCTACAGTCTCGTCGCGCGCTTCTTCAAGAACGAGAAGACTCGCATCGCATTCAGCTTCCATCCGCTGTTGATTGGCGGCAGCCCGTTCCGCACGACCGCCTATTACTGCCTGATCACGCACCTGGAAAAGCTTCACGGCGTGCACTACGCGGTCGGCGGCACCGGCGCGCTCGTCCGCGGCCTCGTCGGCCTGATCGTGGGACAGGGAAACTCCGTTCGGCTAGGTGCGGATGTCGAAGAAATCGTGATCGAGCGCGGCCGCGCGGCAGGCGTCAAGTTGTCGAGCGGAGAACAGATCACTGCCGACATCGTCGTTTCGAACGCCGATACCGCCTGGACCTATAGTCGTCTCGTCGGGCAACGCGCAAAGCGGCGGCGCTGGACCGATCGGAAACTCGAGGCCGCAAGTTATTCGATGGGGCTTTTCGTCTGGTACTTCGGCACGCGCCGCCGTCACGAAGACGTCTACCACCACACAATCGTGCTTGGTCCGCGCTATCGCGGCCTCATCGACGACATCTTCCAAAACAAAGTGCTCGCCGCGGACATGAGCCTCTACCTCCACCGCCCGTCGGCCAGCGATCCATCTTTGGCCCCTGAAGGATGCGACGCGTTCTATGCGTTGGCTCCAGTGCCAAATCTGGCGAGCGGCATCGATTGGCAGACGGCGGCGGAGCCCTTCCGCCAGGCGATCGAGCGCCGCTTGGAGGAAACGGTCTTACCGGGCTTTTCGCGCGAGGTTGTCACGTCCCGAATGATGAGTCCGAAGGACTTCGAGGAACGCCTCCTGTCGACGAATGGCGCGGGCTTTTCGTTCGAGCCACGGCTGTTTCAAAGCGCGTGGTTCCGGCCGCACAACCGGAGCGAGGATGTTCCCGGGCTCTTTTTCGTCGGCGCGGGAACGCATCCGGGTGCTGGCGTTCCGGGCGTTCTCTCATCGGCCAAGGTGCTCGACGCCGTCGTGCCGGACGCGGCGACGTTGAAGCGGAACGGGCCCGGCGTGCGCTGACGCACGAGTGTCTTGCTCCTATTCTCTGCGTCCCTATGGGGTGGGGATGCGAATGGGCCCGCGACGCGACGTGCCGGCGCGGGAATGAGACCAGTCGTCGATCACGCGCGCCGCCGCGATCCGGCCTGACATCGTCGCCATCGGCACGCCTGCGCCGGGATGAACCGAACCACCTGCGAGATACAACCCCGGAACGCTCGAGACGGCGCCAGGCCGCGCAAAACTCTCGAACGCACTGTGATTGGCGCGGCCGTACAGTGCGCCGCCGTTTCCCGGAAAGAGCGTGTTGAAATGTTCGGGAGCGGTCAGCACGGCCCGCGTGTCAGGTGCCTCGACCTGCAATCCCGCCGTTGCGAAAACGGATCGGGCCGCTTGCCAGAGCGCCGTCGCCTCATCGCCACAGGCGACATCCGCGATGTCCCCGTCTGCGGGAGCATTGATGAGAACGAGCAGGCGCTCTCGTTCGAGATTCTCCGAGACTTCGAGCGCGCCGCGATCTTGCGCACAAACATAGACGGTCGGCCGGGCTGGCACCTGCCGCTTCCGAAACACGGTGTCGAACTCCGAGGGATAGTCCTCGGCGAAAAACACCGTGTGATGGCTCAGAGGAAAGCCCCGCGTTTTGGCGTGGAGGCACCACGTCACGGCCGAGAGCGAGCGATGGGTTTGCGGGACATCAGGCGCCGCACCCGAGACGTTGCGTCCGAGCAAGCCCTTCGCCAATGCCGCCGCATCACCGTTGAACACGACGGCGTCGCATGCAAGCACGTCGCCGTCGTCGAGCTTGACCGCTGTAACGCCGCCGCGGCCGCTGACGATCTCCGCCACATGGCAGCCAAACCGGAACCGCGCGCCGTTGCGTTCTGCGAGGTCCTTGATGGCGTCAGCAACGGCGCGCATCCCGCCATCGACAAGCCAGACGCCATCCTGTTCTACATGTGCGATCAGCATGAGCGTCGCGGGCGCCGAAAGCGGCGACGAGCCGACATATGTCGCATAGCGCCCGAAGAGCTGCCGCAGCCGAGGGTCGGTGAAGTAGTCGCCGAGCGCACCCCAGAGCGTCTTCATCGGCGCCGTTCGCCAGAGCTGGTCGAGATGCCCGAAGCCGACGCGCATGGTGAGATCGAGTGCGGACGCCGGCCGCTCCATCGAGATGAAGCTGCCCTGCAATGTGCGGTAGATGTCCCGCGCCCGTTTGCAGAAGGCCAGATAACCTGAGGCATCCTTCGCGCCCGCAAATGCACCGATTGCGTCCGCCGAACGTGTGATGTCGGCAAAGAGGTCGAGTGTCCCGCCTGTGGTCCAGGCGTGGCGGGCGAGGACGACAGCAGGTGTGAGCGTCAAAGCAGATGAAAGGTCCGCCCCCGAATCGCGAAAAAGACCCTCGAAGATCCAGCGCATCGTGAAGACGGTCGGCCCCGCGTCGATCCCGTGACCATCGACCACGACCTGACGCATCTTGCCGCCTGGAGATGCGGCGCGTTCGAGGACCGTGACGTCCGCGCCGTTCCGCGCGAGATCGACGGCGGCGGCAAGTCCCCCCGCGCCCGCACCAATGACGACGACGCGGAGTCGTTTCATGAGGCGGGCGCTCCTTGGACGGTTTCCGTCACGCCTTCTGCGCCGATGTTTGGATCGGACTCTGGTTGCGATCGGGCACGTAACGCTTCCGGACTTCGCGCTGGTGATAAACGATGAGCGAGAGCCCGACGACGAGCGGCACGGCCCAGAGCACGGGATTGAGCGCGATGTCGGGCATCATCCGCACCGCGCCGAATGCGAAGAACGCCGTGTAAACAGAGATTCCCGCGCCGACCAGCGCCTTGATGTGCTCGTTGATCGCCAGATGCCGCGCGGGCACATCCTTCATGAGGAACCAGACGTTCGTGGCGACGGTTGCAAAGCCGATGGTCGAGATGCCAATCATGAGCGGCTGGCCGATGACGAGACCGCGGATGGCGCAATTGAGCGACGCCGCGACGAGCAGCGCTTGCAGCGCCCAGTTGTGCCACGCGCGGTTCTTGGCGTGATCCCGGCCGTTCGTGATCGCAAGCCATCCCTGCCAGGCGAGATTGATGGTCAGGATCGCGAGGTAGAGCATCATCCAGCCGAAGATGTTCTCGACCAGCACGAGATCAGCAATATGCGGATGCGTGCCGGACGGGTCGATCAGCGTCGAGAGGCTAATGGCGATCGCTATGGTTCCCGTCGCCAGCATTGTGAAGCTGAAGACCTTGCCCCAGTAGCGGTGGGCCGGACTGCCCTTGCGTGTGCCGACGACGATCCAGAACGTGATGAGACCGACTGTCCCTGTCACGATGTGCGCGAGCACAAATCCGGTGAATGGCCACATGACGCTGAAGCTGTCTCAACTCGATGACGCTTGCAATTGTGAACGGGTTTTGACACATCTTCAAGTGTTGCCCGTGTCGGCGTCGGCTGCGGCACCGACGAATTCGGACGATTGCCGGATGCCCCTGGTCCCGAGGGCCTCATGTACGAGCCGCCCCACCCCCGGCCGTTGCCGCCGATCCTGTCGCTGGCCCGTGTCATGCTGCAGGGTGACGGCGACCTCTTGAGCCTGTTGCCGGCCAGCGCCTATCGCGTCGATGCCGGCTGGCTCGGCTATTCGCGGCGCTCGATCCTCATCGTGAATGCGCCAGAATTGACCGCGCGCATCATGTCCGACGAAGGCGATCTGTTCCCGAAGAACGATCTCATGGTTGGCGCAGTCGAACCTCTGATCGGGGACTCGATCTTCGTGTCGAGCGGTGACACCTGGCGCCGGCAGCGCCGGATGATCGACCCGGCGTTCTCGCACATCCATCTTGCGCGTGCGTTCAACTTCATGGCCGCCGCGGTCGAAGACTATGAAGCGGTGCTGGATCGGCGCGCGACGAGCGGCGAGTCGTTCTCGCTCGATCTCGCCATGAGCGAATTGACCGCCGACGTCATCACGCGCACCGTCTTTTCGACAGCCCTTGCGTCGAGTACGGCGCGCGACGTCTTCGAAAGTTTCGCGATCTTCGAAAAAAGTCTGGCGCACATCGAGCTGGCACGGCTGATCTTCGGGAAGCCGTTCGAGGCCGTTCCGCAGAGGCAGGAGGTCCTCGACGCCTGCCGCACGATCCGGCGACACCTGGGCGAACTCGTGGATACCCATCTGGGGCCGAGCGCGATGCCCTATCACGACATTGCGTCGTCCGTGATCGGCGCCCGCGACACGGACACGGGCAAGCCGCTGTCACGCGAAGAGGTCATCGATCAGTTGGGCGTGTTCTTCCTGGCCGGCCATGAGACGACAGCGAGCGTCCTGACCTGGGCGTTCTACATCTTGGCGACGGTTCCCGAGGTTCGAGAACGCATGCGGCGGGAGGTTGATGCTGTCGCTGGAGAAGGCCCGATCACGATCGAGCACACGAAGCGCATGACCTATATCCGCAATGTCTTCCGCGAAACGTTGCGGCTCTACCCGCCGATCACGTTCCTACCGCGCGTGACGCGCCATGCGACGACACTCGGCCGCTTCCGGCTCCGTCGCGGCGCGATGATCATGGTCTCGCCCTGGGTCATTCACCGCCATCACGCTCATTGGCGCAATCCGCATGCGTTCGACCCAGACCGCTTCCTGCCCGAACGCGAGACCGATTTGAAACCCGGCACGTACATGCCGTTCGGTCAGGGTCCCCGCATCTGCGTCGGCGCCGCGTTCGCGACGACGGAAAGCATCCTGATCCTCGCGCGCCTCGTCCGCCGCTTCGATTTCGAGATCGAGCAGCCTGACAGAGTGCGGCCGGTCGCGCACCTGACGACGAGTCCCGCCGAAGAAATCAAGTGTCTGGTGCGCCCGACGCGGCGATCCCTAGCGCGCGCCAGCTGATATCCTCTGTCGAGAGTTCGCCGAACGAGCGGCCCGTCCGCATGGCGCCGATCATGATTTGCGAGGCGGCGTAGGGCAGGAGCAGCAGCGGCAGAGGATCGCGTGCGCTCCACGTGACATCGCGCGCCGTAAACAGGTGCCCGACGTTCTGCCGGTAGGGACCCCAGCGGAAGAGCGACATCTGCGTTTCCGTGAGGCACGGATAAAACTGCTGAAGCTTCCATTGTGCACGAAAGCGCGGACGCCGAACGCCCGTGGGATCGAGCATCGCCGGCGCGATGTCGGCTGTTTCGAGAAAGTGGATGCCGCTCGTCGCGCGCGGATTGCACTCGATGGCGCGAGTCCGGCCGTCCCGGTCCAGAAAGATGTCGAACGAGATGAACCCACTCCACTGTTCTTTGAGGATCAGTTCCGCGACCCAATCCGCGACAGCGGGGCGCTCCACGCGCTCGAAACAAACCGCCACCGGTCCCGACATCACGAGACCACGATAGACGGCTGTCACAAGCACCCGACCCTCGTGGGCGATCGAGAACGTAGAATAGAGCTCCCCTTGGAGCTTTTCTTGCACGATCGCCGGATCGTTCGGATCAGGCTCCGGAAGGTCTGCGCCGGCATCGAGCACACGAAGCCCGCGACCTGAGCACGTGTAGAGATGCTTGACGACTGTCGCGGTCCTCTGCGCCAGCGCGCGGGCCTCGGGCGTACCCAGCCGATGCGTCTCGGGAACATCTAGGCCGTGCCCGCGACAAGTCTCGATAAACCGCGCCTTGTCGTGCAGAGCAAGGATGCGATCCTGCGCCATGCCGTAGACCTGGACGCCCGAGGGGAGTCGGTTCTTCAGGTGCGCCGCGTACAGCGTCTCCTCCGACACGGGGACAACGAGGCGCGCATCCTCGGAGCGCACGACGCGGACGAGATCATCGAGATACCGCTCGACGCTGGTCGCGGGCGGCGTGACTGTCATCGATTTGGCAACCGACCGCGACAGTCCCGTCAGGTGCCGGGCGAACGGCTCCGCGACGATGACGCGCCAGCCCGCGTGATCGAAACTCCGCGCGATGTCGAGCGCCTTGGGGAGCCGGCCGATGGTGAGGACGACGGTCGGAGTCATGCGAGGTCATGGTCTCAATATCTCGGACCACCGCGGTCCGAGCGGGCCCTCGGCGCCATGCAACCGGCACGGGGCCGAGTCCCTAACGTTACGGCGCGATCCGCATGTTGGAAAGCGCCTCGAGGTCGGGCCGGGTTCGGCTTGCCGAACCGGCGGATCGGTACTTATAGAACGCCTGGATCTAATCTTCCGGGGAGTGGACGGCGTGCCAACGCGGCCGAAATCGAAGCCTGCCGCACCGTCGGCCTACTGGCTCATGAAGTCTGAACCGGACGTTTTTTCGTGGGACGACCTCGTCGCGAAGGGGCCCGCGGGCGAACCCTGGACCGGCGTCAGGAATTATCAGGCGCGCAACAACATGCGCGCGATGAAGCTCGGCGATCGCGGGTTCTTCTATCATTCCAACATCGGCAAGGAGATCGTGGGTATCCTCGAGGTGATCGCGACAGCGCACCCCGATCCGACCGACGACACCGGGAAATGGGATTGCGTCGACGTCAGGGCGGTGGTGCCAGTCGCGCGCCCGGTGTCGATCGACGACGCCAAAGCGAATGGAAAGCTCGCGGCCATGGTTCTCGTCAACAACACGCGGCTCTCCGTTCAGCCTGTGACGGAACAGGAATGGCGCGAAGTCTGCCGGATGGGTGGCCTCGATCTGAAAAAACTCGTCACGCCATGATAACTGCGGGTACCGTTTCTGCACCGCCGGCCATCGGCGACTTCGAACGGTTCGTCCGCGAGAACACGCGCCTCTTGGCGCCGCCGCTCGTGCCAGAGATCCGCCTCCACCTCGCCGAGGAAAGCCTGCCGATCTGGCAGAAGACGGAAGAGGAACTGGGCGAATTGAACGTGCCCCCGCCATTCTGGGCGTTTGCTTGGGCAGGTGGGCAGGCGCTTGCGCGCTACATTCTGGATAATCGCGCCCTGGCCGAACGCCAGCACGTTCTGGATCTGGGCTCGGGTTCGGGCCTCGCGGGTATCGCCGCGGCCAAGTCCGGCGCACGGTCCGTTCTCGCGGCCGACGTCGACCCGTTTTCGATCGCGTCCATACGCTTGAACGCGGCGGTTAACGCCGCCGAGATCGCGACCACTTCGGACGATCTCCTGGCGACGGACGATGGAACCTGGAACCTCGTCCTCATCGCCGACCTCTTCTACGAACGCGCGTTGGCCGAGCGGGTCATGCGCTTCGCCCGCGCGTCCGCCGAACGGGGTGCGGCGGTCCTCGTCGGCGATCCGCGCCGCAGCTACTTCCCAAGGGACGCCTTTGTCGAAGTCGCCGAATACAAGGTCCCGGTGACGCAAGAACTCGAGGACGCCGAGTTGAAGCGCACGTCCGTCTGGCGCCTTCCATAGCCGCCCGAAGCGGAAATCCCCACGCCGCAGCTTGGACTTAGGTCAGTCCTTTTCATCGAACGGTCGAGGTTTCGACCAACGGCCGAGTTGTGATCGCGAGACGGCCCCCGCATAATGACGGCAAAAATCAATTGGGGAGACGCTCACGATGACGGACAAGCTGTATCCGGTTAAGCCCGAGTGGGCTGGCCGGGCATGGATCGATGCCGCGAAGTACCAGGAACTCTATCAGCGTTCGGTCAAGGACCCTCAAGGGTTCTGGGCGGAAGCGGGCCGCCGCCTCGATTGGATCAAGCCCTATACGCGCGTGAAGAACACCTCGTTCGATCCCGGCAATGTCGCGATCAAGTGGTTCGAGGACGGCACGCTCAATCTGTCGGCCAACTGTATCGACCGCCATCTCGCGACGCGCGGCGATCAGGTCGCGATCATCTGGGAGAGCGACGACCCGACGCTCGACGAGAAGATCACATATCGCCAGCTGCACGAGCGCGTCTGCCGGATCGCCAACGTGATGAAGGCGCACGGCGTCAAGAAGGGCGATCGCGTCACGATCTATCTGCCGATGATCCCCGAGGCGGCCTACTCCATGCTCGCCTGCGCGCGCATCGGTGCGATCCACTCCATCGTCTTCGGCGGCTTCTCGCCGGATAGTCTCAAGAACCGTGTCGACGACGCGGAGTCGAAGTTCATCATCACGGCCGACGAAAGCGTCCGCGGCGGCAAGAACGTTCCTCTCAAGAAGAACGCCGACATCGCCCTCGAAGGCGCGCCTGACGATGTCAAGGTGCTGGTCGTCCGCCGCACGGGCGGCAACATCCCCTGGAAGCCCGGTCGCGACATGTGGCTTCACGAGGAGGTTGTGAAAGTCTCGGCTGATTGCCCGCCCGAGGAGATGGCGGCGGAAGATCCGCTCTTCATTCTCTATACGTCGGGCTCGACCGGAAAGCCGAAGGGCGTCGTGCACACCACGGGCGGCTATCTCGTCTACGCCTCGATGACCCACCAGTACGTGTTCGACTATCACGACGGCGATATCTATTGGTGCACCGCCGACGTCGGTTGGGTCACGGGCCACAGCTATATCGTCTATGGTCCTCTCGCGAACGGCGCGACGACACTGATGTTCGAGGGCATCCCGAACTATCCGACGCCCTCACGGTTCTGGCACGTCGTCGACAAGTGGAAGGTCAATATCCTCTACACCGCCCCGACGGCGATCCGCGCTCTGATGGGTCAGGGCGACGACTTCGTGAAGCGCACCAGCCGCTCGTCCCTGCGCCTCTTGGGGTCCGTCGGCGAGCCGATCAATCCCGAAGCGTGGGAATGGTACTATCACGTGGTCGGCGAAGGGCGCTGCCCGATCGTCGATACGTGGTGGCAGACGGAAACCGGCGGCATCCTCATCACGCCACTTCCGGGCGCGACGGGCCTGAAACCAGGCTCCGCGACGCAACCCTTCTTTGGTGTGATCCCCGAACTCGTGGACGATAAGGGCGTCGTGGTCGAGGGAGCCGGTCAGGGCAATCTCGTCATTCTCGACAGCTGGCCAGGCCAGGCCCGCACGGTCTATCGCGATCACGAGCGCTTCGTGCAGACCTACTTCTCGGCCTACAAGGGCCAGTATTTCACGGGCGACGGCTGCCGCAGAGACGAAGACGGCTACTACTGGATCACCGGCCGTGTCGACGATGTGATCAACGTCTCCGGCCATCGCATGGGAACCGCCGAGGTTGAAAGCGCCCTCGTCTCGCACCCCAAAGTCTCGGAGGCCGCCGTTGTTGGCTATCCGCACGACCTCAAGGGCCAGGGCATCTATTGCTATGTGACGTTGAACTCTGGCGAGTCGGCATCGGACGATCTCAAGAAGGATCTCGTGGCGCATGTTCGCCGCGAGATCGGGCCCATCGCGACGCCCGACCTCATCCAGTTCGCGCCCGGGCTTCCGAAGACGCGCTCCGGCAAGATCATGCGTCGCATTCTGCGCAAGATCGCCGAGGACGAATATTCGAGCATCGGAGATACGTCGACGCTCGCCGATCCGCAGGTCGTCGACGATCTCATTTCCAATCGACAGAACCGCCGCTCGGCGTAGTGGCCGTCGGCAACGGCTGAACAAGGTAAGGGGCGTGGACGTGATGTCCGCGCCCCTGTTCGTAGTTGCTTGCTGCTTTCCACAAATCAGCTCGACACACGGAGCGAGTTCAACCGCGACGCAATCGCCTGGAAGGCGTCGATCAACTCGCTGCTCGTGTCAGCGTTGAAGTAATTGTCGTCCCCCGAGCATGTTCTAAGCATGTTTTCGGCGTTTACCGGCGCCATGAAGGCGATCGAGTAAATCCGGATCCCGTCCGCCTTGACGTTGTCGCAGAGCTGGAGGGCCTGGTAGCCCGAGCTGCCAACGGTGGTGACGTCGGTCGAGAGGGTGTTGCCGTTGTTGTAGCTTGTGTTGAATTCGCCATCGGTCATCAGGATGACGACCTTCAGAACATTGCTGCTTGGCGCCTTCGGGCGGCTCGCCGACGGAAGCAAAGAATTCCAGCTCGGGGACAGAAGATACCAACCCCACGCGAGGCCGATGTGGCCGGCCGTGGCGCCGATGGGCGTCATGGCGTTGATGCGTGTGTTGAAATTAGCTCGATCCGACGCCGACGCGAGGTCGGTCAACGGAACAACCGCGGCAGGCGGGCAGGAGTAGCGCGGATTGCTGGCCGTGCTGCTCGTTCCGAGCCAGCGACCGTGGCCAGGCGGCGTGTTCGTGTAAGCCGACATGCCGTTCCGCTCGACGACACATGTATCTCCGAAGAACCCGAACGTCACGTCGTCGTGAAGCGAACCCGCGTTCACGCTCGCCGAATAGGGCACGAGCGAGACGCGCACCTGGCCAGGATTGGGATCGTTCTGGAAGAGGGTGTCGACGAGCTGTGTCGCGGCCACCTTGAGGGCGTCGAGCTTGCCAGCCGGCGCCATCGACCCGGTGATGTCGAGCACCAGCGACATTTCGATCTTCATCGAGCGATACTGGGTGACAGTCTCAGCAACAAAATTCTGCGTGTCGCTGCCCGAGGCGAGCGTTCCGAAGATCGTCGGCATGGCGATATCGACCGAGGCGCGCACGCTCGCGTCGGCCCAGTTGGGCTGAGCACGGAAATTCGTGAGCGACACGCCGCCAATGTCAATATCCGGCTGGTGCGCCTCGAAATAGGCGCCGGCGACCCTTTGCACGTCCGCGCTTGTGGCGCCGTCTACATCCATGGCCTTGGCGCCCGCGAGCGCAGCTGCGTCGAGGGCCGCCTGGACGCGGGTCGATACATTATAGAAGCGGGCCGTATCGATCGCAAAACCGACCATCAACCCCAGAACCAGCGCGCAGATGCCGAAGATGATGGCGACGCTGCCGCGCCGATCGGCGACGGCCGCATTGGAAAGTGACGAACGAAAATGAAGCATGGGTGACGTGTCCGGCTCGAAACTCGCGAAATCCGCGGAACCGCATTCAACATCGCTTGAGGTAAAGATGCGTTTATACAATCTAACGCAGCCACAAAAATGGGCATCGAGATTAACGCGATGAAATTCAGCGGATCGAATTGAAGCGCTGCTGATTGCACGATGTTCAATAGGCGATGCATTCTTTGAACATCGATCGCAATGAATAGACCCGCCGCGGGAACGGCGGGGTCTAATTTTTGAGCACGAATGCGTGGCCCGTCAGTTGGTCAGTCGCAGATTGTTGAGCCTGAGCGCGATCTGTTGGAAGGCGGCCCGCAGCTGATCGCCGTCATCCGCTTTGAAGAAGGTATTCTCGTTGCTCGCGCACTGCTTCAGAAGATTTTCCGCCGCCGTCGGTGACTGGAAAGCGACTGTGTAGACCACGATATCCTTTGCCTTCATCCCATCACAGAGCGAGAGCGCTTGCGTGGAGGCGTTTCCGTTCGCATAGGCGACATTATAGATGCCGTCCGTCATGACGATGACGGCCTTGATCGTATTGGCAGCGCCGTAAGCCGCAGGCTTACTGGCCGTCGGCCAGACATTGCTCCATTCCGGCGAGACGAGGTTCCAGGCCCATTGCGTTCCAATGTGCCCGGCCGTGGCGCCGTTTGCGCTGTACGTGTCGATCGACGCCTTGAGAGCGGCTTTGTCGGTCGATAGGGGCCGCAACGTCGCCGACGGGCAGACATAGGCTTGCGTGCCTTCCGTCCCGTCGATGTCGCGGGGCGAGCCGCCGGCGGAATAGTAGGCGCCCGTGCCCGGAGCGGCGTCGGTGTAGGCCTGCGCGCCGGTCCTTTCGCGCACGCAGCCGTCCGTGCTGCGACGGTTAGATGCTGCCGCCGCGAACGTCGTGCCGAGCTTGATCGAGGCCGAGTACGGAGCCAACCCGATGCGGATCTTGCTCATGCGGCCCTGATCCGAGAGCAGGATATCGATCAGATCCTTGGCCGCCGACTTGAGATCGGAGATCTTTCGTCCCGACATGGAGCCAGTGATATCGAGAGCCATGCCGAGTTCAATGTCGCGCTGGTCGTAGGCCGTCGCGGATTCGACAGGCATTTCGAACGACGTGTAGCCGGCAACGCGCGTCACCGTGAGCGGGATGTCCGCATCGACATTGACGGTGACCGTGCCGCTGGTCCGGTTGAGATCGAAACGGACGTCACGAATGTCGGCGTACTCGCCGCCTTCGCGGAGATTGGCGTCAAAATACCGCCGACCGACTTCACGGACATCGTCATCCGACAGGCGCGCGTCAAGCATCGCGGTTCCTGCGGCGAGCGCCGCAGCGTCTGCTGCCGCCATCATCTTGGACTGCGAGTGCACGATCCGCGCGTGATCGACGGCAATGCCGACCATCAGCAACATGACTGAAAACATCAGCGCGAACAGGATCGCGATGCTGCCACGCTTGTCGTCGCGAAAGCGGCTGAGGTGGCTGTTGATCTGCCGTAACATGATGTCTCTCCTTGGCACGGCCGGTTGTCTCGGCAGGGAGAGAAGCAAGCGGGGTGCCCGCCTGCATTGGGATCGTGTTTAACGCGCTGTTCAGAGTTTAGCTTGGTTGAAAATTGATTACGCTTCGCAATACATCCGCTAACGAATCACGAAATACAGCCCGCTGTTCGTTCCGGATTGGCGCAGAGTATTGTGATTGCCGCTCGATTGGCCTCTGCCACCTGTGAAATTTCGAGCCACATTCGTCCGATTTTGGTGCGCGTAAAGAAATATGTCCCGCGATGGAGCAGCGAGTCGGCCATGAAATGAGCCGTTTCGAAACACACTGGAGGATTTCAGAAGTCGGACGCGATGCCGTCTTTCTCCCAGTCGCCGTAGCGGGCCGGGTCCGGTCCGCTCCGCCCGCCGACCTCGCGCGGGCCATCTGGCTCGGGCGCGCGCCGCCGCCGACGCTCGTCAGCCTCCGCCAGTGCCCGCCGCGCGGCGTCCGAAATTGGTTTGGTTGGAAGATCGGGCGGAACGTCGTCGCGTGTCATGTCGATAAGTTAGTCCTTATGCTGGCCGGCCGAACCAGGGGGTGGCGGCCCCTCGACAACACTGGTTGTCGGCGCGTTGGGCCACCATATAACATGCCGACGCACCCCGGCGGGACGTCGTTGGCGGTAAGCGGCCGACGGTGAACCGCGCGGGCTATAGCCGGTTCGACCTCACTGGATCACGCCCATGCCGATGAACTACGCCAAGACCGCACTCCTCCTTCTCGTATTGACCGCAATTTTTGTCGCCATGGGCGCTGTGGTCGGCGGACAGGCCGGCATGCTCATCGCGTTTGTGCTGGCGTTGGCCATGAACGCCTGGAGCCTCTGGAATTCGGATAAACTCGTTCTGCGCATGTTCCGGGCTGTCGAGGTCGACGAGCGGTCGGCGCCGGAATACTACGCGCTCGTGCGGTCGCTCGCGGAACGGGCAGAGTTGCCGATGCCGCGCGTCTACGTGATCAACAATCCCCAGCCGAACGCTTTCGCGACTGGCGCCACGCCCGAGCGGGCTGCCGTCGCCGCCTCGACGGGGCTTCTCGACGTCCTGACGCGCCAGGAGCTTGCCGGCGTCATCGCGCACGAACTTGCGCACATCAAGAACCGGGACACCCTGACGATGGGTGTCGCGGCGACGATCGGCGGCGCCATCTCCATGCTCGCGCAATATCTGCAGTTCGGTTTGTTGTTCGGAAGCAATCGCGAGAATGGAAGCGGGCCGGGCTTTCTCGTGACACTGATCACCATGCTGGCCGCCCCGATCGCCGCATCCATGGTGCAGATGGCCATCAGCCGCTCGCGCGAGTATCAGGCCGATCGCCTCGGCGCCATGATCTGCGGCGAGCCCATGTGGCTGGCGTCCGCGTTGGCGAAGATCAACGCAGCCGCGCGCCGGGTCGTCAATCGGCAGGCGGAAGCCGTTCCCGCCACCGCGCATCTCTTCATCATCAATCCCCTGAACGGACAGGGCGTCGACAACTGGTTCTCGACCCATCCGAGTACCGAGAACCGGATCGCGGCGCTGCAGGAACTGGCGCGTGAGTTGGGCCAGCCCGCCGGCCGGGCGGAGATGTCGGAATGGATCGGGAATGATGGCGCCGCGGGCATCGATACGGGCGCCGCGGGCCCTTGGACCGAGCGTCCGGCCATGCGCCAGCGTCGTGGCCCCTGGGGATGAACATGGGGATGAAAAAGTGAATGACATGGCGGATGAGCCAAAGACCGATCGCGGGCCTGGCTCGTCCAAGGTACGGCAAGCGCGGGGCTTGATGCGCGGATAAGACCGGGGACCCCACCCGTCGTCCGCGATATGAAAGCCCGATGAACACCGGCAATAAGAACGGCCGAACCGGCCGCACGCCAAATCGGTCAAAAGGCCCGCGCGGGGGATCTCCGGGAACGGGCGGTGTCCGACCGGCGCACGCGGGTCTTCGAGACAAATCGCCCGGCGAAAAACCGCGCAAATCCGGACTTTTGGCCCGACAGCTCGCCGCCCGAGTCCTTGGAAAGGTCATGTCCACGGGCGCGCATCTCGACGAAACCGTCGAGGCGGCGCTGAACCGCAAAGGCGTCGTTCTCGAACCGCGCGACCGGGCGTTCGTCCGGCTTCTCGTCGCCACCGTTCTGCGCCACCGCGGCGAACTCGATGCCGTAATCCGCGGGTTCATGGTGAAGCCGCTCCCGCAGCGCAGCGGTCCCATGGCCGAAATCCTCCTATTGGCCGCCGCTCAATTGCTCATCCTCGGAACACCGGCGCATGCCGCCATCGGGCTCGCCGTAGAAGCCGCCAAGGCCGATCGCGACGCCCGCCATTTCGCTGGTCTTGCCAACGCGGTTCTGAGGCGCGTGGCGAGCGAGGGCTGTTCACGCCGTGCGGCACTCGGCGAAACTGCCTGTCTCAATGTCCCGACGAACCTCCTGACGCGCTGGACCCGCACTTATGGAGCGGAGACGGCCCACCGGATTGCGCGGGCGTCGTTGACCGAGCCGGCACTCGATCTCACGGTCGCATCCGACGCCGACGGCTGGGCCGAGCGGCTCCACGCCGTCACGCTTCCGACGGGTACACTGAGGCTCGACGTCACGGGCCGTATCGAGGACTTGCCTGGATATGAACAGGGCGCGTGGTGGGTCCAGGACGCCGCCGCGGCGTTGCCCGCGCGGCTTCTGGGCGACGTTGACGGACGCGACATCGCGGATCTCTGTGCAGCTCCTGGTGGCAAGACGGCTCAACTCGCGGCGCGCGGGGCGCGCGTGACGGCGGTGGATATTTCCGAGCCGCGTTTGGCCCTGTTGAAGTCGAACCTTCAGCGCCTCCGGATCGAGGCCGAATGCGTCGTCGCAGATATCGAAACGTGGAAGCCCGGCCGGCGATACGACGGCGTTCTGCTCGACGCGCCATGCAGCGCGACCGGAACGATCCGCCGCCATCCTGAAATTCTCTTCTCTAGCCGGGATCAGGAGATCGAGCGGATGGCCGCTCTCCAGGCCCGCTTGATGAGAAATGCCGCCGATCTCGTGAAGCCTGGCGGCTGCCTCGTCTACTGCACCTGTTCCCTCGAGCCCGAGGAAAGCGAGATGCAGATCGAAACCTTCCTGGCCGAACGGTCGGATTTTTCCCGTCAGCCGGTCACGGTCCCCGAGATCGGCGGTATCGCGAACGCCGTGAGCCCGGTCGGTGACTTGAGAACACTCCCGCATCTGTCCTTCGAAGCCAGCGCCCGCATGGCTGGGATGGATGGGTTTTTCGCCGCACGTCTCCGCCGCCGAACCTGAAAACGATGCACCAGTCTGTGGATGTTCGGGGTATTCCGGATCTGCGGGTCAGCTCTGCCTTGTAAGTGCCGCGACGATTGGTTACCGCGGCTCCGAGAGGTTCGGCGGGGCAGTATTGCGGCATGAGCATCGGCGACCAGACACGCATTGCCCTCATCGGCGCTCGGCGAACCCATCGCACGATGACCTCCCGGCTGCTCGAAACACCGATGCTCCGCTGGGCCTTCCGCCCGGCGGGAGCCGGCCAGCTCTTGATCGTCCCGCAGGACTTGAGGACCGCTGATCCGAGCTTCTGGCAGGAAATGCTCCTCGGGCAGTTCGGCCTCGCCGGCACCACGGCCGACCTTTACGACGCCTCGCCCTTCGCGGTCCGTCCGCCGAACATCGCCTGGGAGCGTGCGCTTCATGGGTTCGGCTGGCTCCGACACCTCGAGGCCGCGCAGGAACCGGCCGCCGCCGACGCGGCCCGACGTCTCGCCGTCGAATGGATCGATCGGCCCACGCCGGCCCGAGGCGTTGTCTGGGAGCCGGCAGTCACCGCCCGACGCGTCATATCGTGGCTATCGCACTCGTCACTCCTGCTGGAGAACGCGGAGGTTGCGACGTACGACAGTATTTCCCAAAGCCTCAGTGCGCAGGTTCAGCGACTGGCGGCGACGTGGCGTGGAGCGGCGGACAGTCATCCGCGTCTGCTGTGTCTCACCGCCATTGTCCTCGCCGATCTCTGTATCGATGGACACGAGGGCCATTTGGCCGGAGCCGAGCAGGCGCTTGTCGCCGAACTCGATCGGCAAATTCTGGCGGACGGCGGACACATCAGCCGGAATGCCGCGCTGTCCGTCGAACTGCTGCTCGATCTTCTGCCCTTGAGGCAATGTTTTGCTGCTCGGGGTCGGACGGTTCCCGCGTCATTGCAGCGTGTGCTCGCCGATGCGATCTCGATCCTGCGCTACATTCGCATGGGCGACGGTCGGCTCGCGCGCTTCAACGGCGTGTCAGTCGCCTCCCCCGCGAGCCTCGCAACGGTTCTCGCCTACGACGAGCGTCCGGGCACCATGGTGTCCGCCGCCCCGTCGTCGAAGTATGTGAGGCTCGAACGCGGCACAACGATCGTCGTTGCCGACGCCGGCAGCGCGCCGCCTCTCGAATTTGCCGGTGACGCACACGCCGGCTGCCTGTCGTTCGAATTGAGCACCCGCCAGCACCTCGTCATCGTGAACGGCGGCGCGCCGGGCCCCGCGGACCTCGAATGGCTGCCTCGGGCCCGCGCGACGGCGAGCCACAACACGCTGACCGTCGGCGAAACATCCTCGTCCCGCCTCGTGGCGGACAGGCGATTGAAGCGCCTGGTCGGCAGCACGCCGATACAGGGGCCGGCCCGCGTCACGACCAAAGTCGAAGGCATCGAGGATGCGATCGCCTGGACCGCCAGCCACGATGGTTATGTGAAGCGCTACGGACTGGTCCACCATCGACGCCTCTCCCTCTCGGGCCCGAACGGTGAAGTCCTGGAAGGCGTCGATCTCTTGAGCGGCGTCCAGAGCGGCTACAGGCTCGCCACGGACATTCCGTTTGCGATCCATTTTCATTTGCATCCCGAAATCCGAAGTCGCGTCGCCGAGGACAATTCGGGCGTCGAGCTCGAAACGGCCGATGGCGAGGTCTGGCGCTTCTCCTGCCCCAACATGCCCGCGACAATCGAAGAGAGCGTCTATTTCGCCGATAGTTCGGGTCCCCGCCGCGCGCTGCAGATGGTCCTTCGCGGCGCGACCTACGGTGAGACCGAAGTCCGCTGGCGGCTCGAACGCCGGGCGTGACTCGGTGAGGCCGTGACCATCTGTCGGTGTTCCGGAGCGGGATAGAGTGTCGAGTAGCGCCGTCGCTCGTGCTAATCGCCTGACACGAGAGAATGTCCGACACCACGAAAGCCGAGACGAAATGCCGAACGACCTGATGCCGCTCCGCCGCGCCCTGATCTCCGTTTCCGACAAGTCGGGGCTTCTGGAACTTGCGCGCCAACTCTCGTCGAAGGGCGTCGAATTGCTGTCGACCGGCGGCACGGCCAAGGCGTTGAGCGATGCGGGCCTCGTCGTGAAGGACGTCGCTGAGCACACG
Source organism: Hyphomicrobium sp. (assembly GCA_033765145.1). Lineage (GTDB taxonomy): Bacteria > Pseudomonadota > Alphaproteobacteria > Rhizobiales > Hyphomicrobiaceae > JAGVSR01. The sequence goes on along the minus strand of JANRIH010000036.1, from coordinate 89,219 downwards.
GGCTTTCCCGAGATGATGGACGGGCGCTTGAAGACGCTCCATCCGAAAGTCCACGGCGGTCTCCTGGCCGTGCGAGAGAACGCCGAGCACGAGGCCGCCGCGGCCGCGCACGGCATCGCCCCGATCGATCTCTTGGTCGTTAATCTCTATCCCTTCGAGGAAACCCGTCGGAAGGGCGGCGACTACGAGACGAGCGTCGAGAATATCGATATCGGCGGACCGGCGATGATCCGCGCGGCCGCCAAGAACCACGACGGCGTGACCGTGATCGTCGATCCCGCCGACTACGGCGGCCTTATCGCAGAGCTCGAACGCGCGGGCGGCATGACGAGCTTTGCGTTTCGCCGCAGGATGGCTGCGAAGGCGTTCGCCCGCACCGCCGAGTACGACGGACGCATCGCGGCGTGGATGACGGCTGTCGCGGCCGATCCTTCAGCACCCGACGAGCGCTATCCACCGGTGCTCACGCTGCAGCTGACGAAGGCCCAGTCGCTACGGTACGGCGAGAACCCGCACCAGGCCGGAGCCTTCTACAAGGAGAAGGACGCCCCGATCGGCTCCGTCGCCGCAGCCCGGCAGCTGCTCGGCAAGGAACTCTCCTACAACAACATCGCCGACGCCGACGCCGCGCTCGAATGCGTCAAGGAGTTCGGGACCTCGACGGCCGCGTGTGTCGTTGTCAAACACGCGAACCCCTGCGGCGTCGCCGAAGCCGATGACCTCCGCGCCGCCTACGATCGCGCCTATGCGACAGACCCCGAGAGCGCGTTCGGCGGCATCATCGCGTTCAACCGGCCGCTCGACGCAGCAACGGCCACGGCCATCCTCGAACGGCAGTTCGTCGAGGTGATCATCGCGCCCGCCGCAGACGAAGCGGCGCTTGCCGTCATGGCGGCGAAAAGGAATGTGCGCCTGCTCGTGACGGGTCCCTGGCAAACGACAGCCGCGCCACGTTTCGACATGAAGCACGTCAACGGCGGCCTACTCGTGCAGGACGCCGATCTATCGCTCACAGCCGGATGGAAGGTCGTCAGCCGCCGCCAACCCGATGAACGCGAGGCAGCCGATCTCGCCTTCGCGATGAAGGTCGCGAAGTTCGTCAAATCGAATGCGATCGTCTTCGCGCGCGATCGCGCGACGGTCGGCGTCGGCGCCGGTCAGATGAGCCGCGTCAACTCCACGAGGATAGCGATCGCGAAAGCCGAACAGGCGGGCCTCGCCGTGGCCGGCAGCGTGGTCGCCTCCGACGCCTTCTTCCCCTTCGCGGACGGCATCGAGGAGCTGGCGAAAGCCGGGGCCACGGCCGTCGTCCATCCGGGCGGCTCCATGCGCGATACGGACGTCATAGCGGCGGCTGACCAACTGGGGCTCGCGATGGTGATGACCGGCATGCGCCATTTCCGGCACTGATGAGGCCCGATGGCGGACGATGAGACGAGACCCGCCGTTCGCCTGAGACCCCTTGACGGCCATGGCGACAGAAGCCTCGTCCGCTCGTGGCTGCGTCGCCCGGACATCGAAGCGTGGTGGGGCCCGATCTCCGCGACCGATGCGGAAGTCTCGATCGCGCTTGCCTCGTCGACGGCGATCTGCCGAATGGTCGTGGTCGATGACGTGCCGGTCGGATACTGCCACGCGATCGACGCGCAGGTTTGGGGCGACAGCCTTCCCGACGAACTGGAACCCGGCACCTGGGACCTCGACATCTTCATCGCCTCCGAGACCCACCGCGGCCGGGGTGTCGGCCCGCAAGCGCTGTCTCTCCTCAAAGACGAGGTCTTCTCGACGACACTCGCGGTGGCCGTCTGCGTCTTCGCGTCAGTCAGAAACGAAGCGGCCGTCCGCGCCTACGAGCGCGCTGGTTTCAAATGGCAGCGCATCTGGCACGACGGCGTGATGGGCCCGAGCTGGTTCATGACCGCGCGCCGTGGGGTGGATGGGTGAGGAGTGGTGAGGAGTGGGAGGAGTGGGAGTAGTGGACTGTCCAGGTCTCGACGAAAGCTGCTTGTAGTTTCATAGCAGACATTACTTCGGCTATCGGTGGGTCGGCATTGGGCCAGAAGCGACGGCGGCTCGCTCGGTAACAAACTGTTGCGGTTGGTCCGGTCCTTGGTAGGATTTGCAGGTGTAGCGACAGTTGCTGCGCGAAGGGCACAATATCGCCCGCTGCACGGTCGGACGGTTGTTGAAGAAGATGGGCCTTGAAGCGTGAACTGGCGCGCAATTTTTTATCTTTGAGGGGTGGGATTGGCGCTGAATACTGAGCCCGCGCATTGCCCAAGAGAAGAATGATCCCGTGCGGTCAGTGGTATGAAAGATACTGTACGTCATCTCCACGACCGACATATATTGAATTGATAACTATCGGGCAAAGCCCGGTGTTCGAGAGCCGCAGCGGGCGCAGCCAATGGTCACGATTACCTACAATCTCGAGCAAGTCTCAGAGATAGAGATCCTGAATGCGACAACGTCAGACAACCAATCCATGCCGGTCGTTGCCGCCAACGATACGACGGGCGGCTTTGTCGTTGCGTGGGAGTACTCCTCTCTCAATCCTGCGCTCAACGGAAGAATAGTTCAGACACGCGCATTCGATGCCAGCGTCAATCCCCTTACGGCTACTGACCAGTATTACAATCAAGTTGGCAATTCATTCCGCGCTGACATCGAGACATTCGCAGATGGACGCGGACTCCTGTCTTTTGATTACGCATTCGGCGGCTCGGGCTACATCAACCTGATGCTGGTCGCGCCCAGCGGGTCACAGACTGCATTTCCCTCACCGGTCACCTATAATCCGCAGGGGATAGCGCGCATCGACAATAATTCGCTCGCCATCCTGTACGGGGGTAGCGGGGGCAGCTCGACATCGGTCGTGGCGCTGCAGCGCATCAACTCCAATCTCACCGTCTCGCAAGCTGTCGAGGTGCATAGTGTAACTGGGGTTACGATTAGCAGCGTTGATGCTGCTGCTGCGGGCTCGCAAACCGTCGTCGTTTGGTACCAGGGTGTGAGCAGCACCAGCGGCGGCGTCTGGTTTCGCTTTGTATCCAACAACACCGCAGTAGGGAGTGCAACGGTAATCGGCGCAGCCGCCGCGGCAGCCGATATCGCCGTCACGTCGATCCAGGGCGGCGGCTTTGCTGTCGCTTACCTCGACAACTCATGGGGGACCGGTACGGCCGAGGTAACTCTGAAAATCTACAATGCCAGCGGGGCGGAGGTCGGCACGCGCGTTCTCGTTAACAGTGGGAATACGGCCGGCGAGCAATCCAACGTGTCGATCGAGACCATGTCGAACGGCATGATCGCGGTCGGCTGGCGTCAAGCTGCCGGAGAGTTTTTCTACAACGTCTATACCCCCTCCGGACAATACATCGACGGTAGTGGCCTTACCGGCGGCTTTACTTCGAACATAACACATTTCGGCGACATCGCCGCCCTGAAGGGCAATCGGATCGTCTCTGTCGTAGCTGGTGGCGGTGATGGGAGTGGAACCGCGATTAGCGCCATGGTTAATGAGCTCGTTCAGTACAATACGGGGACCGCCGCCGCCGACAACATCGTCGGCTCTGCTTTCCGCGATGTCGTGCAGGGTCTCGAGGGCAACGATACGCTCAACGGTGGCAGCGATAACATCACCGATCGCCTGGAGGGCGGCAGCGGCAATGATACTTACGTGCTGGCGGGCGGCTTTGACATCGTTGTCGACAGCGGCGGCATCGACACCATTACGTCGTCTGTCACTAGGTCGCTTGCGGGCTACGGGGACATCGAGAACCTCACGCTCATCGGTACGTTAGCCGCGACCGGAACGGGCAATGCCGGGAACAACAGAGTGTCCGGCAATGCTGCAAGCAACGTTCTCGATGGCGGCGCCGGAAACGATACCCTATCGGGTGGCGCGGGGAATGACACTTATGTCGTCAATACTGCAGCCGACAGTATTATCGAGGCCGTCGGCCAGGGCACGCTGGATGTCGTGCGCGCGAGTGCGAGCTACACGCTTGGCGCCGGCGACCAGATCGAGCGGCTCGAAACGACCAATGTGGCCGGTACCGGCGCGCTCAATATCACCGGCAACGAGTTCGCGCAGACGATCCAGGGCAACGCGGGCGCCAACCGTCTGACCGGCGCGGCCAGCACCGACAATCTCACGGGCCTCGGTGGCGCCGATACGCTTGTAGGCGGGGCGGGGAACGACACGCTCGCGGGCGGGGCCGGAAGCGACGTGTTCATCTTCAACACCGCGCTCGGCGCAACCAACCGCGACACGATTTCGGACTTCTCAAACGTCGGACAGAACGACGTCATGCACTTGGAGAACACCGGCACGGGGCTGTTCACCGGCCTCGCTGCGGGCGCGCTCACCGCGGCGGCGTTCAAGGCCAACGCGACGGGCATCGCGACGGACGCGAACGATCGCATCATCTTTAATACCACGACCGGTGCGCTGTTCTTCGACACCAACGGCAATGTGGCTGGTGGAGCGATTCTGTTCGCCACGCTCTCCACACGCCCCGCTCTTACCGCGGCGGATTTCTTCGTTATCTAAATATTTCCCGGCTCATTACGTTGGTCCGTCAGCCCAAGTATCTATTCAAATCCGCTCTCATCAGGAGCGAACCTTGCTATGCGTGGGTCCTAAGCCCTGCGGGACGGCCACTCCGGGTCAAACGCGTCGTTCCAGATTCAGCCAGCGTTCGTCGGCTCACCAATAGACACCGACTCGCATCATCCCCCAACCCCCACTCCCACCACACCCTCACCCCAGCAAATCCCTGAGATGCGGGATGAGTGGCAGGTCGGCCGGTGGCATCGGATAGTCGGCGAGCCGTGACGCCCGCACCCATTTAACGGTTTGCCCTTCTGCCGGAACGATGTCGCCGTCCCAGTTGCGGCAGAGATAGAGCGGCATCAGGAGATGAAAGGCGTCATACGTGTGGCTCGCGAACGTGAACGGCGCGAGGCACGTGAGGCAGACCTCGATGCCGAGCTCCTCGCGCAGCTCGCGAACGAGCGCCTCTTCGGGCGTTTCCCCGTCGTGAACCTTGCCGCCCGGAAACTCCCAGAGGCCCGCGAGAGATTTGCCCGCCGGCCGTTCCGCAATCAGCACGCGGTTATCGCGATCGACGAGAGCCGCGGCGACGACGAGCAGGATGGGATTTGCAGCGAGTGTCGGATCAGCCATGGCGATGGGACGGCGGCTCTGGCAACCGATTTGTCACGCGTTCTGGCATCCGCGACGTCCGCTTCAGGAGATACGTCGTCTCAGTGAGGTGCGTCAGGCCCTTCTCTCGAAGGCGCGGGCTCGCCGCCAGACCGTCACGCGCGCCGAGCTTCGCGACCGTGAACAATCCGTTGGCCAAGGACGCGATCCGGTCGGGTCCGACGCTGAACGGCGGACCGGCCATCTCGGACGGGTCGTAGGTGAGCGAGACGAGGAGCATGGGAACGCCGGCCGGCGTCAGCTCCGCGAGCTTTCGCACGTAGTCCGCCTGCATGACGTAGGGCATCGCGACCAGCGCGGCCCGGTCGTAGACGGCGCCGATGCGCCGCGTGGCCTCCGTCGGAAACTCAAAGATGTCGCCGCACCAGAGTTCGTAAGGACCCGCGCGCGAAACGCGATAACCGTGCTCCTCGGTCGTGCTCGGCCGCCGGCTGCGCTCCTGGAAGAAATCCGCGACCGCCGTGCCGGACAGCTCGATGCCGAGAACGTCGTGCCCCTGTTCGGCCAGCCAGACCATATCGACGCTCTTGCCCGCGAGCGGAACGAGCACCTGCGTTCCCGGCGCCGCGCCGATCTCGCCCCACGCCTCGACGAGCGCCGGATGAGGCTTCGGCAGATTGAACCCGATGTCGTTGGCACGCCAGCGTGCGAGCCAGAAGGATGCGTCCATTGTCCTGACCTCGCTGGCCCGCCCCGTCGCGCGACGCGAACGTCAGCTCCGATAGTCCGCGTTGATGGAAACGTACTCGTGTGTGAGATCGCAGGTCCAGACCGTTCCGGCACTCTTGCCGACGCCCACGTCGATGCGGATCACGATTTCGCGGCCCTTCATGTATTTGGCGACCGTGGCTTCGTCGTATTCCTCCGCCCGTTCGCCATCGCGCGCGACGCAGTGTTCGCCGAACCAGATCGCGAGCTTGTCACGGTCCGCGGCTTCGCCCGACTTGCCGACGGCCATGACGACGCGGCCCCAGTTCGGGTCCTCGCCCGCGATGGCGGTCTTGAGGATCGGCGAGTTGGCACAGCTCATGGCGATCCGCCGCGCGGCCTCCTCCGAGCGTGCACCTTCGACGTGGAACGTGACGAACTTGCTGATGCCTTCTCCATCCTTCGCGATCTGGATCGCGAGATCGCGCATGAGATCGCGCAGCGCGGTCGCGAACCCTTCGAGCCGTTTCGACCCGCGCTTGGTGATGGGCTTCTGGCCGCGCGCGGCGGCCTGACCCGTCGCGAACAGGAGGCAGGTGTCGCTCGTCGATGTGTCGCCATCGACGGTCACGGCGTTGAATGTCGTCTTGACGGCCTCGTCGAGGACATCCTGCAAGGCATCCGACGAGATGGCAGCGTCCGTGAAGATGAAAGCCAGCATCGTCGCCATGTCGGGCGCGATCATGCCGGCGCCCTTGCAGAAACCGTTGATCGTGACCTCGGTCTCGCCGATGAGCGCCGTGCGTGTGGCGAGCTTCGGATAGGTGTCGGTGGTCATGATCGCGCGCGCGGCGGCTTCGAACATGTCGGGCTGCGCCGCGGCAACGAGCCCGCCGAGGAGGTGGGAAAATTTCGATGCGTCGAGCGGTTCGCCGATGACGCCGGTCGACGCGATGAAGATGTCCTTGTCCGAGCACCCGACCGCCGCAGCCGCCGCCTCGGCCGTCATTTCGACGGCGGTCCGGCCCTTGACGCCCGTGAAAGCGTTCGCGTTCCCCGAGTTGACGACGAGCGCCCGAGCGTTGCCGCCCTTGAGCGATTTGCGGCACCAGAGGACCGGCGCCGAGGCCGTCTTCGACTGGGTGAAAACGCCAGCCACGTTCGTCCCTTCGTCCAGCACCGCAACCATGAGGTCGGTCCGGTTCTGGTAGCGGATACCCGCCTCCGCGGTCGCAAAACGGACGCCTGCGATCGGTCCGAGCTTCACGAGCTTTTTCGGCGCGAACGGGGACGGCTTTGAAAGCTTGGCCATGGTGTGCTCACCGATACTAGGAATTCGAGCCAGCCGAACCGGTTGCCCGGATTGGCTCCGATGCAGCCTAAGAATACGATCAGGCCGCCTTGTTCAAGCGGCCTGATGGGTTTGACGGTCTGACGATGGCATCGGCGGGACGACCGGACCCGCTCAGGGCGTCGGCGTGGGCGTCGGCGTCGGTTGCGGAGCCGGGGTCGCCGGCACCGGGCTGCCGGGGGCGCCCTCCGTCTGGTTCTTGAACGCCTCTTCCGCGATCGCGCGCTTGGCGGCGTCTTCGTCGGCGAGCTTTTTGATCTCGGCGTCCACGTAGGTGATCTGAGCCTTGGACCGGAGCCCGGTGGCGATGTCCTGTGCCTTGTTCTGCACCATCGAGCCGATCAGCCGGTCCTTCACTTCCTCGAAGCTCGGCGGCGGCTTCTGTCGGCGATCCTCGACTTTGATGATGTGCCAGCCGAACTGGCTTTGCACGGGCTTCGAGACTTCGCCCTTCTGCAGCGAAAAAGCGGCGTCCTCGAAGGCCGGCACCATTTGTCCGCGGCCGAAATAGCCGAGCATGCCGCCCTGCTCTTTCGAGCCCGGATCTTCTGAGTTCTTCTTGGCAAGATCCGCGAAATCCGCGCCTTTGCCGATCTCGACCACCAGTGCCTTCGCCGCGTCCTCGCTCTTGACGAGGATATGCCGGGCCTGGACTTCCTCATCGGTCTTGAGACCCTTGACCTTATCGTCATAGATCCCGCGCGCGACCGCCTCGCTGATCGATCCGCGCACGCTCTTCTCGAAGTAGATGTCGCGCAGCGCGCGCTGGCGCCAATAGGCGAGACGGCGCTCGAAATCGGCGCCTGTCGCGAGCTTGTCGGTCTCGGCAGCTTCCGCGAATAGCTGATTATCGATCATGTACTCGACCAGCACCCGGCGCTTCACGTTCTGCGGCAGGTTGCCAAGTTCGCCGCCGATTTCCGCCTCCGCAAGCGCGAGATCCGCCTCGACGATATCCCGGCCATTGACTTTGGCGATGATCGTTTCGTCGGCCGCGACGGCCGGTAGCGAGAGGGCCGCCAAGCTTGCCATTGAGGCAAGCACATGAATTGACAAGGAAAGTTTTCGCATGGCGTTCCTTCGATCTGTGCCGGTTGCACGTCTTGCGCGCCCGGAGGATGTGGCGCGCGCCCGAAAGAGCGACGCGAGTGGGACGGGGTGGCATAGACCACCGTCTTCCGGCTTGCCAAGTGAACAATTGGAGATTCGCGAGGGCCGGAGGTCCCGCGTTTTCGGCGTCCAGGTCGTTGGTCCGGCGGGCCGCTTTGAGAGCCCGGCCTGACAGCCCCGAAAGCGGGTCCGTCGCGTTGACAATCAGAGGGGTGGCTCCTTATGTCATCGGCGACCGACGCCCCGCTCGGGGGACCGTGCCGCGCATGACAGCGGCCCTTTCCGCCAGCGCTCCGTCCAGAACGGCCCCCGACCGCTGGTTTTGCGACCGGCGCGCTGGCCGTGACCACACGAGCGCTGTTTGCGGCAACCCGCTCGCTCCGCTCTTCGCAAGGATTTGACCCTATGGTTTCGATCACCTCGCTGGCCGCCAAGATTTTCGGCACATCGCCCGAGCGCAAGGTGAAGCAGTATCGCAAGCGCGTCGATGCCATCAACGCGCTGGAGACGGAGATCGCGGCTCTGACGGACGAGGAGCTCCGCGCCCGCACAGTCGAGTTCCGCCGCCAGTACGCCGAGGGCAAGAGCCTCAACGATCTGCTCGTTCCCGCATTTGCGACCGTGCGAGAGGCCGCGAAGCGCACGCTCGGTCAGCGCCATTTCGACGTCCAGTTGATCGGCGGCATGGTGCTCCACGACGGAAACATCGCCGAGATGAAAACCGGCGAAGGCAAGACGCTCGTCGCGACGCTCGCGGTCTATTTGAACGCGATCGCCGGCGAAGGCGTTCACGTCGTGACTGTCAACGACTACCTCGCCCGCCGCGACGCGGAATGGATGGGCCAGATCTACCGCTTCCTCGGCCTCACAGTCGGCTGCATCGTCCACGGGCTGGACGATGTTGAGAGGAAGGCGGTCTACGACTGCGACGTCACTTATGCAACCAACAACGAACTGGGCTTCGACTATCTCCGCGACAACATGAAGATGCGGAAGGACGCCATGGTCCAGCGCAGCCATGCGTTTGCGATCGTCGACGAGGTCGACTCGATCCTGATCGACGAGGCTCGCACGCCGCTCATCATTTCCGGTCCGGTCGAGGATCGCGCCGGTCTCTACACCTCGATCGATAAGCTGATGGCCAAGCTCGAGCCCGAGGACTTCGAACTCGACGAAAAGCAGCGTCAGGTCTCCCTGACGGAAAGCGGCAACGAACGCATCGAGACCCTGCTCGCGGCAGAGGGCCAGATGCAGGGCTCGCTCTACGACATCGAGAACGTGCTGTTTGTTCACCACGTCAATCAGGCGCTGAAGGCCCACAAGCTCTTTCAGCGCGACAAGGATTACATCGTCAAGGCCGGCGAGGTTGTGATCATCGACGAGTTCACCGGCCGCATGATGCCCGGCCGGCGCTATTCCGAAGGTCTGCATCAGGCGCTCGAAGCGAAAGAAGGCGTCGAGATCCAGCCTGAGAACCAGACGCTCGCGTCGATCACGTTCCAGAACTATTTCCGTCTCTACAAGAAGCTCGCCGGCATGACCGGCACGGCCTCCACCGAGGCACAGGAATTCGGCGACATCTATGGTCTCGACGTCATCGAGATTCCGACGAACCTGCCGGTCTCGCGCCGTGACGAGGACGACGAGATCTATCGCACGCAGCGCGAGAAGTATGACGCGATCATCATGACCATCGCGGACGCGCACCGGACCAATCAGCCGACCCTTGTCGGCACGACCTCGATCGAGAAGTCGGAGTATCTTTCGGGTCTTCTGAACGACCGCAAGTACATCGCCGATCTCGCCAAGCGCATCGGCGAGCAGGCGGACAAGATCAAGAACGGCAAGGACACCGAGGTCAAGAATTACCTCGTCGACATCGGGTCCTATCTCGCGTCCCTCGTTGCGAAGAAGGGCACCGGCCCCGCTATTCCCCATCAGGTCTTGAATGCGCGCTTCCACGAGCAGGAGGCCTCGATCGTCGCGCAGGCCGGTGTGCCGGGCGCTGTCACGATCGCGACCAACATGGCCGGACGCGGCACAGATATCCAGCTCGGCGGCAACGTCGAGTTTCGCCTGCGCGATTGGGTGAAAGCCGAGACGGATGCGGGCAATCCCCCATCCGAAGAAGCGGCGAAGAAAAAGCGCGCGGAAATCGCGGACGACGTCGCGGAGAAAAAGAAGATCGCGCTCGACGCGGGCGGGCTCTTCGTCATCGGCACGGAACGTCACGAAAGCCGCCGCATCGACAATCAGTTGCGCGGGCGATCGGGCCGCCAGGGCGACCCCGGACGATCCAAATTCTATTTGGCACTCGACGACGATCTCATGCGCATCTTCGGTTCGGACAAGATGGATTCCATCCTCCGCACCCTCGGTCTCCAGGATGGCGAGGCGATCACGCACCCCTGGATGAACAAGTCGCTCGAGATGGCGCAGAAGAAGGTTGAGGCGCGGAATTTCGACATTCGCAAGCAGATCCTCAAGTACGACGACGTGATGAACGATCAGCGCAAGGTCATCTTCGACCAGCGCATCGGCATCATGGCCGAGGAAGACGTATCCGAAACCGTGAAAGAGCTTCGCTATCAGGTCGTCGAGGACCTCGTCGCAAAATGCATCCCCGAGAAAGCTTACGCCGAGCAGTGGGATACCGCGACACTCAAGAGTTCGATCGAGAGCGTGTTCGGTCTTGATCTGCCGGTCGACAAGTGGGCCGAAGAGGAAGGCATTGCGGATCAGGAAATCCGCGAGCGAGTGATCGAGGCGGTCGACAAGCGCGCGGTTGAGAAGGAGGCCGAACTCGGGCCCGACCTCTACCGTCAGATCGAGAAGGAGGTCCTCCTCCGCACGCTCGATCATCTCTGGCGCGAGCATATCGTGACGCTCGAACATCTGCGCCAGGTGATACATTTCCGCGCCTACGGCCAGCGCGATCCGCTGAACGAATACAAGAGCGAGGGCTTCGTCCTCTTCGAAGGTCTCCTGACCAAGCTCCGCGAGGCTGTCACGGGCCAGTTGATGCATGTCGCCCTGATGCCGGCCGACCAGCAGCCGATGCTCCAGCCCGTCGAACTGCCGCCCATGGAAGCGCACCACATCGATCCATTGACGGGTCGCGACGAGATGGAGCCTGACATCAATCCCGATCTGCCGCAGGGATTGGCCGACGAACTCCGCATGGTCGATCGCGCGATCGCGGCACGCGGCCGGGGTGGCGCCTCTGAGCCCGCGCGGCGCGCGCCGTTGCAGACCCGCCGAGCCGAAGGCGGCGTCGATCCGAACGTTCCTGCCTCCTGGGGTAAGGTTTCCAGGAATGCACCCTGTCCGTGCGGCTCGGGCAAGAAGTATAAGCAGTGTCACGGTCGGTTCGACTGACGACACTGGCGGGGACACATCGGAGTTGAGTTTGATGCGCGTTTGGCAAACTGCCTGCCTCGTGGCGGCGCTGGGAACGATTATGGCCATTCCGTCGTCCATGGCCCTGGCTCACGAGACCAAGGCCAAGAAGATCGAGATCGTGCATCCCTGGATTCGGTCGGTTCCCAAGGGATCGACCGTGACCGCCGGCTACGTGACGATCAAGAACGTCGGCAAGAAGCCCGACCGCCTCTTGAGCGCGAGCCTGGACGGCGCTGCGAAAGCCGAAATCCACGCGACCACGATCGACAATGGCGTGGCGTCCATGCGCCGCCTCGACGAGGGGGTGGAGATCGCGCCCGGCGCCGAGATCGATTTCGCGCCGAACGGCATGCACATCATGTTTCTCGATCTGACGAAGTCCTACGACGAAGACACCTACATTGACGGCACGCTGGTCTTCGAGGACGCCGGCAAGGTGAAGGTCGAGTTCTTCGTCGAGGCTCCGGGCAAGATCCCCGACCACGGCGGCAGCAGCCGCGGCCACGACGGCCATCACAAAGGCCACGAGGGCCATTGAGGCCCTCGCGTGGTTCATTGTCCGACAAGTTGAAAAGAGCGCACGGACCTCAGTGGCCGCTGCCGCCGCTTGACGTTTTGTCGCCCTTGTCGTGCCCCGCGATCCGATCCGAAAGCGCAAGCAGCACGCTCGACACCACGAACACCACGTGGATGACGACGAGCCAGAAGATCGAGCGTTCGGCTTCCGGCGTGATCGCCTTGAGAGACATGAACTGCTTCAAGAGGTGGATGGCCGAGATCGCGACGATCGAGGACAGGAGTTTTAGCTTGAGCGCGCTGAAATCGATCGTGCCCATCCACTCGGGCCAGTCGCGATGTCCGGCGTGATCGATCTTCGAAACGAAGTTCTCATATCCTGAGAAGATCACGATGATCAGCAGCGAACCCATGAGCGAGAGGTCCACGAGAGCCAGGACGCCGAGGATGACCTCGGATTCGGTGGCTGTGAAAGCATGCACGGCGAGATGCCAGAACTCGGCCATGAACTTGATGAGCAGCACCACGATCGATAGCGCGAGACCCAGGTAGAAGGGTGCCAGCAGCCAGCGGCTCGCGAACACGACGTTCTCGAGCAGGCGCTCGATGGTCACGGGCAGTTCTTTTGACATCGGCCAAGGTCCAGTTCTGGCGTCAATTTCCACGCAGGAGAAATCTCGGCCGATATGGCATCCGCGCGTCGAGCGCGCAACCCGGCAGAGGCTCGTGCGGGGTGAGGGAAATCAGCGCGACCGAACCGCGGCGAGGCGCGACGTCTTCTTGGCGCGTAGCGCCAGGAACTTCCGGCAGCTCGGCAATCCGGTATTGCACGGCGGCTTCGATGGCGCGTCGGCACGCTCCCTGCCGCCTTGGACGAGATTGGGAACGACTTCGTACATGAGGTCGGTCGAAATAGGATCGGAAGATGCAAGAGCCGCCGCCGTCGAAGCCCGCGACCCCAACGGATCAGCGAGCGGCCGCCGATCGGTCTCGGTCGGCGTTTCCCTGGGATTGGTCGGCCCCTGTCCCGCGATCGGCGCCCCTGGTCCCATCGTCTCCGCGAGGGGCACAAGCGACACGGATTTGTCCCGGTCCCGGAGTGCGGCGGCCGTCGCGCCGCACACGGCTAAAGGGCCGGTGACGCCCGCCTCCGACGGGCCTTTGCTCGCGATGCCGTCGCTCAGTTGATAGCGGCCGTCACACACGCTCACGCGCGGCGCGAGACGTGTCCGCTCGAAGCTGTCGTATCCCACTTTGAGGTCGCGCCAGAACCCCGCCCATTCGCTGGACTTGTACTTCGCGAAATTATCCTCCGTCAGTCGGAACGGGAAGACGTGAACCGGCACGTGTCGCTGCCCGCCGCGCAACGCCGCTGAAACGATCCCGTAGATTTCCGTCATGACCGGGTTGGTCATCGCGAAGCAACCGACCGAAGTGCAACCGCCGTGCACGAGGATGTAGGACCCACTACGCTTGTGAGCCTGGTCGAAGGCGTTCGGAAATCCGAGGTTCAACGCGCGCGGCCAGCGTCCGATGCGATGCAGTTGACGCGACGTGATGGTGTAGAAACCTTCCGGTGTCTGCTTGTCCCCTTCGCGGACTTTGGGTCCGAGCGTGCCCGACCAGTGGCAGATCGGATAGCTGGCGAAAAGCTCGAAACGGCCGTCCTTTTCAAGCCAGACTTCGAGCGAGGATTCCTCTTTGAAGATGCGCACGAGTGCCGATGCGCCGAGTTTCATGCCGCGTTCGGAGAGTCGCTCCGCCGTTCGGGTCGTATCGGGCGTTCCGGGCAGCGGCAACCGGCCGAGCGCAGCCGCGCGCTGCCGCTCCACGCGATCGGGCGCGGCGTCCTTGAGTTCGATCGAGAGTGCATGGACGATCGTCGGCATCCCCACCACGGCGAGCGCGGCGAGCCATCGAACGATCGTTGACCAATAACCTGTCGGCACGGCGTGATCCTCGACGCTCGACCCTTCGGTCCAACGATGCGGAAATCTACCCGTTGGGCACCGGCGGTGACAACCTGTTCCGGGTCAGAAGGACTGTTCGGCGGGGGATATGGCTAAGACCCGTGGCCCGCCGGACCCGTCAAGCCGGTCACGACCCAGTTGACGCTGGAGCCGTCGTTCGGTTCCGTGACGCGGGGCACGCCGTTGCGATTGGCGCCGTAACCTCCCGCTGCCCTGTGCCTGAGCGGAATTCGTACGCCCTGTTGCAGACAGACGCGACGGGCGGCAGCCGGTCCGCTTCGAACAGGTCGTGAGCAGGCTTGAGGCTCCGCCAGAATGGCTCCCATCGATGGCCCGCATAGCGCGCGAGGTTCGCGTCCGTCATGCGGAATGGAAACACCTGGACTTGGAATCGGGGCTGTCCGCCATCGAGTGCCTTCGTGACGATTTCCCAGATTTCGCCGATAACGGCGTTGGTCATGGCATAGCAGCCGATCGAGCCGCAGCCGCCGTGCACCATCAGGAAGGAACCCGTCCGGTCGTGGGCCTGATCGTAGGCGTTCGGAAAGCCGAGATTGAAGGAGCGATACCAGCGGCTGTTCGGATTGAGTTGAGATTTCCCGACCGTGTAGACGCCCTCGGGCGATTGGCGATCACCCGTCGCAAGTTTTGGGCCGAGCGCGCCAGACCATTTGCAGATGGGATAGGTCGCGAAGTGTTCGAAGCGCTGCCCCTTCTTGATCCAAAGCTCGAGCAGGAATTCGCGTTTGAAGACGCGCATGAAGACCGGTGCACCGAGTTTCAGTCCCTTGGCGCTGAGCCGCGCGTCGAGCTGCGCGAGATCCGGCGTACCGGGGAGCGTCGCGCCGACGCCATAAAGGGCGAGCCGAAACTGCCGTTCCAGCCCGATCATCAGCCGGTCGGCTTGCATCGGGGGAATCGCCGACAACGCGCCGATCGCGGCGACGATCGCGATCACACCGAAAAGGAAAATGCTCCGGAAGCGGCGAAACGTCCGCCCGGCGTCGCGCTTGGGAGTCTTTTGGGATGCGTCGGCCAATCAATCCGTCCCTTGTCGCGTCAATCGATCGAGACAAGAGAGACCGCGACTGCGGCCATTACGGGGCCACCGGAGCGAGGCCCGCGGCAGCCGGGGGGCCGATGGCGCCCGTTGCTTCCGGTGCTGCACTCGAACCACTGTTCGGCTGGCTCGCGATGAACGTCCACGCGCTGGCTTCCGAGGCCGCGACGCTGTCCTCGACGACGACGTTCTCGGCTGCCGTCGCGACCGCCTGCGCATCGCGTGACTTGGGTCCCGGCACCGTGATGCGCTGATCGGCGATTTGCTGCATTTCGGCCTTGGGAACGAACGGTTCTATCTGCGGCCGCTGGAACGCCGGGCAAACCCCGTCGGCATCAAGCTTGCGGCTCTCGGGCCAAGCGACGTTTACGTGATACTGCCGCTCGCAAACGGCGACGTTCGGCGGCACGCGATAGGTCTCGAAGTAGTCGTAGCCGTCCTTCAGGCGCGACCAGAACTTGTGCCACTTGTGCTTGCGGAACCGGTCGAGCTTTTCGTTCGTCATGCGGAACGGAAAAGCGTGCACTTCGAAATGCTGTTGGCCGCCGCGGAACGCTTCTCTCGCCAGAGCGTAGATCTCCTCGGCGAGCGCGTCCGTCATCGCGTAGCACCCCGCCGACGTGCACTTGCCGTGCACCATCAAGAATTCGCCTGTGCGATTGTGCGCGCGGTCGTATGCGTTCGGGAAGCCGAGATTGAACGCCACGTGGAAGCTCGAGTCGGGCTTCATCTGCTGTGGTTTGATCGAGTAGAAGCCCTCGGGCGCCTGCTTGTCGCCCTTCGCGAGCTTAGGCCCGAGTTCGCCGGACCAATTGCAGATGGGATAGGTCTTGAAGTGATAGTAGCGGCCATCGTCGCGCGCCTTCCAGACCTCGAGTTCCGATTCTTCCTTGAAGATACGGACGAAGATTGGCGCGCCGGGCTGCATGCCCTTCTTGCCGATGAGATCCAGAGTTTCCTTGGGGAGAGGCTGCTCGGCCGGCGTGAGATCAGGTACGCTCCCGCAGCCGGCGAGCGCGAGCCCGGCCGCCAGGAACAGGGAGCGGAATAGGGCCGTCGTCAACGTCCCATGTCCCCCCGAATATGAACGCAAACGCAGATACCGAGCCATGAGGCGGCCACCATCGCGTTGGTCCCGTTAACAAATCACTAAGGTTACGATCCCCCGACCGCGGAGAGTGCGATCGCTCTTGGCTAATGTCAACGAGGCATCTTGCGAGAAATTGCGGCGCCGGTTTGACGAATTGGTGCGCGTTATGAAGGACTTGAGTTGAGACGGGATCGGACGGGATCGGCCGGGTCGGTTACAAGGCCCGCCCGATTTCGAGGAATCGGTCATGCCGCTGCCGGCGGACCTCCTCGCGGCTCTTGCCCTCGAATTCCATGAAGGCCTTACTGATTGCCTCTCCCACATTCTTCGCCGCCAGCGACTTGTCGCGGTGCGCGCCCCCGATCGGCTCCTTCACGATGACGTCGATCACGCCCATCGCTTCGAGGTCCTGGGCCGTGATCCGCATGTTGGTCGCGGCATCGATCGCTTTGCCGGAATCGCGCCAGAGGATCGACGCTGCGGCCTCGGGCGAGGCCACGGTGTAGATCGAGTGCTCCAGCATCAATATGCGATTGGCCGTCGCGATGGCGACTGCGCCGCCTGACCCGCCCTCGCCAATCACGACGGCGATGAGCGGCACGCCGAGCGCGAGGCAGCAGTCCGTCGACCGCGCGATGGCTTCCGCCTGGCCCCGCTGCTCGGCATCGACGCCCGGATAGGCGCCTGCCGTATCGACGAGCGTCAGCACCGGTAGTCCGAAGCGGTCGGCCATCTCCATCAGCCGGATCGCTTTCCGGTAGCCCTCGGGCCGCGCCATGCCGAAGTTGTGCCGGATGCGGCTTTCCGTGTCCCAGCCCTTCTCATGGCCGATGACCATGACCGAACGGCCCTGGAAGCGGCCGATACCGCCGACGATGGCGGCATCCTCGCCGAAATACCGGTCGCCCGCGAGCGGCGTGAATTCGTCGATCAGGATATCGATGTAATCGCGGAAATGCGGACGCTCCTGGTGACGTGCGACTTCCGTCTTCTGCCAGGGCGTCAGCTTGTTGTAGGTGTCGGCGAGCGCGGCACGGGCCTTTTGCTCGAGCTTCTTGATCTCGTCCGAGATTGAGACCGCGGTCCCGGACGCCTCGAGCGCGCGCAGTTCCTGAACTTTTCGCTCGAGTTCGGCGATGACGGGAATTTCGAACTTCAGATAGGTGCGCACGGCGGAGGGCTGTGCCCCGCGATCGCTGACCGGTGTGTCCACGTGTGAAACCTCGCTCCTGGACGCCCAGGGTGGCGTCGGGCTCATGGCGGCTATCCTTGGCGGCTGCCCGTTGACCCGGCACCGCATCTCGGGCCGGACGATGCGCGCCCCCCGATCCGCATGTCAAGTCGATGGGTTAGCGCATCAGCGTCATGCCGCCGGACCCCAAATCGCTATTCCAGAACGATCAGGTGATCGGGCAACTCGTTGGGATCGGCACTGCCCGGCGGATAGTGTTTCGCCAAGAGGTCGCCGCACGTGGAAATGGCGGCCACGAAACCATCGCCCGGATTGTTGCGGCCGAGATGCCCCGTCAACTCGTCGACGATCGCCTGCCACGTCGCCTTGTCGACATGTTTGTCGATCCCGGTGTCGGCCAGAATTTCCGCGAAACGCTCGGCGACCGACACGTAAATGAGAACGCCGGTCCGGCCGTGGGTTGTATGCAGATTCTGAGCGAGAAACTGCTCGACGGCCCGCCGGTGGGCCTGCTCCCGCATCACGCTCCGGGGAATGAGCCAGTATCGGTTCGGTCGCGGCAGGAAGATCGCGAGCAGCAGAAAGAAGACCGCGAGCTGGACCATATAGATGAGGTGGATCGGCATCCACGTGAAATAGATGAGCGGCCAGGGGACGACGAGCGCGGGAAGGGCGGCCCAGAGGAACGGACCGTAGAGATAGCTCGAACTTTCCGCAGCGACGACGGCGACGATCTCGCCCGACGTCTTGGCCTCCGCGGCCGCGATGGCGTCCGCGATCCGGTTGCTGTCCTGATCAGAAATGAGAGGCATGCCAACGTCCCCTAGAATGCGCCGCCGTCGTCTACCAGCTGCCCGAAGCGCCGCCGCCCGAGAACGTGCCGCCGCCTCCGCTCCATCCCCCTCCGCTCCCCCCGCCCCCGCTCCAGCCGCCGTCCCAATGGCCCGAACCGCCGGGAAGGATGATGACATCCGGCTGATCGAGGCCTGACCTGCGGCGTCGAAGACGGCGGCGTCCGAGAGGGCTCGGCGCCTGCCGCGCGAGTTCGGTCTGGCGCCAGAGGATGTAGAGGAAGATCGCGAGCCAGATCGCGATGATGAGGAGTGCGACCCAGTCGACGCCGTCCGGTTCGCCAAGACCGCGAGCGCGTTCTTTGACCCCCTCCGCGTCCCCGAGTAGCACGTCCTTGATGTCCCTGACGCCGGCCTTGATGCCGCCCGGAAAGTCGCCGCGGCGGAAGCTAGGCAGAACCGCGTTGGTGACGATGATCTTGCTGAGGCCGTCGGTCAGAATGGGTTCGAGCCGCTGGCCGACCTCGATCCTGACTTTGCGCTCGTTCGGCGCGACGATGAGAAGAACACCGTTGTCCTGCTCCTTCTGTCCGATGCCCCAGTGCCGACCGAGCTTGTAGCCGAACTCCTCGATCGTGAAGCCTTGCAGAGACGGCAGCGTCACAACGACGAGTTGGTCGCTCGACTTGCCCTCGAGCGTGGCGAGTTCCGTCTCGATGGCGGCCTCGTCCTCGAGTGAAAGCAGATTGGCGCCGTCGACGATCCGCCCTGTGAGCGGTGGGAATTTTGGGTCTGCCGCATACGCCGAATTCGCCGCGCAGACGAGAATGGCCACCGCGACGATGGCCGCCGCGACAGCCGCGATTCGCGACGCGCGATCCTGAGACGTCACGGCCTTTCCTTTCCGATACCAGCGAAGTCCCGAAGCGACAGGGCCGCCAAGCCGCTACTTGCCAGTCCCGAAATCGACTTTCGGAACCGACTGTTCTTCCGCCGGGATGTCGAACGTCGCCAGTTCCTTCTTGTCCGGGTAGAGGAACGAACGCACCCAGCGGCCGGGAATTGTGGTGAGCTCCGTATTGTAGACGCGAACGGCTTCGATGTAGTCGCTGCGCGCGATGCGGATCTTGTTCTCGATGCCTTCGATCTGGCTCTGCAGCGCGAGGAAGTTCTGCCCCGATTTGATGTCCGGGTAGCGTTCGATCACCGCGAGGAGCCGTGCAAGCGCGCCGCCCAACTGGCCTTGCGCTTCTTGGAGCTTCTTCATCGCCTCCGGGTTGGTGAGAATGTCCGCCGGGATCTCGGCCTGGACGCTCGTCGCCTTGGCGCGCGCCTCGGTCACTTCGACGAGCACGGATTTCTCCTGTTCGGCGAAGCCTTTGACCGTCTCGACGAGATTGGGAATGAGGTCGTTCCGGCTCTTGTAGGCGTTGAGCACTTCCGACCACGCGGCCTTCGCCGACTGCTCGTAGGTCGGGATATTGTTGACGACCCCGCATCCCGCGACCGGCAGTGCGAGCGCAAGGACGGCGAGGAGCGAAAAAACGCGGAGTAAGGATCGGGGTCGCATGCGGGGAACTCCCATGTGGCGGCCGAGACGTGCGGGCCATCGGGCCGGATGATCGACGACGGTCGTATTGTCAACTTTGGGCGAAAGCAAGCCGGTCGCACGCCATGCCTGACACAGCGCAGGGCGCTGATTTCGAACCGAACCTCTACAACCCATGACGAAGTCTTTCCGACAGCGGCCATCGGCGACCGCCGGCGAAGATGTCTTTACCCTGAGAATACGATCTGCTTCGGCGAATGCGCCATGAGCAGTAGGGTTCGCCCGATCCGGCGCCAGTTGAAAACGCGCACGATTTCAGAATGTTTCACGTGGAGACGAGACGCATGAAGATCGCCGTTGCAACCCTTGGCGCCGCCGCCATCGTCGTGTTTGCCCCACTGACCGCCGAGGCCGGCCATCGCTGCGAAGGCAAGGCCGTCGCGTGCTATGAAAAGGTGCGCATGCCGGACTTTTACCGCACAGTCGAGCGCCGAGTGCTCGTCCGCCCCGCCCGCACGGACGTGTATCATCGGCCCGCTGTGGTCGGCCGCCGGCTCGAGCGTGTGGTCGTCGAGCCCGGTCGCGTCCATCACGTGGTGCGCCCCGCCGTCTATTCGACGGTCGTGCAGAAGAAGCTCGTCGTGCCGGCCTCGGTCGAGTACCGCACCGCGCCCGCCGTTGTCCGGACGGTTCACGAAACCGTCGTCGTTAAGCCGGGCCGCGAGCGCTGGGTCCACAAGGTCGACCGCCACGGACGCGAAACGAAATGCCTCGTCCGCACCGAGCCGGTGACAAAGGTCGTCCCGCGCGAGGTCGTTGTCCGGCCGGCCGTAACGGTTCCCGTTGTCCGCCCGGCGGTTTATGCGGCCGTGCCCCGCACGGTCCTCGTCCGCCCCGAGAGTGCCGTGCCCGTCTACGAGCCGCCCGTCACCCGGCTCGTCGACCGTCCTGTCGTCCTCCGTCCGGCGGAGACCCACGTCGTTGCCCGCCCGGCCGAATTCGCCGTCGAGCGGCATGCCGTCCGCGTTCGCTAGGGGGGCTATTCCTGGCGGCCGGTATCGGCCCATTGGTGAGCCGCCCGCCGAGGGATGTCCCGCACGGGACGTGAACCCCGCATGTCGCCGGGTTGTGACGCGATGGGGCGCACCGGACTAAGACGCATCTGGCGCATTTCGGCGGGGACGACCCGCCGTCAGCTATTCCCCACCCTGTCCCTGCCACATTGTGTTCCTATCGCTTCCTCCTGTCGGGTCTTTCGAGGGGCGCTGCCCGGCATTAGAAGGCGACTTGGGACGCCGCCGAGAGGCGCGGCGTCAGCGCTTTGATTTGGGGGACAGCGCCGCGATGCCGAGCAACGCAATTGCCGTGATGAACACGAAGGGCGGCGTCGGCAAGTCCACGCTCGTTCTCGCGCTCGCAGAGACGCTCTCGGCCTACCACGGCAAGAACGTCCTGGTGATCGACAGCGACGCCCAGGCCAGTGTTTCGAGCATGTTGACGTCAGTCGCGAACCTGCACCGCTTGCAGAGCGAGGGGCTGACGATCGTCGATTATCTCGTGGCGCGCGTGCTTCAGAATGCCAATCCCGATTGGTCGCGCGTCATCATTCGCGATGTCGGCGACGTGGACGATGCCCGCTCGGTGTTCCTGATCCCGAGCGATATGCAGTTGACCCTGTTCGAGCGCGAAGTCTCCCGCGAGGGGATGCACAGTCGTTTGCGGTCCGCGATCGCCCGCCTGCTCGACGACGTCAAAAGCGTTTTCGACCTCGTGCTGATCGACTGCCCGCCCGGCCTGTCCGTCTTGACGGAATGCTGGCTCCGAGAGGCCGACTATCACATCTCGCCCACGAGGGCCGACTACGTATCCGTCTGCGGTCTCGAAGTTTTTCGGCGCTTCAAGGCGCTCAATCCGGAAATGGGCTTCGCGGACAATCTCGGCGTCGTCGTGAACATGAAGGACCCGACCTCCCAGACCGAGGAGGAATATCACCGCTGGCTGACGGAGAACGCCGAGAACAATTGCTTTTCGAGCGTCGTGCCGCGCACACACGTCCTGCAGGACGCGGCCCGCTTCCATACGACCGATCGCTCGTACTTCGCGAAATATCCCGGCTACGTAGGCGCGGCCGTCAGGTCGCTGACCGAGGAGATTCTGAAGCGGCTCGACGCAGCCAATGCGACGGAACTGCCGGCGGGAACAGCGGCAAAAGCCGAGGCGGCCCCACCCATTTCGACGCCGGACCCTGCTGTGGCGGCGCAAGCGAGCGCGCCTGCCGCCGCTGGCGTGGAACCGAAGGCGTCCGAGGTGGCGGCCGACGAGCCGCCCCCTGCTCCCGGTGTGAACGGTGTCGCCGCCGAGCCCGACCTCGCGGCCGGTATAGCCGAAGCGATCGCCGCGGCGAGGAAGGACCAGAACACGGACGAGCCGGAGCCGCTGTCGGCTGGCGTCATCCAGACGATCGCGGACGCCGCGCGCGGGGGAGCGGCGACCGAGAAAGAAGGGGCGGCAGCCGGCCCCGGTCCGGCGCCCGCCAAGAACGGCGGAAGCGAACCGTCGGCCGCAGACATGGCGCCCTACGAGATCGATACCCACGGAGGATATGGCTCGCGCAGTTCCGCCATCTGAGGCGGGGCTGGATCGTCGAGCCGTGCGCGCGAAATGGTGCGAATGCCCGGCACGCACGCACACCCCCGGCACACACCCCCTTGGTGGCGCCGTCCGAAAGGCAGATTTTTCGAAAGCGAAATTTGGAGCGGGCGAAGGGGATCGAACCCTCGACCCTCACGTTGGCAACGTGATGCTCTACCGCTGAGCTACACCCGCATCCATCCGGCAGACCGCTTCTAGGCGATCACGGCGAAGCGTTCAAGCCTCCCCGACCGGCGAGGGACGGCGGATACCAGCCCGGAGCCCGCGCGTCAACACCCGTTCCAAAGCTTGCTGAAAAGCGCTTCGGCCCCTATGTGGCGGTCTTGATCAATCGACAACAGTCGTCGGAGCCCCGGACCATGCGCCAGAGGCTGTTCGAGCGCCTCGCCGCTCTCGGCATCGTAACGACGACCGTCGAGCACCCGGCGGTGTTCACGGTCGAGGAGAGCGACGAACTCTATGCCCGCGTTCCGGGTGCGCATACGAAGAACCTGTTCCTGAAGGACGCGAAGGGCCGGCTATTCCTCGTCGTGGCCGATCACGCGACCGTGGTTGATCTGAAATCCCTTCCGAAGGTCATCGGCTCGGCGCGTTTGAGTTTTGGGAACGCCGAACTGCTGGAAGCCGTTCTCGGCGTGAAGCCGGGTTCGGTAACTGCCTTCGCCGCGATGAATGACGAGGCTCAGAAGGTTACGATTGTGATCGATCAGAACCTGATGAATGCCGCGATCGTCAATTTGCACCCCATGGAGAACGTCGCGACGACGAGCATTGCGCGCGACGATCTTTTACGGTTCATTCGCGCGACCGGCCATGAGCCCCAGATTGCGGGCTTGACAGGACCAAGTACCAAGTCGGCTGAAGGCGCACAGGGCTGAGCCCGTCGTCCAATGCGAACGCGTTCGGCGCACGTGGCCGCCGACGCCGCGGATCTAAAGAGCAGCCCGAGCCGGCGGCAATGAGGAGAAGACCATGGAGTTTGGTACGATGAAGCGGGATGCCGGCGTTGATGCGGGCACCGACGTCGTCAAGAACACGACCGCCGCAGCCTTTGTGAAGGATGTGATCGAGGCGTCGCGTGAACACCTGGTGCTCGTCGATTTCTGGGCCGCTTGGTGTGGCCCGTGTAAGCAGTTGGCGCCGATCCTCGAAAAGATCGTCAAGAGCTACAACGGCAAGGTGAAGCTCGTGAAGCTCGATACCGACGCCCACCCGGCGATCGCGGCCCAGCTTCGCATCCAGTCCTTGCCGACGGTCTATGCTTTTCGCGACGGCCGCCCGCTCGATGGATTCGTCGGCGCCCAGACCGAGAGCACGATCCGCCAGTTTATCGACCGGCTCGTCGGCGAGGAAGCTGGCGGCACCCTCGAGGATGCGATCGCAGTCGCCGAGGAAGCGTTGGCCTCGGGCGATCTGCAGACCGCGGCCGAGGCATTTGCCGCAGTGCTCGAAGAAGACCA
Organism: Hyphomicrobium sp.; assembly: GCA_033765145.1. GTDB lineage: Bacteria > Pseudomonadota > Alphaproteobacteria > Rhizobiales > Hyphomicrobiaceae > JAGVSR01. Next base: position 65,198 of record JANRIH010000036.1, on the reverse strand, counting down.
GTCGAACCCGGTCGCATTGGCCGGGGTGGCGCGATGCTACCTGAAGAGCGGCGACGTGGCCCGCGCCGAGCAGATGCTGTCGCTCGTACCGCCCGACAAACGCAACACGCCGGCCGTCGAAGCCGCGCGCGCCGCGATTGATCTGGCCGGCAAGACCGTCGGTTCGGCCGAGCGACGCGCCCTCGAACAGAAGGTCGAAGTTGAGCCGTCCAACCATCAAGCGCGCCTCGATCTCGCCGTTGCGCTCGCAGCCGAGGGCGACAAGTCCGGTGCGCTCGAGAACCTGCTCGAAATCGTTCGTCGCGATCGGAAATGGAACGAGGAGGCGGCCCGCAAGCAACTCGTCCAACTTTTCGAGGCCTGGGGTCCGAAGGACGAGCATACTATCGACGGGCGCCGCCGCCTGTCTTCGATCCTTTTCGCTTGAGTTCGGCTTTCATTTCGCGAGGAGCAACCGCTTGGGCTGGACGGATCAGTATCAGCACCCACAGGATTTGCCGCCGCGTATCCCCGTGTTTCCGCTGCGCGGTGCGATCCTGTTGCCGCGCGCGCTACTGCCATTGAACGTCTTCGAGCCCCGATATCTCGAGATGCTGAACGACGTCATGGCGGGTGGTCGCGTGCTCGGTATCATCCAGCCCGGCCGTGGCGGCCCGCTCGGGAACGAAAGCCCGGAAGGCAAGTCCGTCGATTTGAAAACTGTCGGGTGCGCGGGCCGCGTGACGTCTTATCAGGAACTCGACGACGGGCGCCTGATGATCACGCTTACGGGAATAGCGCGGTTCGATATCGTTGACGAGGCCGCAACGGGTCGGCCCTATCGCATTGTTACGGCGAGTTACGACCGCTACGCCCGCGACTTCACGCCGGGGCTCGGGGAGGAGCAGGTCGACCGTCCGAATTTGCTGCGCGTTCTCAAAGCCTATCTCGAAACCAACAAGCTCGATGCCGACTGGAACTCGATCCAGCGCGCATCGAGCGAGACGCTCATCAACGCGCTCTCGATCATGGCGCCCTACGGCCCCGAAGAGAAGCAGGCTCTTCTCGAAGCTGGCGACTTGAAAGAGCGCGCAGAAGTCCTCGTTGCGCTGGCCGAGATGGAACTTGCCGCCGGCGGGGGTTCCGGCAGCACGATCCAATAGCTGCCATGACCGACGATACCGAAAGCGCCGATGACGGAGCGGCATCCGAGCCCAAAGGTCACGCAGTTGAACCGGACCGACGCTTGCTTGAAATGCTCGTCTGTCCCTTAACGAAGGCCGCGCTCGTCTATCGTCCCGAGACGAACGAACTCGTGAGCGTCAAGGCGGCGCTCGCATTTCCGATCAAGAACGGCGTGCCGTTGCTGACCGAGGACGCCGCACGTCCGCTCCGAGACGACGAGCTGCCGCGGCGCTGAACGCTTGAGCGCCTGCCGTATTAAGTCTGTCCCCGAATTCGACCGCACGAGAGGGCTCGGTAACCAAATTCCTTAACAACGCATTAATGGTCCCGGAGCCAACGATCGGCCCGCAACTTGATCCGGGCTCAGTGTGCGCAGCGCGTGGAATATGATGGCGTTTTCCTTCGGACCGTCCGCGGTCCGGCGGCGATTGCGCGTCGCGATCGGCTGGATCAGGAGATGGATGCCGGCGCTCCCACGATCCGCGCCACCAGCCGACATCGGCCTCGCTGACCGGCTCGAAGACCTCCACGATCTCCGCTGGGAACTGAGCGAAAACGAACGCCGCTATCGCGATCTGTTGGATGCGCAGGAACATCTGATCGTCCGGCGCGACGCCAGCGGGCGGGTCACATTTGCCAACCGCGCCTATCTCCGGACGTTCGGACTGTCGGCCGATACCGCTGTCGGCGCGTCCCATGCCCCCCATGTGGAGGCTGTCGAAAACGCGGACGGAACACATGGCGCCGGTGAGGGCAATGGCGTGCGCCGCTCGATCGAGCGCCTCGCGACCGTCGATGGGCTGCGATGGATCGAGTGGGAGGAATGCGTTGTCGCCGAATTCGATGGCGGCGTGGCCGTCCAGCGCGCAGGCCGCGATGTCACCGACGCCCGTCGCGTCGCAATCGAATTGCGGGAGGCGAAGGATGCCGCGGAATCGGCGAGCCGTGCGAAATCACGCTTTCTCGCATCCATGAGTCATGAGATCCGGACGCCGATGAACGGCATTCTCGGAATAACCGGTTTGCTGCTGACGACCGACCTCGACGCCGAGCAGAAAGAATATGCTCAAGCGATCGACCAGTCTGCGCGCGGCTTGCTGGCGCTGATCGACGAAATTCTGGATTTCTCGAAGATCGAGGCCGGGAAGCTGACCCTCGCTCACGAAGCGTTCTCCTTGCGTGACCTCGTTGCCGCGAGTGTACTGCTTCTTGCGCCGCGAGCCGAGGAGAAGGGCCTCGAATTGAGCGCAACGGTCGCGGACGATGTCCCGATGCGCGTCATCGGCGACGAGGCCCGCGTCCGCCAGATCGTTCTCAATCTTCTCTCGAATGCGGTCAAGTTCACGGATCGTGGCAGCATCGGTGTTTCCGTCACCGTGAGCGGAGCGACGGCCGGCTCGGACGTGCGCAAGATCGAGATTGCCGTCTCCGATACGGGCATCGGCATCACCACCACCGAACAGGCGGGACTGTTCGGCGAGTTCGCGCAAACCGAGGAGGCGATCCGACGCGGCGTCGGAGGCACGGGACTTGGCCTCGCCATTTCCCGCCGTCTCGCCGAAGCCATGTCCGGCGAAATCCGGCTGATCTCAGAGCCGGGCCGGGGCTCGGTCTTCACCGCTGTCGTCGAAGTCTCCGAGATGATGACCGAAGAGCCGGCGCGTGAACGTCCCGTCGCGGTGCGCTCCGAGAATGTGGTCGCGGCGGCAAAACCCGAGGTCCGTGTCCTACTCGCTGAAGACAACGATATCAACGCGCTCTTGGCAACACGCGTCTTGGAACGCGAAGGCGTGTGCGTCGTCCGCATTTCGGACGGCGCGGCGGCCATTGCGGCGATGCAAGCGGTGCTCACGGGCGCCGAATCCGCGTTTGATCTCGTTCTGATGGACATCTTCATGCCCGAGCGGGACGGCGTGGAAGCGACGACGGAGATCCGCGCGCTCTACGATGGCGCTGGCAGAATGCATGACCTGCCGCCGATCATCGCCGTAACGGCCAACGCTTTCGAGGAGGACCGCCGGCGCTATCTCGATGCGGGCATGGACGATTATCTTCCGAAACCGTTCGAGCCCCATGTCTTGAGTAGCCTCATGAGGCGCTGGGTTGGGCACTGCAGGAAGCGCCCGGCCGCGTGAGGTTGCGTTGGGTGCGACGCGATGTGCCGTCGCAAAAGTGTCGCCATATCATGCAACGAGCGGTAGTCACCGTGGAAACGCCGTCAATTGAGAACGATGCGGCGTGGCGGCGACGAAAACGGCCCGAAGATAGAACGGCCGCGCTTGGGGGGACGCAGCGCAAGGATGGCGATCGCAGAAATTGTGAACGTGCGGACCAAAGTGCAACCGGCACGTCGGGAGGTCTGTCAGGCCACGACGCCTCTGGGAAACGTGTCCCGTTCCGCGCCCGATAGCTTCGGCACGGCACTTCGGGCGCCCGGCGGCCGCGCGATTCAACCGAAGATCTACGGCAGTCTCGGCGATCTCGAAGTGCGCTTGGCCAGGAGCCGTCGCGACATTCGCGAAGCGCTGCGCTTGCGTTACCAGGTCTTCTACGAGGAATTGAACGCCACGCCGTCTTCTGTCGCAGGCTTCCGGCGACTCGACCAGGACGCCTACGATGCCGTGTGTGATCACCTGCTGGTGGTCGACACGTCAACGGAACCCCACCCCGGCGAGCCGTGGGCCCACCGTCGCCGTCCGCGCGTCGTCGGCACCTACCGCATTTTGACCGGAGACGCGGCGCGGAAGACCAAGGGGTTCTATTCCGCGAGCGAGTACGACTTGGCGCCGCTCATCAGGAGAAAGAGTACCCATCGCTTCATGGAAGTCGGCCGCAGTTGCGTTTTGAAGCCCTATCGCAACAAGCGCTCGGTCGAACTTCTCTGGCACGGCATCTGGACCTATGTGCGCGAGAAGAAACTCGACGTGATGATCGGCTGCGCGAGCTTCGAGGGCACCGATCCCGCTGCTCACGCGATGGCGCTGAGCTTTCTCCATCACCACGCGTCGGCACCCGAAGACTGGGCTTGCCGCGCGTTGCCGCATCTTCATCGCACGATGAATTTGATGCCGAAGAGTGCCGTCGATATGAAAGTTGCTCTGCGTGCCATGCCCCCCTTGATCAAGGGCTACTTGCGCCTCGGGGCGTTCGTCGGCGACGGCGCCGTCATTGACCGCCAGTTCGGCACGACCGACGTGCTGATCATCCTGCCTGTCGAAAAGATCGATCCGCGCTATTTCGAGCACTTCGGCCAGCCGGACGAATTGAAGAGCCGTGTAGCCTCGGAAGTCTGATCGGCGCACGTCGCAACCTGTGACGGCCGCTCGCGCGCCGCTGCCGCCACGGCACGAACGACTTGCATCGAGGCTCGTTCCGCGCCAACACGAAAGCGCCACTGAGACCCGGAGCCACCGATGCCACCAATCCCGTCCGTCGTCCGCTTCGATCGGCCGCTTGGCCCGGCGGAAAGCTACCGCCCCGCCGCCGAACGCATCATCTCGGGCGATCCCGTGCAGACCGCGCACGTACTCTTTTCGAGTGCGGACGGCCGCTATCATTCGGGCATCTGGACCTGCCAGCCCGGCAAATGGCGCGTCGTCTTCACCGAGAGCGAATTCTGCCAGATCCTCGAAGGGGAGATCGTCATCACCTCCGACGACGGCGCGACGACGACGGTCCGGGCAGGCGACGCTTTCGTCTCACCCGCGGGCTTTCTCGGCACCTGGGAAGTTACGAAACCGGCGCGTAAAGTGTTCGCGTACTACGAGTAGCGGTCGGCCGGCCGACAGGATTTCGGGCATTTCAATGGGGCTTCGGCCGCGGCGAAGCCGCCAGCGACGGATGGCCCGGGCGGACTTTCTGCGTCGGATCTGCTATGCCGTTCCGAAATTTTCGAGATCCGAGCTCCCGATGACCGCCGCACCGTCCCCCGCCATCCGCGTGGCCCCGCCCGCCATGCCGCCCGCGAAGCCGATCTTTTCCTATCGCCCCTATTGGGCGAAGCGCTTCGGCACGGCGCCATTCCTGCCCATGTCGCGCGAGGAGATGGACCTCCTTGGCTGGGACCAGTGCGACATCATCCTCGTCACGGGTGACGCCTATGTCGATCACCCGAGCTTCGGAATGGCCATCATCGGACGCCTGCTCGAAGCGCAGGGGTTCCGCGTCGGCATCATCGCGCAACCGGACTGGCAGAGCGCCGACGCATTCACCAAGCTCGGCGAGCCGGCACTCTTTTTCGGCGTCACCGGCGGCAACATGGATTCCATGGTCAACCGCTACACCGCCGATCGCCGCATCCGCCACAACGACGCCTATACGCCGGGCGGTGAAGGCGGCAAACGTCCCGACCGCTCGGTAATTGTCTATGCGCAGCGATGCCGCGAGGCCTTCAAGAATGCGGCCGTCGTCATCGGAGGCATCGAAGCCTCGCTCCGCCGGATCGCGCACTATGACTACTGGTCGGACAAGGTGCGCCGCTCGGTGCTCGTCGACAGCAAGGCCGATCTCCTCATCTACGGCAATGCGGAGCGCGCCGTGGTCGAGGTTGCCGATCGCCTCGCGCGGAAAGTCCCGTTCGACGCGATGGACGATATTCGCGGCGTGGCGCTCATGAAGCGGACGGTCCCTGGCGGCTGGACCGAGTTCCACGCCGACAACATCGAGGACGCGGACGAGGGCGCGCGCATGACGCGCAACACCGAAACCGTTATCCGCCTCCCGGCCTTCGAGCAGGTCGCAGCCGACAGCGAGACCTATGCCCGCGCCTCGCGCGTCTTGCACCGCGAAAGCAACCCCGGCAATGCGCGCGCCCTCGTGCAGCGCCATGGAGACCGCGAGCTTTGGGTCACGCCGCCGCCCATCCCATTGACGACCGAGGAGATGGACCGCATCTACGAACTGCCCTACGCCCGCGCCCCGCACCCTTCCTATGGCGACGCCAAGATCCCCGCCTGGGAGATGATCCGCTTCTCTGTCACGATCATGCGCGGCTGCTTCGGGGGCTGCACCTTCTGCTCCATCACCGAGCATGAGGGCCGCATCATCCAGAACCGCTCGGAAGGGTCGGTCCTCAAAGAGATCGAGCACATTCGCGATAAGACGCCAGGCTTCACGGGCGTCATTTCCGACATCGGCGGTCCGACGGCGAACATGTACCGCATGGCCTGCAAGGACCCGAAGATCGAGGCCTCCTGCCGGCGTCTTTCGTGCGTCTATCCCGGCATCTGCGAGAACCTCGATACCAGTCACGAGGCTTTGATCTCGCTCTATCGCAAGGCACGCGAGCTGCCGGGCATCAAGAAAGTGCATGTCGCGTCAGGCGTGCGCTACGATCTTGCTGTCAAGAGCCCGACCTATGTGAAGGAACTCGTCACCCATCACGTCGGGGGATATCTCAAGATCGCGCCCGAGCACGTCGAGGACGGGCCGCTCTCGAAGATGATGAAGCCCGGCGTCGGCAGCTACGAGAGGTTCCGCGACCTTTTCGATGCAGCGGCTCAAGCCGCCGGAAAGAAGTACTTCCTGATCCCCTACTTCATCGCCGCCCATCCCGGCACTACAGACGAGGATATGCTGGAACTCGCGATCTGGTTGAAGAAGAACAAGTATCGAGCCGACCAGGTCCAGACGTTCCTGCCGTCGCCAATGGCTCTTGCGACCGCCATGTATCACTCGGGCAAGAACCCGCTGAAGGCCGTGCGCCGCGGCGGGTCGGAGGCGGTCGAGACCGTCAAGGGCTTGAAGACGCGACGGCTGCACAAGGCGTTCCTGCGCTATCATGATCCCGAGAATTGGCCGCTCCTGCGCGAAGCGCTGAGGTCCATGGGCCGCGCGGATCTCATTGGTCCCGGCAAGCACCAACTCGTGCCGGCGCACCAGCCGCTCGGTACCGGTTCGTCCGGCGGCGAAGGCAAGCGCATCGGTCAGAAGCATGGGACGCAGAAATTCACGACCAAGGGCGTGGGCCTGGGGACACCGCGCGTCATGAGCCCGGGCGGCGCGCGCGCCAGGCCGGACCAGAACGCAGCGCGGGGCAAGAAGGGGCGGTAGGTCAGAGCCGACGGAGTTCGTGCGCGCCTCTGCGGAGATCCGTCTGAGAGATGTCGTCGGGCCGAGGGTCAGTACAGGACGTTCGATCGCCAGACCGCGAACTCACCTCGACTTTCTCGGATGCCCTCCATTTCGATGCAGCCGGTTCGTTGCCGACGTACCGGCATGGAGATTTTTTGAATGGCGAAGCTCGTCTTCGGAATGAATCAGTCCCTCGACGGCTACGTCGACCATATGGAATTTGGCCCGAGCCCCACGCTGTTCCGCCACTTCATCGAGCAGGTTCGGGGGTTGTCGGGCAGTGTCTACGGACGCCGGATTTATGAAATCATGCGCTACTGGGATGACGACCGTCCGGAATGGAGCGCGGACGAACAGGCCTTCGCAGCCGCGTGGCGCAATCAGCCCAAATGGGTCGTCTCACGCTCGTTGAAGTCGGTCGGCCCCAACGCGACGCTTGTTGAGGGCGAACTGGCGTCCGCGATCCGCGCGTTGAAGGCCGGGCACCAGGGCGAGATCGACGTTGCTGGCCCGGACTTGGCCAAGAGCCTCACCGAACTGGGCCTGATCGACGAGTATCGGATTTACCTGCACCCCGTCGTGCTGGGTCGCGGGACGCCGTACTTTGCCGGAGCCCGGCCGCCGCTTCGCCTACTGACACATGAACTGATCGACGAGGGTGTGATCCGGCTCACCTATGCGCCAGCGTGATGGCGCAAGCGACACGCATGAGATGCCAGGTCAGATCACGAAGAAGTCCGCGGCGGTGAGCGCGGGCTTGGTGGAAATAATGGCAAACTGGGTGGCGCCGCCGGAGGCGTTGCCGTTGGTGTCGTAGAACAACGCGCCAGTCGCGGTATTGTAGATGATGCGGTCGTTGGCGTCGGTCGCTGTGCCCGTTGCGTTGGCCTTGAATGCGTTGGCCGAGAGCGCGCCGGCGGCGAGTAGCGTGAAGACACCTACGCCCGTGTTCTCGAGATGGATGACGTCGTTCTGCCCCGCATTCGAGAAGTCGGTGATCGTGTCCCGGTTCGTCGGCGTCGGCTGGGTGTTGAAGACGAACGTGTCGCTCCCCCCGCCGCCCGCGAGCGTGTCGTTTCCCGTGCCGCCCTTCAGCGTATCGTTGCCGAGGCCGCCGACGAGACTGTCTTTTTCGGCGCCGCCGTCGAGAATGTTGTTGCCGTTGTTTCCGGTGAGCCGATTGGCGAGGTTGTTGCCCGAGCCATTGATGGGTCCGGTGCCGAGAAGCGTCAGGTTCTCGATCGCCGGGAACGAGGCGAGTGAGCGCGTCATCGTCGTCGTGATCGTGTCGATCCCGCCTGCATCGATGACCGTATCGGCGCCGCTCGCGAGAACGTAGGTGTCGTTCCCCGCGCCGCCATTCAGCGTGTCGTTGCTGCCGAGGCCGCTGATGATGTCTCTGTCCGTCCCCCCGACAAGCGTGTCGGCGCCGTTCGTGCCGGTGATCGTCTCCGGCGAGACGTTGGTGATGACGAGCGTGTGTGCGGCGCTGGTGGCATCCGGATTTCCGCCGACGCCAGGGTCGTTGACGCGGACCGCGACGACGAAACTCGTCTTCGTCTCGAAGTCGAGTTTCACGCCAGCCCTGAGGAAGAGCCGCGTGCCGACGATCTGGAAGGAGGCGGCGTCGGCTCCAGTGAGCGAGAAGAGGTTTGTACCGAGACCGTCATCGGCAACGGTGATGTCGGCGACCTTGACCGCAGAGGTGGTGGACCTGTTTTCCGCGAGACTAGCGACCTTGTTCGTCAACGTGACGGCCGTCGGAGCAACATTCACACGGCCGTCGTCGAACACCGTAAGCCACGAGGGGAGGGAAAACGGTGAGCCGGACGCGATGTCTTTGACCAGGGTCGTGCCTTGGGTCGTGCCGTCCGTGGACCAGAGCTCGACGCCGGTGAACGTGGCAGATGTGTCCCCGCGGAAGGCCGCGAAATAGAGCTTGTTTCCGAGCACGACGCCGAGTTTTTCCACCTCGCCCGCGGGCAGGATCTGAGGACCGATCTCGCCTTTCAGAAGCGTTGTGCCGGCCGCCGTTCCATCCGTGACCCAGAGCGCGCTGCCGAGATAGTTGTGCTCCCCGTCATTGGCTCTGAAGAAGACCTTGTCACCTAGGACGGTGAAGCCTGACGGGACAGAGCCCGACGAGCCCGGAAGAATGTCTCTCAACTGGAACGTGCCGCCGGCCGTGCCGTCGGAAATCCAGATCTCCTGCCCGTGCACGCCGTCATTGACGCGGAACACGACCTTGTTTCCGAATGCGGTCAATTCGACAATGTTCGAACTCGTCAAACCCGGCACGATGTCCTTGACCAATTGCGTCCCGCCGGTCGTGCCGTCACTGACCCAGAGTTCCGCCCCCGTCGGCGTCGGGGAGGGGTTGGCAATCGTCGCGAGAAAATACATGCGATTGCCGGCGACCACGAAATCATGCGGGCTGCCGCTATTGCTCGGACTGAGATCCTTGAAGAGCGCCGTTCCAGCCGGGGTGCCATTGCTGACCCAAAGCTCATGGTTTATTGCCGGGTCGTCGTTGGCGCCGAAGAACAGGCGCCCGTCGAAAGCCGTGATGTCGGACGGCCGCGACCTGAAGCCTGCGATCAGTGTGGTTCCAGCGGCCGTGCCGTCGGTCGACCAGAGCCCTTGCGTCGTGCCGTCGTAGGCGGAGAAATAGATCTTGCCGTCCAAAACCGTGAGATCAGCCACGGTTCCTTGCGAGAACGTGCCGAGCTTCTGGGTGCCGGCAGTCGTGCCATCGGTGATCCAGACCTCGCCGAGCCGGACATAGACCAGCCGGCCTCCGAACGCGGTCAACTCGCTCAAGATGCCTGAGGTCGTGGCCGGCGCTACGGACTGAGTGCCGGCCGCAGTGCCGTCCGTCACCCACAGCGTCAGTCCGTTGACGTTGTCCGTCGCCTGAAAGAAGGCGCGATTCCCCACGGCGGTAAAGTTGGACGGGTTGGAGGAGCCGTCCGGGCGAATGTCTTTGACCAGCGTCGTCCCAGCCGACGTACCGTCGCTGATCCACAGCTCCGATCCGCCAGCCCCTGATGCTGCAAAAACTATGCGCTGCACCATGCCGAAACATCCTTGAGAACGACGCTTTCGGGCGTGCGGTCATGCGCTGACGGTCAGCGGCAAGATGAAGACGGGAAATATTCTATAAAAGAAGGATGGCTGACGAAATACGGACTTAGGTCGGGCGATCGGCTCCGCATATGGAGGTCGCGCTGATTGGCAAATGGCGATTGTTTCTCGGGGTCATTCGACGGGGAAGCGTCAGCCCGGCGCTCATCCGGCAGACGGTCGCGCCAGAACGACATGTCGCGCCGCCCCTCACGCCGCCCTGCGCAGCGCGCCCGCGCTGTCGGCGATCTCGTCCGTGACGACCATGAACTGCTTCAGCACGTGCGCACCGAAACTGTGCACCATCGGCACGTCGGCGGCATCGCGACCGCGCGCGATGACGATCCGCCCGATGCGCGGCTCGTTGTGGCGTGCATCGACCGTGTACCAGCGCCCGCCGACGAACACCTCCACCCACGCGCTGAAATCCATGGGCGCGGGATCGACGGGCACGCCGATGTCGCCGAGGTAGCCGTTCACATAGCGCGCTGGAATATTCATCGCGCGGCAAAGCGCGATCGTCAGATGCGCGAAGTCGCGGCAGACGCCGACCCGCTCGCGCATGGCCTCGGCTGCCGTTCGCGTGTCCCGTGCATAAGGGTAGCCGAACGTCAGCCACGCGTGCGCGAAGTCGACAATCGCCCGGACACGCGCGGCCGTTTCCGGATATTTGCCGAAGAGCTGCCATGCCTCAGCGGACAGGATGTCGGATTCGCAGTATCGGCTTGCAACGAGGAATGGCAACACCTCGTCCGGCAACGCCTGGACCGGCTGAAGCGGCTCGTCGCGAAGCTGTCGTTCGTGCTGCCCGCTGTCCCTGATGATTCCGGTAAGCTCAAGTTTCGTGTCGCCGGGGGCCAGGACAATACGTCGGCAATGATTGCCGAAGACGTCCAGATTTGGCGCCGCGACGTCCGCGCCGGACATCATGAAGCGTCCTTCTTCCGCGATGTCTGCGCGGCGATCCGGAACGACATCGAGGCGCGTTAGGATCGGCGTCGGCTGGGTGACGGAAAGCGTAATGGAAAAGCCGTAGTTGATCAGCATTGGAAGCCCGCTTTTGGAAAGGATGTCGGGAAACGCATGAACTCATCGAGGGTTCCCTGCCTGTGTCAGACCAACACGAGCGGAATGGCGAGAATGAGGTGCGAGAGGAAAAGCCTTCGACGGAGGCGCGAAAGTCAAACACGAATAAAACGCCGAGTATCAGCATGTTGTGGCGATCCTCGGATGAAACGCGCGCTGCAAGTTTCACGACGGGAAATTGTCGACGCACGGAATTGCGGCAGCATGCACGCGAACGGGGCGCCTGCCGCCAGTCATGACCACTATTCGGCCAATCCAGTCGCCGCCGAGACCGCCGACTTCACTTCGCATTTCGAGTATTTGGCCTTGGCGAGAATTTGCTTCACGGACCTGAGCGCGTCGTCGCCGGTTCCGGCATAGACCGCGCATCCGACTTTGGGCTGTTCGCAGCAATAATAGACGAAGGTCGACTCGAGGTCGTCTGTCGTCGCGGCCTGGGACGCGCACGTCTCCGAAACTTTCGCGCATGCAGCCTTAGCAAGCGTCTGCGCTTCCTCGGCACTCTTGGCCCAGACGACCGGCGCCGTGCCCTCGCTGTTGGGATCGAGTGCAGCCCACGTCCTTGTCGCCGTCCGATCGACAGCCACGCTTTGGGGCGCCGCCCCCTCGGGTTTGACTTCGCCTTCCGCCGATCCGACACGCACCGCTTCCTCGCTGAGCGCACTGTCGCCGAGCCTGTATCGCCGCCGGTCTTCGAGCGACACGAGATTGAGGCCGAACTTGCGAGCTTGCCCGACCGTCGCATCGAGGTCTGCGAGATTCTCGAACCGGGGCGTGGCGGGAAAGAGCTTTACCCCGCGCCAGGTGGTGGCGATGAGGGTCGGCGCTCCGGGAACGAAGTCGAGATCGTCGATCCGATCGACGAATGTGACTGAGCGGACCAGATCGCCGCTCATGACGTCGAAAATCCATACGGTGTTGGAGATGTCGGTTGCTGCGACGTACTGGCCGTCGCTCGATTGCGCAATGGAGCGAACCGGAAGCCGGTTGGTATCCAGAATGCGCCAGATCGAGGCGCGCGCGATATCGACGACGGCGACCGCGCCATCGCTCCGCCCGACGAGCAGGAGTTTGCCGTCCGGAGACAGTTCACCTGCGGTGATTTGCCGGCCGGAGCCGAACCGCGTGCCGAAATCCGGCAGATCGACACCCTTCGGTTCTGTGCCCGAGACGTCGAAGAGGTCGAGATTGTTCGTTCCGGTCAGGGCGAGAACCAGCTTGCCGTCGTCGGACATCCGTATCGGCGAATTGTAGGAGAGGTTGTCGATGCTCGGGAGGTGCCCGACCATTCTGCCGGACGTGCCGTCCCAGACGGCGAGCCCCTCACTCTCCTTCTCGTCCGCATTGGCGGCGGCCTTCTTGATCCGGCCGAGCAGCCGCGTGCTGTCCCGGCTGAAGATGACGTCTCGCGCCGGCTCGTTGTTGATGGCGAGTGTGGCGAGCGACTGACCGGTCGAACTGTCGACGAGCAACGGGATTTCGCCCGCGCCGTCCTTGTCGGAAAGATCTTTCTCAGTTGCGACGACCCGCGTTCCATTTGGCGATGCTGGGCCTTTCCAACTCGAATAGGAGAAATCGAACCCGTTCTCGCTCTCGGGATTGGGCCCGAGCGACAAGCGCTTCGTCGGCGAACGGAACAGAATGGCGCCGTCGCTTGTGCCAGACACGATCACTTCTGCTTTTTCAGGCACCTCCAGAGGCTTCCCGGTCGCGATCGTCCATCCGAGCCATTTGTAGTCCTTCTCGTCATAGAGGAAGATCTGTTGTCCGTTGGCGGAGACAACCGCATCACGGTCCGGTCGGTCCCATGAGTTCTCGGGTTCTTCCACCCCTGGAAGCACAAATTCGTTGGCGGCCGCCACACTCCCGATCGACCATGCGCGGACCCACCCGTCTTGTGACGCCGTGTAGAGCTTGGATCGGTCGCTCGAGAAGACGGCCTTTGTAATCCGCGCGCCATGACCCTCGAGGGTCGCTGTTGGCTTCATGACCGAGAGCGCATTGATCGCTTCGCCCGTCCGATCATCGGCGCAGACTTCGCGCCCCTTTGGCATCCGCCACACGCGCGCCGTGCGGTCCGTTGCGCCCGTTGCCAAAAGCTTGCCCTCGCCGTCTACGGACAGACTGTCGATACCGCCGTCGTGGGCTTGCAAGCTTACAATGGTCGCGTTGTCACCGAGGCATCGGAAGATCACGGCGCCGTTGTTGTGGGCGCTGACGAGCGCTTCGCCATCGGCGGTCAGCACGAACGAGTTGACGCCGCTGGCCGCGAACTCTCGGCGCAATTTGCCGTCCGCGACGTTCCAGATCTTGATCGATTGCTCGAGCGGGGCCGCGACGAGGGTCGATCCGTCGGGGCTGAATGAGAGTTTGCTGCCATATCCCAGCGGCGGCAGCATCGACGCACCCCGTCCGCCGGTCAGCGTCCGGACAAGTTTGCCGGACTTGACGTCGAAGAGGCGCACCGACCCGTCGGGATTGGCCGCACCCGTGACGGCGACAAGCTTGCCGTCCGGGCTGAATGTGCCTTCGGTGGTCGAGCCCCAGATAGTGAACGTCGCGCGGTTGACGGCATCGACGATGGGATCGGCGACGCCGAACCCGTCGGCGCTCTCGGACTTCGCATAGCGATCCCGCATCTCGTCGTAGGTCGCGCCCTGCAAAGTTTGCAGGAGCTTGCCGTTGGATGCGTCATGAATGTACGCTTGGTTCTCGTTCGTCGTGGCGAGGATGCGATCACCCGCCGGACTGAAATGGACCTGATAGACGCTGCGTTTTGCGTTCGGGCGCACGAGGTCGAAGAGCTTTTTACCCGTGGCGACGTCCCAGACTTCGGGAACCTTGTCGCCCGAGGAAACGAGACGCCGCCCATCCGGACTGAAACGCAGCCCTGAGATGACGTCCTCGCCAGCATCGAGCACGAAGCGCTCTTCGAGCGTGGCCGTATCCAGTATGTACACTTTCGAAGTGTTGGTGCCAGCAGCCAGTATCATCCCGTCCGGACTGAGCGTGAGATTGAAGACGTTTTCGCCGATAAAGTGCTCGACAGGTATTTTCACGAGATCGAGCGTCCGAAGGATGGCCGCGCGGAGAGCAGCAGTCGGCGTTTTCTGATCCTCGGCCCCGCGCAGCGCATCGAGTGCCACCGCACTCGCGACCCGGGCCCGGCCCTGCGAAGCGATGTCCTGCGCGAGCGCGGCGCGGCGGTCCATTTCGCGCGCGATCACTTGCGCGCGCTGATCGATGGCGATCGAGCGCTGCCACAACGCGACCGCCGCCAGCGAGAGTGCAACAACGAGGCCGCCGCTCAGCCCCGTGACGAGGAGATTGCGCCGGCGTGTCGTACCCTTTCGGCTATCCTTGATGAATTGCTTGTGCAGATCGGTCGGGTCTGGCGCGCTGCGGGGCCGTGACGCGATCCACGCCTCGGCGCCGAGAAGTTCCTCGCCTCGCAACTGCAGGCTGCTCGACTTCCGCCCCTCGTTCCATAGGCGCGCCCGCTCGCCGAGACGCGTATGTTCCTTGACCCAGCCGATATCCGATTGCAGCGCGGCGGCGAGATCGTCGGCCTTCGCCTCGAAATCGGAGCCTGAATCGAAGAAAAGGTACTGTATCTTCGAGATTTCGGGCGGAATGCGATCATCCTCGACCCGTTCGAGGACGATCGGCGCGAGCCGCTTGTTGAGCGCCGCGACCTGTTCCACCTCCCACTTGCAGGCCTTCGATTCGATCGACCTTGGACTGATGATGAAAACAACCGCATCGGCCTCGCGGATGAAGCCGAGCAGTTCACGTTGCCAGTCTTCGAGCGCCGGAAGATTCTGCGTATCGATCTTCGGGTCGAGCCCGCGCGTCTTCAGCGCCTCGACCAGTTTCTTCGCGAACGCGCCGTCGTCCTGACTGTAGGAAATGAAAACTTTGAGCGCGCTCGACTTGGCGGCCGCCTCGGGCATGACCAACACCCCGCCCATGCTGCAATGCCATTACGATCGTGCCGACAAGACCGCAGCACGACGATCCTCAGTCATGAGAGCATGACATGCTAGGTCTCGACCCGTCAATCGCTCGCATGACGCGAGCCGCCTATTCGTCCTCTTCGCACGGAACCGGAAATTCGATGTCGGGCTCCATGCAGAGATCGTCCTCCTGCACGGTCGCACGGACCGGCCCTGTCGCGAACACCTGAGCGACGATCAACAGGACAAGTCCAGCCGCCACGCACTTCACGAGCGTACTCACCACGTTGTGCCTCACCGCACGACCAGCCTCCCGTGTCGCCGGAGAATCTCGCAGAGTTGAGCCGTCGGTAGTGCGCGGACGAGCCCGCGATCCCATTCCGTGCCGCCCATGTCCTCCGCGGCACACATCGCGTTCAAGACAGCCTCTTCCACACACTCGACGGCAGCAAGATAAACCGCATCGAGCCCCTCGTCGTTGATCATCTCGATTTCGAGGAACAGCGGCGCCATGTGCGGCATCGGCCGGGGGTTCGCGGTCGAGAATGCCAGGAAGATGTCACCCGAACTGTTACCACCCGGTGTCCCGCCGCGGCCGATACCGATCGCGCCGCGCCGTGCGAGTTTTTTCAACTGATGGGGCGCCATCGGCAGGTCGGTGGCGATAACGACGATGATCGATCCGCGCTCGGTCGATGCCGGTCCAGGGGCGTCGAGGCCATGCAGTTCACGGCCGACCGGAACGCCGCACACCGTCAGCCATTCCGGTGCGCCGTGGTTCGCCTGCACGAGTGCGCCGATCGTGAACCGGCGTCCTCCGACCTCGACCACGCGCGACGACGTTCCCGTGCCGCCCTTGAAGCCATAGGCAATCATGCCCGTGCCGCCACCCGTGTTCCCTTCGGTGACTGCGCCGCCGTGGGCCGCGTCGAGCGCCGCGATGGCATCCTCGGGCGTGATGTGCTGCCCGTTGATATCCGAGAGCACGCCGTCGTAGGTCTCTCCGACCACCGGCATGATCCAGAGATCGTCGCCACGGCCATAGGTCGCCGCATGGCGCGTGAGCATCCAGCGGATCGCGCCTGCGTGCGCTGCGCCGACACTGTGCGTGTTGGTGATCAGAACCGGGCCGAGGAAATATCCGCCGTCCTCGATCCAGTGGCTGCCTGTCAGTTCGCCGTTGCCGTTGAACCGATGGAGGCCTGCGTATACGGGGACGGGCTCGGGCGAGGCCGCATGCGGAATGATGGCGGTGACGCCGGAACGAAGCGGCATCGGTCGGCCCGCGCGCGGTGCGTGCTCGATGATCGTGCGATGTCCGACGTGGAGGCCGGCAATATCGGTGATCGCGTTCAAGGGACCCGTCACGCCACCGAGCGGCAATCCGAGGTCGCGGGCACGGGGCTTCGGTCGGGTATGCGTCATGGACGGACTCGCGGTCGTTGCAACAGGTTCGGCGACGATCTTGCCGTCTCCGCAGCCGCGCCGCAAACATGCCGTCGAATATACCCGATCGGCGCTCCCGCGCCGTTACCCGCCGAGATCGTAGGCCGCGAGCGCCGCGAGGTTAACGATATCGCTATCCTTGGCGCCAAGCGTGCAGATCTGCACGGAATGTTCGAGGCCGACGATCAAGGGCCCGATGACGGTCGCGCCGCCCAGTTCCTTGAGCATTTTGGTCGAGATCGACGCAGCATGGAACGCGGGCATCACCAGTACGTTCGCCGTGTCCGTCAGGCGGCAGAATGGATAGAGCGTCATGAGTTCCTTATTGAGCGCGACGTCCGCCGCCATGTCACCGTCGTACTCGAAATCGACTTCCCGCCCGTCGAGAATGGAGACCGCCTCGCGCACCTGATCCGAGCGCTCACTCCGGGGCTGGCCGAACGTCGAGTAGGCGAGGAGCGCGACCCGAGGCGTGAGGCCAAACTGGCGCGCTGCCCGCGCGGCCTCGATCGCGATGTCCGCGATCCGCTCGGCCGTCGGCATGTCGTTGACGCTCGTATCCGCGATGAGCACGGCCCGGCCCCGGCAGAGACAGAGCGACACGCCGATGATGTTGCGGCCGGGTTTGGCGTCCATGACGCGCCGCACATCCTGGAAGACGCTGGTCCAGTTGCGATTGGCGCCCGACACCATCGCATCCGCGTGTCCGTTCGCGACCATGAGTGCGGCGAAGATGTTGCGCTCGTTGCGGACCAGACGTTCGCAGTCACGCTTCAGGTAGCCGCGCCTCTGCAGGCGCTGATAGAGAAGCTCGGCGAAGTCTTCGTTGTAGGGAGCTGCCCGTGTGTCGATGAGCTTGAATTCGCGCCGCATCGGGATGCCGAGTGCTGCGAAGTTCTGCTTGATGATCTCGGACTGCCCGACGAGGATCGGCTGCCCGAACCCTTGGGAGAGATAGGCGTTCGCGGCGCGGATGACCGCCATGTCCTCGCCTTCCGCGAAAATGATGCGCTTGGGGTTCTCGCGCACGCGGTCGAACGTCGTCTGTAGCCAGCCCGTCACAGGATCGAGGCGGCCCTTGAGCCGCGCGATGTACCCCTCCATGTCGACGATCGGCCGTCGCGCGACGCCGGTTTCCATGGCGGCCTGCGCGACGGCGGGCGGCACATGGCTGATGAGACGCGGATCGAACGGCGCCGGAATGATGTATTCGGGCCCGAACGTCGGCCGCCGGCCGTGGAACGCAGCTGCCACCTCGTCGGGCACCTCCTGCCGCGCAAGCTCGGCAAGCGCTCGCGTCGCGGCAATTTTCATGTCGTCGTTGATCGTTCGCGCTTGCACGTCGAGCGCGCCGCGGAAGATGAACGGGAACCCGAGCACGTTATTGACCTGGTTGGGGTAGTCCGAGCGCCCTGTCGCGACGATCGCATCCTTGCGCACGGCCATCACGTCCTCGGGTAGGATTTCAGGGTCCGGGTTGGCCATAGCGAAGATGATCGGCTTCGGCGCCATCGATGTAACCATGTCCGCCGTGACAGCGCCTTTGACGGAAAGTCCGAAGAATGCGTCCGCGCCTCTGAGTGCGTCTTCGAGCGAGCGCGCCTTCGTCGGAACCGCATACGCCGACTTCCACTGGTTCATTCCGTCCTTGCGGCCCTGGAAGATCACGCCTTTCGTGTCGCACAGCATGACGTTCTTTTTCGGCATGCCGAGCGCAACGAGAAGCTCGAGACACGCGATCCCGGCCGCGCCCGCCCCGTTGACGACAAGGCGGAAATTCTCGATGTCGCGTCCCGTGAGTTCGAGTGCATTCAAAAGCCCTGCCGCCGCAATGATCGCCGTGCCATGCTGGTCGTCGTGAAACACCGGGATGTCGAGCAGCTCTTTCAGTCGCTCCTCGATGATGAAGCAGTCGGGCGCCTTGATGTCTTCGAGATTGATGCCGCCGAACGTCGGGCCGAGATACCGCACGCAGTTGACGAACTGATCGACGTCCTCAGTCGAAACCAGAAGGTCCGTCGCATCGATGTCAGCGAAGCGCTTGAAGAGCGCGCCCTTGCCTTCCATGACCGGCTTCGAGGCCAGCGCGCCGAGGTTGCCGAGACCGAGGATCGCGGTCCCGTTCGACACAACAGCCACGAGGTTGCCCTTGTTCGTGTAGTCGTAGGCGAGCGAGGGATTTTCCGCGATCGCCTCCACCGGCACCGCGACGCCGGGTGAATAGGCGAGCGCCAGGTCCCGCTGGGTCGCGAGCGGTTTCGTGGGTGTGATCTCGAGTTTTCCGGGCTTGCCCTGCGAATGGAAGAGAAGCGCTTCTTGCGCCGTGACACGGGCGGGTTGCTTGTTGGCCATCGGGTTCTCGGAATGTTGGCGGAGCGGCGCCAGCGCCGCATCAGGAGCGTTGCCGCCCCAGGTGAGTTGTGGTCGACCCTAGTTCCCCCGCAGCCCCGGAACAACCTGCGAGGACTGCGACTTTGGGTGAAATTCGGTGCCAGCGGCCGGCTTCTCGCCTTTGTCCAGCAACCCATTTTTCGTGCACAAGAGGTCCGGACCGGCCGCACCGCTTTGTCTTTTCCGGCCCGCGCGCTATCGAAACGGGACCCAGCGGCCCTAGGAGTGCTCCGCCACATGGCGGCGAAACGCAACAGTCCGGAGACGACGGCCGACGTCGGCGATGCGTCCCGATCGGCGGATGGCTCGACTGCGCCGGTGGAACGTGACATCGACGGCGCCGCGCCACAATCGACCGCTCCATCGGCCGATGCGGCGGATGCGACCCCATCCATGGCGCAATTCCTGGAAATCAAGGCTGCAAACCCGGACAGCCTGCTCTGGTACCGGATGGGCGACTTCTACGAACTGTTCTTCGAGGATGCCGTAGTGGCGTCCGACGCGCTCGGCATCGTCCTGACGAAGCGCGGCAAACATCGCGGCGAGCCGATCCCTATGTGCGGCGTACCGATCCACCGGGCCGACGAGTATCTGCAGCGCCTGATCCGACGCGGCTTTCGCGTGGCGGTCTGCGAACAGCTTGAGGACCCGGCCGAAGCGAAGAAGCGCGGATCTAAAGCGGTCGTCCGTCGCGACGTCGTGCGCTTGGTGACGCCCGGTACGCTGACGGAGGAAGCACTCCTCGACGCCAAGGCGCGCAACTACCTGACGGCGGTGTTTGAGAAACCGGCCACCGAAGGCAAGTCAGCCCTCGCGGCGGACAGTGTCTTGGCCCTGGCGTCGCTCGACATCTCGACCGGCGAACTCGAAATCGGCGAGATCAAGGGTCCCGATCTCCCGGGTGAACTCGTGCGCCTCGCTCCGGGGGAAGTCATCGCGACGGACGCGCTGTTGGCCGGCGATGACGTCCGCCGTTGGATCGCGGTTGCGGGCGCGGCGGCAACACCCGTTCCGGCGTCGTCGTTCGACAGTCTCGGCGGCGAACGCAACCTGAAGGCACGCCTCGGCGTCAGCGAACTCGATGCCTTCGGGCCCTTCTCGCGCTCCGAGTTGGCCGCCGTCGGTGCGCTACTGCGCTACGTCGACTTGACCCAAATCGGCAGGAAGCCCGTGTTGCGTCCGCCGCGCCGCGCGGGCGTTTCGAGCCTCGTCATCGATGCCGCAAGCCGTTCGAGCCTCGAACTTGTGCGCACGACGGGTGGCGAGAAGCAGTCGAGCCTCCTCGGCGCCATGGACCGGACGGTGACGGCCGCCGGCGCCCGAGAGTTGGCTGCGCGCCTCGCGAGCCCACTTTCAGACCGCGCATTGATCGACGCGCGTCTCGATGCGGTGGCGTTTCTTGTGGCGGCCGAACGCCTGCGCGCGGACATTCGCGATCTGTTGCGTGGCGCGCCGGATGTGGCGCGCGCCGTCGCGCGGCTCGCATTCGGTCGGGGTGGTCCGCGCGATCTCGCTGCACTTCGCGACGCAATGTCGATCGCGCGCGATGTGGCGAAGCGGATGACGGCGGAGGGCGGGCCGATTGGGCCACCGGACGAACTCGCGCGTGCTACTGCGGCACTCGAAGCACCGTCAGCGACACTGTCGACCGCGCTCGCGCGCGGGCTAGTCGATGATCCGCCCCATCTCCGCCGCGATGGCAATTTCGTCCGTCCCGGTTACCGGACCGCGCTCGACGAGGCCCGCGCGCTGCGCGATGGAAGCCGCAAGGTCCTGGCCGGACTTGAAGCGAGGTACGTCGAGGCGACGGGCGTCAAGACGCTCAAGATCCGTCACAACAATATCCTCGGCTACTTCGTCGAGGTGACGAGCCTCAATCAGAAGGCGATGACGTCGCCGCCGAACGACGGCCTGTTTCGACACCGCCAGACGATGGCGAATGCCATGCGCTTCACGACATCGGAACTCGAGGAGATCGAAGGGCGAATCGCATCCGCGGCCGATCGCGCGCTCGCGCTGGAGCAGGAGGTGTTCGTTGAACTTTCATCGGCCATCGCGACAGAGGAGCGCGTACTGGGCGAGATGGCAGAAGCGCTGGCCGCGCTCGATCTCTTTGCCGCGTTGGCCGAGCTGGCCGTCGAGCACAACTACGCCCGCCCGGTCATAACCTCGGACAGTGCGTTCGAGATCGTGGGCGGACGGCATCCCGTCGTCGAACAGGCGCTCGACAAGGAACGGTCAGGCGCGTTCATCGAGAACGACTGCTGTCTCGGTCCGTCGGTGACGAACCCGTCACGCGAAGCAAAGGCCGCCCGCATCTGGATCGTGACCGGTCCCAACATGGCCGGCAAATCGACGTTCCTCCGACAGAACGCCCTCATCGTCGTCATGGCGCAGATGGGCAGCTTCGTACCCGCCCGCAGAGCCACCATCGGCATTGTCGATCGCCTGTTTTCGCGCGTCGGCGCGTCCGACGATCTCGCCCGCGGGCGATCGACGTTCATGGTCGAGATGGTCGAAACCGCCGCGATCCTCAATCAGGCGACGGACCGGTCCCTCGTCATCCTGGATGAGATCGGGCGCGGCACGGCGACGTTCGACGGGCTGTCGATCGCCTGGGCGACGGTTGAGTACCTTCATGAGGTCTCGCGATGCCGCGCCCTCTTCGCGACCCATTATCACGAGTTGACCGCGCTCGCCGGGCGCCTGGGCGACATCGCCAATGTGACGATGGACGTGAAGGATTGGCAGGACGAGATCGTGTTCCTGCACAAGGTCCGGCCCGGAGCGGCCGACCGCTCCTACGGCATCCAGGTCGCGAAGCTTGCGGGACTTCCCGCGACCGTCATCGATCGCGCCCGTGAAGTCCTGGACGTCCTCGAACGCAACGACCGCTCGGAAGGAAAAACATCGGGCGGCGGGCTCGATGATCTCCCGCTGTTCGCCGCAGCCCGGCCGGTGAGCGCTCGCCCGTCCACGGCCCGATCGCCGGCCGAGGACGCGCTCGGCGCCCTCAATCCAGACGAGTTGACGCCCAAAGCGGCGCTCGAAGCGCTCTACCGCCTGAAGAAGTTGCAGGTGGGCGATCCGACCTGAAGCCGGGCCGCGGGCGCGCGGCACGACGGCCCACTCCCCTCGCGCGCGCGAACGGGCTAACAATGCCGCGTCGCTGGCGGGGGGCGCGCGACGAGCAAAGCCAAGGCACTGGGGGCGTCACGGATCGGCATGGACACGGCGGCGATACTTCCGGCACCTTACTTCGATCCGCTCGAACTGCGTGTCGAGCTGACGGCCCTGTTCAATGCCAGCGGCTCGGCGGCCGAGGCGCGACCTGTCGTGCTCGAACGGCTGAAGGCCCTCGTCAAGTCGGCGCGGGCCGCCGCGCGGCTAGGGCTCGAGACTGACGGCAAGGGCCGCAAATGCGCCCACGGGCTCGCGCGTTTCCAGGACGAGCTCATCGCGCTCATCTACGATTACACCGTCGCGCACGTTTATCGCGCGACGAACCCCTCGGACGCCGAACGCATGTCGATTGTCGCGCAAGGAGGCTATGGCCGGGGTCTCCTGGCGCCGGGCTCCGACATCGATATCCTCTTTCTGCTTCCCTACAAGCAGACCCCCTGGGGCGAGAGCGTCGCCGAGTACGTGCTCTATGTGCTCTGGGATCTGGGGTTCAAGGTCGGTCACGCGACACGGACGGTGGACCAGTGCCTGAAGATGGCCCATCAGGACATGACCATCCGCACGTCGCTCTTGGACATCTGGCTCGTTCACGGCGATCCGCAACTCTATGCCGAGCTCTCCGATCGCTTGCGCAAGGAAGTCTACGCCGGCACCGCGCGCCAGTTCATCGACGCGAAAATGGCCGAGCGCGACGAGCGCCACCGGCGGGCAGGCGAAAGCCGGTACCGCGTCGAGCCGAACGTGAAGGATGGCAAGGGCGGGCTCCGCGATCTCCATACGCTCCACTGGCTGTCGAAATATCTCTATGGCGAGGAGGTCGGTCCCTCGACGGTCGACGCTAAAATTTTCACGCCCGAGGAGTACCTCGCCTTTCGCCGGTCCGAGGACTTTCTCTGGAGCATTCGCTGCCACCTTCACTTCCTGACCGGGCGCGCCGAGGAACGCCTGACGTTCGACCTTCAGCCGCCGATGGCCGAGCGGCTCGGATACCGCGCGACGACGGGGTTGCGTGCGGTCGAGCGCTTCATGAAGCACTATTTTCTGATCGCGAAGGAGGTCGGCGACTTGACGGCCATTCTCTGCGCGACGCTCGAACTCGATCAGGCCAAGACCGTCCCGAGCCTCACCGACCTCGTCAATCCGACGACCTGGTCCACCCGCCGCCGCGTGCGCCGGACGACGGAATTCCGCATCGAAAGCGAGCGACTGAGCGTTGCCGATCCCGGCGTCTTTGAGCGCGATCCGGTGAACCTTCTGCGTCTATTCGCCGTCGCCGAGGAGACGGGCACGTTCCTCCATCCCGACGCGATCCGCCTGCTCCGCGCATCCCCGAGATTGATCGATCAGAAGTTGCGGAACGATCCCGAGGCCAATCGGATTTTCGTCGATATTCTGACGGCCCGCACCAATCCCGAGCGCGCGCTGCGTCACATGAGCGAGGCCGGTGTCCTCGGGCGATTCATCTCAGAGTTCGGCCGCATTGTCGGAATGATGCAATTCAACATGTATCATCATTACACCGTCGACGAGCACCTCGTGCGGACGGTCGGCCGTCTTGCGGCCATCGAGCGGGGCGACGACGTGGCGGAGTTGCCGCTCTCGAGCGAGATCATACAGTCGATCCAGAACCGGCGTGCGCTCTATGTGGCGGCGTTCATCCACGACATCGGCAAAGGCCGCATCGAGGATCATTCGATCGTCGGTGCACGGATCGCGCGGCGCCTCTGCCCCCGTTTGGGCCTTTCCGCTGCCGAGACGGATCTCGTCTCCTGGCTCGTCGAACAACATTTGACGATGAGCAACATCGCGCAAAGCCGCGACATCTCCGATCCAAAGACGGTCCGAGATTTTGCCGCCATTGTGCAAAGTCCCGAGCGATTGAAGCTTCTGACGCTGCTGACCGTCGCCGACATCCGCGCCGTTGGCCCAGGCGTTTGGAACGGCTGGAAAGGCCAATTGCTCCGGACGCTCTACTACGAGACCGAGCCGATCGTGGCCGGAGGTCACACGCGCGGTGAGCGCCGCCATCTCATCGCGAGTTCGCAGGACCAGTTGAGAAAGGATCTCGCGGACTGGCCGCCCGCAGACGTCGAACGCTTCGTCGAGCGGCACTATCCGGACTATTGGCTCCGCACTGAAGCATCGAAACGAGCCTATCACGCGCGCCTCGTGCAGCGTGCCGAACAGTCGGGCGAGCGGCTAGCGACAGACACGGTGACCGATGCGTTCACGTCAATCACGGAGTTTACGGTCTACGCGCCGAACCACGCCCGCCTTCTGGCCCTTTTCGCCGGCGCCTGCGCCGCTAATGGTGCCAATATCGTCGGCGCGCACATCACGACGACGCGGGACAGCTTCGCTCTCGATACCTTCCTGCTTCAACGAACCTTCGCCGACGATCAGGACGAGCTGCGCCGAGGCCAGAGGATCGGTCAGACGATCAACCGGCTGCTCAAGGGTGAAGTCCGCCTCCGTGACCTGCTCGCCAAGAGGCAGGCCGGGCAAAAGGCGCTCGAAGCCTTCACCGTCGAACCCGAAGTCGTGATCGACAACGCAGTCTCGGACCGCTTCACGGTGATCGAGGTGACCGGCCGCGATCGCACGGGTCTCCTCTACGATCTGACAAGCACGATTTCGGATCTCTCTCTCGACATCGCCTCCGCGCACATCACGACCTTCGGCGAGCGCGCGGTCGACGTCTTCTACGTGACCGACCTCACCGGTAAGAAGATCGAAACCGAGCAACGCCAGAAGATCATCCGCGACCGGCTGTGCGAGGTGCTCGCCAACGTTCGCGCGGCCATCCCGGCATAGCGAGACCTGAAGTCCCGAGCGGCACGCACATAGGGCATCAGAATTGAGCTTCCGATCATGAATCTCTACCGCTCTTTCGCCACCGTCGGCGGTTTGACGCTCCTGAGCCGGGTCCTGGGCTTCGCGAGAGATATTCTCGCCGCCGCGGTTCTGGGAACTGGCCCGGTCGCGGATGCCTTCTACGTCGCGTTCCGCTTCCCCAATCTCTTCCGCCGCCTGTTCGGCGAGGGCGCGTTCAACTCGGCGTTCGTCCCGCTCTTCGCGGCGAAGCACGAGGGAGACGGACCGGCCGCGGCGCGCGCATTCGCGGCCGAAGCCATGTCCGGCCTGACATTCGTGCTCGTGCTGGTCTCGGCCCTCTTCATGATCGGCATGCCCTGGTTCATGTACCTCTTGGCGCCGGGCTTCTCCGATACGCCTGCGAAGTTCGATCTGGCCGTGGTGCTGACGCAGATCACCTTCCCCTATCTTCTCTGTATGTCGCTTGTGGCGCTGATGTCGGGCGTTCTCAACACACTCGGGCGCTTCGCCGAAAGCTCGTCCGTTTCGATCGTCCTCAATATCGTCCTGACGGCCGCGATGCTGCTCTCGATCTGGCTCGGCTACCGCGGTGAGCCGATGGCGGGCTATATCCAAGCCTGGGGCGTCTTCGTCGCGGGTATCCTGCAGCTACTTCTCTTGATCTGGGGCCTTTGGCGCAGCGGCTTCCTGTTGCCGCTCACGTGGCCGCGCTGGTCGCCCGAGATGCGCGAACTCGTCTCGCTCGGAATTCCCGGCGTCATCGCGGGCGGCGTCACGCAGGTCAATATCGCGATCGGCACCATGATCGCGTCGCTGCAAGATGGCGCGGTCTCGCATCTCTATTACGCCGACCGCCTCTACGAACTCCCGCTCGCCATCGTCGGCATCGCCATCGGTGTCGTACTTCTGCCGAACGTCTCGCGTCATCTCCGCGCCGGCAATATCCCGGCCGTCATGGACAGCCAGAACCGATCGCTCGAGTTCGCTATGCTGCTGACGCTTCCGGCGGCGACAGCCCTCGCGGTCATCCCGAACGAACTCGTTCGCGTGCTCTTCGAGCGCGGCGCCTTCACGAGCGAAGACGTGCCCTACACCGCCGAAGCGTTGCGCATCTTCGCGCTCGGCCTTCCGGCGTTCGTTCTCATCAAGGTGTTCTCGCCGGCGTACTTTGCGCGCAAGGACACCAAGACGCCCATGCGGTTCGCTGTCTGGAGCCTCATCGCCAATACGCTCGGTTCAGTCGCGCTGTTCTTTCTTTTCAAGTCGCTCGGCTGGATGCCCCATCTCGGCATCGCGGTCGCAACGACGATCGGCGGCTGGATGAACGCCCTTCTGCTCTGGTATGGGCTCGAAGCCGACGGCAACTTTGCGTTCGACGACCGTTTGCGACGGTCGCTTCCGATGATCGTGCTCTCGTCCGCGATCATGGGCGCGGCCCTCTATGGCGGCGCCATCTGGCTTTCGCCCTGGCTGACCGAGGCGCATGGTATCCTCCCGCGGTTCTCGGCTCTGGCCGTTCTCATTCTCGGCGGAACCGTGATCTACTTCCTGGCGGCCCAGTTGACGGGCGCGGCGCGCCTCCAGCAAATCCGGCAGTCCCTCCGCCGCTGATCCTCACTGAACCAGAAACGTCCGCCCGACCGACAGGGGCTTGCGCGCCCGCCGGACGCACGCGATAACCCGCGCTCGATTTTCGTGAGGCCCCTGATGACTTTCCCGACCCGCGTGTTCTCCGGCATGCAGCCGACCGGCAGCCTGCACCTCGGCAACTATCTCGGAGCCATGATCAACTGGATCCGGATGCAGGATGAGCACGAGTGCATCTACTGTGTCGTCGACCTCCACGCGATCACGGTCTGGCAGGAGCCTGAGGAACTGCGCACGTCGATACGCCAGGTGACGGCCGCCTATATCGCCGCCGGTCTCGACCCCAAGCGCAGCATTCTGTTCAATCAGAGCCAGGTCCCCGAGCATTCGGAACTCGCGTGGATCTTCAACTGCGTCGCGCGCTTGGGATGGCTGAGCCGCATGACCCAGTTCAAGGAGAAGGCCGGCAAGGATCGCGAGCAGGCTTCCGTCGGCCTCTATGCCTACCCGAACCTTATGGCTGCGGACATACTTGCCTACCGCGCGACGCATGTGCCGGTCGGCGAGGATCAGAAGCAGCACCTCGAACTGGCGCGCGACATCGCGCAGAAGTTCAACAACGATTTCTCGGCCAGCATTTTGGCAAGGGGCTATGCGGATGGCGTGTTCTTTCCCCAGCCTGAACCCGTCATCACCGGTCCCGCGACGCGCGTGATGAGCCTCAGAGACGGGACCAAGAAAATGTCGAAGTCCGATCCCTCCGACCTTTCGCGGATCAATCTGACCGACGACGCCGACGCCATCGCCAACAAAATCCGGAAAGCCAAGACCGACCCCGAGCCGCTTCCCTCCGACGAAGAGGGTTTCGCCAATCGGCCCGAGGCGGAAAACCTCGTCGGAATCTACGCCGCGCTCGCGGGGACGTCCGTGCCGAGCGTGCTTGGCGATTTCGGCGGCCAGCAATTTTCTTCTTTCAAGAAGGCGCTTGCTGAAGTTGCAACCGAACGGCTGGCACCGATTGGCGCGGAAGCAAAACGGTTGGCTGCGGATGTCGCCTATATCGATGGCGTGCTGGCCGATGGCGCCCGCCGCGCGCGCGCCATCGCGACCCCGATCATGGACGAGGTGAAAGACGTGGTCGGCTTCGTTCATCATCGGTGAGCGCCGGCTCGTTAAGTTCTGGGCTGGAGATCGGGTCCCGCCTGGGCGCGCACGGAATGTCTTTCTTGGCCCCGGCCTTCATGGCACCATCCCCCGCATGACGACGAAAAAGCGCCGATCGTTCGAGGCGGGTCATGCCCGCAAGTTCCTGCTGATCGTCGACGACAGCCAGGAAGTCGAAAGCGCACTCTATTATGTGGCGAGCCGCATCACCCATTCGTCGGGATCTCTCGTCATGCTCTATGTGATCGAGCCCCAGGAATTCCAGCACTGGGCCGGTGTTCGACAGATCCAGGTCGAGGAAGAGACGGCCAAGGCGAAAGCGCTGTTCCGCCTGTTCCGCCGGAAATTGCATCTGGCCGGTTTCGAGAGCATCACCGCCGAGGAGGTGGTCGCCGAGGGCACCAAGGCCGAGGCGATCGTCAAGCTCATCGACGAGGATGAGGATATCGCGATTCTGGTTCTGGGCGCGGCCGTCGACGCCCAGGGACCTGGACCACTGGTCTCGACCTTGGCCGCAGGGCGAGTTGCGGGCAATTTCCCGATCCCGATTACGATCGTGCCCGGGAACCTGACGATCGAGGATATCTTGACCCTCGCCTGACGGGCGCTGATCCGGCAGCCTGACCTCGGCAGAAGTCGTCACAGGCCCGATTTTTTTGCCGTCGGCCGTCGACACCTGCGCCCTGCCCGACTATATGTTTGGAACGATTCTAAGGATTGTCTGTCCCTGATCTGTTTCCGGCCGTCACGTTCGCTGGCGCCGACCGAGACGGGCACGATGGACGAGAGCCGGGCCGAGGAGAGTTGACATGTTCATTCAGACGGAAGCGACCCCCAATCCGGTGACGCTGAAGTTCATACCGGGCCGCCAGGTCTTGGCCCAGGGTACGGCCGAGTTCCGCTCCAGGTCCGAGGCATCCACGTCCCCCCTCGCGCGGCGCCTGTTCGACATCGACGGCGTGACGGGCGTGTTCTTGGGCTCGGATTTCATCTCCGTCACGAAGATCGATACGGAGTGGCAGCATCTGAAGCCCATGGTCCTCGGAGCGATCATGGAGCACTACATGTCGGGCGAGACCGCCGCGACAGATCAGGCCAATGACGACGAGGAGGGGAACTTCGATCCCGCCGATGCCGAGGTCGTGGCCACAATCAAGGAACTGCTCGAGACCAGGGTCCGTCCGGCCGTCGCGCAGGATGGCGGCGACATCACGTTCGCCGGCTTCCGCGACGGCATCGTCTATCTGCATATGCGCGGCGCGTGCTCCGGATGCCCGAGTTCCACGGCCACCCTGAGACATGGTATCGAGAATCTCTTGAAGCATTTTTGCCCCGAGGTTCAGGAAGTGCAGCCGGTCTGACGGCGCCCGCTGAGCGTTGATGAGAGACGAAAACCCCGCGCCGAGCGGGGTTTTTTGCTTCCGAGGAACCGAACGGCCCCGCGCACCGTTCGATGTGGTGATGATGTGCCGGAGAGCATGATGACCGACAAACTCGATCGAGCCGCGCTGAACCAACTGTTCTTCGAAGCGCGCACTCACAATGCGTGGCAACCGCGCGAAGTTCCTGATGCCTTGCTGATCGATTTGGTGGACCTCATGAAATGGGCGCCGACCAGCGCCAACACCGGCCCGGCCCGCATGGTGTTCGTGAAATCCCCTGCCGCCAAGGCGCGCCTGAAGCCTCTTCTGGCGCCCGGCAATGTCGAAAAGACGATGGCGGCTCCAGTGACGGCGATCATCGGCTATGACCTCGAATTCTACGAGCACTTGCCGCGCCTCTTTCCCCACACCGACGCGCGGAGCTGGTTCGCCGGCAAGCCTGCATTCATCGAAACGAGTGCCTTCCGCAACGGCTCGTTGCAAGCCGGGTATCTCATACTCGCGGCGCGCGCGCTTGGGCTCGATTGCGGGCCGATGTCAGGTTTCGACAACGCCAGCGTCGATGCTGCGTTTTTTGCCGGAAGTGCGGTCAAATCTAACGTCCTGGTCAATCTGGGATATGGCGACCCGACCGGTCTGAAGCCCCGCTCGCCCCGGTTCGATTTCGCCGATGTCGCGCGGATCGAATAGCGGCCGCCCCTCCCACGAACCTGCGTCGGCGGCCTAATCCGCGGTCGATTTGGCGTGTAATTGATCTGGCGGATTGTCATGTTCCGAGTGTAGCGTGCCGCCTCATGGTTATCGTGGGGTTCGATACCTGCCTTGGAGCGTGCTCCGTCGCCTTGGGCGACGGGCTCGGTTCCGCGTCGCCGCGCAGGGCGTCCCGCTTCGAGGTCATGGCGGCAGGCCACGCCGAACGGCTGATGCCCATGCTCGACGAGGTTCTGAGCGAACTTGGCCTCGAGCTGCGGTCGGTCTCACGGATCCTCGCGACGGTCGGACCCGGCACGTTCACCGGCACGCGCATTTCCGTCGCGACCGCCCGCGCGCTGCACTTGGCGCTCCGCGTTCCCGTCGTGACGATGACGAGCCTCGAGGTCATGGCGCTGAGCCCCGCGCTCACCGGCATCGAATCTGGCCGCGATCTCCTGATCGCCAGCGACGCGCATCGTGGAGAGGCCTACGTCCAGCTATTCGATGGCGCAACGCGAGCGGCGCTTGGCGCACCGCGTGTTGTTTCGGTCACCGATGTCTCGTGGCTCCCGCAGGATCGAGCGCTGGTCATCGCAGGTTCGGCGTCGGCCGCGATACGCGCCGCGTCGAAGGATCGGGACTTGGTGGCCGGTCCCATCGGGTTGCTGCCGAGGATCGCCGACGCGCTCGAAAACGCCGTCGCGCAGCCTCTGTCCGTCGGCGCCCCGACACCGCTCTATCTGCGTCCGCCGGACGCGAAGCCTCAGGATGGCAAGTCACTCGCGAGGGCCGCGCTATGACTGTCGGGATCGGCAATCCGAAAGTTGGCATGTTGAGCCTGTTGTGGGCCAGCGTAGACCGGGCTGAACACATCGCGACCATCCACGCACGCTTGTTCGATCCGGCCTGGTCTGCGGACGAGATCAGGAAGATGCTCGACGATCCGGGCATCTCGGCGTTCGTCGCCACCGTCGATCATCCCCAGGAAGTCATCGGGTTCGTCATCGGCCGCATGGCGGCCGACGAAGGCGAAATCCTGACAATCGGCGTCACGCCCGAGCGGCAGAACCAGGGAATCGGACTGTCGCTCGTACAGGGCCTGATGCGCGCCTTCGCGACCGCTGGAGTTTCCAAGGTCTATCTTGAAGTCGCGGCCGACAACATTTCCGGTCGCGCGCTTTACGAAAAGGCGGGATTCGCGACGTGCGGTCATAGGAAGGCCTATTACGAGCGTCCATCGGGACCTCCCATGGACGCCCTGACGATGCGCCGGGACGTGGTGTCCGTCGGCGCCTGATCCGCGTCCCGGCATTTTGCAGCCCGCGATACGAGTGGACGCCGCGACGGCAGCGCCTATATACGCGGAGCTGCCAAACCTCCGATCGTCATGGGAACGCTGCGCGCTGCCGCCACACTCTCCGGATTTCTGGGTTTGACCGTGCCGTTGATGCCGGTCCAGGCCGCATTGCTGCGTCTGTCTCCGAAGCGGGCGCGCCAGTTCCCGCATTGGTACCATAAGCAGGTCTGCCGCCTGTTGGGCATCCGGATCAAGATCACGGGGATGGTCGAGCCGAGCCGTCCGGTCCTTATCGTCGCGAACCATACTTCCTGGCTCGACATTCCGGTCCTGTCCGCCGTCGCGCCGGTTTCCTTTGTCGCGAAGAAAGAGGTGGCGGGTTGGCCGCTGGTCTCCACACTGGCTCGGCTTCAGCGCACGGTCTTCGTCGATCGCCAGCGCAAGTCCGCGGTCGGCGAAACCGCAGCGGAGATCCTGGAACGATTGGAGGCGGGCGACGCGATCGTTCTCTTCGCGGAAGGCACATCGAGCGACGGCAACCGCGTGCTTCCATTCCGCACGTCGCTGTTCGCGGCGGCCAAACCAAGCACCACGATGGCGGCCGAAGGCATGCGCGCTTCGCTCGAGCCTGTCGTGCAGACTGTGTCGATCGCTTATACCCACCTCCATGGCGTGCCGCTTTCGCGCGCGGACCGGCATCTCGTCGGATGGTACGGCGACATGGAGATGCAAAGCCATGCTTGGCAGCTCCTCAAGTCGGGACCGCTTGACGTCGCCGTCATCATCGGACCGCCTGTCCCACTCTCCGATTTCAAGGATCGTAAAGTCCTCGCCGAACGCGCCGAAACAGCCGTCCGCGCGCAACTGGTCCGGACGCTCAGGGCCCGCCCGCCGTGCGACGAACCGGTTGTGGCGGCATCGCCCCGACGCCCGTCGTCGGTTTCGCGCGCGGCCTCGGGAAAATGGCGCTGATGTGGTACAGGCGCGCACCCTCGCCGCGCCGCCCTGTAAATGTTGGATAAAGGGTCGGAACTTCTCGGGCGCCGCACATAGCTGCGAACCCCGCCCTGGCCCGAGGCGTTAACTGGTCGCGAACAGGCTTACGTCCAAGATTGCACGGGCGTCACGGGCGGAAGACCTTTGCACGCACCGACACCGATCGAGGCACGATGGCAGAGACCCGCAAGGTTTTCATCAAGACGTTCGGTTGCCAGATGAACGTCTACGACAGCGAGCGCATGGGCGAGGCGCTGGCGTCTGAAGGATATGCCGAGACCGAGAACGTTACGGACGCCGATCTCGTCATCCTGAACACGTGCCATATCCGCGAGAAGGCCGCCGAGAAAGTCTACTCCGACCTCGGCCGGATCCGCGATGTGAAGGAGGCCCGCCGTCGTGAGGGCCGCGAGACGCTCGTGGCGGTCGCAGGCTGTGTCGCTCAGGCCGAAGGTGCCGAGATCGCGCGCCGAGCGCCGGTCGTCGATCTCGTTGTCGGACCGCAAAGCTATCATCGGCTGCCGAGCCTTCTGGCCGATGCGTCCCGGGGGCGTCGCATCGTTGAGACGTCGTTTCCGGAGGAAGACAAATTCGCCAAGCTCGATGGCGCACGCCGCGTTCGGGCACCGACCGCGTTTCTGACGATTCAGGAAGGTTGCGACAAATTTTGTACGTTCTGCGTCGTGCCCTACACGCGCGGCGCGGAATATTCGCGATCCATGGCGGACATCGAGACCGAAGCGCGGAAGCTGGTCGATGGCGGCGTGCGCGAGATCACGCTGCTCGGCCAGAACGTCAACGCGTTCCACGGGCTCGACGAGAACGGCGCGGAATCGGACCTAGCACGGCTCGTCCGGCGGTTGGCGCGCATCGATGGCCTCGAGCGCATTCGCTACATGACGAGCCATCCGCGCAACATGTCGGACGACCTGATCGCCGCCCATCGCGATGAGCCGAAATTGATGCCGTACCTGCATCTCCCGTTTCAATCGGGATCGGATCGCATCCTCGCCGCGATGAATCGCAAGCACACCGCCGAGGAGTACAGGGGCATCGTCGCCCGCCTCCGCGCCGCCCGGCCCGACATCGCGCTGTCGACCGACATCATCGTCGGCTTCCCCGGCGAAACGGACGCCGATTTCCAGGAGACCATGGACCTCGTCGCTGAGATCGGCTTCGCGCAGGCCTACTCGTTCAAATACAGCGCGCGTCCGGGGACGCCGGCCGCCAGCATCGAGGATCGGGTATCCGAAGCCGAAAAGGCGGAACGTCTGCAACGGCTACAGGCCTTACTTCTGGACCAGCAGACGGCCTTCAACGCCGGAACCGTCGGCCGCACGGTGCCGGTTCTGTTCGAACGCATCGGCCGCGACCCGGGCTATCTCGTTGGAAGATCACCGTATTTACAGATTGTCCATGCCCGCGCCGATGCCGAGCGGCTCGGCCGCATCCTTCCTGTCGCAATAGCGGCGCACAGCTCGAATAGTCTGCAAGGCGTAGTCGAGTACGCGTGAGATGTGGGGATCGGCACGCTGCGGTTTGCTTCGAATCGGGTCCGCCCTATGATGCAGTCGCCTTCATTGGCGGGTGGCCGAGGCCGGAATGGCCCGAGGAGACAACGGATTGACTGGACATCGCGGGCAGCCCGTCTCGGGCTCGGGACGTGGCTTGAAGGCGCAGTCGGGTGAAACGCGGCTCGTCGTGCCCTTCGAGGACAACCGCGCTCTGACACGCGCGTTGGGCGAGTTCGATGCCAATCTCGCGCTGCTCGAAGATCGCCTCGGCGTCGAGGCCCATCCCCACGGCAACGTCGTCATCCTGAAGGGGCCGGAATCGAACTGCCAGTTGGCGCGCGGCGTGCTGGAGGAAGTCTACAAACGCGCCTTGAAGGGCGAGCATGTAGCGCCTGGCGACGTAGAGGGCGTCATCAGGCACGCCCGGCAGGAATCCTCTCCGTCCGACGGCCAGGCGCAGATATCGACTCGCCGCCGCGTCGTGAAGGCCCGGACACCGTCACAGAGCACCTACATCCGCGCGCTCGAGAAAGTCGACCTTGTATTCGGCATCGGACCGGCCGGCACAGGCAAGACCTATCTCGCCGTCGCCTATGCGGCCCAGTGCCTCGAGCGCGGTGTCGTCGAGCGGATTATCCTGTCGCGACCCGCCGTCGAGGCCGGCGAGCGGCTCGGCTTCCTGCCGGGCGACATGCGCGAGAAGGTCGATCCCTATCTCCGCCCGCTCTACGACGCGCTGGATGACGTCCTGCCGCCGGAAAAGGTCGAGCGCGACATCGAATCGGGCGTGATCGAGATTGCTCCCCTGGCGTTCATGCGCGGTCGGACGCTCGCCAACGCTTTCGTCATCCTCGACGAAGCGCAGAACACCACATCCATGCAGATGAAAATGTTCCTGACCCGCCTCGGTGAAAATTCGAAGATGGTCATCACGGGCGATCCGAGCCAAATCGATCTGCCGCCGGGAATGCGCTCGGGCCTCGAAGAAGCGGTCGGTCTTTTGACCGGCGTTCCCGGCATCGAAGCCGTGCGGTTCACGAACTCCGATGTCGTCCGTCGCGATCTCGTGGCACGCATCGTCGACGCCTATGATCGTGCCGGCGGGAAGTCGGCCTGATGCCCGACGATTGCGACAGTTCTGTCGAAAGTGCGTCGCCGCAACAGGGGAGCGCGGGCTGGCTCGCCGTCGACATCCTGCACGAAGATGGCGAATGGCCCGATTTCGAAGCGCTCGCTCTTGGCATGGCCGCCGCAGCGGCAACACTGTCCCGCCATGCGGCGTTTGGCGATGCGCCTCCCTCGACAGCCTGCATCGCGCTGTCGAGCGACGCCACCGTCCGCCGGCTCAATGCCGAATACCGAAAAAAGGACAGCCCCACGAACGTGCTCTCGTTTCCCGCGCCTGACGCCTTCGCCGGCACCGACGACGATGCGGCCGTTACGCTGGGTGACATCGTTCTTGCCGAGGAGACCGTGCGCAGTGAGGCGGACGAACTCGGAATTCCGCTCTCAGATCACGTCCGCCATCTCGCCGTCCATGGACTTCTCCACCTTCTCGGCTACGACCATGAGGTGGCCGCGGAGGCCGAGACGATGGAAGCGCTTGAAATCGAAATTCTGAGCCGTCTCGGGATCCCCGATCCATATGCCGGACGCGAATTGAAATGACGCCGGACTGTCCAGACCGGACGCCGAACGCGCGTCCGGGACGACAGTTTCAAGCAAGGACCGACGACAAACATCCATGACGACGAGTAACACACCGCACAGCGACGCCGACATCGAGCAGCGGCAGGAAGTTTCGAAAGACGCGGCCGTCACGGAGGCGCAACGCAATCAGGGCCCACAGCCCTTCGCCTGGCTGACGACGCTGCTGACCCGGCTCGGCCTGCAAGGCCAGCCCACCCTTCGAGACACGATCGAAGAGGCATTGAAGCAAGGCGGCGGCGAGGACGAGGCGTTCAGCGCCGAGGAGCGGCAGATGCTGGTGCGTCTGCTTCGGTTTGGCGCGAGCCGCGTCGACGATTTGATGGTGCCCCGCGCGGATATCATCGCCGTCGAGGAGAGCGAGACGATCCGCGACGTCATGCGCGTCTTCGAAGATGCCGGCGTGTCGCGCGTTCCAATCTATCACGAGACGCTCGACGATCCGCGCGGCATGATTCACATCAAGGATCTGTTCCGCTGGCTGTCCGCCGAGGCCTTGCGTCGGCAGCCGCCGGCGTCGTCGGCCGCGGAACCTTTGCCATCCGACGATACCCAACCTGGTCGCGAACTCGATCTCTCGGGTCTCGATGTCGACCGTCCGATATCGACCACCCGGTTGAAGCGGCCGGTTCTCTATGTGCCGCCCTCGATGCCGGCGACCAACCTCCTGATCCGCATGCAGTCCTCGCGCGTGCATATGGCGCTCGTCGTGGACGAGTATGGCGGCACCGATGGCCTTGTGACGATCGAGGATCTCGTCGAGCAGATCGTCGGCGAGATCGAGGACGAGCACGACGATCCGGAAGCGGATCACGTGATCGAAGATCACAAGCTCGGTCTCGTGGCGTCCGGACGCACGCCCGTTTCTGAACTCGAGGAGAGGCTCGGCCAAAAACTCCTCTCGGCCGAGGAAGAGGAAGATATCGACACGTTGGGCGGTCTCGTCGTCTCGATCGCCGGTCGTGTGCCGGCCCGGGGGGAGATCATCCGCCATGCATTGGGTTTCGAGTTCGAGATCCTCGAGGCCGATCCGCGCCGCGTGAAAAAGCTCAAGATTCACAAGCCGCGCACTCTCGCCCCCGCCGCAAGGCCCGCCGGTTCGACGTGAGCCGATCCATGACCACTTTGCGCGCCGTCCAAGACCTGCCGGCGACGTTTAGGGCCGAAGTGCAGACGGCAAGCGGTTACCGGCGTGTGGCGTGGGCGCTGGGAACCGGCGCGGCGTCGGTCCTCGCGATGGCGCCGTTTTTTCTGTGGCCGGTTTTGTTCGTCACTCTGCCGGTCTGGATATGGCTCGCGACGGCCCCGCATCCCGACCGTGAGGCCACATCCGCGGATTGGCGCGCCTTCCGGGACGGTTGGTGGTTCGGCTTCGGCTATTTCTTTGCGGGCCTCTTCTGGATCGGCGAGGCCTTCTTCGTCGAGGCGGAAATCTTCGGCTGGTTGATGCCGTTCGCGGTGACGCTCCTTCCGGCCGTGGTCGCCGTCTATTTCGGCCTCGCCTCGGTCCTTATTCGCAAACTCTGGCATCCGGGCCTGCCGGGTGTTTTGACGGCCGCTGTCATCATCGCGCTGATCGAGTGGCTGCGCGCAATCCTGCTGACCGGGTTTCCTTGGAACACCCTGGGGTATGCCCTGACCGGCGGTGAAATCCTAATGCAGTCCGCTGCCATCTTCGGGATCTTCGGACTGACACTCTGGACCGTACTCATTTTCGCCGGCCCCTTGGTTCTTCTTGCTGGCGGGCAGAAATCCCAATCACCATCCGATTCGCTCGCGACGGCTGCGGCCGTCTCGGTTCTCCCGCTGCTGACGTCTGCCCTCTATGGCGCCGTCGTGTTGAGCGAAAGCGCGCCCGCCGCCGATCCGCCGATCGACGTGAGGGTCGTGCAGCCGAGCGTGCCGCAGCGTGACAAATGGATGGGCGAGAAGCAGCGCGAGATATTCGAGAGCCACGAAGCGTTGTCGCGACAGAACGCGAAGGGCGAGATCGACGATCTCGCCGGCATCGAACTCCTCGTGTGGCCGGAAGCAGCGATGCCCTTCCGCCCGCTCGATGAGCCGGCCGCTCTCGAAAGGATCGCGAACCTGTTGCCCGACGGCACACACATGGCGGCCGGCATCCTTCGGGTCGAGACCGTGCGCGCGGGCCCGTCCGAATTGTCCAGTCGTGAAACAGCGGTCGGGTCGTCGACGCCGCCGCCCGACGCGCCGGCCCTGCGCCGCGCATTCAACAGCTTGGCCGTTTTTGACGCAGACGGTCGGCCCGTCGCGATCTATGACAAGATCCACTTGGTGCCGTTTGGCGAATACTTGCCTTTTCAGGAAACACTCGAAGCGTTGGGCCTCCAGTCCCTGACTCGCCAGCGTGGAGGTTTTTCGTCGGGTCCCGAACCGCGGCCGCTGATCGACGTCCAAGGCCTGCCGAAATTCGTCGGGCTCATCTGCTATGAAGCGATCTTTCCGAACGAGGTCGTCGAGGGGCCGGAAAGGCCGGCACTCCTCGTCAACGTTACCAACGACGGCTGGTTTGGAAACACGACTGGACCGCGTCAGCATTTACACCAGACCCGCGTGCGCGCCGTCGAGCAGGGCCTCCCCGTGATCCGCGCGGGAAACAACGGCATTTCAGCCGCGTTCGACGGACGCGGACGGATCGTCGGCAAGCTGGACCTCAATCAGCGCGGGAGCTTCGACGTGAGGCTGCCGGCAGCACTCGCGCCTCCTCCCTTCGCCGTCTGGGGACAGATGATATTCCTTACGAATCTGCTCGTGTTCGGCATTGCAGCGCTCGTCCTGAGAGAAAAAGAGCGTCGGCGCTGACGGGCCCAGCCAACACAGCATCTGTCAATTCGCGCGACGAGTGTTGACGCTCGGGAGCGCCCGACCTAGGTTCACCGCCAGTGAAACGCCGCCGAGCATCGAGCAAATCCATCCCATGCCGTCCGAGGAAGAGCGCGTCGACGAAGCCGATGACCGCAACAGTTCGCGCCGGCCCAATCCGGTCGACGCACACGTTGGCGCGCGGGTTCGGATGCGGCGCATGCTGCTTGGCATGAGCCAGGAGAAGCTCGCCGAGCAACTGGGTCTCACCTTCCAGCAGGTCCAGAAGTACGAGAAGGGCGTCAACCGTATCGGGGCCAGCCGTCTCTTCGATCTGGCGCACGTGCTGGGCGTGCCGATCCAGTTCTTCTACGAAGACATATCCGAGGAAGCTTCAGCGGCGCTTTCCACGCCCGGCTTTGCGGAGCGCGGGCCCGACGCCTATGTCGTGGATTTCCTCTCGAGCCGTGACGGGCTCGAATTGAACAAGGCCTTCGTGAAGATCACGGACCCCCGCGTCCGGCGCTCGATCGTCGAGCTTGTGCGCTCGCTGTCGAATGTCGACGACGACAGGAACGGGTCGTCCTGATCGCCGCCTAATCGGGCCCCCAGACTTCGGGTCGGCGCTCCCAGCCTCCATGTGACCTTCGGGCGCGTGGGATCGGCGGTCCACAGCCCTGCGCGGCGTTTCGATCCTGGCGCCGATGTCACCCTTGACCGGCCCCGGAAAGATTGCCAGACAACCGCGACTTCGCCTGCCCCAGAGCTGGGGCGCCAGACAAACCGGGGATCAGACGTGGCGCGCAAATCCTACCTGTTCACGAGCGAATCGGTGTCCGAAGGGCACCCGGACAAGGTTTGCGATCGCATCTCCGACGAGGTCGTGGACGCATTTTACCGTGAAAGCCTAGCCGCGGGTCTCGACCCCTGGGCGATCCGAGCTGCGTGCGAGACGATGGCAACGACGCAGCGCGTAATCATTGCAGGCGAGTACAGCAACACCCCGAGTTCGGTCACGGTGCAGATGCTTCAAGACGTGGCCCGCAAAGCCATCAAGGACATCGGCTACGAGCAGGATGGCTTCCATTGGGCCAATGCCAATATCGAGGTCCTCCTGCACGGCCAGTCGGCGGATATCGCCGCTGGCGTCGATGCCAAGCAGCCGACGAACAAGGAAGAAGGCGCCGGCGACCAGGGCATCATGTTCGGATATGCCTGCACCGATACGCCCGAACTGATGCCGGCGCCGATCTACTACAGCCACAAGATTCTCGCTGATCTGGCCCGCGACCGTAAGGCCAAA
Source organism: Hyphomicrobium sp. (assembly GCA_033765145.1). GTDB lineage: Bacteria > Pseudomonadota > Alphaproteobacteria > Rhizobiales > Hyphomicrobiaceae > JAGVSR01. Next base: position 25,476 of record JANRIH010000036.1, on the reverse strand, counting down.
AAGGGCGACGCTGCGAAGCTCGGTCCCGACTCGAAGAGCCAGGTGACCGTCCGCTACGAGAACGGCAAACCGGTCGGGGTGACTGCGATCGTCGTTTCTCATCAGCACATTGTCGAGGACCTGACGTCGAAGCAGGTGCGCGACATCGTCGAGCCCTATGTCAGGAGCGCCCTGCCGGACGGCTGGATCACGAAGGATACCGCCTGGCACATCAATCCGACTGGCAAGTTCTTCATCGGCGGTCCGGACGGAGACTGCGGCTTGACCGGCCGGAAAATCATCGTCGACACCTACGGCGGCGCAGCGCCCCATGGCGGCGGCGCATTCTCCGGCAAAGACCCGACGAAGGTCGATCGCTCGGCCGCCTATGCCGCGCGCTATCTCGCGAAGAACGTCGTGGCGGCCGGGCTCGCGGAGCGCTGCACCATTCAGCTTTCCTACGCGATCGGCGTCGCTAAGCCGCTGTCGATCTACGTCGACACCCACGGCACCGGAAAGGTCGACGAGGCTGCCATCGAAACGGCGCTCGCCAATGTCATGGACCTGACGCCGCGCGGCATCCGCACGACGCTCGATTTGAATAAGCCGATCTACGCGCGGACCTCGGCTTACGGCCATTTCGGTCGCGCGCCCGACGCGGACGGCGGTTTCTCCTGGGAGCGCACCGATCTTGCCAGCAAGATCAAGGCCGCTGTCTGATCGAGCGCCCGACACGATCGAATTGAGTTTGCGGCCGCGGGCAATTCGCCGAGCGGCCGCAATCTTTTGCGAGTTGTCTCCCCGATGATCGCCACCGAAACGCTGTCGGACGAGGACGTCGCCCAACCGGTCCACGAACTGAGATCGTTCGGGCGGAAGCGCGGGCGGAAGCCAAGTCGTGAACAGGCCCGGCTGCTGGTCGAAGCGTTGCCGCGCTGGCGCATTGATCTAGACCGCCTGGCCGGGCGAAATCCGGCCGGCTTGTTCGATACGCCTGTGTCGGACGTCTGGCTTGAGATCGGGTTCGGGGGCGCCGAGCACATGGTCAGGTGCGCCGCGCGCCACCCTGATGTGGGTATTCTAGGCTGTGAGCCGTTCGAGGATGGCGTTGTCAAAGCCCTGACGGCCATCGAACGACAGGGCCTCCGCAATGTTCGCCTCCACCCCGACGACGCCCGCCCCCTGCTCCGTAGTCTGCCGGACGCCTCCCTCGGGCGCATCTACGTACTCTATCCCGATCCCTGGCCGAAACGCCGCCATGCCAAGCGGCGGCTCCTGCGGCGGGATGTCCTGACGCGGCTCTCGGCCCTGCTCCGCCCCGACGCCGAACTCCGGGTGGCGACCGACATCAGTGACTATGCCGCAACGGTTTTGGAGGAGGTCTGGCAGGTGCCAAGCCTCTGCTGGACGGCGGAAACTCCGGCCGATTGGCGCAAGCCTTGGCCGGATTGGGCCGCCACCCGCTATGAGGAAAAGGCGCTCGCGGCCGGACGCCGGCCTGCTTACCTCAGGTTCGTGAAGCGTCGGACTGAAGTCTGAATTCGGCAGGAATCTGCTGGGAACACGTCGAATGTGGCTTGCCACAATTGACCGTATTCAGTAGTTTCAAAGCGCTCATGATCATCTCAACTCTTGAGAGTGGGCCCGCGAGGGTCCGCTCTTTTTGTTTTATCGACGCGGGATGGCTCGGGAGCACGAACGACAATTCGGCTGACGAGGCGCCGGCACTGGGCATGGTCGAGGCAGAAGCGAACGGGACAGACACGCGCTTTGTGCGTGAACAGGGGCTGGCGGCAAAGCTCGCTGATCTCGTCGAACCCGTGTTGACCGACCTCGGATATCGGCTCGTCCGCGTAAAGGTGTCGGGCCGGGACGGATTGACGGTCCAGGTGATGGCCGAGCGTCCCGACGGCTCGATGACGATCGACGATTGCGAAACGGTGTCACGGCAATTGTCGCCGCTTTTCGACGCCCACGATATCGTCTCGGACAGCTATCGCCTCGAAGTATCGTCCCCCGGGATCGACCGGCCGCTCGTCAGGCCGCAGGATTTCGAGGACTGGGCCGGTCATGTGGCCAAGATCGAGCTTTCACAGCCGATCGATGGCCGCAAGCGCTTTCAAGGCGTGGTCGAGGGTTTCGAGGACGGCGAAGTGCGCTTGGCCGTCGATTTGGCTGGGATCGGGAAGACCACGATCGGCCTCGCTGTCGGTATCATCGCCGAAGCGCGCCTCGTGCTGACGGACGAACTCATTCGCGAAGCCCTGACGCGGGCCAAGAAGCAGGGACGAACTGGATTTGCCGATGGCGCCGAGCCCGGCGACTATGAGGTGGAGGAAGACGACCAATGAGCATCGCCGGCGTGAGTGCCAACCGCCTTGAATTGCTTCAGATCGCCGATGCCGTCGCGCGCGAGAAGTCGATTGATCGCGTCATCGTCCTTCAGGCCATGGAAGATGCGATCCAGAAGGCCGCCAAGTCGCGCTACGGCGCCGAAAATGACATTCGCTGCGAAATCGACCCCAAGACTGGGGAAACGCGGCTAACCCGCGTTCTGGCCGTCGTCGAAAAGGCCGAGAATGAGGCGACCGAGATCGAACTCGACGACGCGCGCCGCCGCAATCCTGAGGCCAAGATCGGGGATTTGATCGCCGAGACGCTGCCCCCGCTCGATTTCGGGCGCGTCGCGGCTCAGAACGCCAAGCAGGTCATCGTTCAGAAGGTGCGCGAAGCGGAGCGCGATCGGCAGTTCGCAGAATACAAGGATCGCGTGGGCGAGATCATCAACGGCACCGTGAAGCGGACCGAATACGGCAACGTGATCGTGGATCTCGGTCGCGCCGAGGGCATCATCCGCCGTGACGAGATGATCCCGCGCGAGATGCGTCCGAACGGCGATCGCATCCGCGCCTACATCTACGATGTCCGCCGCGAGCAGCGCGGACCGCAGATTTTCCTCTCTCGCGCGCGACCCGAGTTCATGGTGAAGCTCTTCGCGCAAGAAGTCCCCGAGGTGTACGACGGCGTCGTCGAGATCAAGTCGTGCGCTCGCGATCCCGGTTCGCGCGCCAAGATCGCAGTTGTCTCCAAGGACAGCTCCATCGACCCCGTCGGCGCTTGCGTCGGCATGCGCGGCGCGCGCGTCCAGGCGGTCGTCAACGAATTGGCCGGCGAGAAAGTCGACATCATCCAGTGGCGCGACAACGGCGCGGAATTCATCGTCAACGCGCTCGCCCCTGCGGAAGTCACCAAGGTCGTGCTCGACGAGGACCAGAACCGGATCGAGGTCGTGGTGCCCGAGGGCCAGCTGTCGCTTGCGATCGGCCGCCGCGGCCAGAACGTCCGCCTCGCCTCGCAGCTGACGGGTTGGGACATCGACATTCTGACTGAGCAGGAAGAGAGCGAGCGCCGGCAGAAGGAATTCGCCGAGCGATCGCAGGCCTTCATGGATTCCCTCGACGTCGACGAGGTCATTGCGCAGTTGCTCGTCACCGAAGGTTTCGCATCGGTGGAGGAGGTCGCCTACGTCGACCCCACGGAAATCGCGCACATCGAAGGCTTCGACGAGGGTACGGCTGCGGAAATTCAGACCCGCGCCCGCGAGTACCTCGAGAAGATCGAAAGCGAGCGCGACGCCCGCCGCCGCGAACTCGGTGTTTCCGACGATCTCGCGCGTGTCGAGGGCGTCACCTCGCAGATGCTGGTCGCCTTCGGTGAAGCGGGCATCAAGTCGCTCGAAGACCTTGCCGATTGCGCCACGGACGACCTTCTCGGCTGGACCGAAAGGAAGAAGGAGAAGGACGCCGAACCCGTGCGTCACAAGGGTGTGCTCGAAGGGTTCGACATTGGCCGCAAGGAAGCCGAGGACATGATCTTGTCCGCGCGCATCCTGGCCGGTTGGATCACGGAAGCCGATATCGCTCCGGCGGGCGGTGGTGAAGAAGAAGCCGAAGACGCGGGCGATGCGCCCGCATCCGGCCTCTGAGTCATGTCGGGAGAGAGGATCAGGACGCGACTTGGCGAGCCAATCGATGAGCGCTTTGGGCGGAGAGCCTGGAGCATTCGAAAGCCCCGAGCCTGAACTCGACACCGGACCCGATGCGGGTCCGGTGCGCCTGTGTGTGGCCTCCCGCAAAGAACGCCCGGTCGATGAACTACTCCGTTTCGTTCTCAGTCCCGGCGGTGAGATCGTGCCCGATCTGGCTCACAAGCTGCCCGGACGCGGCGTCTGGGTCTCGTGCGAGCGTTCGGCCGTGCTCGAAGCGGTCAAGAAAAAGGCGTTCGCGCGGAGCTTGAGGCGCGACGTGCGCGCGCCCGACGATCTGGCCGATCGCGTCGAATCCCTCCTCGACAATCGCGTTCGGGAAGCTCTCTCGATCGCGAACAAGGCCGGCCGCGTGACGAGCGGGTTCGAGAAGATCGATGCCTTGATCGGAAAGGGCGAGGCCCGCGTTCTTCTTCACGCTCGGGAGGCCGCGGCCGACGGAACAGCCAAACTCGACCGCAAATTTATGGCGGTGGCCGCGTCCCAAGGCCGCCCGGCCACGATTATAAGCATAATGTCGGTCGAACAAATGAGCTTGGCCATCGGCCGGGCAAATGTGGTACATGCTGCCCTCACACAAGGTGGAGCGACGGAGCGTTTCCTGACCGAGGCCGGGCGCCGCGAGCGCTACCGGCCCCTCGGAGCTGGCGACGCTTTGGTCGCGGATCAGCCGGCCGCTGACGAGAAATCCCGGCCCGGCTGACCCGTTGGGGTTCTGCCCGCGCCACCCATGCAAGGTTCAATCGGAAAGACGTAATGGAAACAAAGGACCAGACAGACAAGGACCAAGCCGACAAAGCCGGCCGGACGTCGAGCACGGGCTCGGCGGGCGGTGGAGCAGGCGGTGCGGGCGCTGCGGGTGGCCGCAAGCCGCTTTCGCTGCAGCGCACGGTCGAGTCCGGTCACGTGCGGCAAAACTTCAGCCACGGCCGATCGAAGTCGGTCGTCGTCGAGACGCGCAAGTCGCGCAAGCTGTCGGCACCGGGCGCTGAGCCCGAAGTAGTTCCGCAGAACCAGCGTACGGCTCCGGCGCCGACGCCACCTGCGCCGCGTCCGCCCGTGCGCGACGACCGCGCTCCGAGAAACGAATCGCGCGGGGATCAAGGCCGCAATCAGCCCCAGCTCCGTCAGGAAGAGCGTGACGCGCGGGCCCGTGCTCTCGCCGAGGCGCGTCGCCAGGCCGAGATTGAAGAGGTGCGGCAGGCGGAAGCCGCACGATTGGCGCCGGCCGCAGATGCTGGCGCGAGTGCTCCGTCTGTTGCGGCTCAAGCGACGCCGCCCACGGCCGGACCGGCGCATGAGCCCGTCGCGGCGGCGACTGCATCGGCTGACTCGAGCGCACGGTCGGCCGCACCAGCAACGCCAGTTCCAGCTACCGCATCTCGGCCCGCAGAAGCGCGGCACGGTGATCGCAGCTTTGATCGCGGCCAGCGCCCCGAAGGCACCCGCTTCGAAGGAGGCCACCGCAGCGAACCGCGCCGCGAGGGTGGTCGCGAAGGTGGCGGGTATCAGGGCCGCCCAGAAGGACGACAAGAAGGACGCCAAGGCGGCTATCAGGGTGGATCTGGGTCCGGCCCGGGTGGCCCGCGTGGCCCCCGTCCTCAGGGCGGCTTCAACACGGCGTTCATGCCGCGCGAAGGCGGCCGTCCGAAGCAGATCGATATTCCAGTCGCCCGTCCTCCGACGCCCGCCGACCGCGCGACGACGGTCGAGCCGTTGAAGGCACGCGAACCCCGCAACGAGACCCGTCCGCGCCCCGAAATGGTGGAGGATGAGGAGACGCGCGTCATCAAGCGCGGTGGCAAGATCATTCGCCAGCCGGTGAAAGCCACACCCGAGCCGCAGCGCGAGCGCGGACGTTTGACCATCACCAACGCACTTGATCAGGAGCAGCGCGAGCGCTCGCTGGCATCCCTCAAGCGCAAGCGTGAGCGCGAGCGCCTGAAGGCGATGGGCATCCAGCAGCCGCGCGACAAGATCGTCCGCGAAGTGATCATCCCCGAGGCGATCACGATCCAGGAACTCTCGAACCGCATGGCCGAGCGTGCCGTCGATCTCATCAAGCTGCTGATGAAGCAGGGCGCGATGCACAAGATCACGGACGTGATCGACGCCGACACGGCCGAACTCATCGTGCAGGAATTCGGTCATACGCCGAAGCGTGTGTCGGAAGCCGACGTCGAAACGGGCTTCATCGGCGAGAAGGACGAAGACACGAACCTCAGGGCGCGTGCACCGGTTGTCACGATCATGGGTCACGTCGATCACGGCAAGACCTCGCTCCTCGATGCGATCCGCCAGACGAACGTGGTCTCGGGCGAGGCCGGCGGCATCACGCAGCACATCGGCGCCTATCAGGTCTCTCTGCCAAATGGCGAGAAGATCACCTTCATCGACACGCCCGGCCACGCCGCGTTCACCGCCATGCGCGCCCGCGGCGCGAAGGTGACGGACATCGTCGTGCTCGTGGTGGCTGCCGACGACGGCGTCATGCCGCAGACGGTCGAGGCGATCAATCACGCCAAGGCCGCGCAGGTCCCGATGATCGTCGCGATCAACAAAATCGACAAGCCGCAGTCCGATCCGAACCGCGTGCGCACCGATCTCCTCTCGCATGAGGTGGTCGTCGAAAGCATGGGTGGCGAAACACTTGAGGTTCCGGTCTCGGCTCTGAAGCGGACGAACCTCGACAAGCTCCTGGAGACGATCAACCTCCAGGCCGAAGTTCTGGATCTCAAGGCCAACCCGGATCGCACCGCGGAAGGCATCGTGATCGAGGCGAAGCTCGAGCGTGGCCGCGGCCCCGTTGGCACCGTCCTTGTTCAGCGCGGCACACTGCACGTCGGCGACATCGTCGTCGCCGGTACAGCCTGGGGCCGCGTTCGCGCGCTCATCAACGACAAGGGCGAGAACGTCGAGGAAGCCGGTCCGTCCGTGCCCGTCGAGGTGTTGGGTTTCGACAGTGCCCCCGAGGCCGGTGACCAGATCGCCGTCGTCGAGAACGAGGCGCGCGCCCGCGAGATCACTGACTATCGTATCCGGAAGCGTCGCGAGACACTGGGTGCGGCCGGCTCGAAGTCCACGCTCGAGCAGATGATGCAGCAGTTGAAGGAAGCCGGTAAGAAGGACTTCAACCTGCTGATCAAGGGCGACGTGCAGGGCTCCGTCGAGGCGATCATGGGGTCCCTCAAGAAGCTTTCGACCGACGAGGTCGAGGCGCGAATCGTGCATTCGGGCGTCGGCGGGATCACGGAATCGGACATCGCGCTCGCCGCGGCGTCGAAGGCCGTCGTCGTCGGATTCAACGTCCGCGCCAACGGACAGGCCAAGCAGGCCGCCGAGCAGGCCGGGATCGAGATCCGCTATTACAACATCATCTACGATCTCCTCGACGACGTGAAAGCGGCCATGTCCGGCCTCTTGGCGCCGACCATCCGCGAAGTGTTCCTTGGCAATGCCGAAGTGCTGCAGGTCTTCAACATCTCGAAGGTCGGCAAGGTTGCCGGCTGCCGTGTCACGGAAGGCAAGGTCCAGCGTGGCGGCAAAGTGCGCTTGATCCGCGACAACGTCGTCATCCACGAAGGCGCACTGTCGGTCTTGAAGCGGTTCAAGGACGACGTGAAGGAAGTGCCCGCGGGTCAGGAATGCGGCATGTCGTTCGCGAACTACCAGGACCTTCGCCAGGGCGACGTCATCGAGTGCTTCAACGTCGAAACGGTCACGCGCACGCTCTGACAGCGTGCGCGGACCGCGCAACGACCATCGTCACGAATGCCAACAGAGGAACGCGAGGCGGTTCGATCCCGCCCGCGAACGATCGATGTCCAGATCCAAATCCCAGTCCGCCAAGGGCCCGTCGCAGCGTATGCTGCGCGTCGCCGAGATGATCCGCCATAAGTTGGCCGAGATGCTCATTCGCGGCGAGATCCACGACGACGTGCTGGCATCCCATGTCGTCACGATCCCCGAGGTCCGCATCTCGCCCGATCTGAAGCTTGCGACGGCTTATGTGATGCCGCTCGGCGGCAAGGACACCGAGATCGTCCTCAAGGCGCTCGAGCGGAACAAGAAATACATCCGCGCCGAGATCGCTCACACACTCGACCTGAAATTCGCCCCCGACATCCGCTTCCGCGAGGACGAGACGTTCGAGGAGGTGAGCCGCATCGATCAACTGCTCTACTCCGAAAAGGTCCGTCGCGACGTCGAGAAAAAGTAGTCATGTCCCGCCGCAAAAAAGGCTCGCCCGTTCACGGCTGGCTCGTTCTCGACAAACCCATGGGGCTGACGAGCACGCAGGCGCTGGCCCGCGTGAAGCGTTTGTTCGACGCGCAGAAAGCCGGCCACGCCGGTACGCTCGATCCGCTGGCAACCGGCGTGCTCCCGATCGCGTTCGGCGAGGCGACCAAGACCGTCTCCTTCGCCGTCGACGGAGAGAAGTCCTACGCCTTCACCGTTCGCTGGGGCGCCGAGACCGACACCGACGATACCGAGGGTTCGGTCACCCGCGAGAGCGCTCTCCGCCCGGGCGAGGGCGATATCCTCGCACTGCTGCCCCGCTTCATCGGCGAAGTGATGCAGGTGCCGCCGGCTTATTCTGCTGTCAAGATCGACGGCGAACGCGCCTACGATCTGGCCCGCGACGGCGAACAAGTCGTGCTCGAAGCCCGACCCGTCGTCATCGACGACTTGCGGCTCGTCGCGATGCCCGACCGCGACACCGCCGTCTTCGAGGCCGACTGCGGCAAGGGCACCTACGTCCGCGCCATCGCACGGGACCTCGGACGCCTGCTCGGGTGCTTCGGCCATGTCATTGCCCTGAGGCGAACGCGCGTAGGTCCGTTCCAGGAGGGCGATGCCTGGACGATCGCCGACCTCGAAACCGAAGCCGAGGCCGGGACCTTGTTCTCGGCAGGCGGTCCGCTGATGCCGGTCGAATTGGCGTTGCATGACCTTCCGGAGCTGACCGTCAATGCCAACGACGCCGGACGTCTGGCGCGCGGCATGTCGGTTCTCGTTCGCGGGCGGGACGCTCCGGTCCTCACGGGGCTCATGTACGCGACCTGCCACGGCCGCATCGTGGCCCTCGGCGAGGTCGAAAAGGGCGCGCTGCACCCGATCCGGGTCTTCAACCTCGGGTGAGGTCGCGCCACACCCCGGAGCAAAAATCCCTTATCCCCGATCCGAGCGCGTTGACCAGGGTTAACGGGACCGCATACTGAAGCCCGAGCGGGCCTGCGCCCGCAATCCAGGGGAGTGCTTCCGATGAAACTTGCGCGCAATTTGCTGATCGCCGCCGCCGTGGTCGTCACGGGTGTCACCTCGGCCCAGGCGGAATGCCTGAAGAAGGGCGCCGTCGCCACGGCCGAATCCGAGAAGTCGGCCAAATGGTACGCGCTCGAAACGATGGTCCAGGCGGTCAGCTGGAGCCTCTGGCCGGGCTTCCTCTCGAATGGCAAGGTCGAGGGCTATAACATCGTCAACGAAAGATATTCCTGCAAAAACGATGGCGGCGGCGTGACCTGCCGCGGAACCGCGACGTTCTGCAAGAAATAACGCCAGCGAACGTCGGACGTCGTCCTGCGGCGCTCGGACATTGCGGGTTCGCCGCCTGAACGCTGGATTTCGCTTCCGGCCGATCGGGCAGGCGTGTATAGAGCGATTGCGCGCGCGGGCCTCGTCGGCCCGCGTCGCTGTTTTTCGACCCGGCTGGACGACATCCCGGCCGAGGCCGTGACGAGGACCCGAAAGGTCCGTACAACCCTCCAATTCGAAAGGAGCGCCCGATGTCGGAGATCGCCCCGCACCGCCGTGCGGCCAAGACAGACGTTATCAAGTCCAACGCGACCAACGCCAAGGACACCGGCTCGCCGGAAGTCCAGATCGCGGTATTGACTCACCGGATCAACGAACTGACCGATCACTTCAAGGTCCACAAGAAGGACAACCACTCGCGCCGCGGCCTCCTCAAAATGGTGAGCCAGCGCCGCCAGTTGCTGGACTATGTGAAGCGCAAGGATCAGGCGCGCTATCAGGCCATCATCGACAAGCTCGGCATTCGCCGCTGAGCCGGGCCCCGCGCAATCGGTCCGACGGCCGGGCACGCAGGTCACTCTGCGCCCCGCCAGGACCTGCGTTCCGGCTGCCGCCAGAACCGTCAAACGATCGGGCGCCCGGAGCCGAATAGGCTTCCCGGGCGCTTGCGCTTTCATGCTAATGACCGTGCCGCAAACGAAAAACCGAATCGAAGAACGAGAACGAAAGCTAGGAAGACATGTTCGATATCCATCGTGTTGAAATCGAATGGGGCGGGCGCAAGCTCAAGCTCGAAACCGGGCACATGGCCCGCCAGGCGGACGCCGCCGTCTATGCGCAGTACGGCGAGACGAGCGTGCTCGCGACCGTCGTGGGCGCGAAATCCGCCAAGCCCGGCATCGATTTCTTTCCGCTGACCGTCAATTATCAGGAACGCACCTACGCTGCCGGCAAGATTCCGGGCGGATACTTCAAGCGCGAAGGCCGTCCGACCGAGAAGGAGACGCTGACCTCTCGCCTGATCGACCGCCCGATCCGCCCTCTGTTCGTCGAGGGGTTCAAGAACGAAGTGCAGGTCGTCGTCACCGTCCTTTCCCATGATCTCGAGAACGATCCCGATATTCCAGGAATGGTCGCGGCCTCCGCGGCGCTGACCCTTTCAGGCCTGCCGTTCCTCGGTCCGATCGGCGCGGCGCGCGTCGGCGTGATCGGCGGGGAATACGTCCTGAACCCGATGATCGACGAGATGAAGGACAGCGATCTCGACCTCGTCATCGCCGGCACGCAGGACGCGGTGATGATGGTCGAATCGGAAGCCAAGGAGCTCTCCGAAGAGAAGATGCTCGGCGCCGTCATGTTCGGCCACCGTCACTTCCAGCCGGTCATTCAGGCGATCATCAAGCTCGCCGAGACGGCCGCCAAGGAGCCTTGGGACATCAAGATCCCCGACAAGAGCAAATATGCCGACAAGGTGAAGGCGCTGGCGGAGGCGACGCTCAAGACTGCTTTCTCGACCAAGGAGAAGGGCAAGCGCAACGACCTCGTGTCCGAAGCCAAGAAGAAGATTTCGGAAGGCGTCGAGATCCCGGACGATCCAAGCGAGAAGGTTCTGCTCGGCGACACGTTCAAGGCGCTCGAAATGGACATCATGCGCGGCGACGTCTTGAAGACGAAGCGGCGCATCGACGGCCGTGATCTCGTGACCGTGCGCTCGATCCTCTCCGAGGTGCACGTGCTCCCGCGCACCCACGGCTCGGCGCTCTTCACGCGCGGTGAGACGCAGGCCCTCGTGGTTGCGACGCTCGGCACCGGCGAGGACGAGCAGTATGTCGACACGCTCGAAGGCACTAAGAAGGAGCGCTTCCTGCTGCACTACAATTTCCCGCCGTTCTCCGTGGGCGAAACGGGCCGCATGGGCTCGCCCGGCCGCCGCGAAATCGGCCACGGCAAGCTGGCATGGCGCGCCGTCCGTCCGCTCCTGCCGTCGCAGGAGGAGTTCCCCTACACGCTTCGTGTCGTGTCGGAAATTCTCGAAAGCAACGGCTCGTCGTCCATGGCGACGGTCTGCGGCACCTCGCTGGCGCTCATGGATGCCGGCGTGCCCTTGAAGTCGCCAGTCGCGGGTATTGCGATGGGTCTCATCAAGGAAGGCGACGACTTCGTCGTGCTCTCGGACATCCTCGGCGACGAGGATCATCTGGGCGACATGGACTTCAAGGTCGCCGGAACCGAGAAGGGCGTCACCGCGCTCCAGATGGACATCAAGATCACCGGTATCACCGAGGAGATCATGAAGGTCGCGCTCGCCCAGGCGAAGGACGGCCGCTTGCACATCTTGAGCGAGATGTCGAAGGCGCTGACCGGCGCGCGTGAGGAATTGGGCGAGTACGCGCCGCGCATCGAGACGATCAAGATCCCGACCGACAAGATCCGCGAGGTCATCGGATCGGGCGGCTCCGTTATCCGCGAAATCGTAGCGGAGTCAGGCGCCAAGATCGACATCGAGGACGACGGCACGGTCAAGATCGCCTCCGCCAATCGCGAATCGATCGAGAAGGCCCTCGCCCGCATCCGCGGCATCACATCCGAGCCCGAGGTCGGCCAGATCTACAAGGGCAAGGTCGTGAAGATCATGGAGTTCGGCGCTTTCGTGAACTTCTTCGGCGCGAAAGATGGCCTCGTTCATATCTCGCAGCTGACGAATGGCCGCCCCGAGACCGTCGGCGAGGTCGTGAAGGAAGGCCAGGAAGTCTTCGTCAAGCTCCTAGGCTTCGACGATCGCGGCAAGACGCGCCTCTCCATGAAGATCGTGGATCAGAAGACCGGCCAGGAAATTCCGCGCGCCCCGGGCGAGCCCGAGGAGCAGTTCTCGGGCGAGCGTCCGCCACGCCGGGATCGCGACGGCGGCCGCGGCGGCCGTGATCGCGGCCCGCGCCGCGAGCGCGACTGAAATGCGCCGCGAGCGCCGGGAATTTGCATGAGAAAGGGCGGCCGTCGGGCCGCCCTTTTTTGCTGTCTCCGATTGATACCGCCCGTCGTGTGTGTGCGTCACTCCGCAATTAGCGGGTCATCATCGGGCAGCGGTATATCGAAACGCAAACCCGCCTTGCCGTATTTCGACCAGGCGACGACGCCGTGGAAACGTCGGCCGGACTGCAATTCGACCGCGAGAACGTCTCCCGGTTGCACGCCGTGTACTTGATCGAGACCGAGCCCGCCGGCGGACGCATCGCGAACGACGGCTTCGAGCAGGAAGTTGTCGGTCATGACGAGGCAGCTCTGCAGCACGTACCGGCGCGGCCAACGCCGCATCTGAGGCAGCTCGGGCGCGTAAAGCGCGCCGTCGTCGTCGAGACAGGGCCGGAAGCCGGCCGCCGCCCCGAGCAGCAAGGCCGACAGAATTCGGGTGTTCTGCGCGTAAAGCTCGGGCAGCGTGGGCGGAGAAGCCTGTTGCCAGGCCAGCACGATGTCCGAAAGGGAGCGGCAGATGGGCCGCCACTGATCGCCGAGCCGTCGCGCATGAAGTGTCCCGGCCCGCGCGGCGCCGATGGTCGTCGCATCGTCGAAGAATTCGCCGAGTGCCAAAACGCACTTTTGAAGTTCAGTCACGACGACCGACGTCGGCGCCGTGAGTGCCGAGTGATCCACAGCATCCGACTCCAGGAGTGACAGGACCCGCGCGAGCGAGATCGTTCGCGGCAATCGCCGTGCGATCTCGTCAGCGCTGAGCCGGGCGCGCCAATCCTTCATGGAATTGATCGCGCTCGTCACGACCGCAACTGACAGGGCGACATGATGAAGTTCCGCGACGGCCGCTTCGATCAGTGCGACGGGCGTCGCCGGCGTCGGCATTTCCACGGGGGCTGCGCGCTCCGAGGATGCCGCGCGATCTTCGGCCGGAGGCGCATGAGCGTTACGGCGGTCGGGAAATAGGGCGATCGGCTGCACGTGGGAACCCCTTCGAAAAAACCGAATATAGCACAACCTAGAATAGCATTATTGACAAATAGTGATGTAAATCGAGTTAAATACAATTATAGGTAGCAAAAAAGCGCGTGGCCTGACCCATCGGACGTTGACCCATCGGACGAGTGAAAGCGATCTCCGATCAGGTGCGGACCATGGCTGCGACGACGGCGTCCCTGACGACGGTCGCAAGCTCGGCCGAACGCCCGATCGATCCGGCATAGACGGCGGCATGGCCGGATGCGGCAATGGCTTTCGGAACGTCCTCCTGGGCATGCATGCCGTCACCGGAAAAAAATCCCGAAACGACCGTCGGCATCGGATCGCCGGAGAGCGCATCGTCCAGGAACGGCGCCTCCTCCAGAAACGCCGTGTCGACGATCTTGAACCGGCTGTCCCGCGCAACCGCAAGCGCGACGTGCCGCGTCGCGTTGGCCGACGCCGGTCCGAGCTTAGAGCCGTGACCGACGATCAGGAGACGGGCGGCGCCTGGATCGAGTCCATGCGCATGGGCCGCTGCGAGGGCTTCCGCCAGAAGAAGCTCGGGAATACGCAGATCGAGCCCGAGCGGCTCGAGGATTCTGCATTGCCGATCGAGACCCATGCGTGAAATGCGTTCGGGGAGCACGGTGTTCGTGAAATAGCCCGCGGACATGAACATCGGATAGACCGCGATCCGGATGGCGCCTTTGGATTGGGCGAGCTTCAGCGCGGACTCTAGGCTCGGCTCGCCGTTCAGGACACCGGCCTCGACCGTGCGGAACAATCCCATGGCCGCCAGCCCATCGCGATGCGAGCGGAGCGCGCGGTTTGGCGCATCCCCCCCGCGATCGCCATGGGCGGCGAGGACGACAGCGACGTCTTTCAGCGGCAGCGGCATGATCGTTGGGCTTCGCGTGCGGTTGGGTCCTGTCCAGGTGCCCTCGCAGAGGAGACCCGTTTCACGCCCGTTGTCGTACACTTTGGGGCATGGCGAAAATGCGAAAAAAGTCGGAGTTGCCGTCCCGCACATGTGTGTCCTGCGGGCGACCCTTCGTTTGGCGCCGGGCGTGGGCCAAGGTCTGGGACGAGGTCAAGTACTGCTCGGACGCTTGCCGGAAGGGGAGGCACCCGGCCCGTCCGCAACGGAACGGAGCCAAGGTTTGAGCGTCGCGAGAAAACGGCCTGCGCTGGCCCGGAGCTCGAGCCGCGTCGCCTCGGGCATCTTGCGCCAGGAGGCATAGATCTGAGCCATGCGCGGATTGCGCGCGAGCGTTCCCTCGTGCCGGGCGATGAAGTCCCAATAAAGCGCGTTGAACGGACACGCATCATCGCCCGTGCGCTGTTTGACGTCGTACCGGCATCCCCGGCAATAGTCCGACATCCTGTTGATGTAGGCCCCGCTCGCCGCGTAGGGCTTCGAGCCTAGGAGCCCTCCGTCCGCGTACTGGCTCATGCCGAGAGTGTTCGGCAGCTCGACCCATTCGAAGGCGTCGGCGTACACGGCCAGATACCACTCGTGGATGTCCCGGGGATCGACGCCGGCGAGGAGCGCGAAGTTGCCGGTCACCATGAGCCGCTGGATGTGATGCGCGTAGGCCTCGTCCCGCGTCTGACCGATCGCGGCCGCGAGGCAGGCCATGTCGGTGTTGCCCGTCCAATAGAAATCCGGGATCGGACGATCGTGGCCGAGCGCGTTCTCGTCGACATACTTCGGCATTTTGAGCCAATAGATTCCACGCACATATTCGCGCCAGCCGATGATCTGCCGGATGTAGCCCTCCGCGGAATTGAGCGGAATGTCGCCGTCGCGGTAGGCCCTATCGACACGCGCGCAGATCTCGCGGGCGTCAAGGAGCCCGACGTTGAGATACATCGACAGAAGCGAGTGATAGAGAAACCGGTTGTCTTTCAACATCGCGTCCTGGAAATCTCCGAAATAGCGGAGCCCTGTCGCGATGAAGTGATCGAGTTGGCGGAGTGCGTCGCGGCGCTGCACGGCGAACCAGAATGGTTCGAGCTTCCCGAAGTTCCGCCCGAACCGGCGCTCGACGAGATCGATCACCTCGCGAGTGACGACGTCCGGTTCGAACCGCAAGGGCTCCGGCATGAAGAGGTCGGGCTTGGCCGGTTTGCGGTTCTCATGGTCGAAATTCCACTGCCCGCCGAGCGGTTCGGCGCCGTCCATGAGCAGGCCCGTTTCGCGCCGCATCTCGCGATAGAAGTGCTCCATGCGAAGCGTCTTTTTGCCGTCGGCCCAACGGCGGAAACGCGCGTGGCTCGCAATGAAGCGCTCGTCATCGAGAATGTCGATCGGCACGCCGGCCGCCTCGCCCCAGGTACGCATTTGTGAGAGCACACGCCATTCCCCGGGCTCGGTCACGATGATGCCCGAGGCGCCACACGCCTGGACGGCGCGCACGACCTCGCCCGCGAGGCTTCCGGTGTTTCCGGGTGCGTCGAGCGTCACGTACCGAACGCGCCATCCATGGGCGGAAAGCTCGCCCGCGAAATGGCGCATGGCGGCGAAGATGAATGCGATCTTCTTCTTGTGGTGGGGAACATAGGTCGTCTCGTCCGCGACCTCGGCCATGAGGACGAGATCTCGCGACGGTTCTCCGGCGCGAAGGCTCGTCATATGGTGGCTGAGTTGGTCGCCGAGGATCGGGATGAGGCGCGCGCCGTCAGTTGTGGGAGCGCGTGACATGGTGGAACTCGCTGAAAGGCGGATGACGGTCCGCCGCAACGGACCTCAGAAAGGTCCGCGGAATACGAAGAACGCGCCGGCCGCGATCAGCGAAAAACCGATGACATGGTTCATGGTGATCGCCTCGTTGAGATAGAGGATCGAAAAACCCATGAAGACCAGGAGGGTGATGACTTCCTGGATCGTCTTCAGTTCGGCGGCTGTATAGATGCCGTGTCCAAGGCGGTTGGCCGGCACCGCGAGGCAGTACTCGAAAAACGCGATCGCCCAGCTCGCGAGCACGACCGTCAGGAGCGGCGCCTCCTTGTATTTGAGGTGCCCATACCACGCGAATGTCATAAACACGTTCGAGGCGGCGAGCAGAAGGATGGGGGCAAGCCAGGCGGGCATGAACATCAACCGTTGCTGAAGATTGGGAAACGCGCGTCAACCTTAGAACGTAAGCGTCCGGCTGACACCCGCGCGATCGGCCTCGAGCGTCTCGACAGGGGTCGGCTGTTGGACTTAAGTGTCGCTGCGCCCCTGCCGCCCCGCTGCGCGCGCGAGGTTCGATGCCGCCTGCCACAGACAAGTACGCCGAGCTTCTCGCCGCCGTTGCAAAGGGCCAAGAGTCGGCGTTCGCGGAACTCTATCAGGCGACGTCGCCGAAACTTTTCGCAGTTGCGGTCCGTATTCTCAAGAGCCGGGAGGTGGCCGAGGAAGTGCTCCAGGAGGCTTACGTCAAGGTCTGGGAGAAGGCCGGGGATTTCAATCCGGCCATCGCGGCCCCGATGACCTGGATGTCGGCGATTGTCCGCAACCGGGCGCTCGATGAAGTCCGCCGGCGTGTGCCGAAGGCCTCGGCCGATGAGAGTGAACTCGACAACCTCGAAAGTGACGACGAGCATCCGCTCGTTGGCCTTGAACGCCAGGAAGACGTGGCGCGGCTGATGCGGTGCCTCGAAGGCCTGGAACCCGAAAAGCGGCAGATCGTGCGCCTGGCCTATCTCGACGGCATGAGCCGGGAAGCGTTGGCCAAACGATTCGACCGGCCGGAAGGAACGATCAAGACCTGGCTTCATCGCAGCCTGGCCCAACTGAAGGGGTGCCTCGAGCAATGACCGAGCTCGACGACATCGATGGATTGGCCGCCGAGTATGTCCTCGGCACACTCGACGCCGCCGAGCGTCGGACGGTCGCGGAACGTCGCGCATCGGACAAGGCGCTCGAAGGGGCCATTGTCGCTTGGGAGCGTCGTCTCGCTCCGATGATCGAGAACGTCCGGCCGATGACGCCTCCGCCGGCTCTGTACAACAAGATACGCGCCGAAATCGGCCTCGCGCAGCACATCGTGTCGTTGAAGGCACGCGAGCGCGCGCTCGAACGCCGCGCCGCGCGCTGGCGGAATGCGTTCGTCGGCGTGAGCGCGGTGGCTGCGGCCCTCGTCGGCGTTCTCGGTTATCGCGACTATCAGGCCGAGATGAATCCCGGCACCAAGTATGTCGCGGTCCTGACTGCCTCGAAAGACATGCCGCCGTTTCTTCTGATGGTCGACATGAAGACGAGCAACTGCATTATCACCGCCGTCGGTGCAGCACCTGTCGCCAACAAGATCTACGAGGTCTGGATGCTGCACGACTCGCTCGCAAAGCCGAAGTCGATGGGTGTGATCGGGGAAGGCGAGATGAACGTGATGCCCGTGGAGCCGGGTCCTGATCGCGACATGCTGATGAACGCCTCGTTCGCCGTGTCGCTGGAGCCCATGGGCGGCTCCCCGACGGGCCTGCCGACCGGGCCCGTCATGTACACGGGCCGCCTCGTCAAGGCGACGCCTTGAGGGATGGACCGTCGCGACGGTCCAGTGCGACGGGCCACCGCGACAGACTAGCGCGACGGATCGGCGCGCGGAGCCGACGGACTGGCGCCGCGGGCTTCATCTGGCGGCCCTCGGACATGGTCCGCCCCGAATATTCCTGACATTCCGCTGTGCTCGAAGGCTGCCAAGTCCGGCTGATCTCGGGCTTTGTTCCCGCGCCGAGCCTCATGTATGGTGCGCCCGCGCGCCACGCGAGGGGTCCCGTAGCTCAGCTGGATAGAGCATCAGTTTCCTAATCGAATTTGGGCTGTTTTTCATGCGTGAACATACTAAACTTTAATGTCTCACATTGCATTGTTATTGTTGCGTTTTTCACCGAGATCGTGTCACATGGCTGGACTCTGGTTTTCGGCCCTACGCCCCACATCGGCGAGCCTAAAGTGAGCCTAGCGTTGAGCATCAGAGCTCCTGCTCTGACGCTCCCATGTCGTCCCAGAAACTTGGAACGGGCGGCCATGTCCCGACTGCAGTTCACAGATCTTGGGATCCGTGCTCTCAAGCCGCCGGAGCAGGGCCAAGTCACCCATTGGGATGCCTCTCTTCCCGGATTCGGCATTCGTATCAGCCAAGGTGGCACCAAAACCTGGATCGCGATGCGCGGCGAGGAGCGTCGCCGGGTGACCATCGGGCGATACCCCGACATGTCCCTTCAAGAGGCACGCGGCGTCGCGTGGGACTTGCTTCGGCGGAAGCAGCGCAAGGGCAGCGGCGTCGCCTTGCGCTTCGGCGAGGCGGTGGACACGTTCCTCAGCACCCACTGCGCGGTCAAGAACAGACCCAGCACGGCGAAGGAGACTGAGCGATTGCTGCGCCGGCACTTCGAGCCGGAGTTCAAGACCAAGCTCCTGGAGGACATCACGACTGAGGACGTCATGCGGGTCGTCGATGAGGTCCTTGAGCGACCGGCTGCCGCCCGGCATGTCTTCACGGCAGGACGCACGTTCTTCCGATGGGCGGTTCGGCGCCGTTATCTGCAACACAGTCCGGTCGAAGGACTTCAGCTTCCAACGCGGCCGGTGTCGCGCGACCGGGTGCTGTCCGATCGTGAGCTTGCCCGCATTTACGAAGTCGCGCGGGATCGCGGGCACCCATTCGGCACCATCGTCGAGCTTCTCATTCTTACCGGACAGAGACGCGGAGAGATCGGCGCAATGCGGCGCGCCTTTATCGATGCCGATTCGCGAGTGATCAGTTTACCAGCGAGCCTGACCAAGAACGGCCGCGAGCATGCGTTCCCGTTCGGCGAACTCGCGGAGCGGGCGCTGAAAGAGGCTTTGCTGACCGGTGATTTTCTTTTCGCTGCGCGCGGCACCGACGATCGGGCATTCAACGGCTGGTCGAAGTCGAAGCTCCTGTTCGATCGCCAATGCAAGATCGACCACTGGACGCTGCACGATCTGCGCCGGACGTTCTCCACGATCCAGGCACGCATTGGCACGCCACCTCATATCACCGAGCGCATTCTCAACCACCAGACTGGAACGCTCACGGCGATTGCAAAAATTTACAATCGATACTCGTACATGGACGAAATGCGAGAAGCTATGCGCAGGTATGAGCAAGAGATCCTGCGCATTCTTTCCACCGAGAAAACATAATTGAAGATCACCATTGATTCGTCGCCTGGGCTAACCGGGCAGCATCGCGATGCTCCCTAACTTGGAGAGTTGCGATGTCTGACTACCGATTGGTCGACAAGAAGGGCCTGAAGACGATCTATGGCATACCCTACTCGCACCAGCACATAGCGCGCCTCGAAAAGGCCGGGAAGTTTCCTCGCCGGATGCAACTCGGTCAGTGTCGTGTCGCCTGGTACTCGGCGCATGTGGAAGCCTGGATCGCCTCGCGCGTCCCGCCTGACGACACAAGCGACGACTCCTGAAAAGGAGCAGCCCCGGGAGTAGCTACCCGGGGTTTTTCTGTTCCTGATTGGCCGGGTCGGTCCGGCTGCATCCCGCCATGACATGGCCGCGCCGGCCGCACCCGGTCATGTCCGGCCTTGCCATCGGGGCAGGGGAGCACCCGTGCTGTTCTTAGCAACCTGTGGCGACCACTTCGGCGGTTTCCACTTTGTCGGCGTCGGCTTGGGTTTCGGCACAGGCCGGACCGGTGCCGGAGTAAGGGTCAGCGAGAGAATGGCGTAGAAACCGAGCGCCGAGATGATCTCGCAGGCCACCGCGAGAAACACAGAAAGCACAATCCGCATCGTGTCGGGGGAGTGACCCGTGATCCGCGCGAACAGCGCCGACTGCGGATCGGCGTGGTGCGCTGTAGCCGTGAGTTTCGCCTCGACCTCCGCATAGTTCGCGCAGAACGTTCTCGATCTCTCTGCTGTCACATCGGCACACGCGGCCGACGATGTCCAGCGCGGGCTCTGGCGCATGAGTTCGAGCGTCGCGCGCAGATCCGATTGAACCGCGTGCTCAGCGACGGCGGTCTCGCGCGCGAAAGCCGCGAATCCGATCGCGGCAGCGAACGAGTAGATGGAAGCCACGAGCCAGATCGCGAACGCCGCTGCGGCGCGAAACTTGTGATGGCGGCAAGCCAACGCGGCGAACGGAAGCATGAGCCACTTGGCAACGTCGAGTGCGACCGAGAACGTCGCCCAGACAACGCTGTCGAATTCGTTCGCTCCAAGTTGGTAAGAGAAGCGCCAGTTCATGGCTGTGGTGCAGATACCGGCGACGAGGATCGCGAAAGCTGCAAGGTAGTGTACCGATTGTCTCATGTGTTCGTCCTCGATGTTGGAGGACGAAACACGTAGTACAGCGCTCGCATGCCGAACACGTTCAGCATGCTGAGGTATGTGGTGATATGTCGGCGCTTGGGCTGGGATTTTGACAGCAAGAAAATTCGGCCCGGCGGCTCATAGCGTTCCGAGACAGGTACATAGTCCGAGCTTGGAGAGGAGCGGAGTTCGAGAGTGGGATTAGTGGCGCTTTCGAACCATCACGTGTTCGCTAAGATGACGGATGCGGGGTCGCATGCGATCGGGATTGCCTGACGATGACAGCGCCAACTGTATCCGCACAATTGGAAGCAGCAGAGTCACACACACTGTCTAAGAGTCGGTCCGGAGACTTTATGAGCCTTTCCGGGCTTTTGCGAGGCGCCTGAGCATGACGCGGATCATGGCGAGGATGACGAAGGCGGAGTGCGAGCGGGCGAGGTTCTCGAAGTCTTTCGCCAATCTGCGGCAGCGTCCGAGCCATCCGAACGTCCGCTCGACGATCCAGCGCTTGGGCAGCACCTTGAAAGTCGCCGCCGTGTCGGAGCGCTTGACGATTTCGAGCGGGATCTTTGCCTCGGCGCGAACAGCCTCGGCGGTCGCAGTTCCCTGATAGCCTCCGTCCGCGATCGCACGCTTCAACGACGGAAACATCTTGCGGGCTTCGCGCAGCAGCGGAGCGATCATGTCGCGATCCTGGAGGTCCGCCGGCGAAACGCACAAGGCGATCATCAGCCCAAGCGTGTCGACGGCGATATGGCGCTTCTTGCCCTTGATTTTCTTGCCCGCATCGTAGCCGCTCGCATCAATCCGGCCCCCCCTTTTTCTGCGCCTTTGACGCTCTGGCTGTCGACGATGGCGGTGGTCGCGGTCTTCTTCTTGCCCGCCAGCTTGCGGACCTCGCCGTAAAGCGCGTGGTGAATGCGCGTGAGCGTCCCGTCGCAGCGCCATTCGACGAAGTAGTCGTGCACCGTGCTCTTCGGCGGCAAATCCTTCGGCAGCGCGCGCCACTGACAACCGGTGGTCAGCACGTAAAGGATCGCATTCATGATCTCGCGCCGATCGACCTCGCGCTGCGCTGGAAGATGCGGCTCGACCAGCGCCCATTCCTCGTCCGTCAGATCACTCGGATACCGCCCGCCGCGCTCGTATTGCGCCCGATTTTTCGACGTCCACATCGCTGCCCCCGCGAATCATCTCGCCTGGGACTACAGAATCACAACTGATTCCGCCGACTCAAGAAACTTCCGGACAGGCTCTAAGGCACTTTGCAATTGCTGTTTATGCTACCCCACTATCTCTGATCGATGATCACATGCTCTTTTCCGAGCCACATTGCCGATCTCTGGAAATCGATAAACTTTGCTTCGTCCTCGATCGCCAGGGTCATGGCCCGCTTGGCCTCAGGGATACTGGCAAAGTTGACGAGATCCGAATGCTCGAACCATAGCTCGGCGTGCCCGGTATACGGCGGCACGATCGTCCCGCGCGCATCGCGCATCTGCTGCTCGACCGGGTCGGCATAGTAGTGCACTTGCAGGTAGCGCTTCACCCGCATGCCCTCGGCCACGCTCCGGATCAGTGGTCCATGGTTTGTACGCCAATAGAGTTGCGCCGCATCGAGGTTCTGATGAGCATGATGGCGCAGACAGTAGTACATTTTCACCAACGGGCCGTGTTCACGGGCGATGATGTACTCTGACGGGTTGACCTGCGGATACTCGTAAGAAAACCAGAGCGCTGAATTCGGAATGTCGAGAAACCTCTTCTCATCCTCGAGAAACAGCGCGCCGGCCGCTTGCCCTTCTGGAGTGGCGAAACCTGAGGTCATGTCGTCGCGCGTCATCCACCAGACATCGGCAATTCCGTCATAAGGCAGTTCCATGCCACCGCGATCTCGCGCCAGTCCATCGTTGATGGGATCGTCAAGCGTGTGGAGCTGGAAATAGCGCTTGATGTTGAGCACCCCAGCGTACTGGGCGACCAGCGGCCCATGGATGTACTGCCAGTAGTGCAAAAATTCTGCACGGGACATTCCTGGCTTGCGGCGCAAGGCACGTACAAGACGGATCATCGCTCGTTCCTCTCGAGTTTTTTCCGGAAAGCACCGGATTGGTGGCACACGGCCGCGTGTGGAGCCGGTCGGGGCATCGACGGCCTGTCCATCTTTGCGAAGGCCGGCAAATTGATCCCGCGCCTCGGACACCAATCAAAGATGCAAATGTACCATGGGCTGCGCGCCGAGCTGTCCGCCAGCGTCCCCGATCGGGTCGATGCGCCATAGTACATTTGCACCTTCAAGCCGCCGAAGCGCTGCGGACTAAATTTGGACGCGCTGTGTCTCGCGGTCTCGGCGATCGCGTGACGCGTGTTGATCGACAGCGTTCGACACCGAATTCAGGATTCAGGAAACTCCAGATGCTCACCAAGACCACCAAGTGGACTGGCACGCGTTGGGAAGACATCTACGGCTACCCCCAAGCCGTCCGCGTCGAAGATACAATCTACGTTTCAGGACAGCTCAGTGTCGACGCGGACGGTGACATGATCGGCCCCGCACCGCTCGATGCGGATGGCAAGATTGCCGACCACTCGAACATGGAAATTCAGATGCGGCAGACCTATGCCAATGCCGAGAAGCTGCTCGCGCAGTTCGGCGCGACACTCGCTGATGTCGTCGAGGAAATGGTTCTGGTGACTGACATGGACAAGGCGTTCGACGTCGCCGGAAAGGTCCGCCGCGAGGCCTACAAGTCCGAACGCCCGGAAGTTGCGAGCACCATCTTCGTCACGCCGCGCCTGGCACTTCCAGATCAGCTGATCGAGATCAAGTTCGTGGCGCGGTTGCGATAGTTCGCTCTCCAATCGGCCGACCCCGAACGTTCCGGAACAAGCAGGAGTACCCCATGCAAAGACCGATCTTAGCCCCAATAGTGGCATCAATGCTTCTTGCCGCGATGCCGGTCACTGCCGCTCTCGCAGGCGACTCATCGACGTCGGAAGGCGAAGTCAACATCCTTACCTGGCCGGGGTATATCGAGCGCGGTGAAACGGACAAGAACTATGACTGGGTGACGGACTTCGAGAAGCAGACCGGCTGCATCGTGAAGCCGAAGATCGCGGGCACCTCGGACGAGATGGTCTCACTGATGAACCAAGCCGGCTTCGACGTCGTGATCGCGTCCGGCGATGCAACCCTCCGCCTGATCGCCGGGAAGCGCGTGCAGCCCATCGACATCAATCGTCTGACGAACTGGAAGCTAGTCGACGAGCGTCTGCAGAGCGCGCCATGGCACACGGTCGATGGCGTGCATTACGGCGTGCCCTACCAATGGGGTCCGAACCTGCTCCTTTACAGCACTACAGTCTTCAAGGAGCCTCCCACGAGCTGGTCGGTCGTATTCCAGGAACAGACGCTCCCCGACGGCAAGAGCAACAAGGGTCGTGTGCAGGCCTACAACGGTCCGATCTACATCGCCGATGCCGCGCTGTTCCTGATGAGGAACAAGCCAGAGCTGAAGATCACCAATCCCTACGAACTGAATGAAGAACAGTACAAGGAGGCCGTCGAGCTTGTCCGACAGCAGCGCCCCTTGGTCGCCCGCTACTGGTACGACGCCATGGCTCAGATCGACGACTTCAAGACTGAGGGCGTGGTTGCCTCATCGTCCTGGCCTTTTCAAGTCAACCTGCTGCTCGCAGAAGGCCGGCCCATAGGTTCCACAATTCCCGACGAGGGTGCCACCGCCTGGGCAGACACTCAAATGCTTCACATTCAGGCCAAGCATCCGAACTGCGCCTACAAGTGGTTCCAGCATTCCTTGTCCGAAAAGCTGCAGGGCGATGTTTCAGCTTGGGTTGGATCGAACCCGGCTGTGCCGGCGGCCTGTAAGGGCAATGCGCTGCTGACCGACGAAGGCTGCAAGAAGAACGGCTTTGAGAATTTCGACAAACTGTGGTTCTGGCGAACGCCGACTGCGAAATGTCAGTCCAGCGGCAGCTGCGTTCCCTACTCGCAGTGGGCGAGCGACTACGTGGCGATCCGAGGGCAGTAGCGACGAGCGGGGTGCCCTTTGATGTCGGCTGTCCAGTTTTCCGGGGTGTCGCGCCAGTTTGGCAACGTTCGCGCCGTCCAGGATGTGACCCTAAGTATTGCGCCGGGCGAGTTCTTTGCAATGCTCGGACCGTCGGGCTCCGGAAAAACCACTTGCCTGCGGCTGATCGCTGGGTTTGAGCAGCCCAACAGCGGAACGATTGAAATCTTCGGAGACAATGTGGTCGACGTGCCGCCCAATCGGCGACAAGTCAACACGGTGTTCCAGGACTATGCCTTGTTCCCACATATGACGGTCGGCGAGAACGTCGCATTCGGCCTGATGATCAAGGGCGAGAACCGCGCATCCCGCGAAGCAGAAGCGAAGGCCGCACTCTCATTGGTCAAGCTTTCAGGTTTCGAACAGCGGATGATAAAGCAGCTCTCGGGCGGCCAGAAGCAGAGGGTCGCGCTCGCCCGTGCACTGGTCAACAAGCCCAAGGTCCTACTGCTCGACGAGCCGCTCGGCGCGCTGGATCTCAAGCTCCGTGAGCAGATGCAGAGCGAGCTTTCGGGCATCCAGAGGTCGCTCGGAATCACATTTGTACTGGTGACGCACGACCAGTCGGAGGCGCTGTCCATGGCCAGT
>JANRIH010000032.1:0-344657 GCA_033765145.1 Hyphomicrobium sp. | reverse complement strand
TTCTCGACATGCTCCTGCAAGCCTGTCTGGTCACCACGATCTCAACCCGTCGGTTGCACGTAGTCTGAGAAAGTCCCATACTATCCAGTACGAACCACACGATAATTTCCCAATGGCTCAGTCCCAGGTAGGTACCGAAGTCGAGCCGCGCGCATCGCCCTTGGTCGGGTCGCATATCAGACCATCGTCTGATCAGAGGGACGTGATGCTTAGTGCAACGACGGCATTCTGGAGCCAGCCCATGTCGCTGGCCGGGAAGTTCGCCGTGACCGCTGCTCTCGTTCTCATCGCCAGCACGCTCGTGCTCGGCAATTGGGTCGGAGGGCGCATTGCGCAAGGCATCGTCAATCACGCGGGCGGCGAACTGGCGTTGCGCATGGAGAGCGTGCTTGAGCGCGCGGCTCGCGACCTCGCGTGGAGCAACGAGGTCAAGCCCGAGACCCGCCGGCAGGTCGAAACGATCGTCGCGGCCCAGGCTCCGCCCGACGGATGGCATGCGCTGCGGATTTGGCGCCGCGACGGCTCACTGGCTCTCGCCGTTAACGATCGCGGAAGCGCCGACGTCTCCATCCGTGAGAGCGTGCTCAAGAGCGCACTCGAAGGAAACGTCGTCGCATTTTATCACCCAGAACTCCTGCCGAACGGCGCGGGCAAACTCGAGGTTTACGCGCCCGTCCGCGGCTCATCGGGCGGTCAGATCGTCGGCGTTCTCGAGGCGCACGACACGTCGAGTACGCTCGAGCGGGCGATCGTGCAGGCCCAGCGACAGACGTGGCTGGTCGTCGGAGCGACGGGCCTCGGCGTTCTGGCGCTCCTTTCCTATTTCGTACTCAACTCCGACCGCACCATTGCGGCCCAGCAGGAGCGCCTCGCCCAGCAGCTCGCCGAGCAGAAGCGGCTCAAGGACGAGAGCGAGGTGCTCAGGAGCAAGCTGCAGCATGCCAGCCGCATGGCTACCGAACTCAATGAGCGCTACCTGAGACGCATCAGCTCCGATCTTCATGACGGCCCGGCCCAGCATCTGGCGCTCTCCCTCTTGAAGATCGACGAGATCGCTCGGCACATCGCGAAGCCAACGGAAAAGACGGCCCAGCGCGCCGAGGAATCGATCGGGATCGTGCGGCGCGCGACCCAGGACGCCATGCGCGAAGTCCGGAATATCTCGTCGGGCTTAGCGCTGCCAGAATTGAAGCGGATCTCGCCGGCGGAAGCCCTGACGATCGCAGCGAACGCGCACGAGCGGGCGACGGGGTCGCGGGTTCGCGCGGAGATCGCCCCGCTGCCGCCGCGCCTCCCTCTGCCGATCACGATTTGCCTGTTCCGGTTTGCCCAGGAGGGCCTCAACAACGCCTTCCGGCACGGCGGGGGCAACGGCCAGACGCTCGTCGCCCGCTACGATGGTCGTTTACTCAATGTGGAAATCCAGGATCAGGGCCCGGGATTCGACGCGGACACTGTTCTCAAGGGGACAGACCGGCTAGGACTGTCGGGATTGAAGCACCGGATCGAAAGCCTCGGCGGGACGCTCGACATCGTTTCAAGTCCCGGCCGCGGCACGAAGCTCGTCGTTGGTTTCGAGAATCCGGCAGCACAGAGGTCGAACCGTGGTTGACACGATCCGCATTGCCGTCGTGGACGATCACCCGCTGTTGCGCGACGGGGTCGTCAGCACGTTGCAACTCGAGGACGACATCGAGGTCGTGGCCGTCGGGGCGTCGGCGGACGATGCGCTGCGCATCGCGCTCGACGAAAAGCCCGACATCATGCTGCTGGACATTTCCATGCCGGGCTCGGGCCTCAACGCCGCGCGATCGATTGCGGAGCGTCAGCTTGGCGTGCGCACCATCATGCTGACCGTGTCGGAGCGCGAAGAAGATCTGACGACGGCGATGGAGGTCGGCGCCCACGGCTACGTGCTCAAGGGCATCACGGGCAACGATCTCGTCAACACGATCCGCACCGTCCACCGGGGCGAGACCTACATCACGCCCCAGTTCGCCGCACGTCTGCTCACGAGCATGAAGCGGAAGCCCGCCAACGAGCGGAGCATCCAGCAACGCGCGCAGCCGGAACTGACGCTGCGCGAAGAGCAGATCTTGAAAGAGGTTTCGGCGGGTCTCACCAACAAGGAGATCGCGCGCAAGCTCACGCTTTCTGAGAAGACCGTCAAACACTACATGACGAACGTTCTGCAGAAGCTCCACGCGCGCAATCGCGTCGAGGCGGTCATTGCCATGCAGAAGGCCGGCAAGATCCCGGAGTGATCGCGGGGGCGGCCGCCCCTCTCGCGGGGAGAGGGAAGCCGTTCGGGGTTCAACTCGAGACGTCGAGGTTTTCCCCCGTTCCGCCCTGGGCGTTGTCGCGGCCGAGCGTATAAACCTGGGGCTGGCCGCCGGCGCCCGGGAATTTGTAGCGGTAGGGCTGTCCCCAGGGATCACGGAGCCCATCGGCGCGTTTCAGATAGGGACCCCGCCAGCGGGGCTGGCCCTGGGGGGCTTGTACCAGGGCGTTCAAGCCGACGCGCTCGGGCGGGAAGCCGCCGTTATCGAGGGCGTAGAGTTCGAGAGCGGTCGAGATGGCACTGATCTGCGCCTTGGCCGTCTCGGTGCGTGCGTCGCCCAAGTACCGCATGACTTGGGGCGCGGCGATCGTCGCGATCAGCACGATGATACCGAGCACCACCAGCAGTTCGAGCAGCGTGAAGCCTGCGTCCGACGCGACGTCACATTCGAAGCGCCGCACATATGGGTGAGCCCTGTTGCGGGTTGTCTGACCGCGTCCATTGTGCTGTCGCATCAGCCGTACCTTCTACTTCGGGGCTTCACGGTCATGGCGTCCCGAGGTTTGTCTGGCGGCACGCTATCGCCCAGGTTCAAAGCAAGCAACGGGCCATCGGTTTCAAGTGACATGGTTCTGAAGAGCCATGCTTCTCAAGAGGCACGGGTCACAGACCATCGGCATTCGCGGTTCACGATCACAATTCGACGGGCCCATAGAGCCAGACGATCCAGGCTCCAAGCGCGAGGAACGGTCCGAACGGGATCGCCATGTCCTTGGTTACTACACCGCCGGCGGCGCGCCACATCCCGATGGTCACGAGCGCTGATGCTGCCGACCAGAGGACGACCGATGCGAGGCCCTCGATGCCGACCCAAGCGCCGATCGCGGCCATGAGCTTCGCGTCACCGTGCCCGAGGCCCTGCCGGCCGCGCGCCTGACGGTAGAGCCAGGCGATCAGGACGAAGGCGCTGAAGGCGGCGGCTGCGGCGGCCACGCGGAGCCACCAGATGTCCCAGCCCATCTCGTGCGCGATGGCGATGCCCAGCGCAGCGAGGGGGAACGTCACGATATCGGGCAGGCGATACGTCGCAATATCGACAAGGCTCAGCGCGACGAGCGCCGTTGCTAAAAGAAGCCCGAATGCCATGAATGCCCCGGACGGGGCCGGTTTTCCGGTGAGGACGGGAAGCGCGATCGCCGCATAGAGGACGATCAAGCCGAGAAGGATCGCCGCCGAGTAACCGGACCCTGCCACCGAACGACCCGCGGCGACATCCGTCGCGACGTTTTTCGCGGCGTCGGTCGCGATGTGGGCGTCACTCCCCGGCGCCGTCTCGTGTTGCATGCGCGCATCCATATGTGCCTTCACTCTCGCACCACGACCGGAGTGTGCAAACGCGCCGTCACACCTACCCCGACTCAGCTTAGATCATTCACAGCTTGATCTGCCGTGACAGGGACCCCGATGTTCCGAAACCTTTGGACTTCATCGTCCGTCTTCATCCGACATTTCCAATTCCGCCGGTCGGCCCGCGCCGTCGTCACGCTCATTCCCTTCGCGGGTGGGTATGCACTTCTCGTGCCCGAGGCCGCCGAGGCCCAGTACCGCCGGCCGCCTCCGATCGTAGCGGAGTTGCCGCCCCCGATGGGCAAGGGTTGCTATTACTATCGTGGGCGGGAGCACTGCGGCAGCTATTGCTACTGGGAAGTGAATGGAAAGCGCTACTGCCAGGAGCGGGCGCGCGAGGCGTTCAGCCAAGCCCCCGTGGTGATCGACGACGGTTTCGGCATCCCCATGAAGTAGGGGCCGGGTCAGATCCCGCAGGCCGGCAAATCGCCGCCGTCGGTACCCTCTGCTGCCCCGGCGGCATCGCCGTTGCCCTGAGCCCAGTCCCTCAATTTCAGGCCTTCGTTCGTCGGCTCGATCGCGGCCGTCCGGACGAACCGCCGCGCTGGTCCCAGTTCCGCGCTGACCGTGATCTCGAGGACGGGACGCAGGACTCGCGCGACTAAGCGGTCGGGCAACGCTGGTCCGTCCGAGAATTGCCCTTCAGCGGCCGAGCTGTCGAATCCGCCCAAGCGTGCAGCCCCGCGCGCCAGGATCGCGACGAGGCGCGGCGCGGCGGCGGCAGGATCAATGCCATCGCCCGTGCCATAGACCGTCAGCCAGGGTTTCGCGGCGGTGACGAGCGGTTTCGGAAGACCGAGCACCTGATCGATTTCGGAGACGGCTTCGAAGTTCGCGTCCCGCGGTGGGGGCGGAGGTTGGCCGGTCTTGGATGCGGACGCGGAGAGATAGGTTTCGCGTTCGGCGCCGGCCGGCAGAGGCGTCGTATCGGCGTCCTGCCAGTCGATTACTCTGTCGGCATATGTGCGCGCGTCGGCGGGTGCGGCTCCGAGACCGGCGAAGAGGGTCGCCAGCAATTCCGCATTGTCGGTGTTGAGCGGCACCTTGCCGGCCGCGCTCGCGACGTCGATCGACAACGCGGCGCGGGCGAAACGGCAGTGCGTCGGGCCCTGACCGGGCACGAACCGCGCCCCTGCACCGTTCTCGGGCGCTGTCGCCATCCAATCGGCGAGGACGAGGGCGACGCCGGCGTCAGCCGCGGCTTCGGCCTCGGCGACCGATGTCAGCGCGGCGCGGTCGCGGATTTCGGACCGGATCTGCCGCGCGACGATGGCGCCGATCAGCGCGAGCGTCAGGCAGAGCGCCAGCACGACGACGAGCACGAAGCCCGCGTCGGCGCGCCGTCCGCCATCCTGTCGTTTGAGGGAAATCATGAGCCCAAACCCGCGCGGCGCTCCGCCCCCAAGGGGTTAGCGCAGGATGCGATCGAGCGTTTCCTTGTGCTCGGGTCCGGTCTCGCGCTGCGGGCGGGTCGTGAAATTCAATCTATCGCGGAACTCCGCCGCGATCATCCCTGTCTCGGCATGATTGCTAACGACCTGCGGCGTGATGGCGATCACGAGCTCGGTGCGCGTGATGCGGTCGTTCTTGTTCTTGAAAAGGTTACCGATGACGGGCACGTCACCCGCGAGCGGCACCTGCTGGCGGGCGCGCGTTGCTCGATCCTGCATGAGACCCGCGAGCACAACGCTGCCGCCGTTGTTGACCGAGACAGTCGTGCGGATGCGCCGCTGGGCGATCGTGGGGCTGTCGATCGTGGAGGATGTCGTCGCCTTGACGTCGCTCACTTCCTGTTCGATCTCGAGCAGCACGCTGCCGTCGTCACTGACGCGCGGGATGATCGTCAGCAGAATGCCCGTGTCGCGGAACGTGATCGCGTTAATGATCGGCGCGTCGCCCCCGACGACGGCTTGCACCTCCTGCGTCTTGATCGGCACCTGATCACCGATCTGGAGCACGGCCTTCTTGTTGTTCAAGACCATCAGCGAGGGCGAGGAGACGACGTCGACGTTCGTGATGTCGGCGAGCGCGTTGAGGGCGACGCGCGCGTCCGCGGTATTGAGGAAATATGTGAAGCCCGCGAACTGGGGCGCCACGGCATTGACGACATTGGTCGCCAGCGTATCGGTCAGGCGGAACTGGTTGTTGCGGTTCTCGAAGAACCAGCGGAGGCCGAAGCGCAGGTCGTCGGTCAGGGTGACCTCGGCGATCGTTGCCTCGAGCAGGACCTGGGTCGGCATCACGTCGATCTCGGACAAGACCTTTCGGATGCGGCGGATCTCGGACGGCGTCGCGGAGATTATGAGCGAGTTGTTGGCCTCGTCCGCGACGACGGAAATGCCGCTCGTGCGGTCGTCGGGCTCGCGGCGGGCCAGCATCCCCGATGCCGGAAGCGCCGCCGTTTCGGCGGGCGCGGCCGCCGCGGTGGAATCGGCTGAAGGAGCGGGCGCTGCAGCGGGCTGATCCGCCGACGGTGTGGCGATCGGGGCATTCGTGCGGACATTCGCGGTCGATCCGCTGCCTCCCGACAGCATCCCTGGACGCTGCGCCGCCTCGGCGACGAGCGAGCCAAATTCCGACGCTCCACCGGCCGCCGCGGCATCGGCCGATGGTGTGGTCGCGCCGTCTGCCTCCGCTGCAACCGGCGACTCGGACGCCTCCGAGGCCGGATTCGCGTAGACCTTCTGGACGATCTCGGCCAGCTCCTGCACGGGTCGATACTGCACGCGGTAGACGAACGCTCGCTTTTCCGTTGCTTCGGCTGCGAGATCGAGACGGCGGATCCAGGTCTCGGCCTTCTTCAGGTATTCGCGGCGCGAGGTGATGACGAGGACGGCTTTCAACCGCGCGTTCGGAACGAAGCGTACGAGGCCGGCGGACGGTCCGTTGCTGTCGTTCGCGAAGACGGTGTCGAGTTCCTGAGCGATGGCTTCGGGATCGGACGTCTCCAGTGGGAAGATTCCAAACGACATGCCGCGCATCCAATCGACGTCGAAGGTGCGCACGGTGTCGGCCATCGCGGCGAGCTCGGACCGCGTGCCGGTCACGACCAGGAGATTGCGCGCC
The DNA here is from genome assembly GCA_033765145.1 of Hyphomicrobium sp. Taxonomy (GTDB): domain Bacteria; phylum Pseudomonadota; class Alphaproteobacteria; order Rhizobiales; family Hyphomicrobiaceae; genus JAGVSR01. Next base: position 337,903 of record JANRIH010000032.1, on the reverse strand, counting down.
TTGTCGACGCGCGCGATGGTGCCTTTCGGAACGACGGAGCCGAGAATCCGCTCCATCTCGGTCGCGGAGACATAGCGAAGCGGCACGATCTCGGTTCCGACACCGGGCCCGCGCGCCTGACGCTCGGGACGGGGCGCCACGGGCCGGCCGGCGGCCAGTGCGGCGTCGCGCGTCACGACACGATAGATGCCGCCCTCGACGACGAGGGCCGCGTCGTTGGCTGCGAGCACCGTTTCGAAGATTTCGAGGAGTGCATCGGCGCTGACGGGCTTTGTCGTCTGGAGCGTGACCGTGCCCTTGAGGCCGTCCGCGACGACGTAGGGCGCCTTCAGAATGTCGCCGAGGACCGTGCGCGCGGCCTCGGGGATCGTGGCGTTGACGAGGTCGAGCGTCACGCCGTCGCCCGTCACCTGACCGGTCGCGATGCTGCCCGAAGCCGTCGTTCCCCCGCCTCCATTGACAGCCGCGCCCGACGCATCCACTGAGCCTTCGCCCGGCTCGCGCAGAAACTTGCCGTGCCCCTCGAAGATCCTTGGCCCTTCGGCGCCGGCGCTCGCCGGATCGCCGAGTGCAGTACCCTTCGGACTCGGCAGCGTTCCCGTCGTCGGCGGCCCGCCACCGATCGGTGCCGGGAGGGACAGCTGTTCGCTCGACAATCCACAGGCTGACAGCGCGCAGGCGAGCGCGAGCCCGGCGAGCCTCCTCGCCGGGCCTGCGGCGCGAGACGCCGTCCACAGGACATTGCCGAAACTTTTCAAGTACATCCGTTAACGCTCCGGCGCACCGGCATGGGCCGGCAGCCGGGGGCAGTGGGCTGCGATTCGGGGATTGAAGTCGAGGTTTCGGCGACACACACCGGATTGGCAGGACCGGTTGTCAACAAGCGGGGCCGCGGGCGGCGCACCTGGGACAAAAGTACCTCGACTGACCGCCGATCAGACTTTTTGTTGATCTACAATGTCATGATTAATTTCGAAAATGCTCATTCAGGTCAACAAAATAGGCCGACTACTGACTGCAAATTACCTCTTGGTCTCAGACCTTGGTCCGTAGTCCTTTCTCCGTTTCAGGAACATCATTCATCTAATCCTGGCGAAGACCTGTCGAGGGACAGGTTTTGCCGGGAGCGGGCGTTGTGCGGCTCGGCGGCGGTGTCGACCCCCGAAACAGAAACGGAATGTCGCCGGTCGCGCGGGACCGGCGGGGAAGCATGGAACCGCATTCGATATTCGGATGGAAGGGGCTAGCCGCACGCGCCAATTAATCGCTGCGTAGGGGCTGACCATCGAAAGGTGTGGTGAAAGATGTATATTGACGAAAAGGCCTCCGGGCGTCGCCAGCGAGAGGCGGAGAATGCACGAAACAACCGGTTCGAGATCAAGAAGGCGCTGAACGACGGGCAAGTCTCTCGCCGCGACTTGTTCCGCATGGGCATCTTCACTGCGACCGGCGCGCTTGCCATGAAGAACGGCTTGAGCCAGTTCGCACCGAGTGCTTACGCCGCCGTGCCGACCGGCACGCCGCGGAGCCCGCTGTTCGGCGCTCGCAAGTTCACGCAAGAGCTGCCGCGGGACAACCTGGTCGACTATCATACGCTTGAGCGTGATTCCAAAGGCAACGCGCGCTTTCCTTCGGATACCGACGAGCCCGATGCGCGGCGTCTCTCCTATCACACCGAATATACCGAACTGCTGGCGACGGACCCGTACAGCTCCAAGCTTCGCGACCTGACCAACCCACGCACGTGGCGCGGTCCGATCGAAGGCCGTCCCCCGGGCGAGTTCTTCGGCCACCAGCGGTGGGATACGTATTTCCCGCACGAAGGCTACGTTATTTCGATCTCACCATGCCAGGCCGGCACGAAGTTCCACCCGCTGATGCAGACTCAGCACCCGAACTCGGTCTGGTGCTGGGGTGCTGGACGCTTTACGCCCGGCAATCCGCGACCGCCGCTCATCAAGATGCGCTACGGCGAGCCGATGTTGTGCCGCATCTATAACAACCTGCCGCTTTCAAAGTCCGACAACAACGGTTTCGGGATCAATCAAATCTCGACCCACTTCCACAACGCCCACAACGGTGCGGAGAGCGATGGCGCCAACAACGCCTATCACTACCCTGGCACGTTCTACGATTATCGCTGGGGCGCCACGCTCGCGCGGATGGACACGATCAATACTGCCGCAACCGACCGGCGCGCTTCGGGACCGACCGACAGCGGCGGGCTAAAGCTCGTTCCCGGCGATTACCGTGAAATCCAGGGGACTATGTGGTTCCATGACCACCGGTTCTTCTTCACGGCCGAAAACGTCTACAAGGGCAACTTCGGCCGCATCAATATGTACAGCGGCCCGGATCGTGGCAACGAGGTCATCACCGACGGCGTCAACCTCCGCCTGCCGAGCGGGTCCCTGCTGCCGTGGGGGAATATCGACTTCGACGTCAACCTGTCGATCACCGATAACGCCTTCCGGCAAAACGGCCAGCTTTTCTTCGACATCTTCGATTCCGACGGAACGCTCGGCGACGTCGTATGCGTCAACAACGCCTACGCACCGTTCATGAAGGTACTACCGCGCAAGTATCGATTCCGTATCCTCAATGCCTCCGTTGCGCGCTTCTTTAGGCTCGCTATCGCGAGCCCGACGAACACGAACGTTCCGTTCCAGTTCATCGCGAACGATGGCAACCTTGTGCCCCGTCCGATCACCCTCTCCGAACTCGACGAGCAGGGCAGCGGCGAACGATATGACATCGTCGTCGACTTCTCGAAATTCAAGATCGGCGACAAGCTGCATCTCGTGAACATGCTCTATCACAAGGATGGCCGGAAGCCGGAGGGGCGGTTCTCTCTTGCGGCCGCCATGCGCGGCTTTGCTGACGATCCCGCCGTCGGATCGCTGTTGCAGTTCATCGTTTCCTCGGAAGTGAAGAGCGTCGACGTTCCGGGTGTGACCCACTACGCCACGACGCAGGACAGAAGCGTGGTTCCCTCTGTACTGACAGGTCAGATCCTGCAGGTCGCGCCGAAGCGCGTGCGGCACATCGAGTTCAAGCGGCTCGAGCCCAACCCGGCCCGCGACTGCATTCCGAGTTGCGAGGACAAAGATTTCCTGCCGTGGGCGATCCGCGTCGACGGAGAAACAACGCACACGTTGAACGCAAACCGGATCTCCATGCTGATCCCGCGCCCCGGCGAGACGGAGCACTGGGTCATGTCGACCGGCGGCGGCTGGGATCATCCGGTTCACCTACACTTCGAGGAGGCGCTCACGCTGGATCGCGGCGGAGCGGCGATCCCGGCCACGGAACGTCTCGTCCGCAAGGACATATGGCGGCTGCGGCCCGGGGGAACGGTCAAAATCCAGGTCACGTTCGGCGAGTTCGGCGGGTCGTATGTCACGCACTGCCACAACACGGTGCACGAAGACTTCGCGATGCTCATGAGGTTCCAGGTTCTGGGCGGGGGCGCGGGGGCGCCGCAGCTGACGATCTCGCCCACGCCTATTCCGAGCGTCGACGGTGTCACGTTCCTGACGCCCGAAGTCCTTCCCGAGGCGATCCGCGGCTGACGCGGATCGGTTGGCGCCGATCGGAAAGCGCTGATCGAAACTGGCGCAATTCTTGATAGTGCGGAGGCTGAACCATCAGCCTCCGCCAGATTGAAGCAGAATTCATGAGGGCATCCAGCACACTCGCCATCGGTCTGGCGTCATTTGCGCTCGCGGTGACGGCGGCTGTTGCGCTGCACCGTTGGCAGCCCCAGATCTTTTCGGCCGGTGTCGATCGTGATGCGGCTTCACTGGCGCACCAGATCAGCAACCCCGCACGGTCATCCGAAAGCGACGGCTCGCCCTGGGGCGGGGACTATGTTCCGAACGTCCCGGTCGTTGGTCACGACGGCAAGACTTACCGCTTCTACGACGATCTCGTGCGCGGCAAGATGGTCGTCATCAGTTTCATCTATACGAGCTGCGCCAACGTCTGTCCGCTGGCGACGGCGCGGCTCGCGATGGTCAAGGACCAGTTCGGCGAGCGCGTCGGCAAGGACATCTTCTTCCTCTCGATCAGCATCGATCCCGCGCGCGACGGTCCGGAGGTCATCAAAAAGTACGCCGAGACCTATGGCGGCGGCGACGGTTGGCTCTTTCTCACCGGCGAGCAGGCGAACATCGATCTCATCCGTCACCGGCTGGGCGAGCGCAGCCGATCACTCAACGAGCATCGGAGCGATGTGATCCTCGGGAACGACGTGACGAAAAACTGGGGCAAGAACTCCCTGTTCTCCGACACTTCGGTGATCGTCAACGCGATCCTGGAGATGGACCCGAAGTTCGACGATGTCCGGAAGAAGATCAGCAATCTCGACAAGGCGAACGTTCTCTACGATCTCTCGAAGACGCCCGGGAAGGGTCTCTACATCAAGGCCTGTTCGAGCTGCCACTCGATCGGCTACGGCAACATCATCGGGCCCGACCTCGCGGGCGTGACCAAGCGGCGCGAGCGCGCGTGGCTCAAGCGGTTCCTGATCGAGCCCGACGTGATGCGTGCGGAAGGCGACAAAATCGCCCTCGAGGTCTCGGAAAAGTTCAAGGGCGTCGATATGCCGGCGCTCGGGCTTTCGGAGAATGATGCGGAGGATCTCATCACCTATCTCAGCAGCGTCGAGAACCAGCAACAGGAGCTGGCCGAACGCTACAAGGGACCGATGACCGAGGAACTTCGGGAGACGCTCTCGCGACCGATGCCTCCCGGGATGATGCACTAGCCCGATCACCTGATCAGGACGTTCAGCGACGTTCGATCGTGCGATGATGGATCGTGCGACGATCGTTTACGGGGCGTCGACCGGCACAGGGCCGCGCAGATCGAGCTTTAATTCCGCGAGACGATCGCCGCGCTTCAGGACCGCGCGATCCTTCTCAATTGCATCGAGCCGCCAGCCGCCGATTTCCTTGCCGATCTCGACCCACTCGGCCGCGGGCCTATCCGGCTGGCGAATGAGCGCGCGGGCGTCCCTGCCGCCCGTTCGCATCGTGCCGACGAGGCGAAAGCCGTCCGCGACTGCCTCAGCGGCGGCCGGGGTTGAGGCGACTTCGGACGGCGGCGGCGCGACGAAGGGCTTGCGGTCGGACGCGAACAGCGGACGCGTGGAGATTTCAGCGACGGCGGCGGGATCGAGCGGGGCGCGCGCGGGCATCGCTCCGGCGTCGCCCGGGTTCGCCGTGCTCGGGGAACCAGACGCACCCGTGACCGCTGCGGGTTCCGGGAACACGGGCGAGATGTCGATCGGGAAGGTCGCCTGGCGGACGAGCAGGCCACCGACGCCCACGGCTGTGAGCGCGAGTGCGATGACGGGGAGAGAGATCGGTTGGCGTGTCATGGATCGACCCCCAGATCCTGCGGTGCGTCCGGGGCCATGTCCAGTGCATCGACCGCGGTCTCATCAAGCGGCGCGTCGCCGGAGTTTTCGATAACAGCCGCAGCAGCCGATGCCTCCGCGACGCCGGCAGCGACGACGATGCGGACATCAAGCGCCGTTTCGCGCGGCGGCGTCTCGGGCGCGGGTGATCGGGCGACATCGAGCGAGAGGACGACGAGCGTCGGACTGCCGGTTTCGAGATCGAGGAGAAAGCGCTCGAGCGGTCCGATCTCCGCTTTGAGAACGGCTTCGATGGCCGCGAGCCGCACCGCGCCTTGCTGGCGGTCTGGTGCGATGCCGGTCGAGACGACCATCGCGCCGGCGGCGCTGGCCGCGTCCGCAATCCGGGACTGCAGCGCGGCCGTCATTTGCGCGCTGCTCGCGCCTTCGAGCAACATCACGGACGACAGCGCGGGATCGGCATTCGCCGTCGCGGCGACGGCGTTTGATTCACGCAGTTGGCGGGCACGCTCGACGAGCGCGCCGAGGAGGCGGCGGTTCTCGGCCAACTGCGCCTCGGCCGTCGCGACGCGTGCCGCAAGCGGCTCGACGGCAATGGCCCAGACAGCGAACAGCAGGGCGGCGAGAATGGTGAGAGCGGCCGCCTTGCTGACAAAAGATCGGAAGCGGCCCGTCATGGTACCGCCTCCGGTGTGGGGAGCGGCGCGGGATCGCCAGCTTTCACCGCATCGTCTTCCGATCCCGTCGCGGTCGAGGCGCCTGCAACGGGCGGCGTCGTTAGTGCCAGACGGATGTTGAAGCGCTCCTTGCCCCACGTTTCATCGAGCGCAACAGGCGCGGTCAGGGCGGCATCGCGAAACATTGGCGATTGTTCAAGCAACGGGGCGAGAGCCGCTGCGGGCTTTCCGTAGCCGCCGATGTCGACCGAGGTCTCGGCGATCTTGAGATCCGTCAGCCATGCGCTGTCGGGGAGACGCCGGGTGAGTTCCGCGAGGATCATGACCGCCTCGGGCCGTTCCGCCTTGATGGCTGCGAAAGCACGCAGGGCCTCCGCTTTGGCGTCGGCGGCATCGGATGGATTGGCGGCGGCCGCGAGGCGGCGTTTGGCGTCGGCGATCGCGGCCGCCAACTCGGCAGCGGCGTCCTCGTGGCGAACGGCCGTGATCCAGAGCGCCGAAACGGCAAGCCCGGCCACGATCGTCGACAGCATCGTGATTTGGTTCCGGCGACGGCCATCCACGGCGCGCAGGGCCTCGGCGCGGCCGGGCGTCAGATCGACCTCAAGGACTTCGCCGGTCGCCGTCGTGCCGTCTACGGCATCGACGTCGGCTCCGAGCGCGTGGATGCGGGCCATTGCGTCCTCGATCTTGGCGCGGCGCGCCATGACCTGCCGCAACCGGTAAGCGCCGGCTCCATCTGGTTCCACGACGTAATCGGCGACGATCTCCGAGGGCGGCAACGGCATCGCGCGTTCGGCGGCGAGTGCGGCAATGCGGGGGATGTCACGCCTGGCACGTTCCGGGACGACCGTCTCACGATAGAGCACCTGGGACGGGGAGAGCCTGAGACGCGTCATCGGCCGCCTGCCTCTCGTCGACCGCGCCTCGATGGCCGCCGCGGCCTCGGTTCGCTGTCCGTCCGTCACGACGACAAGCTCGTCGCCCTCGATCTCGACGACCATGTCGGGCCGTCCGTCGCCCGCGGAACGGCGGTTCGTTCCGGGCACGAGACTTGAAAGCTCGCCCATCCACCAGCGGACGCCAGCCTCAATCGCATCGCGGACATCAAGTTCGAGGACGCTCATGGATTGCGACTGGGTTCCAGTTGGTTTCCGGCCGGGTCGGCGTCCGGTGCTTTAAGTTAATGATCCGAGAGACGCACAGGCCGGCGCCGCTCGCGTATACTTGATCATCATAGAGCAAGCCGTGTTCCAGGACGACGGACTTGATCTCGGAAGGAAGAGCGAGAGCGCGTCATGGTTGCCGAGGCGAAGAATAGCCCCGCCGACATCCCCGATCCGAGGAACGAGGGCTTCGTCCAGCGGCTCAAGGCGCAGCTCATCGCAGGTTCCCTTCTTGACGAATTGGGGGCGAGCCGGGCGGAGCGCGCCGCGCGCCAGTCGGGCGAGCGTTTCGATCTCGCGCTGACGCGGCTCGGACTCGTCGGCGAGGCGCCGATGGCCGACGCGCTCTCAGCGACACTCGGGCTCGCGCGCCATGTCGACGGAACCGAGACGCCCCAGCGACTGTTCGGCGATGCCGTCCCGCAGCGGTTCCTTTCCGAGCATCGCTTTCTCATCCTTTCGGACGACGGTCAGGAGACGGTCGTCGCTGTCGCCGATCCCTTCCAGCGGGACGCGATCGCGTCGCTCGGCTTTCTCATCGAACGTCGTATTGCAGTTCGCGTTGCCACCGCGACCGAGATCGAGGCGGCGCTCGCGGGTTTGGTCGGGACGAGTGTTCGGACCGATGCCGGGGATCTCGTGCGCGATGCCGAGCCGGCGGGCGAAGCCGCCGGCGGCGACGACGTCCGCCGGCTCGAAGACATGGCGAGTGCGGCACCGATCGTCAGGCTCGTGCACGACATCATCCAGCGGGCGGCCGACGAGCGGGCCTCCGACATTCACATCGAGCCGCGCGCTGAAGCGGTGCTCGTGCGCTTCCGCGTCGATGGACAATTGCGCACGGTGGAGACGCTCGCGCCGACGGTGCGCGCCGCTCTCGCGTCGCGGATCAAGATCATGGCACGGCTCGACATCGCGGAACGGCGGCTGCCGCAGGACGGGCGCATCAAAGTGAGCGTCCGGGGCCGGGAGATCGATCTCCGCTGCTCGACGATGCCGACGCTCGGGGGCGAGAGCGTGGTGCTGCGCATTCTCGACAGGTCGAGCATCCCCTTGGACTTCGCGAGCCTCGGTTTCGAAGGCACAGAACTCTCCGGCTTCCGCCGACTGCTCGACGAGCCCAACGGTATCATCCTCGTCACCGGACCGACCGGCAGCGGCAAGACGACGACGCTCTATACGGCACTTGGAACGCTCAATCGGCCGCAGCAGAAGCTGTTCACGGTCGAGGACCCTATTGAATATCAGCTCGCGGGCGTCAATCAGATCCACGTCAACCCGAAGATCGGGCTCACGTTCGCGTCGGCACTGAGATCGATCCTGCGCCAAGACCCCGACATCATCATGGTCGGCGAAATCCGCGACCTCGAAACGGCCGAGATCGCGATCCGCGCCTCGCTGACCGGCCATCTCGTGCTGTCGACCGTCCACACGAACAGCGCGGCGGCCACCGTTACGCGTCTTCTCGACATGGGGGTCGAGGACTACCTGCTTGCTTCGAGCCTCAAGGGTGTTCTCGCGCAGCGGCTCGTGCGGCGATTGTGCGAGGCCTGCGCAGAAGATACTCCCGCTTCGGTGACCTACGAGGCGCGACTGCGTTCACTCGCTGGCGCGGCGTTCCGGGACGGCGCCACGCCACGGGTGCGCAAAGCATGCGGTTGCGCCAAGTGTCAGGGCACGGGCTTCTCGGGCCGCACGGCGATCTACGAATTGATGACGGTCACGCCGGGCGTGCGCGATTCGATCATCGGACAGTCCAATGAGACCCTGATCGAAACGGCTGCCAAGACTTCCGGCATGCGGACCCTGCTCGAAAACGGCGTCGCCAAAGTCTTGAGCGGCGAGACGACGCTCGACGAAGTGCTGCGCGTGACGAGGGCCATCGATGCCGCGCTACCGCTATAAGGCGCTCGATTCCGAGGGCGCGGCGACCACGGGCGAGATCGTCGCCGACACGCGCGGGGACGCGCTCGAACACCTGGCGCGGACACGGCGCACCGCCGTCGCGCTCGACGAGACGCTCGGGCCGGTCGTTGAAGGTCCCTGGTGGCAGCGCGACGTTCTGGCGCCGAGCGAGCTTCCGATCGGAGACCTTTCGTCGTTCACGCGCGAACTTGCGAGCCTAACGAGCGCCAACGTGCCGATCGACGAGGCCTTGCGCCTCATGTTGCTGCAGCCCGCCATTGGGGCGCGCCAGCGGCGCGTGACGAAGGCACTCCTTGCGCGCGTCACCGAAGGTCAGTCGCTCTCGGCCGCCCTCGCCCAGTCCAAGCCCGGATTTCCTGCCTATTATGCGCGTCTCGTCGAGGCGGCTGAAACGGGCGGCACGCTTGGGCCGGCGCTCGATGATCTCGCGACCTTCATCGAACGATCGGCCGAAGTCCGCGCCCGGGTGTTGTCGGCGCTCGTCTATCCCGCGGTCCTCGTGATGGCAGCACTTCTCGCCATCACCGTCATCGCGGGCGTTCTCGTGCCGGCGGTTCAGCCGATCTTCGAGGATGCCGGCGTTGCGCCGCCCTTCATCATCCGGCTGCTCGGCGGCATTTCCGCGTTCCTCACTGAAAAATGGTGGCTCGTGCTTGCGCTTCTCGCGGGTCTCGGCGCCCTCGCCGTCGCGCTCTTGCGCGACAGCGCGCTCCGGACGGCTTGGGACGGCGTACTCCTCCGCCTGCCGATCCTCGGCCGCCTCATCGTCGAAAGCGAAACGGCACGTATTGCTCGCACGCTTTCCGCACTCGTCCGCAACGGCGTGCCTTTGGCGGATGCCGTCCGGGTTTCGAGCGGGGTCGTTTCCAATCGCGTCCTCGGTCAGGCGATAACGGAAGCACGCAAAGACATCGAAGAAGGCGTCGCCGCCTCCACGGCCTTCGCGCGCTCGGGGCTCTATCCCGAACTCTTCGTCAGTCTGACGCGGGTCGGGGAGGAGACAGGTCAGCTCGATCCGATGCTCGCGCGGGTCGCTGCGACTTACGACGCTCTCGTCGTCAGGCGCACCGAGCGCCTGATGACATTGCTGACCCCGGTTCTGACCGTCGTCATCGGCGGGTTCGTCGGTCTCCTGCTCATCTCGGTCATGAATGCGATCCTCTCCGTCAACGAGCTGGTGATGCCATGACGAAACGTGCGCATTCGGGCGAGACCGACGCCGGCTTCTCGATCCTCGAGCTTTTCGTGGTGCTCGTCATCGCGGCGCTCGCGCTTTCGTTCACGGTGCCCCGCCTCTCCGGCACACGGCAGGCCTTGTCGGTCGAGGCGGCCTCGGCGGGAATTTCAGCCGCGTTCCGGACGGCCCGCGCCGAAGCGATGGCCTCGGGCCGGTTTGCTGCCGTGACGCTCGTTCCCAAGAGCGGCCGCTATTGGATCGGGAGCGGGAACGCCACGTCTCGCGCGCTTCCTCAGGGCGTGCGCATGACCGTCAGCGGCGGGCTCAGAGGTCAGAACGGCGCCCGAGTCGTCAGATTCTCACCGCGCGGAACGGCCGAGCCGGTGCGCGTCCGGCTCGCGGGCGGCGGCCGCCGCACGGAGATTGCGCTCGACTGGTTAACCGGACGACCCGTTACATCCCGCGCCAGGGGCAGGCGATGACGACGGCGTCCCATTCCGATCAGGGCTTCACGCTCGTCGAGGCTCTCGTCGCGCTCGTGATCCTCGCCAGCATCGCCGGCATGTTCCAGAGCAATCTCGGCTCCGGCCTCGCCGGCCTCCGGATCGCACGGCTTGAAGCCGCCGCCGTCGATCTCGCGCGCTCGAAGCTCGCGGCGGCCGGTATCGAGACCCCGTTCGTCACCGGAACGACGTCGGGCGTGACGGCGTCCGGCCTCTCATGGACCGCGGATTTGCGGCCGTTCACAGCGTCTTCGACGCGGCCCGACACCGATTTCGAGAGCGACCAGGCCAAACGGCGCGGGCTCGCCCCGCTCTGGCGGGCCACCGTCACGGTCAAATGGCGGGAAGCTCCGGCACGAAAGATGCGTACACTCACTTTGGAAACGCTGAAGCTCGGAGCCGGCCCGACATGAGACACGCCCCCCTGGACGAGATGCACCACAGTGAGGGCGGGTTCACCCTTGTCGAAGCGCTGGTGGTCTTCGTGCTGGTCGCCATCATCTTCGCCATGGCGCCGGGAGCCTTGAGGCTCGGGCAACAGTCGATGCAGGCCACGATGGCGGCCTCGTCGGCGGCTGACCGGCTCGCCGCTCTCGACCGCGTTGAAGGCTGGATCGCGTCCGCCCGTCCGATTTTCGAACGCGACCGTCGCGGTCTTGCACAGATCGCATTCGCCGGCGAGCCGGACAGGATCGTGCTCGTCTCGGAAATTCCGAATGGACCCTCGGGCGGCGGGCTCTATCACATCGTGCTCGACGCCCGGCGAGCGGCCGGGTCGAGCGGCTTGGGACTGGAGCTGACGATCGCGCCCTATCGGGACACGTCCGGCTCGGACGAGACCGATGCCTTCGCCTCGTCAGCGCCCGCGCTCTCCCCCGTCAGCCGCACGATCGCACGCGGATATGATCACATCGGCTTCCGCTTCTTCGGCACCGACCCGGCCACGGGCAGCGCGCGATGGCTCGACCAGTGGCCGCACACTGACAGGCTTCCCCGACTCGTCGAAGTCTCGCTCCGGCCGAAGAGCGGGCGGGCGAACGACTCGGCGTTCGCGCCGACCAAGGTCGTCGCCCTTCAACTGGCGCAGAAGTAACGGCGACGTGCGTCGCCCAAAACGCCAGCGGTCTCAAGACACCGGCAGGCCGACGCCGGTGTAGCTCGCCGGATCGAGGTTCGGCACCAACTCGCTCTCGTTGCGTGATTTCCGCATGCGGCCTTCGACGCGCGCGCCCTCGGCAATCGACAGCGTTCGATGAAGGATCTCGGCATCGACGTCGGCGGTCGGATGAACGACGACGGAGGCCGCGCGGATCGCGCCCTTGACGCCACCGTGGACGACGATCTCGTCGGCGGAGACCGTTCCGATGACCGATCCCTCGGAGCTGATCGTCACCTGCTTGCCGTGAACGTCGCCGCGCACGTCGCCGTCGATCTGAAGCCTGTTCTGCGAAATGATCGCGATGTTCTGTCCGATGATCGTGAGGTCGGCGCCGATGACGGACGTTCCGGACGCCGCGACCGATGCGCTGGCTGGCGCGAAGGCCGAGCCCTGCTGACCTCGCGCGCCGTTGGACCCCATGCTCGTGCCAAAGGCGGGAAGCGCATTTGCTGACATGACCTACTCCCAGAACCGGTTTTCAAAGGAACGACATTGCTCGTGAACCTGCGCGGACCGAAAGCGCCAAGCGGCGCTACGGCAATGGCCCGGCGCGTGTGTACGGGTACAACGCGACGCAACCCCGGCGCATTCCGCCCGCCGGCTCGGAATTTGCGGCCCTTTCGACGACGTTCGCCGATCCGGGAAATATCCGTTCGGAGGTTAACTCGGGCTGCGTGCGCGGATCGCAGGGCTCAGCGCTGCGCCGTCTTCCAGTTGGGATTGACCCACACGGGCACCGTCTCGGGCGGCAGCGGCGTTCGCCCGCGGATCTTGTCGGCCAATTTCTCGGCCATCATGATCGTCGGCACGTTGAGATTTCCGCTCACGACATCGGGCATGATCGACGCATCGACCACGCGCAATCCTTCCACACCGTGGACGCGGGCGTCTCCGTCGACGACAGCCATCTCGTCGGTGCCCATGCGGCATGTGCATGACGGGTGGTAGGCGCTCTCCGCCTTGGCGCGGATGAAGGCGTCGATGTCGGCGTCGGATTTGGCTGCGGGTCCCGGGGCCAGTTCCTCGCCGCGATAGGGAGCGAGCGCGGGCTGCTCGAGAATCTCGCGCGTCAGCTTGATGCCGTTGCGCATCTCCTTCCGGTCCTGCTCGGTCTGCATGTAGTTGAAAATGATCCGCGGATACTTCGCCGGGTCGGACGACGTGATCGTGACGCTGCCGCGGCTCGTCGGACGCATGGGGCCGATGTGGCACTGATATCCGTGGCCGGTCGCGGCCGAGGTGCCGTCGTAGCTCACCGCCATCGGCAGGAAGTGATACTGAAGATCGGGATGGAGGACGCCCGGCTCGCTGCGGATGAAGCCACCGGATTCGAAATGGTTCGTGCCCCCGAGGCCGCCGCCGGTCAAGAGCCACTCGATCCCGACTTTCAGCTTCCCGAGCGGCTTGGTGGCGCTGTAGAGCGTGATCGGCTTGGTGCATTCGTACTGCACGTAGGCTTCGATATGGTCCTGCAAATTCTCGCCGACGCCCGGCAGATGCTGGACGACGGGAATGCCGAGCGATTTCAAGTGATTGCCGTTTCCGATGCCTGAGAGCTGCAAGGTCTGCGGAGAATTGATCGCGCCGCCCGACAGGATTACTTCGCGGCTGGCCCGGACGGTCTCGAGGACGCCGCCCTTCCGAAATTCGACGCCGACGGCGCGGCGGCCTTCGAACAGGATGCGCGTGACGAGCGCGCGGGCGCGGACTTCGAGGTTCGTGTCGCGCCGCTGCGCGGGCCGGAGATAGGCTTGCGCGGCGCTCCAGCGGCGGCCCTTGTAGACGGTCATGTCCATGGGCCCCAGACCTTCCTGCTGGTGGCCGTTCATGTCCTCGGTCACGGGATAGCCGGCCTCGCGGCCTGCTTCGATGAAGGCGCGATAGAGAGGATTGCGGCAGGCGCCGGTCGTCACGAAGAGCGGCCCGGAGTTTCCACGATAGGCGTCGGCGCCCTTCAAGCGCGTCTCGGACTTCTTGAAGTAGGGCAGGCAGTGGAAATAGGACCAGTCCTCGAGGCCCGCGCGTTTCGCCCAGGCGTCGTAGTCGAAGGCGTGGCCGCGGATGTAGACCATGCCGTTGATCGAGGATGAGCCGCCGATCACGCGCCCGCGCGGGCAGTGCAAACGGCGGTTGTCGAGATGGGGCTCGGGCTCGGTCTCGTAATGCCAATTGAAGGTGGTGCCCGCCAGCGGATAGGCGAAGGCGCTCGGCATGTGGATGAAGAGATCATGGTCCCACGGCCCCGCCTCGAGCACCAGCACGCTGACGTCGGGGCTTTCGGTCAAGCGATTGGCGAGCACGCAGCCCGCAGAGCCCGCGCCGATGATCACATAGTCGTATTCGGTTCCTGCGCTCATCGCACGAGGCCTTCCCCGCTGGTTGCCGTCACTCGTAGGGGCATTGGACCTTGCCAAGCTCGACGTAGACGCTCTTCAGTTGCGTATAGTGCTCGATCGCGGCCTGGCCGTTCTCGTGGCCGAAGCCGGATTCCTTGATGCCGCCGAACGGCATCTCGATCGGGGTGATGTTGTAGTTGTTGATCCAGCAGATGCCGGCCTCGAGGCGGGCGGCGACGCGGTGCGCGCGGGCGAGATCGCGGGTGAAGAGGCCAGCCGCGAGACCGTAGCGCGTCGCGTTTGCCCGCGCCACGGCTTCATCCTCGGTCTCAAAGGTCAACACCGACATGACGGGGCCGAAAATTTCCTCGCGCACGATCGCCATGTCGTCGGTGCAATCGGTGAAGATCGTCGGCTCGACGAACGCGCCTTTCGCGAGTGCGCCCTCCGTCACCCGTTGTCCGCCGAGCACGAGGCGCGCGCCTTCGGCCTTGCCTGCCGCGATGAAGCCCAACACGCGCTCCATGTGCGCCTTCGAGATCAGCGCGCCGACCTGGGTCTCCGCGGCCATCGGGTTGCCGACCTTCAGCTTCTTCGTTCGCGTGACAAGCCGCTCGATGAACCGATCGTGGATGTCGCGATGGACGTAGACGCGGGTGCAGTTCGTGCAGACTTCGCCTTGCGTATAAAAATTGCCGAGCATGGCCGCGGAGACGGCCTCGTCGAGATCGGCGTCGGCGAAGACGATCAACGCGGACTTGCCGGACAGCTCCATGGTCACGCGCTTCATGGTTTCGGCGGCGGCGGCCATGATCTTTTTGCCCGTGCCGATGGAACCGGTGAGCGAGACCTTGGCGACGCGGGGGTCGGTCGTCAGCAGGTGCCCGGTGCGGGCGTCGCCGTGGAGCACGTTGAAAACGCCGTCGGGTACGCCGGCCTCGGTCAAGACCTCCGCGAGCCGCGTCGGGGTCGAGGGCGTCAATTCGGATGTCTTGAAGATCATCGCATTGCCGCAGGCGAGTGCCGGCGCGGCCTTCCAGCAGGCGATCTGGATCGGATAGTTCCAGGACCCGATACCGACGCAGACGCCCAGCGCCTCGCGGCGCGTGTAGACGAAGGCGTTGTTGAGCGCGATCTGCTCGCCGCGGAGGGAGCCCGCGACGCCGGCGAAATATTCGAGACAGTCCGCGCCGCTCGCGACATCCACCGCTTCGGCTTCCTGGATGGGCTTACCGGTGTCGCGGACCTCGATTTCGGCCAGTTCGCGGTTCCGCTCGCGGAGGAGGTGTGCGGCGCGGTTGAGGACGCGGCCCCGTTCCGCGCCTGACATGGCCGACCAGGTGCGGAACCCTCTCTCGGCGGCGCGGATCGCCCGCTCGACCTCGGGCTCGAGGGCGATCTCGACCTTGGAGATCAACGCGCCGGTCGCGGGATCGACGTTGTCGAGGGCCTCGCCAGCTTCCGACGGGTGAGGCTTGCCGTCGATGTAGCTTCTCAGAACGGGTTCGGCCACGACGCTTCCTTTCCAACCGGCTTTCGACCCGGTGACGGTCCCTACGCGCGCTGAAAGCGGCGCCGGGAACGCGCTTCCCCCGGTCGCTTCCCAGCTTGCTTCCCCGTCAAAAATGGCGGCGTCGCGGGGGCAGCGGATGCCCGATTGCGACAAGATTGGCATCGGCGGCGACAGGGCCTCGGCACTCGGCTCGGAGGCCCGGCCATGAGGGCGGGCTCCGAGATCGGCTCTGGCGACGTGCCCAAAATTAATTGGAACCTCGGGTCGAGGCCGCGTCGCACCCTTGCATTTTCGCCGGGACACGTCATCCTGATCCAGGTCGGCATTCGGCGCGGGCTCGCTATCGCGGGATCATGCGGCGGGGCCGGGCGGCGGCCGCGGCGCCGGCCAAAGCGTGGACAGAGCCCCCGATGCTCAAAGCACTCGACGACAACAGGAAGCCCGTCCGTCGCGTCGGGTTTCTCCTCCTCGACGATTTCACCATGATCGCCTTCACCGGGGCGCTCGAGGTGATGCGCATGGCGAACTACCTGTCCGGCCGCAACTGCTATTCCTGGTCGGTCACGACCATTACGGGGCAGCCCGTCTCGGCCAGCAACGGGCTTTCCATCGGCAACGTGTCGTCGCTCGACGCCGTCGGTCCCTTGGACGTGGTGTTCGTGTGCGGCGGGGTGAACGTCGAGCGGTACGTGGACGACAGGGTCATCAGCGTCCTCCGGCGGCTGGCGCGGTCCGGCGTCGCGCTCGGCGGGTTGTGTACCGGCACTTATGCACTTGTTAAATCAGGACTTCTCGACGGGTACCGGTGCACGATCCACTGGGAGAACCTGGCCAGCCTCAAGGAGTGCCACCAGCACGTCTCGTTCGTCGAAGACCTGTTCGTCATCGATCGGGACCGGATCACCTGCACCGGCGGCATCGCGCCCATGGACATGATGCTTTCGCTCGTGCGCCAGGACTTCGGAAAAATGCTGGTCGCGGAGATCTCAGACCAGTTCATCCTCGAGCGTGTCCGCGACAGCGACGACCGGCAGCATATTCCGCTCGCCGCCCGCGTCGGTTTCTCGAACCGGGCGCTGGTCGATGTCGCGTCCCTCATGGAAGCCAATTTCGAGGAACCGCTGACGGCCATCGAACTCGCAGACCTGGCCGGGCTCTCGCTCCGGCAGGTGCAGCGGATGTTCAAGAAGAGCCTCGGGACGACACCGACGAAATACTACCTGAAGCTCCGATTGCAGCGGGCGCGCGAACTTCTCCTGCAATCCGAGATGTCGATCACCCAGATCGCCGTCGCCTGCGGTTTCCAGTCGACCTGCCATTTCAGCAAGTCTTATCGCTCGCTCTACAAGCGCACACCGCGGAGCGAGCGGCAGACGCCCACCCCTGTCGCCGCTGCAGCGCAGCAGGAGAAGCGGTCGGCGCGGGTCGCGTCGTATTCGGCCTAATCTCCACGACCGGAACGGACCCGGCGTAACACCCTCGCCGAGACCGGCGAAAGCCCTCAAATTGTTCGCGCTTGCGAGAAATTGAGGCAGCCGCTTTTCCGCGCCGGGCGCATAATGGCTTGATGACGTCGCAATTCCTCCATTGAATTCGAAGTGCGCTTGTTATCGAAATGATCCGAGTTTGCGAGTGGCAGGTTCCTCCATACCGGTCCTCGCGAATTCGATCACTCGCCGCGTCACAAGCGCGGACCAGCGGCGTTCTCGCCATGAGGCGCCGTCAGGCCGGCAAGCACCGAACCACACGGGGAATTGTCATGAAACGCATCCTAGTTGCCGCCGCGCTGGCGACGAGCCTCGCCACGACGGCCGCGAACGCCGAAGATGCCAAGTGCCAGAAAGTCAGATTCGCCGACGTCGGTTGGACCGACATCCAAGTGACGACCGGCGTCACGCAAGTGATCCTCGAGGCCTTGGGCTACGAGCCCGAGGTGAAGACCCTGTCGGTGCCCGTGACGTTCGCGTCTATGCGCAACAAGGACATCGACGTGTTCCTCGGCAACTGGATGCCGAGCATGACTGCTGACATCAAGGAATACCTCGACGACAAGTCGGTCGAGCAGATCGGCGTCAACCTGCCGGACGCGGGCTACGGACTCGTGGTGCCGCAGTACGTGCTCGACGCCGGCGTCAAGTCGCTCACCGATCTCGGCGCGCACAAGGACAAGTTCGAAAGCAAGATCTACGGCATCGAGGCCGGCAACGACGGAAACCGCATCATTTCCGAGATGATCGCCAAGCCCGAGAACAACTTGACCGGTTTCGAACTCGTCGAAAGCTCGGAAGCGGGCATGCTGACCCAGGCTGAGAAGGCGATAAAGAACAACGAATGGATCGTTTTCCTCGGTTGGACACCGCATCCGACCATGGGTGAAATGAAGATTGCCTACCTCGACGGCATGGGCGACTCGGGCTTCGGCGCGGCCCAAGTGCTGACCGTCACGCGTGCCGGCTACACGACCGAGTGCCCGAATGTCGGCAAGCTGCTGACGAACCTCAAGTTCAATCTCAAGATGGAAGGCGAGATGATGGCGCCGGTCCTCAAGGACGGCGCGGACCCGAAGGCCACGGCGCTGGCGTGGCTCAAGGCCAACCCGGATGCCGCGACCCCCTGGCTCGCCGGCGTCAACACGATCGACGGCAGCGACAGCGTGGCAGCCCTGAAGGCCGCGCTCGCCAAGTAGACCCGTCAGAGGGCGGGGACCGGGGGCTTGCTCCGGCCGCCTCCCCGCCCGCTCTTTCCTCCAAATAACTTCTGCAGGCATTCACTCGGGCCGCGCGCGCCCGATCCGGGGATCACGCGATGGATCCGATCTCGAAGTCACTGACGAGCTGGAAGATCCCCGTCGGACAGTGGGGCAAGGCGGTCATCGATTTCATCGTGACCTACTTCGAGTGGGTTTTCGAGTCGATCTCGACCGTGCTCGAACTGCTTGTCGAGACTTCGACCGGCCTCCTGCTCGCGATGCCGCCCGTGCTTCTTGCTCTCTTGATCGCGGGCCTTGCCTATTGGCTCCAGAAATCCTGGAAACTCGCACTCGGCGTCCTCCTCGGTCTCCTCTTCATTCTCAATCAGGGGCTCTGGAAGGAAACGGTCCAGACCCTCGTGCTCGTCGTCTACGCGACGGCCATCTCGATGGCGCTGGCGATCCCGCTCGGAATCTGGTGCGCGCACAATCCGAAACTCTGGCGCATCACTCAGCCGATCCTCGATCTCATGCAGACGATGCCGACATTCGTCTACCTGATCCCGATCCTCATTCTGTTCGGTCTCGGCGCGGCACCCGCACTCATCGTCACGATCATCTTCGCAATGCCCGCGCCCGTGCGCATGACCTACCTCGGGCTCACGTCGATCCCGAAGCCGATGCTCGAAGCCGGTGAAAGTTTCGGCGCCACGCGGAGCCAACTCCTCTGGAAAGTCGAGTTGCCAGCGGCGCTTCCCGCCATCATGGCCGGGCTCACGCAGTGCATCATGCTGTCGCTCTCGATGGTCGTCATCGCGACGCTCATCGGCGCGCCGAGCCTCGGCAATCCGGTCAACAAGGCGCTCGCTAACCGGAACATTCCGCTCGGCATCGAGGCCGGTCTGGCACTCGTCATTCTCGCTATCATCCTCGACCGCATCCTCGCGCAGCATGCGGGAGCAAAGAAATGAGCGTCGCCGTCGATTTCAAGAATGTCGACATCATCTTCGGGAACGACATCCCGGCCGCCCTGAAAATGGTCGACGCTGGCGCGACGCGGGCCGACATCCTGGCCAAAACCGGCGCGGTGCTCGGTGCGGCGGGCGCCAGCCTCACCGTTCAAGAGGGTGAGATCTCGGTCCTCATGGGCCTCTCGGGCTCGGGCAAGTCCACGCTCCTGCGCGCGGTCAACGGGCTCAACAAGGTCGCGCGCGGCGCGGTACTGGTCAAAGACGGCACCAGCATGGTCGACGTCGCGTCGTGCGACGCGGATACCCTTCGCCGTGTCCGGCAGAAACAGGTCGCGATGGTCTTCCAGCAGTTCGCGCTGCTGCCGTGGCGCACCGTGCGCGAGAACGCGGGCTTCGGGCTCGAACTGGCTGGCCTCAAAGGCAAAGAGCTCGCGGACAAGGTCGACCGGCAATTGAAGCTCGTCGGGCTCGACAACTGGGCCAACAAATACGTTCACGAACTGTCGGGCGGCATGCAGCAGCGCGTGGGGCTCGCGCGCGCGTTCGCGACGGAAGCTCCGATCCTCCTGATGGATGAGCCGTTCTCCGCGCTTGATCCCCTCATTCGCACGAAGCTGCAGGACGAGCTTCTCCAGCTGCAGAAAACGATCAAGAAGACGATCGTGTTTGTCAGCCACGACCTCGAGGAAGCGCTGAAACTCGGCAGCCGCATCACGATCATGGAAGGCGGGCGCATCGTCCAGTCGGGCATCCCCGAGGACATCGTGCTGAGGCCAGCCAACGACTACGTGCGCGACTTCATTGCCAACGTGAACCCGCTCTCGGTTCTCACGGCATGGAACGTCATGCGCGACGTGCGAGATCTCGAGCCTGCTGGCGACGGCTGGGTGTGGCTCGACCTTCGCAAGACGACGCGGTTCAAGATCGGGCCGGATAACAAGGTCTGTGAGGCCGAGTGCAACGGCAAGCCGGCGCAGTGGGTTTCGTGCACGGAAGTCGAGGCGCCCGTTCCCGAGGGTAAGGCGCCGGTCTACTGGGCACGGCCGGGCACCAGCCTCAAGACCGTGATCCTCGCGATGCACAAGTCCGGGGTTGCGCCGGTCGCGCTCTTCGACGACGAGGACCGTCTGGTTGGCGCGATCGGCGTCCGGAACCTGTTGCAGGCCATCCTGAGGCGGTGAGGCTCCGTCCTTGCCCGACTGCGGACCGTGTGCTCCGCCCGCGACCGCATTCGACAGGTGAAGGTCCCGGATCGGCGCTGAAGCGCCGTCCGGGAACCCGCTTAATTCGGCGTTCCCGACTCTTATCAAGGGCATTAGTCCCCGGGATGCGCGCAAGCGCAAGTCCGGGGTCTTCACATGTGGATGTGGTGCTCCGTCCGTGCCCGCCTTTGATGGGTGAGGGTCCCAGACCGGCGCTTCGCGCCGTCCGTGAACCCACCGATGTTGAGTGCCCATGAGAACAGGCCGTCAGCGCTCGAGGACGACGTCGCTCTTCGGCTTACCGCAGCAGACGAGCACCATGCCCTGGTCGATCTCTCGCTGGCGGATGCCGCCGCCGTGCTTCATCTCGATCTCGCCCGAGAGCTTCTTCGTCTTGCAGGTGCCGCACACGCCCTTGGTGCAGGCGAACGGCAGGCGCAGACCGGTCTCCTTGGCGGCGTCGAGGATGAACTGGTCGGCGCGGCACTCGATCGTCCGGCCGAGCTTGGAAAATTCTATCTTGTAGCTCTCGACGGCCGCGTCGGAGGCGGCGAGCGGTGCGGCGGCGGCTGCTTCGGCTGGTGCTGCGTCGAACGAGAAGCTCTCCTCGTGGTAGTGCGCGCGATCGAACCCGATACCGTCGAGGATCTGGCGGACGTTCGCCATGTACGGTGCGGGGCCGCAGCAGTAAATTTCTCGCTGCGCGAAATCGCGCGTCAAGCCGCGCAACGTCTGCAAGGTCAGGAACCCCATCGGGCCGGTCCAGGCGCCCGCCTCATCCGGCTTGTCGACGACGAAAAGCGGTTTGAAGCCGGGTAGCGCCCGCGCCATGATCCCGAGTTCGTCGCGGAAGATGATGTCGGCGGGCGTGCGCGCGCTGTGCACGAAGACGATGTCGGCGTCGGCGCCGAGATCGTAGTGGGTCCGCGCCATCGACATCAGCGGCGTGATGCCCGAGCCGCCGGAGAGGAAGAGATATTTCTCGGCCGGCTTCAGCGTGTGACAGAATTCGCCCGAGGGCCCGAGCGCCTTCACGTTCATGCCGGGACGCATCGTGTCGTGGAGCCAGTTCGAAACCTGGCCGCCGGGATGGCGCTTGACGGTGATCGAAATCGTGTCGGGCCGAGTCGGGGGCGAGGAGATCGTGTAGCAGCGATTGATCGTCTCGCCGCCAATCTCGAAATCGAAGGTCAGGAACTGGCCCGGCCGGAAGCGAAAGAGCGCCGGCGCCGCGGGACGGAAGTGGAACGTGCGCACGTCGTGCGTCTCGTCGCGCACGGCGACGCAGACGAGCGTGTCGTCGCGTTCGTCGGACCAGCGTGCCGCGGGTTCGCCCCAGAGCGCCGGTCCGACCATGCTTCCATTCCCGTTCGGCGACATTTGTCCTCAGCCTGCTGCCAGCGAGCTGACGCTCGCGCCCGCGCCGAGACCTGTCTCGGACTTCAGGCGCTTCACGTACCAGGACATAAACTTCTCGACCAGCTCCTCGGTAAAGGGCGAATAGGGACCTTGCACATAGGCCGGGCTCGCGGTGCCCTGGTGGGAGCGTTCGACAAGCGCGCCGTCCTGCTTGTTCGTCGCGTGCCAGACCGAGACGAGGTTCTCGACATCATAGTCCTTGCCCTCGACGGCGTCCTTGTGAACGAGCCAGCGCGTGCGAAGCAGCGTGTGATGGGGGTCGATCGGCAGGACCGCGAACGTCACGATGTGATCGGACATGAAGTGATGCCAGGAGTTTGGCTGGGTCCAGAACGACAGACCGCCGAGATTGCGGTCCTTGAAGCTGCCGAGCAGCTTCCGGCTCGCGACCTTGGCGTCCATGGTCTGGCTCTCGCCGGCCTTGTCGAGGGGCAGGCGCTGCGTGCGGTATCCGGTGACGCGCGTGTCGAGGTGCTCGCGCTCGACGGAGGGGAGGCCGCAGCTTTCCCAGCGCTTGTGCTCATTGGCGATGAGATCGTTGAACGCGCGCAGCTCGTCGGAGTTCTCGGGCGAGGGCTGGTAACCGAAACCGAACTCGTAGATCGAGATCGTGAGCTCAGGATGGTTCGCCTTGCAATGATAGCACTCGCGATTGTTCTCCATCGTGATCTTCCAGTTGCCGTTCTCGATCAGGTCTTCCTGGAAGGCCACCTTGCAATTCGCGATGTCGTGCGGGCGGATATAGGGCTCCATCTCGCGCCGCATGTCCTCGAAGTCCGCCGGCGGTTCGTCCGCGAGGCAGATGAAGATCAAGCCCGCGACGCTTCCTGCGTGAACTTTCTTGAGGCTGTACTGGCTCAGGTCGAAACCGTCGCCCATGTGCTGGTTGAAAATGAGCTGCCCCGACAGATTGTAGGTCCACTGGTGGTAGGGGCAGACGATATTTCCGACGGTACCTTTATGCCCATCGCAGAGACGCGCGCCGCGGTGGCGGCAGACGTTGTGGAAGGCGCGTATCTCCATGTCGTCGTCGCGAACGACGACGATCGAGAGCGATCCCATGGGCACGGTGAAATAGTCGCCCGGCTCGGGGATGTCCGCTTCCGTGCCGGCATAGATCCAATGGCGTCCGAAGATCGCCTGCATGTCGAGATCGAAGATCTCGCGGCTCTGGTAGAACGGTGCTTCAAGGCTGAAGCCCGCACGGCGGCGCATGATGAGGCTACGAATGTCGTTGGAGATCTGCATTCTCTCCTCCTCGGATCAGAATTCGACCAGACGATGCTGTCTCAGGTAGTTCAGGATCACTTGTGCTTTGTCGACGCTCGATCCCTCAAATGCGACAACGCCGCCTTTGGCTTTGGGCTCGATCGCATCGCGCATCCGGGTGAAGCCGTCCTTCTCTACGACAGGTGCAAGTTTTCGCGGCGGGCGCATGGCGGGGGTGACCGTCCATCCGGGCCAGGCGGGAGCCGTCTTCGCTGGCGGCGCGTTTTGCTCAACGATTTCCCCATTCAAGCGGCGTGCGTAGGCGTAGCCTCGGCCGGCGCAGGCGTTCGCGTGAACGGCGATGACGGCAGGCGCATCGATGGAAATCGCCCGCCGCGCGCCTTTTGGAAGGTACTGCGTGGCGATGAGCCCGCGCTCCGATGACCGCTCGGCCAAGAGCACGTTCGCGACGACCGGCCTCTCGAGCGCCTTCGCAAGCGCGTAAGGCAATACGCCGCTGCCCGCGCCCTTCTCCGCACGAGCGCCGGTGATGATGAGATCGAAGGCTGCAGCGCGATCGACAAGAAGCGGCAGAACGTCGTCGTCCGCTTCGGCCTTCAGAACCTCAATTCTCTCTGCGCCGTACGCGAGATAGTCCGCGAGGGCCGGGGAGCGCGCGTCGCCGGCATGGAGCACCGTAACGCGCCGTTTCGTGAGACGGCCGGCTAGGGCGAGCGCCGCGACGTCGGCTCGGGCGGCACGCGGCGCGCCGCTTGTCGGATTGCGGCCCTCCGAGACGAGCACGGCGATGTCGAGGGCGTCGTTCATGGACCACCCTGGCGCTGCGCTTTGGCCTGGGCCATGCGCAGGATCAAGGATTGCATGATGTCCTCGGCGTCGCCGACCACGGTCAAATCGGCGCGCTTCACGATCGGCGCCGAGCCGTCACGATTGATGGCGATGACGTGCCGGCAATCCTTGATGCCTTGGAGGTGCTGGATCGCTCCGGAAATGCCGACGGCCACATAGAGCGTCGATTGCACCGTCTTACCGCTCGCTCCTATTTGGCGCGCGCGCGGATAGCGCCCATCATCGACGGCGACGCGGCTCGCGCCGACCGCCGCGCCTAGCGCCTCGGCCAGTTGCTCGATCGTCTCGTCGTTCTTCACACCGTTGCCGGCCGACACGACGGCGTCGGCCTCTTCGAGCGCGACGCTTTGGCGGTCGGGCAGACGAATGCCGAGGTCGCGATAGCGCCGGGTGTTCGCGACCGACGTAGCCGCCGCGCCGGGGTCGAGCATCCGCCCGTCCCCGCGGTACGGGAGATCGGTTTCGACAACGCCGGGAGCCAGGAGCACGACCGCGGGCAGCGCCGCCGACGCGCGGACCGCGCCACCGTTCCAGTTCTGGGCCACGTGAGCCCGATCCAATTCGACGACATGTGTCGCGACACTCGCGCCGCGTTCGACGGCGAGCCGTCGGCCGAGATCGCCCTCGCCGCGCGGACTATCGGCCAAGATGATGTGACGGGGTGCGAACCGTGCGACGATTTCGGATACGGCGGCCACGTCGCGCTCGGGATCGAAGTGTCCGACATCACACAGAGGGAGGGTGATCACGCCGTCGGCGCCGAACGGGGCCAGATCGCACGAGAGCGCGCCCAGTACGACGGCGAGGACACCCGTCTCGCCGTCCGCGAGAATGGCCGCCGCCGCCAGCGCCTGACGACCGCTGTCGTCGAGTGTGCCGCGATCGGCATAGGCGACGGCCATGATCCAGGCGCGGATGTCGCCGGTTCGGCGCAGTGGCTTCAGCTCCGGTGCGGACACGACGGCGTGGCGGCGGGAGAGCGCGACACGGGGCACGCCACCGCCCGACGCGATCTTCGTGCGGCGCGGGTCAATGCGTTTCAGTCCGTGCGGCGTCTCGTTCGTCATGGCGTCGCCTCCAACGCATCGGCGACGAGTTCTGCAATGTCGCGCACGTCGGGACGATCGCCCGTCACACCTTCGAGCATAGCGGTGCATTGGGGGCAGGCGACGGCGAGAACGCGGGCGCCGGTTTCTCGCACATCGTTCATGCGCATATCGGGGATGCGGCGCTCACCCGGAACGTCGGCGAGCGGTGCGCCGCCCCCTCCGCCACAGCAGCGCGCACGGAAGCCCGAGCGCTGCATCTCGCGCACGTCCATGCCGAGAGCGGCCAGAACGCTACGTGGCGCGTCGAACTCTCCGTTATAGCGGCCGAGATAGCAGGGATCGTGATAGGTGACAGAGGTTCCCAAGACATCGGCCTTGAGAGCGAGGCGGCACGACTGCACGAGATCGGCCAGAAGCTGGGTGTGATGCACGACGACGTAGCGACCGCCCATGGCCGGGTATTCGTTCCGGAGACTGTGGTACACGTGGGGGTCCGCGGTCACGATGCGCTGGAAGGTGAGCGTGCCGAGCCGCGCGACAAGGTCTTTCGCGAGGGACTGGAATGTTGCTTCGTCACCGAGGCGCCTTGCCATGTCGCCGACGTCCGTTTCATCGGGACCGAGGATGGCGACGTCGAGCTTCGCGGCCTGCATCACTTTGACGAGCGCGCGCAGCGAGCGCTGATAGCGCGCATCGAACGCACCTTCGCCGCCGATCAGGAGAATGTCGAACGGCTTGCCGGGCTCTGCCACGGGGATGTCGAGGTCGGCCGCCCAATGATACCGGCGCGCCCTGTCGAAGCCGCCCTGCGTGCGCGTTTCGCGAAGATTGTCGAGCGCCTCCGCGGCCTTCCCGGGCGCCTCGCCTTCGGTGAGATTGAGGTTGCGGCGCAGCCCGACGATGGCATCGACATGCTCGATCAGCATCGGGCATTCCTCGACGCAAGCCCGGCAGGTGGTGCAGGACCAGAGCGTCGTCGGCTCGATGAGACCGGGCACGATCGCGCGATCGGGCGCGCCGCGGTGCGTGCCGAGCGCGATGCCGGGTGTCGCACTTCCCTCATAGTCGGCATCGCTCATGCCCGTCATGCCGGCGACGAGATCCTGGATCAGCTTTTTCGGGTTCAACGGCTGGCCTGCCGCGAAGGCGGGGCACGCGGCCTCGCACTTTCCGCACTGGACGCAGGCGTCGAAGCTCAGGAGCTGCGGCCAAAGAAAGTCTTCGGGCTTCGCAATGCCGAACTCACGCTTTTCGATGTCGAGCGGGCGGAGTGCTGTCGAGCGAATGCCCTGGAACCGTTCGGCGCGCGGGTGAAACGCCAAGTGCGTGAGGCCGGCGACCGCATGCTTCATGGGTCCGCCGGTTCCGATGCCGAGGGCGAGTTCCGCTGCCCCCAGCGTCACGAGCAAGAGGGCCAAGGCGGACAAGGCGCCGGAGGCCGTTTCGGCCGGAACGGTGACGAGGATCGCGAGGCCGGCCGCGAATGCCGCAAGCGTGTAGGGCAGCCGATCCCAGGACCCGCGCGACAGACGGGCCGGTGGAGAACGGCGGCGCCAAGCGATCAAGAGCGTTCCAGCGAACATCGCCAGTCCCGCGACGAGGATCGCGCGGTCGAGGTTCGGGTTGTAGAGAGCCAAGCCATAGTTGACGCCGACGAGAAGGAGTGCCGCGACCGCGCCGCCGGCCGTCAGGACGTGGGCGCGGGCGATGAACGGCTCGCGGGCGACGACGTGATGGAGATCGATGAAGTACCGCTTCGGCACGGCGAGAATGCCGCTCCAGGGGACATCAGCCGGGCGTCCCTGGCTCCACACGCGGGCCCGACGCGCGAAGCCCATGACGAGGGTCGCGACCGCGATCCAGAACAGGCCCGTCACTGTGGCGGCGAGCGACACGGTCAGAAGTCCTTGCAGAGGCGGAGCGCATCGTAGATCGCGCCGTGGATGTTGTGCATCGAGACGCAATCGCCGATGCGGAACAGCAGGAACCGGCCGTCGCCCGTCTCCTCGTCGAGCGCGGGCTGGGGTCGCGCGGCATAGAGCGTTTCGAGATCGGTCTGGCCGCGATTGAGCGACTTGTCCTTCAACGCCCAGTAAAGCCCGGTCGAAGGGCGAATGCCGTTCTCGATCACGACCTGATCGACGGCGCGCTCTTCGAGTGCGTGGGTATATTCGTTGCGGATGACGGCGATCCGCTTGTTCCCTTCGGCATAGACGCGCTCGAGCGTGTGGTTCGGCGTCGGCACGATGCCTTGCGCGTAGAGGCGGCGATAGAAGATCGGGAACGTCGTGCCGCCGACGTCGTCGGCGACCTTGACGTCGGGCGTCACGATCTCGACTGCGCTGCCCCGGCTCGCGACGTAGTCCGCGACGCCGAAGCCCGCATGCGTGCTGATTCCGTCGTAGACGAGCACGGTTTCGGCCGGCGCGACTTTCTCCGACAGGATGTCCCAGGCGCTGACGGCCAGTCCCTCAGAAACGCCCCAATCCGGCCGTTCCGCCGCGTGGCTCGTGCCGCCGACGGCGAGGACGACGACGTCCGGCTTCTCGTCCATGATCATGGCGGGTGTCGCTTCGACGCCGAGACGGCGGTCGACGCCCAAGCGCTTCGTCTCCATGTCGAACCAGCGGACGATGCCGGCCATCTGCTCGCGCTGCGGCGCTTTTGCCGCGAGATTGATCTGGCCGCCGACGGCCGGCGCCTTCTCGAACAGCACGACGTCGTGCCCGCGCGAGCGCGAGACGCGCGCCGCTTCGAGGCCCGCCGGCCCGGCGCCGACGACGACGACGCGGCGCTTCCTGCCTTTCGACGGCGTGATGACGTGAGGCATCGTCGCCTCGCGCGAGGTGGCGGCATTCTGAATGCAGAGCGTGTCCTGGCCGAGATACATGCGGTCGATGCAGTGATTCGCGCCGACGCACTGGCGGATCTGATCCTCGCGGCCTTCGCGCACTTTGTTCAGGATGTGCGGGTCGGCGATGTGCGCGCGGGTCATGCCCACGATGTCGACCAGGCCGTTGGCGAGGATGCGCTCGGCCTGGGTGATGTCGCGAATGCCCTGAGCATGGAGGATCGGAACCGTCGCGACGGACCTGATTCCAGCGGCGAGGGAGACGAACGGCTCGGGCGGCAGCGCCATGGGCGGCATGCAGTTGGCGAGCGTGTTGTGCGTATCTGCGCCCGAGCCAATGACGCTGATGAAATCCACGAGACCCGTTTCGCACATCGCCTGCGCGATCTCTTTGCAGGTCACGTGATCCAAGCCGTTGTCGTGGAACTCGTCGGCGCACATGCGCATCCCGACGCAGAAGTCTCGACCAACCTCCGCGCGTACGGCCTTGAAGACCTCGATACCGAAGCGCATGCGGTTTTCGAGGCTACCGCCCCATTCATCGGATCGCGCGTTGGAACGGGGCGACCAGAACTGGTCGATCAGCTGCTGATGGGCGGCGGAGATCTCGATGCCGTCGAAACCCGACGCCTTGACGCGTGCGGCAGCCTTCGCGAAATCGCGGAGGATGCGTCGGATGTCCTCGATCTCGATTTCCTTGGCGTTGCCGCGATGCACGGGTTCGCGGATGCCACTCGGAGAGACGAGATGGGGCCAGGGGTCGCCCTGATAGTTCGACCGGCGGCCCATGTGAGTCGCCTGGATCATGATCTTCATGCCGTGGCGGTGGACGGCCTCCGCGAGGCGCGCCATCGGCTCGACGACGGCGTCGGTCGTGAGATTGACGGGACGCCACGAGCCTTGCGGCACGTCGATCGATACCGGGCTCGATCCGCCGCAGATCGCCATGCCGAGACCGCCCTTCGCCTTCTCGACGTAGTAGCCGATAAAGCGTTCGCCCGGCAGGCCGCCCGGCTCGGCGTAGACTTCCGCGTGCCCCGTCGAATAGATCCGGTTCGGAAGCGCGAGCTTGTTGAGTGTGATCGGCGCGAAGACGTTCGGGTATCGCATCGCTCTCTTCCTTGCCGGCGCTAGGTCACGGGAGCGGGCGCGACGGGCGGACCACCCGATGGCGCGACGCCGAAGCCGTAGGGACGTGCCGCACGTTCGATGAATGCCCAGATGTACTCCGCATAGCTCCGGCGGACGATGAGACCGTAGCCGCCCGGCTCGGCGAAAATGTGCGCCGTCGCCTTGCCGATCGTGGTGCCGACCACGCGATCACCCCTCAGTCTGTCGAGATCGAACACCGTCACGTGAGCGAGGACATCGCGCGCATTGCGGCCCTGCAGGCGCAGGAGCGTAAAGCCGCCGGAATTGTCGACGATCTGATGGCGCTGGCCGGCGAGCGCTTTCGCGAGGCGCGCGCGGAGATCAGAACCTTGTTCGCGATCCGCGACGATCATCCATTCGTCGGGCGAGATCCAGAGAACGGTGCGGCCGTCGCGGCTCACGCGCGTGCACGGCGCCGTGGGGAGTTCCACCCCCAGCGCCTCTGTCGCGGGGGCGAGGAACGCGGCGTCGGTCGCGAGGCCGCGCAGGACGGTGACGGAAAGCGGGATCGCTTCGTTCGCCCAGACGCCGCGTGCAGTATCGGGCTTTTCGGCGCGGGCGGCGAGGCCCAAGTGGGCGAGCGGCGTTTCGAGGCGAGGTTTCGTCGCGGTGTCAGACATTCTGGCGCGCTCCCTCGGGATCGACGAACACGGGCGAGACGATCTTGACTTTGTGCGCCTTGCCGCCTGCCCAGGCGTAGACGATGTCACGGCCCGCGGCGACGCCATCGGGCTTGCGGCGTGCGATGCCATCCTTGACGACAGCCATGGCGATCGAGCGGCCGAGGGTCGCGCTCCAATAGCTCGACGTGACGTGTCCGAGCATGGGGACGGGCAGCGCGGCGGGCCAGCTCTCGATGATCTGCGCGCCTTCCTGCAGAACGACATCGGGATCATCGGTCAGCAATCCGACGAGTTGCTTGCGGTCCGTGCGCGCGGTGTCGCTTCTCGCGAATGAGCGCTTGCCGATGAAGCTCCCCGGCTTCTTCATCGACACGGCCCAGGCCATGTCGAGGTCCAGGGGCGTCATGGAGCCGTCGGTATCCTGCCCGACGATGATAAAGCCCTTTTCCGCGCGGAGCACGTGCATTGTCTCGGTGCCGTAGGGCGTGATGTCGAACGCGCGGCCCGCTTCCATCAGCGCTTCCCAGACGTGACGGCCGTAGCCCGCGTCGACGTTCACCTCGAACGCGAGTTCGCCCGAGAAGCTGATGCGGAAGACGCGGGCCGGAACACCCGCGACCGTGCCCTCGCGCCAGTCCATGAACTTGAACGCGGATGGAGAGAGGTCGACATCGGGGCACACTTTTTCGAGCACGGCGCGGCTCTTCGGGCCGACGACCGAGGCCGTCGCCCAGTGATCCGTGACCGACGTCATGAAGACGTCGAGGTCGGGCCATTCGGTCTGATGCCACTTCTCGAGCCAGGTCATGACGCGTGCGGCGCCGCCGGTCGTCGTCGTCATCAGAAAATGATCGTCGGCGATGCAGGCTGTGACGCCGTCGTCCATCACCATGCCGTTCTCGTCGAGCATGAGGCCATAGCGGCACTTGCCAGGCGCCAGTTGCGTCCAGGCATTGGCGTAGACGCGGTTCAGGAACTCGCGGACGTCCTTTCCTTTGAGGTCGATCTTGCCGAGGGTCGAGGCGTCCATCATCGCAACGGAATTGCGCGCGGCGAGGCATTCGCGGCGGACGGCGGCGTCGAGATCTTCGCCGTCCTTTGGGAAATACCAAGGACGCAGCCACTGCCCGACCGGCTCGAAGAGCGCGCCGCGCGCGACGTGGCTCGGGTGCATGGCGGTATAGCGCTTCGGCTCGAACGTCGCGTCGGCGTGGGCGCCCGCGAGCGTGCCGAACGTCACGGGCGAATAGGCGGGACGATAGGTCGTCGTCCCAACCTCGGGGATCGACTTTCCGAGTGCGTCGGCGGCGATCGCAAACCCGTTGACGTTCGAGAGCTTGCCCTGATCGGTGCCGAAGCCCAGAGCGGTGTAACGCTTGATGTGCTCGATCGAGCGGTAGTTCTCTCGCACGGCGAGATGGATGTCGGCCGCGGTGACGTCGTTCTGGAAATCGACGAACGCCTTCTTGCCATGACCCTCGGCCTCGCCATCTGGCAGGCGGAAGATGCGGCGAGCGGGAGCGTGGGCCAGCTCGTCCGTCGCGAGGTCAAAATCGAGCGTTACGCGGGATTTGCCCGAGGCAACCACGGCTTCGTTCGCGACCTTGGCCGTTTGTGTCAGGGCCTCACCGAGCGCGAAGGCGCCCGTCACGGCGCCGGCACAGTAGATGCCGGCTGCGGCGCGACCCGCTTCAGGGACGACGAACGCGAGGCGGTTCTCGTCCCATTGGGGCCGGCCGCCGTCGTGGCAATAGAGATGGACCGTCGGGGAAAGCCCGCCGGAGGACCCAATCGCGTCGCAGACAACCACATCGCCGCCATCGGGGAGGACTGCGCCGTCCGCGCCGATCCTGATGAGTTTCGCGCCCTTGACCGCTCGCCAGCCGAAGGCGTGGGCGATGACATGCCCTGTCCGCACGTCGATCCCGGACGCTTCCGCGCGGGACTTGCGACCGGGATCGATCTCGCTCCGGGCGTCCGCGATCGTCAGGCGAGCGCCGGCTCGGGCGAGGTCAATTGCGCCGTCATAGACGCCGTCATTGTTGGTCTGGAGGAGGATGTTCTGGCCGACGAGCACGCCGTAGCGGTTCAAGTAGGTCGTGATTGCGGCCGCCGTCAGGATGCCGGGCAGGTCGTTGTTGCCGAACACGAGCGGCCGCTCGATGGCGCCGGTCGCGAGGACGATGCGGTCGGCGCGAATGCGATGGAGGCGCTGACGCGGCGCCGTCGCGTCGCGGCCGTCCGGGGCCACGTGATCCTGGCGCTGCTCGACCGCCTCGACGAGACCCATGTCGTGAAGCGCATAGGCGCTCGTCCGCCGAAGGACCGTGACCTGCGCGAGGCCGTCGAGTTCGGACGTGCGCGCATCGATCCAGGTGCGCGCCGGCAGTCCGCCGATCGTCGTCGAGGGCGCGGACCTGAGCCAGCCGCCCAATTCCTTCTGCTCGTCGAGGAGCATGACATGGAGGCCTGCGCGAGCCGCAATGGTCGCCGCGAGAAGGCCGGCCGCGCCGCCTCCAACGACGAGAACATCCACATGGTGATGGACGTGATCGTAGATGTCGGGATCGGGATCGCGCGGGGCCTCGCCATAGCCCGCCGCCTTGCGGATCACGGGCTCGATCGCGCGCCACATCCACGGCACGTGGAACGTCTTGTAGTAGAATCCCGCCGGCATGAAGCGCGTGAACGGGCCGACGAAGCTTTTCAAGTCGAACGACAGCGACGGCGATCCGCTCGTGCGGAAGGCGCGGAGCCCGTCGTAAAGCTCGACCTGCGTCGCCTTCAGGTTCGGGATCGTCACTGCACCGCGTTCGACCTGCACGAGCGCATTCGGCTCTTCAGCGCCCGCGCCAACGATGCCGCGCGGCCGGCCGTACTTGAAGCTCCGCGCCATCATGCGGACGCCGTTCGCGAGGAGGGCGGAGGCAAGCGTGTCGCCCTCATAGCCGCGATAGCTCCGGCCGTCGAAGGAGAACGACAGCGAGCGCGAGAAATCGATCCGCGCGTTTTCGTGCTCGTAGCGGGAGCCGGTCATGCGCCGCTCCCTTCCGCGTCATAGGCCTTGCGTCCGTCCGCGAGCGTCCACGATCCTTCGATGGCATGGGTCGCGGTGTTGCGCTTGACGACGAAGAACTTCCGGCAACCGGCGGAATGTCCCCACATCTCCCAGTGCCAGCCCTTGGGGTTCTTGCGCATGAAGAGGTAGTCGCCCCACGCTTCGTCGGACAGCTTCTCTGGCTCGGCCGGCCGTGCGATGAAGGCTTCGCCGCCGTAGCTGAACTCCTCCTCCTCGCGGACGTCCTGGCAGTGGGGGCATCTCAGAAGAAACATGTCTGATCTTTCCTCGGCTCAGTGAGCGACGCCAGCGGCGCCGTGCTCGTCGATCAGATGTCCGGTCGAGAAGCGCTCGATGGAGAAGGCGCGATTGAGCGGGTGGGGCTCGTCCATCGCGATCGTGTGGGCGAAAACGTTGCCCGAGCCCGGTGTCGCCTTGAAGCCGCCCGTCCCCCAGCCGCAATTGAAGTAGAGACCCTTTACCTTGGTCTTGCTGATGATCGGGCAGGCGTCGGGCGCGACGTCGACGATGCCGCCCCACTGGCGGTTCATGCGGACGCGCGAGAACATCGGGAACATCTCGATGATCGCGGCGGCGGTGTGGGTGATGACGTGCGGACTGCCGCGCTGCGTGTAGCTCAAGTAATGATCGATGCCCGCGCCGATGACGAGTTCGCCCTTGTCGGACTGGCTCAAGTAGCCGTGGACGGCATTCGACATGACGACGGTGTCGAGCACCGGCTTCAGGCTTTCCGAAACGAAAGCCTGCAACGGATGGCTTTCGAGCGGCAGGCGGATGCCGGCCATCCGCGCGAGTACTGTCGAATGCCCGGCCGCGACGCAACCAACGCGCTCGGCCCCGATGTAGCCGCGGCTCGTCTCGAGACCCTTGATGCGGCCGCCTTCGATATCCATGCCGCGGACTTCGCAATTCTCGATGATGTCGACGCCGTGCCGGCTCGCGGCGCGCGCGAAACCCCACGCGACCGCATCATGGCGCGCCACGCCCGCACGAGGCTGGAAGCTCGCGCCGAGGATCGGGAATCGGCGGCTCGCCGAAATGTCGATCAGGGGAATGCGGGCCTTCACCTCGCGCGCATCGAGGACGAGGGCGTCGATGCCGTTCAGGTTGTTGGCGTTCACGCGCCGCTCGATGTCGCGCATGTCCTGCAGCGTGTGGCCGAGATTGAAGACGCCGCGCTGGCTGAACATCACGTTGAAATTCAAGTCCTGCGTCAGCCCTTCCCAGAGTTTCAGCGAATGCTCGTAGAGGAGGGCCGCTTCGTCCCAGAGGTAGTTCGAGCGCACGATCGTGGTATTGCGCGCCGTGTTGCCGCCGCCGAGATAGCCCTTCTCGAGAACGGCGATGTTTTTTATGCCGTGTTCCTTGGCGAGATAGTAGGCGGTCGCGAGGCCGTGCCCGCCCGCGCCGACGATCACGACGTCATAGCTCTTCTGGGGCGGCGGGCTCGTCCAGGCCGGGTCCCAGCCCTCATGGTGGGAGAGACCGTGCTTCAGGAGCGACCAGATCGAATAGTCTTTTTTCACGTGGTGCCCCCGCGTGGCGGCCGGATGGGCGGGGCGTCGCGTCGCTTCGCGTCGTGCCCGGGGCCGCGTTCGATGTCGTGGGGCGGAGCTTAGAGCGTCGCCGCGCGCGGGCCCCGACGAGCGAGACGCCGACTTTCCAAATTGCGACACGGGAGACGTCTTAGGGCGACGGTGGGGGTGGTCCGCTTCAACCGAGCGGACACGACCGCTCAGCGCGCCGAGGGTGGTCCGGCGGCAAACGCTCTCAATGCCCACGGTCGGCCCAGAGCGCGCTTGGAGTTGGAAAAAGAGAAATTGGTCGGAGCGAGAGGATTTGAACCTCCGACCCCCAGTCCCCCAGACTGGTGCGCTAACCAGGCTGCGCTACGCTCCGAAGGGGCTTCTCATGCACCGTCCTTGGCGGCAGGTCAACGGCGGATTGGCTGGGGGAAGGGCCTGTGGCCGTGAGGTTTCCGGCGCCAGGGGCGGGTTTCTCGCGTTCCGGCGTCTGACACGGCAGCGGGAGCCCGTGTCTTTCACGTGTGTCTGACACCGTACTCGGAACCCGCTTCTGAGACTGGCGATCGGTACCGGTTTCTGACACCGGTGTCAGACACGCGCCGGACATTCGCGCAAGCCCCTCGCATGAGCCCCTCGCCCGCAGACGCATCGACAGTCCAAGCTCGGGCAAGATCGGCAACGGTTCGGGTGTCCCGCAAAATCGCCTCTCCTCGGATCCGCAAAGAAGCGTGGTGCCTTTCGTCGCGTGGTGGACCGAGAACGCGTCAACTTTTTTTGATGGAACCGGTGACGCGTTCCAGCCTTTTTTTCGACCGACGATCGACGCTTCGGATTGATCGGGTCCGAAGCGATCGGGATCTAGATTTCCGATTTCGCCAACAGCGCGCTTTCCCTTCCACTTCCGCCATTCCAATGTGGGCCCTCCACCACTGGCCTTCGACTACCCGGCGGCCACGCGCGACGACGCCAGCAGCCGTTCCAGGTCGGCGGCGGTGTCCGGGAGCCGGCGGATCACGAGCGGGCCATCCGTGACGGCGGCATTCCCTGCGATCGCTGCCCGCAAACCGGCAACGGGCCGAGGTTCGAGCGCGCCGAGGTCGAGCGTCGCGGCGCGGGGCCAGCCCTCGGGAGGCGGCACGGCCGACGGAACACGACCACGCACGCCGAGTGCCGAGAGCGTCGGGCCGATGCCGAGTCCGGTCGCTTTCGCGACCGCTTCGAGATGGACCCAGGCCACGAAGAAGTCCGTGATGGCAGGAGGCTCAGTCGCAACGAGACGGGCCGCGGCTACGATCGCGTCCTGACGCGCGCGGCTCATAGAGACCGGACGCGCTGATGGGCGTTCGGCTTCGAGATCGACGCCGATGCGTGGTGCGCGCGTCGTCGCGATCAGGAGCCATCGGCCGGAATGTGAAAGGCTGAAATCACCGGGAAGGCCATCGATCGCGGGCTTTCCGCGGGGACCTAGCACGATGGGCCGGGCGCGGAAGCTCTCACCGAATTGGACGTGGATTGCGAACCGTAGCGCACGGCGGGCCGCCAGTTTTCGCGTGGATGTGGCGCCGTACTCACTGGTAAGAGTGGCACATTCCCGCTGATCAACAAGGGCCGCTCGCCGATCGAGTTCGGCAAGGGCGGGGGCCGCGGCGTCGAGATCGGCGAACCAGACCTCGGTCGCGGGCCGAATGGGTTCGTGGCCGGTTTCCGGTGCCGCCGCTCGTTCGTTCAAGCGCGTGCCGTGCGGGCGCGGGCTGGCACTGCGGGGTGCTTCTCAGACTTCGCACCCGCCGGTTCGCTCGTGAGGGCCTTGCGGAGCGCGCGGAGTTCCACGATCGCGGCTTCGATGGCACCCCTCGCGGAGAGGGACGGTCCGGGGGAGGGGCGGCGCGCGTCGCGACCTTTCCCATCCGCAGGCACGGGGCCGTGTTGCGCCGACAATCCACTGGCCGATTCCGGCATTTCCTTGTGCGCCGCAGCATCGCGCTTGACGGTTGATGGCGTGACCGGCTCGGTCCGGCGTCCTCGGGTTTTTGCCTGAGGCAGCGCACGTTCCGCATGGGCCTTGACGTGATCGACGCCGTGCTCCCGCAGGATCTTCTGCACGCCTTTTATGGTGTAGCCCTCGGCGTGGAGCAGATGGCGGATGCCGCGCAAGAGTTCCATGTCCTCGGGGCGGTAGTAGCGCCGGCCGCCGCCGCGCTTCATCGGGCGGATCTGCGGGAATTTCGCTTCCCAAAAGCGCAGAACGTGCTTCGGCACGTCGAGATCGTCGGCCACTTCACTGATGGTGCGGAACGCCTCGGCGGCTTTCGACATGAGCAGGCCCTCGCGTCAGTTGCGATCACCCGCGTCATCGCTCGATCGCATGCGCGGGGATGATCATCATAGTTGGCGCGCGCGAGACCGTCGCTCGAAAAAGGCGCGAAATCACTTAGTTTTTCAGTGAAAAAACTGCGCTTGAGCGATGATGTGCCGCGACGACCCCGCGCCTATTCCGCAGCCTTGCGGCGCTGACGGCCCGCATTGATGCGGTCTTTCATGATGTTGCTCGGACGGAAGATGAGAACGCGCCGCGGCGTGATCGGAACTTCTTCACCGGTCTTCGGATTGCGGCCCACGCGCTGGCCCTTCTGACGGATGCCGAACGATCCGAACGAGGACAGCTTGACGCCCTCGCCGCGCGCGAGGCTTTCCGAAATTTCGCTCAGAACGAGTTCCACAAGTTCCTGGCTCTCGTTTCTTGGCAATCCCACCTTACGGACGACGGCTTCCGCCAGATCCGCCCGTGTCAGCGTTTTCCCCGTCATGGCATATCCTCCGCGGCGCAGCGGTTCTTGTCATTTTTGCGTATCGGGACAAATGCTAGCTGGAGTGCCGCCCAAGGTCAACGAGTGCGCTGGCCCAACCCGCTGAAAACACACACTTAATGCCAACGCCTGCGGTGCAGCGCAGCAATTTCGCCAAGTTAGGTTACCAACGGACCAGTACGGCGCCCCAGGTAAATCCGCCGCCCATGGCTTCCATGAGCACGAGGCTGCCCTCCTTGACGCGGTGTTCCTCGACGGCCGCGTTCAAGGCGAGCGGGATCGATGCCGCGGACGTGTTGCCGTGGCGGGAGAGGGTCATCATGATCTTTTCAGGCGCGACTCCGAGCTTCTTTGCGATCCCGTCGAGAATGCGCGCGTTGGCTTGATGGGGAACGAAAAGATCGATTTCGTCGGCGGCGTAGCCGGCGGCGACCAGCGTCTCCTCGATGACGCCCGAGATCTTCTGGATGGCGTGCCGGAAAACCTCGCGCCCGTTCATGCGCAAGTGTCCGACCGTCTTCGTGGAGCCGGGTCCGCCGTCGACATAGAGCAGATCCTCGTAGCGTCCGTCGGACCGGATGCGGGTCGAGAGAATGCCGCGTTCTTCGCGCGTGCCGTGGCCGGGTTGGGCCTCGAGAACGACGGCGCCGGCGCCGTCGCCGAACAGCACGCACGTCGAACGGTCGGTCCAGTCGAGGATACGCGAGAATGTTTCCGCGCCGATGACGACGGCCCGATTGAACTGGCCCGTGCGCAGGAAGTTGTCGGCGATCGTCATCGCATAGACGAAGCCCGAGCAGACCGCCTGGACATCGAACGCGGCGCCTTTCGTGACGCCGAGACCATGCTGGATGCGGACGGCGGTCGCGGGGAACGTGCGATCGGGCGTCGCCGTCGCGCAGATCACGAGGTCGACGTCGATGGGGTCGATGCCGGCGCGGACGAGGGCCTGACGCGCAGCCGCAATGCCGAGGTCGGAAGTCAGTTCGTCGTCGCCCGCGATGTGGCGCTGGCGGATACCGGCACGCTCGATGATCCATTCGTCGGTCGTGTCGACGATCTTCGACATGTCGTCGTTCGTCATGACGCGCTTCGGCAGATGAGCACCGACGCCGCGAACGACCGAGCGAATAACTGCCACGATAGGCCTCTCAAGTTCCGCCTCGGCGACCCGACGAGGCTAGTCGCTCGTCGCGGACGCGGGCGCAGATGACGCGATTTCAGGCGCGAAGCTCTTATGAGCCCGACGCGGCCCTGGTCAACGTGTGATGGAAGGCGTCCAGGTCACTCCCGAGACGCACGAGAAGTCCGCTCTCGGCCATCTCGTAGCCGAGATCGACGGCGCTCGCAAAGCCGAGGGCGTCCGCGCCGCCGTGGCTTTTCACCGCTATCCCGTTGAGGCCTAGAAAGGTTCCACCGTTGACGCGGCGCGGGTCCATCTTGTGTTTCAGCACCTTGAAGCCGCCCTTCGCCAGGTAGGCACCGACACGGGAGATAAGCGTACGCGTCATCGCGTCCTTCAAATACTGGCCGATCTGCTTGGCGGTTCCTTCGGCCGTCTTCAGCGCGATATTGCCGGCAAAGCCTTCGACCACGACGACATCTACCTTGCCTTGGCCGATCTCGTCGCCTTCGATGTATCCGCGATAGTCGAGGGGCAGGGCCGACGATTTCAAGATCTGGTGGGCTTCCTTGACTTCTTCGCCGCCCTTGATCTCCTCGACGCCGACGTTGAGGAGGCCAACGCTCGGTCGCTCGACGTGGAACAGCGCGCGCGCCATGGCCGCGCCCATCAGCGCGAAATCAGACAACTGCCGGGCGGTCGCTCCGATATTGGCGCCGACGTCGAGCACGATGCATTCGGACCTGACCGTCGGCCAGAGTGCCGCGATCGCAGGACGCTCGATGCCCGGCATGGGCCTCAGGATGAGGCGGGAGAGGGCCATCAGCGCGCCGGTATTGCCGGCCGAGATCGCGGCATGGGCATCGCCCTTTTCGACCGCTTCCAAAGCCATCCACATGCTCGAACCCTTCGCGCGGCGGATGGCCTGGCTCGGCTTGTCGTGCATGGATACGGCGAGATCGGTGTGGACTACGCGCGCGCGGGCTTTCAATGCGGGGTGGGCTGCGAGTTCGGCTTCGATCTTCGCGCCGTTGCCGAAGAAGATGAACGACAGTTCGGGGTGGCGCACGAGCGATATCGCGGCGCCGGGGATGACGACGGATGGTCCATGGTCGCCACCCATGGCGTCGAGCGCCAAAGTTCTCGGTTCAACCATGTCTCAGATGTCGTTCGCGATTGCTGCCGGGCTTCGCGGTCCACCGGAAACGTCATCCGGGGGCGCTCCGCGCGGAACATATCGTTCTCAATGCGCCGCACAATGGGATTTTCGTCGCGAGGGGCACTCTCCCCTGGGCCGGTGTGGCGCAGAGACCGCATCGCATTCGGAATTTCCGATCGGCACTTTCGGCGTGAGACGCGTTTAATCCCCGCGTTTCAGGGATTTCAGGACGGCGAACGGATTGCTGGCGGCGCTCTCCGCGGCGGCCTTCGCGTCCGTCCAGTCGAATTCCGCGCCGGCCTTGCGGGGATAGGGGTCGAGACCCGCCGACAGGACCTCGTAGACGATCTGCCCTACATGGAACCGGCCATTCTCGATGAGTTCCTCGTCGGGACCGGACAGGATTTCGCGGTCGGCCTCTTCCGCGTCCGAGGCTTCATCGTCCGTGTCGGAACGCTGGTCGACGAAGACGACGTCGATCTCTTCCTCGACGACGGCCGCGACGGGCTCGAGGCTGACGACACAGGTCTGGGTGAGATCAGCACGGAGCCGACCCGTCATGCGGTAGAGATGATGCCGATCGGGCTCGATCCGGTAAGTGACCTCGAGCGCCTCGATCGACGGCAGCGCTAGCGCCGCGGCAAGTGCCGCACGTTCCGCCGGCGTCGCCGTCCGCACCACGCGCAATCCGGCGTCGGAGATTTCAGCGATCTCGTGGCTCCAATCGAGGGGCGACGTCATGGCAATCTCCGGGCCTTTGCCGTGCAGGGTTGGGTAGCTGGGATTGCGTCGGCCATCAAACGGCGACGCGCGCGAAGGGCAATTGGCCGCCGAGGATGCTCTCCGTTGGCTGGCCGGCGAGAGCGCGATCAGCGGAGAGGACATAGCGCGCGAAGCGACCCGCGTCGATGGTCGCGCCTGGCGCCGCGGGAACGTCACGCGCAAGCGCTTCCGCCAACTCCGGCTCGGCGCCGGTCGCGAGCAGTGGCCGCAGCGTCGCGACACGGTCGTAGAGCGCGCCGGCAGCCTTCTTGACCTTCTTCGGGACGGCGAGATCGCCGATCCCCATCTCGCGCATCGAATCATCCATGTCTTCGACGAACGCCTCGACCAGTCGACGCCTGGCCGCCTCGGTCGCCGCGCCGTCGGCCTCGAGGCGTTCGAGGACCAGAACCATATGCAGAGCAAGCACTTCGAAGCGGCCGAGCGGGGTGTCGGCGGCGTTCACGGCACGGAACAATTCGGGCCGCCGTGCCGCGGCCACGACGGCGCCATAAAGGTGCTTTGCAGATGCGATCGCAACCCGGCGCGACTTCATCCAAGACAGCATGGGGCGTTGTCCCTCTCGACCGTTAACCCGGCTCAGTTTGGTGGAGATCCTACACGACGTCGATTGCCAACCCGGCTAGCCTCGGAGTAATGCGCGGCGGGGCAGAGCGAAATCTCCCGAGTCGAGACCCAACACAATGACCGCTGAGTCCGCCGAACTGCAACGCTGCCGAGCGTCGATACGCGCCGTCCCGAGATGGCATGCGTCACGCGCCGTGCTAGTGTTGGCGATGACGATGGCGCTCGCTGGCTGCGCCGAACAGATCACGACGCACGGGCAGCTCTTCCGCGAGACGGACATTCAGCAGGTCCAGCCGGGGATGGCCCAAGAACAGGTGAAGTTCGTGCTCGGCTCTCCGACGACGACGACGACCACGGGGTCGGGCCAAGTCTACTATTACATTCAGAGCACGATGTCGCAGACGGCCTTCTTCAAGCCGCAGGAAAAGGACCGCAAAGTTCTGGCGGTCTATTTCAGCGAGACGGGCCTCGTGGACCGCGTCGCCAATTACGGCCTCAAGGATGGCAAGATCTTCGACTTCATCTCGTCCTCGACGCCAGCTCCCGGCGGAAACGAGGACAGCATTCTCAAGTCTCTCTTCCGCAATCTGGGCCAACGGCAGATCTTCGGGGAATAGCTGCGTGCGGCGCGTGCATCCCGACGAGCGACGATGCGCCCGACGTGATGATCATCGGCCCTCTGTCGAGGGGGCCAACGCCGACATGACGTTCGCGGCGGCCGCGGCATGTCTGTTGGTGGGGTCCGTCCTTGCCAGCGTCTCCAAGTTTCCAAGCCATATCTCGAAGATCGACGCATAGGCCGGCTGCGCGATATCGCGGTGCATTTCTCGAACAGCTTCGAAGTCGGTGGTCGCGAGAAATTCCGCGTGGCGCGCGACGGTCGAAATATCGGGATCGACCGGGAGGGGGCGGTCCGGCAACGCGGGTTTCGCGGCCGATGCTTTCGATTTTTTCGGGCGCGAAGCTTCGCGCCCCTCGATCGGCAGACCGGGCCACAAACCTTCCAGCACAGCGACGTCTTCGGGCAGCGCGACGATCGAAACGCGACCCGGACGCGCCGCACCCCACGACGCCAGGCGATCGCGGATCGTTCCCTCGACGGCGGGCTGCCAAACGGCTGCTTCAAGATCGTATCCGGCGAGCAACCGCAAGCGGCGCGCCATCGTCGCCGATGCCGTCTCGATCTCGACACCGACCATGCTGCCGTCGATCCATATTTCGGCGTCGGACGCACGCGTCTGGAGCACCGCGCCGTCGCGTTCCAGTCCACGCGAGATCAGGACCTCGACGTGGCGCGCGCCATCGAGGGCGGCGTTGAGGCTCACGGCATCGGCCAGGACACGCCGGCAGATGACGACGAGTTCTGTTCCCCGCGCCGCGCAGGCATTGCGCGCGATTTCCGCAAGTGTCGAGATCTCGACCAGGCGGAGACCGGTGTTGGACTTTCGTACAATACCCGACGTTTTGCGATCAGTGGGCTCACGCATGGACGCTGTCCCCTTGGACCCGAAGTCTGGCCCCAAAACCGAATAATTGTGCAGCTATTTCATGCCGAATTTGACGCGGCAATGCGCGCCGGAGCGCACTCAAGTGTCCCAAATCGACCCAGACCGTTGCACGATTTCCCGCCCGTTCAGTTAACGTGAATACTTCAGTAATCCAATATTGCGGCCAGCCGTACTTTCGGTCATCGGTAATTCCGATAGAAACGTTCCGTTGGCTTGTACGCGTTGGAGTACGTTTCATGGCAGAGACGTCCTTGC
This sequence comes from Hyphomicrobium sp., assembly GCA_033765145.1. GTDB lineage: Bacteria > Pseudomonadota > Alphaproteobacteria > Rhizobiales > Hyphomicrobiaceae > JAGVSR01. Next base: position 295,221 of record JANRIH010000032.1, on the reverse strand, counting down.
CCCTCCGTTCGTCGGGCAGTCGGGGGATTCCGCCTCACATCGAGCGAAGAATTTCCTCGTTCGACAGGAAAACTTCCCGATCAGCCGTAGCACTGCTCTCCGTCTCGACCTTCGCGATCGCGGGCATCTCGGCAACCTATTTCGCGACCGCTGGTGAGATGACGCTCGATACCGCGCTCCTCGACCGGGTGACAGTGGAAGGGACATCGTTCGGCCGGGACCTCGTGGCGCATCTCTCGGAACCGGCCATTCCGGCCAAAGTTCAACTCGACCTCGAAAGCGGACCCGCAGCAGGCGGAGCCGGCGCGGGTGTACTCGCGTCCGCCGGCGATGGCGCGGCGGCGGGTCCGCGACTCGACGGGATGGCGACGCCTTCAGGCGAACCGGCGATGCTGCGCATGACGGGTGCGCCCCCGCCGAGTACGTTCAACGCGACGGCCGCACCCGTTGCCTTCGCGGCCGATGCCACGGCGGCAGCCGCTCCGGCCAATCCCGGAACGCAGCTGGCCGAACTCGCTCCGGCGGTTGCGCCGCCGGCCACGACGGCCACCGACGGGCCGACGTCCGCGGCCGTGGCCGTACCCCCGGCGCCGGCCGCCCAATCGAGCAACCTGATCGTCGCGGCCCTGCCCCCCGAGCGCTCCCCGGAACGAACCGTCGAGGACGTCGCGAAGACGGCCGCGACTGCGACGTGCGTTTCAGAAATCCGCATCGCCGCCCAGCAGACCCTCGTCTGGTTCGAATTCGGCAGTTCCACCGTACCGAAAGTTCTCGAGCCCGCGATCGCGCGCCTCGGCGACATGATCAGCGCATGCGACGACGCCCGCGTGGAGATCAGCGGCCATACGGACACCGTCGGGCAGGAGAACATGAATTTCAGCCTCAGCTGGCGGCGGGCGGAAGCGGTCAGCCAGATGCTCTCCTCGCGCGGCGTGCTCCAGTCTCAGTACGAACTCGTCGGTTATGGCGCGCGCCAGCCGCTCGCCGTCGAAGGCCTGGGCGACGGCGGTGACGACAGCCTTCGCCGCCGCGTCGAAATCCGCATCCGCTGAAGGAGCATCCATGAACGCGCCAGACGGACTTGATCTCGGGCCGGTCCTCGGCCTCTTCCAAACCTACCGGCTCTTCATCGAAGTCGGCTTGCTCGTACTCCTCTCGACGCTCGCGGGTTTTGTCATCGCGCGATGGCTCTATCGCGGGCAGGTCGGCAAGCGATCGAACGTGCTCAGGGAAGAACTCGCGAAGTCGCGCCGGCGCCTCTCGCTCGAGACGGCGGCAGTCGTGGACGCGCGTCGCGACAGAGATCGCTGGAGCCGGATGTATCGGAAGACGCGACGCGCCGAGGCGTGACCGCGAGCCGTCCGGGTAACCGACATCCAATGAGGCGGTTCAACGGCGTTCGCATCCCTGTACGATCAGTAGCGTCTCTATACTCCGACTTCCGCCCCCGCGACGTCCATGCGATCGATCCCGTCCGCGACGTCCCGCATACGCAAATGCAGCATAGGCTCAGGTCATGAATCTCTTCCGCGTCATCTACTACAGCGAACGCAACTCGGCTGCCGCACTCGACCTCCGCCAGATGCTGGCAACCTGCCACAAGAACAATGCGCGCGACGGTCTCACAGGCTTTCTGCACTTCAATGGCTTCTATTTCCTCCAGGCTCTCGAGGGCGGGCGCGCGCGGGTGAGTTCGTGCTACCATCGGATCGCCGCCGACAACCGACACACCAACATCGTTCTGATAAGCGCCGAAGACGTGACGACGCGCATGTTTCCGAGCTGGTCGATGGGGCTGCATGAAGGCATGGACAATCGCGCGCAGGAGATCTTCTTGCGCTACTTCGCGACGAGCAAAGTCGATCCGGAAACGATCAACTCGCACAGCCTGCTCGATGCGCTCCAGGACATCGCGACCGAGCTCAAGTGATCCGGGGCGCGTAGAACCAATCGTGCGACGAGCCTGGGGGGACGTGGGGCCCAAACCAGAGACGGATCGCCATAGCCGCGGGATGACCGATCATCCCGCTACAGCGAGCAAGGAACCCGGCGCATGGGCGGCGTTTTCTACGTTCACCGCTTCTCGAAATCACTCGACGAGATGGTTCGCGAACTCGGGATGACGCTCGTCATCTCGGACCGCACATCGGGCGTCGATCTCACGCCGCACGTTTCGACTTTGCAGGATCTGTCGAAGAGCCTCGGCATCGCGATGCGCGTGGTGCAGGGTGACGGCGGCAAGATCGCGATCGAGTTCACGCCGCGCTGACGGCGCGCGCCATCGCTCGTCGGAAGACGCCCCGCTGCGCGTCGGAATAGCTCACGGCGTCGATGCCACAAAAAAATGGGCCCCGCTCGGATCGAGCGGGGCCCAGTCATTCGCGGTCAAGTGACGTGGGGGGAGGACGTCACGCCGCGAGAACGGGGTAGTCGATGTAGCCGACCGGGCCCGGCGTATAAAACGTCGAAGGGTCGGGGGAGTTGAGCGGTGCGCCGGTCTCGATCCGCTTCGCGAGATCGGGATTGGCGATGTAGTTCTGGCCGAAGGCGACGGCGTCGGCGCCGCCCGATGCGACGAGTGCCGCGCCCGTTTCGGGCGTGTAGCCGCCGGCCGCGACGAGGCGACCCGTCCAATGCTTCCGCGCCATCGTTACGGGATCGGACGTGTAGGCGTTCGCCGTCGGTCGCATGACATGCAGGTATGCGAGACCATACTCGTTCAGCCGCGCAAGATAGGCGGCGTAGAGCGCGTCGCGATCCGCTTCCTCAATACCGTTGAACGTGTGGCCTGGGCTCACGCGGATGCCGACGCGATCCGCGGGGACCTTGGCGAGCACGGCTTCGACGATTTCGAGCGGCATACGGATGCGGTTCTCGATCGAACCGCCGTAGCGGTCGGTGCGCTGGTTGGCATTCGTCGAGAGGAACTGGTGCAAGAGGTAGCCGTTGGCGGAGTGGATCTCGACGCCATCGAACCCGGCCGCAAGCGCGTTTTCCGCCGCCGTCGCGAAGTCGGCGGCGATGCCCGCGATCTCATCGGTCGCGAGCGCGCGCGGAACAGGGAAGGGCTGCATTCCTGACTGGTCCGTCCACATCTGGCCCGGCGCCGCGATGGCGCTCGGCGCGACGATATCGGCCGTGAAGCCGCGATTGAGCGGGTGCGCGATCCGGCCGACGTGCCAGAGCTGCATCACGATCTTGCCGCCGCGATCGTGGACGGCCTTCGCAACCTTCGACCAGACAGCCACCTGCTCGGCGGTGTGGACGCCCGGCGTGCGCGCATAGCCCATGGCCTCGTCAGAGACCTGGGTCGCCTCAGTCACGATGAGGCCGGCTCCGGCGCGCTGGCCGTAGTATTCGACGGCGAGGTCGGATGGCACGGCCATCGGGTTGGCGCGCGAGCGGGTCAGCGGCGCCATGACGATGCTGTTCTTCAATTCGATGGCGCCGAGGCGGAGAGGCGCGAGGAGGGAGGACGTCGGGGTCGATGGGGCGGACATGGGAATGGCTCCTGGGAACGGTCTTCCGAGAGCCGCCAAACGGGGATTGTTCCCCCGCGGCGGTTCATCGAACGTGTGTCGTCTGCCGAACGCCCGGCATCTAAGGAGCGTTGAGCCATGTTTCAATAGTACGGATTTTTTGAACAATGGCCGGTGCGCGGCGTCCCCTTTTGCAGACCCCGTGAATTCGGCTCGTTATCAAACACTTGAGTTCCAATCTGGCCAGAATGTCGCTCTTCGTCCCGTTTGCGAAAATGCGTCGGGATCCGGAAATGCGGCACGCCGAGGTCCGCGGGCTGTTCCTCGGGCTGTTTTTCTCTGCCTCTGCCCACGTTGGGGCGTTGATGACCAGGGAACCCGCGCCACTTTTCAAAGTCCCTTGCACCCTGTCCCGCCCGGAACAGCGAGCCACGACACCCTCGGGCATCTTCGGAACATAACAACGGGCCGACCACCCCAATAGCACCCGAGGAGAGACCCATGACCCGCTTCGCATCCCTCGCCGCAGCCGCCCTCTTGGCCGTCGTGCCCGTCGCCGTCTCGGAAGCCCAGGCGGGTGGCGGCGTCCGGCTCGGGTTCGGCGGACCGCTCGGCACCTTCGTTGCAACCCCCAAAGGCCCGTCGTCGCCCTATGGCTCGTCGAACAGCCATCATGCCGCTAAGAAAGAGCGCGCCGAACAGAAGGCCGCCGCGGTCGCGGCACAGAAGCGGATCGCCGAGCAGAAGCGCCAGGCGGCCCTTGCAGCCCGGCAAAAGCAGGAGATCGCACTCGCCAAGGAAGCGCAGGCCCGGATCGCGGCGAAGCGCGCGGAAAAAGCCAAGGCTGCAGATCTGGCCGAGGCCGCAACGTCGGCCGCGACGGAATCGAAGACTTTCAGCGAGCCGGCGACGGGTTCCAAGTCGCTCGCGGCGACGAAGCTTCCGGCTGCCGAGACGCTGACGCTCGCCGCTCTGACGCCCGAGGAGACGGTTGTCGCCGAGGACGCGGCCGAGACGACCGAAGTCGAAGCCAAGGTTGCACCGGCCGATACGGCCTCCAAGACGGAAGCTAAAGCCGAGACGGTCGCGGCCTCCGGTCCGCAGGAATGCAAGAAGTTCATCCCCGCGGTCGGCGTGACGATCACGGTCGGTTGCGAGAAGTAACCGAGACGGACGAAGCCCCCGGGATCGCCCCGGGGGTGACTGGACAACGGCCGCCGGTTGGTCCCACTGTTCGGGGCCTTGCGGTGTCTCTTATTCACGACCATCCCCCGAACACGCCCGACGCCGCAACGCGCCCCGCGCCTCAGCCCACCGGAACCGCGCCATGACCGACGCCCCCTCGCCGAACGCAGGCCCGCTGTCCGGCGGTCTCAACGCCAAGACGATCAAGATGGCGCCGAAGCTCGCCTACCGGAACCTGTTCCACGATCAGCTTAGCCTCGTCGTCACGCTCGTCGGCATCGTGTTCTCTCTCATTCTCGTCGCGGTCCAGTCGGGGCTCTATCTCGGTTCGGAGCAGAAGATCGCGACGGTACTGGACCGCACGAAGGCGGACCTTTGGGTCATCCCATTCGGCACGAAGTCGTTCGACGATCCCTCGCTGCTGACAGGCCGTGAGCGGTTCACGGCGATGTCGGTTCCGGGCGTCGCGGACGTCGAGGAGATGATCGTGTCGTTCGCATCGTGGCGGAAGCCCGAAGGCGGCAAGAAGGCGTTCATCCTCGTCGGTCTCGACACGGACCGTTCGGGCACGAAGCCGTGGAACATCGTCGAGGGCAGCGCCGAGGATCTCCAGGCGCCGAATTCAGTCGCAGTCGACGGATCCTATTTCAAAGACCTCGGCATCGACGGCATGGGTGCGGTCGCCGAGATCAATCAGCAGCGCGTGACGGTCGGCGCGATCACGAAAGGCATCCGCTCGTTCACAACGCTGCCCTACGTCTTCACGCCGATCGAGACGGCACGGAAGCTCGTCGCGGCGGGACCCGATCAGGCGACCTACCAGCTGGTGAAGCTCGCCCCCGGGGCCGACGTGGAAGCCGCGCGTGAAATCCTGAAGCAACGGCTGCCCGACACGGAAATCCTAACACACGCCGAGTTCCGCAAGCGCTCGGTCAATTACTGGATGTTCAACACGGCCGCGGGCGCGGCTCTCATTGCGGGCGCGCTCTTGGGCGTCATCGTCGGCATCGTGATCGTCGCGCAAACGCTCTATTCGAGCACGAAGGACCACTTGAACGAGTTCGCCACACTGCGCGCGCTCGGCGCGTCGGCGGGGTACATCCACGCCGTCATCCTCATCCAGGCGGTTCTGTCGGCGCTGATCGGGTTCATCCTCGGCTTCACGCTGGTGATGCTGCTCATAAACGCCGCACGGAACTCGACGCTCAATATCGTCATGACGCCGGAACTCGCGGGCGCGCTCTTCCTGCTGACACTCGGCATGTGCGTCGTCGCGGCGATCTCTGCGATCTTCAAGGTGACGCGCATCGACCCAGCGGGCGTGTTCAGCCGGTAAGAAGACCGTCGGCCGTCGCGCGGACACCGATCGAGCAAGTGGCCACCACTCACCCTGTCTCACCCTTTCGACGAGCAGACGATGGGGAGAGGAACTTCATCGAAGGTGCGGCGCCGCCGTGCACGTCGCACGAGGCTTGCCGGCTGATGCCTGATGCCAGATGCCTACGACCCGGCTTGCAACATCCAACGGAGCCATCGTGCCGCCCGAGCCCCGCCTCCTGAAGCTGTCGTCGTCGCTCGGGTTCCTCGCGCGCCAGCGCCTCGTCGGATTCGCGGTGCCGACCGAACCGCACTTCGAGAGCGCCGAAACGACGGCCTGGTTCCGCAGCGCGCTCGAGACGTCCGGCAGCTATCTCGAATATGGAACTGGTGGATCGACGGTCCTGGCCGCGGCCTCTGGCGTCCGGTTCATCTCGGTCGAGTCCGATCGCTTGTTTCTTCGGAATGTCGAACGGAAAATCCGTGAGGCAGGTTTCTACGATCCAGCCAAACAGATGTACCGGCACGTCGACATCGGTCTCACCGGCAAATGGGGCCGTCCGATCGGATCGGGACTGACCGAACGGCGGCGGGACATGTTCCGGCGGTATTCCGACATCCCCGCGGACCTCCATGGGCAACCGTTCCAGCCCGATCTCGTGCTCGTTGACGGGCGGTTCCGGGTTGCATCGGCGCTCAAGGTTCTGCGCGAATTCCCAGGGGCCGATGCACCGCTCGTCGCAGTTGACGACTACGCGGGCCGCGCAGCCTATGCCGTCATCGCGGACTTCGGGCACCTCAAACGGCTGGTCGGACGGCTGGCGGTCTTTCGGGGGCTCAGGCCCGACGCCGATCTGGCCGCGCTGGACGCCGCGATCCGCGTGCACGAAACCGATCCAGACTGAACTCGCGTCACGATTTTTCGCGACTTCAATTCCATGTCCCCCGCGGAACAGCGGCGCTGGCTCCGATCCGGCAATCTCCCTTCATCAGACACCAACCGGCACCTCAGGGAGAGAGCCATGACCACCGCAGCCGACCGTCAGCCGATCGTCACCGCCCGCAACATCACCAAGACCATCAAGACCGGGGCCGGCGACCTCAACATCCTCAAGGGCGTCGACCTCGACCTCCGCCCCGGCGAACTGACCCTCCTCATGGGGCCCTCGGGCTCGGGCAAGACGACGCTGCTCTCGATCCTGGGTTGCATCCTCACCGCATCGGGCGGACAGCTGACGATCAACGGCGAAGAGGCCGTCGGCCAGTCGGCCGAAGGGCTCGCTGACATCCGCCGCCGCAACATTGGCTTCGTATTCCAGGGCTACAACCTCTTCCCGACGTTGACCGCGCTCGAGAACGTGCTGATGGCCATGGACGTCCGCGGCTGCAAGGTCGCCGATCCGGTTGCAGCCGCGACCGAAGCGCTGAAGTCGGTCGGCCTCGGCCACCGCATCAACACCTATCCCTCGAAGCTCTCGGGTGGCGAGAAGCAGCGCGTCGCAATCGCCCGGTCGCTCGCCGGCAAGCCGGCCGTCGTTCTGGCGGACGAGCCGACGGCGGCCCTCGACAGCGAGAACGGCAAGGCGGTCATGGAACTCCTGGCGAGCGTCGCGCAGGATCCGAGCCGCTCGGTCCTGGCCGTCACCCACGACCACCGCACACTTAGCTATGCCGACCGAATCATCCGCATCGAAGACGGCCGGATTGTTGCAGACGAGCGCCCGAAGGCTAAGGTGTCCCGCGACGACGCCTTCGCCCACGCCGCCTGATCGACCGTTTCGCAGTCACAACACTTCCGCATTCCACGGGGACGAGAGCCACAGCCATGATGAAGCAGTTGGGAATGATCGCACTGGTCGGCATGGCCGGGCTCGGCGGGTACCTCGCATGGAGGGAATTTTCAGGACAGGCCTACGAGACGACGGCGCCCGAAGCCAAGGAGCAAGCCTGGATCGCCGCCGCGCCGGGGCGGGTGGAACCAAAATCGGGCGAGTTCCGGATCGGCACGGCGATCCTCGGCCGCGTGACCAAAGTGCACGTGAAGGTCGATGAGCAGGTCGAGGAGGGCGAGCTTCTGGTCGAACTCGACGACGCGGAAGCGCGCGCGCGCCTGACGTCGGCGGAAACCGAGGCCGAGGCGCTGCGTGAAGAACGCGAGAAGGCTTTCGCCACTGGCCGCGAGGACGTCCGCAAGGCGGAGGACGCCATCTATTCCGCCGAGCGCGCGGTGACAGGCGCCCGGATCGAACTCGACTATGCACTCGCGGGCAAACGCGCCGGCAACGGCACGGCGCAGAACGTGGCCGACGCGCGGAAGCGCCTTTCCGAAGCCAACGAGCGGCTGGAGCGTGAGCGCCTCGCCTATGTGAAGGCTCAGACCAAGGCCAACCTCCCGGCGCCGTCGCGCGCAGAAAGTGCGGTCAGCGCCGCACGGACCGAGGTGCGCATGGCCGAAGCGCTGCTCGACAAGACGCGCATCCGCGCGTCGGAAGCCGGTCGCGTGCTGCAAGTCAACGCGAAATCGGGCGAGATCGTCTCGCCATCACCGGAGGCGCCGCTTGTCGTCATGGGCGACATGAGTGCTGTCCGCGTCAAGGCCGAGGTCGACGAAGGCGACGTCTCGAAGATCACTGTCGGGCAGAAGGCGTTCGTCAAGTCGCTCTCGTTCCCGGGCCAGGAGTTCGAGGGTACGGTGACGAGCCTCGCGCCGACCCTCGCCGCGCCGAAGATCGGTCCGCGCGGACCGCGCCGTCCGAACGACGTCGAAGTTCGCGAGGTGACGGTCGATCTCACCGGCGAAGTGCCACTACTGCCCGGCATGCGGGTGGACGCCTACTTCCGGAAGTGACATCGTGGCTGGGCGGTGACGATCATCGCCCAGCCGTTGCCGTTCCGACGCTCCATCGTCTTCGTTCGGCACCACGAGAGTTCCCGAATGCGACCCCGCGCGACGCTTCTCATCGCACTTGTTGTCTCCCTCGCATCCGCGGCATCCGCGCGGGCCTTCGAGACCTACACGGTCATCGGGGTCCAACCCGGCGACGCGCTCGTGATCCGGGAAGAGCCGGGCGAGGGCAGGCCCGTTTCGGAATTGAAAGAACTCGGACGCATTCCAGCGGGCTCAGGCAACGTCCTCGGAACCGGACGGGCGATCGCAGTCGGCGAACAGCGCTGGTACGAAGTGTCGTTCGGCGGCACGAAGGGCTGGGTCAACAGCACGTTTCTCGAAAGTGCGGAGATGGCCGATCTCAAGGACGCGACGTTCGCGTGCTCGGGCACCGAACCTTTCTGGGGCGTGACGCTCTCGTCCAAGGGCGGGAAATATACCGACCCCGAATCCGAGACGGTACTCACGACCAAGGCCGTACAGCCTGCAGCCGCGCGGCTTTTTCCACTGCTCTATCAGCTGACCGACGGCGCCGGAAAATCCTACCGCGCGACCGTCTCTCGGCAGACCTGGTGCACCGACGGCATGTCGGATTACGAGTACGCCTTCGAAGTGCTGTTCAACTCGATCGAAACCTTCCACCAGGGCTGCTGCGTGATCGAGCGTTAGGTGATCGCGCAACGTCGCCGTGCAAGACAGACCCGCCCGATATCGATCAAGTGGCGCGGATGCGTCCGCGCGGCGCGCCGTCACCCCGGCCGCGTCTGCCCGGTCCCGCGCACGACGTACTTGAAACTCGTTAGCTGCTCGACGCCGACGGGGCCGCGGGCGTGGAGCTTGCCGGTCGCGATGCCGATCTCGGCGCCGAAGCCGAATTCGCCGCCATCGGCAAACTGTGTCGAAGCGTTCCACAGCACGATGGCGCTGTCGACTTCGGCGAGGAAGCGCTCGGCCGCGGCAGCATCCTCGGTGATGATGGCGTCGGTGTGCTGCGAGCCATAGCGCGCGATGTGTGCAATGGCGCCCCGAACGCCGTCGACGACCTTGACGGCGATGATGCTGTCGAGGAACTCGCGGCCGTAATCGCTCTCCGTCGCGGGCTTCACGCGCGTGTCGGCCGCGACGCTCGGCGCATCGCCCCTGACCTCGCAGCCGGCCGCGATCAGCGCGTCGACGAGGGCGGCGAGCGTGCCGTCGGGTGCGGCCCGGTCGACGAGCAGGCACTCAGTCGCGCCGCAAACGCCGGTGCGCCGCATCTTGGCATTGACGAGGACGCGCTTCGCCATTTCGAGATCAGCGGCCTTGTCCACGTAGGTGTGGCAGATGCCCTCGAGGTGCGCGAAGACGGGCACGCGCGCCTCGTTCTGCACCCGCTCGACGAGGCTCTTGCCGCCGCGCGGGACGATGACGTTGATCGCGCCGCCGAGCCCCCTCAGCATCAATCCCACGGCGGCACGGTCCGTCGTCTCCACGAGCGAGATCGCGGCTTCGGGCAGGCCGGCGTCGCGCAGTCCCTCAGCGAGGCAAGCGTGAATGGCCGTCGCCGAGCGGATGGCGTCGGACCCCGTGCGCAGGATTGCGGCGTTGCCGGACTTCAAGCAGAGGCCGCCCGCATCCGCGGTGACGTTCGGACGGCTCTCGTAGATAATGCCAATGACGCCGATCGGGACCCGGACGCGCTCGAAGCTGAGACCATTCGGTCGCGTCCATCGGGCGAGCACGCCACCGACAGGATCGGGGAGGGCCGCGATCTCGTCGAGGCCTTGCGCGATGGCGTCGATCCGCGCGTGCGTGAGCTTCAGGCGGTCGATGTAGGCGGCCGTCGTTCCACTCGCCTCGGCCGCCGCCACGTCCTCGGCATTGGCGGCGAGGATCTTGGCCGTTGCGGTGCGCAGGGCCGCTGCCGCCGCCGCGAGAGCGCGGTTCTTGGCATCCGTCGACGCTGTCGCGAGCGTCTGGGCCGCCTCGCGTGCGGCACGGCCCATGGCCGACATGCGGGCGTCGAGGTCCTCGGCGATCTTCTCGGGGCGGTTCATGCCTCTTTCCCCTTCGACAGTGCGGCTGCGAGGGCCATGTCGTCGCGATGGACGAGTTCGTCGCCGCCGTTGAACCCGAGCACGGCGTCGATGTCGGTGCTCTTCTTGCCGATGATCTTTTCGGCGTCCGCGCGCTGGTATGCGACGAGACCGCGGCCAAGCTCGCGTCCGTCGGCGGCGCGGATCACGACGCAATCGCCACGGTCGAACTGTCCGTCGAGCCGCGTGACGCCGGCTGGAAGGAGGCTCTTGCCCGAGACGATGGCGCGCTCGGCACCGGCGTCGATGTGAAGCACGCCCTTCGGCTCCAATTGCCCCGCGATCCAGCGCTTCTTGGCCGTCACGGGGTCCGATTTCGCGAGGAACCAGGTGACGCGCGCGCCCGATGCGATGGCGCTCAAGGGATTCATGACGCCGCCCGTCGTGATGATCATGTTCGTCCCCGCGCCGAGCGCGATCTTCGCCGCCTCGACTTTCGTGCGCATTCCGCCCTTCGACAATTCGGTGCCCGGCGCGCCGGCGCCTGCTTCCATCTCGGGCGTGATCTCCGTGACGAGGGGGATGTGGCGCGCATCGGGATTAGCGTGCGGGGGAGCGGAATAGAGCCCATCGATATCGGACAGGAGCACGAGGAGATCGGCCGAGACCATGGATGCCACGCGCGCGGAGAGCCGGTCGTTGTCGCCGTACTTGATCTCGGCGGTTGCGACCGTGTCGTTCTCGTTGACGACCGGAACGGCTTTCAAGCGAAGCAGCGTCTCGATCGTGTGACGCGCATTGAGATAGCGGCGCCGTTGCTCGGTGTCGCCCAAGGTCAGCAGGATCTGCGCGATCGTCAGTCCATGTTTGGCGGCGAGCGACTGATAGGCGGCGGCGAGACTGATCTGCCCGACGGCGGCGGCGGCCTGGCTCTCCTCGAGTTCGAGATCGCCCTTTGGCAATCCGAGCTTATGACGGCCGAGCGCGATCGCGCCCGACGAAACAAGCACCACGTCCTTGCCGGCGCGCTTCAGTTCGGCGACATCATCCATGAGGGAGGCGAGCCAGTCGGCCTTCAAGGCGCCGGTGGCGCGATCGGCCAGGAGTGCGGAGCCGATCTTCACCACTATGCGGCGCGCGGCGGTCCATTCGGGGCGTGCTCCGCCCATGGTCGTGGCTTCCGATGTTAGCAGGGCGTCCGTCATTTGGGTTCGGATGGGCTATGGTTTCGCGGTGCGCGGCCATCGATAGACCCCACGCGCCAGTCTCGATGTCGGCGGAAATACGCCTCAGGCGGCCCGCGGCGCAAGAAGGATGATCGCGGCTCCCACGAGGCAGACCGTAGCGCCGAGGCCGTCCCATCGGTCGGGCCGGACGCCTTCCGCCAGCCACATCCAGGCGATGGAGGCCAGGATGTAGACGCCGCCATAGGCCGCATAAGCGCGGCCGGCGGCGGGCGTGTCGATCAGGGTCAGGAGATAGGCGAACGCCAGCAGGGCCATAGTTCCAGGGGCGAGCCACCAGACACTCGCGCCGAGCCGCGTCCAGGCCCAGAGCGCGTAGCAGCCCGCGATCTCGCAAAGAGCTGCCAGCGTGTAGATGGCGAAGGGGGTCAGACTTGCGGGCATGCGATGGGTCCTATCTCAATCCGACTGCCCCGTATCGACGCCTGCGCTCACGTGGGGTCAACGGCCTCATAGTCGCAAGTCCTGTCCACTGTCCCGCCAATTACAGGCGCCCCATGGAAGCGGGCTCCCGAACTGGATCTGCCGCGCCGTCCGGGAGCCCGTTGCCCATTTTACTGTACTGGCTTCCGATACCAGCCTCCGACTGTTCTGAACTCTGTTCGTTAACGTCGTGCCCCGAACCGGCACGCGGCGACGGAATTTCTTGTCCTTGCCACGGCCGCGCACGTGGATCGTTAGCGCTTCTTAACCCCGGCTCTATAGAAATCATTGCGCTTTCGATCCATTTATTCGTCCGGTTCCGAATGTCTGCCGATTTACCAAGTCCGCACACACGATCCAGATTCCTGCGCAGCCGGTCGGGCAGCATCGCCGTCATCGTCGCGATCGTCGTCCCCGCGCTCGTGATGCTCATCGGCGGCGCAATCGATCTCACGCGGCTCGTCGACGTTCGCTTGTCTTTGCAGGCCGCCGTCGACGCGGCCGCACTGGCCGCAGCCAAGGAAGTCAGCCTGTCGCGGAGCGGCCGGGAAAACTACGCGACCATCGCCGAGCAGATCGCGAAGCTCAACATCGCGGAGGACGCCGAAAACATCGAGGGCGGTGAGCCCACCATCACGGCGGACTTTGATGCCGACGCGATGGAAGTCGCGGTCGCAGCGCGCCTCGATGTCGTGCCCGCGTTCGGCCTCATGTCGGTGCTGCTGCCCAACACCGTGCATGTCCGCTCGGTTGCGCGCGTGGTCGGCAGCCCCAACATCTGCCTCCTGGCGCTCGAACCCGACGAAGCCCGCGCCGTAGATCTCCAGCTCCTGTCGAGAATGACGGCCAACGGTTGCTCGATCTTCTCGAATTCGACCGCGGCGGCGGGCATCTCCGTGTTCCCGACCGCGAAGCTCGAAGCGGACAACATCTGCTCCGCCGGCGGCGTTCTCGGTGCGGACAAGATCTCCCCATCGCCCGTCCTCGACTGTCCACAGTTCGACGACCCGCTCGCGAGCCGGCCGGAACCCAGTGGCGGCGCGTGCGACTACGATGGCACGATTGTCGCGGCCGGGTTCCGCCGATTGCGGCCCGGCGTCTATTGCGGCGGGCTCACGATCGCGGGGCTGGCGGACGTCGCGCTCGATCCCGGCGTCTACACGATCACGGGCGGGCCGCTGCTCGTCACCGGCCTTGCGCGGCTCCGGGGCGACGACGTCACGCTTCATCTCGCCGACATCGCCGTCATGACGCTCGACCCCACGACGACGATCGAGCTTGCCGCCGCGCGTGCGGGGCCGACCGCCGGCATCCTCGTTTTCGGCTCGCGCGCGCAGCCCCGGGCACTCGCGCACACGATCCTGAGCCGCAACGCGCAGCGCTTCGTCGGCACCGTCTACCTGCCGCGCAATTCGCTCGTCGTCGACGGCGACGCGCGGGTCGGCGGCACGTCGGCCTATACCGCCATCGTCGCGCGTCGCGTGATGCTGCTCGCGACGCCGCACGTGGTGCTGAATGCCGATTACGCGCGCACCGACATTCCCGTCCCCGAAGGTATCCGCGGCGTCGCGCAACCGATCCGGCTGACGGAGTAGGTGGCGGAGAACCCGCTCAGGGCAATGAGCTACGGCTCCTGCTGCATGCCAAGCGCGCGCGCGACGCGCTGCAGTAGGGCCATGTCGGGCTCTCTGCCGGCCGCGGCACTGTACTTGATGATGTCTCCGCCAATTACCCGCGCCAGACCGCCAAAACTCGCCGGGTATCGCTCGACGAAGGGTGCAAGTATTGCCAGCGCCTCGTGGGCCTGATTTGCAGCGTCAAGCGTTCGACTTTGCATGGCCGAGACGTGAGACAATACGCTGAGGCTCGTGGCGAGGTCTGGCCCGTAGACGTCGGGTTTGCGGTCGTAGAGGTCTCTCCTGATTTTGACGGCTTCCTCGGAGGCTGCGAGGGCGTCGTCGAGACGCTGCAGATTGGCGTAATCGACACTGATGTTATTGAGGCTCGTGGCGAGGTCTGGCCCGTAGACGTCGGGTTTGCGGTCGTAGAGGTCTCTGAGGATTTTGACGGCTTCCTCGGAGGCTGCGAGGGCGTCGTCGAGACGCTGCAGATTGGCGTAGCGAATGCCGAGTGTTCCGAGCGCGGCGGCAGCGTTGTTGAGGATCGCATCTCGTTCGCGATCATGGTCCGCCGCGTGAGCGGCGGATAGCAAATTCCGCGCCAGATCCGCATTGCGATCTGCCACACGAAGCGATAACTCCATCCAGCCGGTGTGCTGCACCGGGAGCACGAAGTTGATGGCGGCCAGAGCCTCAACGGGCAGAACGTCTACCAGGGCTTCGAGCCGGTCGAACAATTTTCCTGGCGTATCGCCCATCACCTTCACGATTTCGGGCGCCAGTGTCGCGCCATGATGCGCGATGCAGTGGTCGAGGAGGGCAGATGCGCGGGCGACGCTCGTCTCGCCGTGCTCGGGCTGGGTGGCGCGCTGCAGGACAGTCAGAATGTCTTCACGGCGCTTGGTGCGGCCGTCCTCGGGCTCGGTCTCGATCCAGGCGAGGCAGGCGTCGACCAGCACCGCGTCGGCCTGCCCCGCGATCAGATGCTCGCCGATCAGATCGGGTTCCAAGGGCGCGAGCCCTTCATTCGGCTTGCCATAGAGCGTTGTGAGATTGTCGTGGAGGGGCGCCACCGCGCCATCGGAGACACGGGCGCCTTCATAGAAGCGATCTGACCGTAGCAGCCGGTAGGACGATGGGCGATTCTCGACCCCCTGTATCACCGTGACCTGCGCCACGCCGCGCGCGAGGGCTCGCCTCGTTTCCGTGTCGAGGGTGGGTTTGCCGACGAGTTTGGCCCAGTGCTCGCGCTCGAGACCGACGAAATTGTCGAGCAATTTGTCGACGCCTTGCTCGTCGTCACCCGGCGCAGACGACGCGAGCCAGAGCACCGCCTCCATCTGGATCGCGAGCGGCCTCTTGTAACGCTCGCCGGATTCGATTTTCACCAGCCGCGCGACCGAGGGCTGACCCGATGGCCGCGGGTAGCCTTGCCAATGCATGGGCGCCACGAGTTTTTTCACGCAGGCGAGGAAGTAATCGAGCCGATGCTGACCCGTCGGCATCGACGGCATGTGGGTGGCCACGTCCTCTCCTCGGGGAGCGGCGAAGATTGTCCGCAGCGCTTCATCCTCTTCGAGGGCCATGCGCCACCATTCGCCCGCGCCACGCGTCAGCAGAACCAGGCGCACCGGCTGGGCGCTGCCGACACCGAGTTCCATGAACCGTGCAGCCAGCGCCTTTACCTCCGCCTGCCGCGCCTCGGCGTAATCGACGACGATCAGGACACCGGCACCGGAGGGATGCTGGACCATCTGCTCGAGTGCTCGCATCCTTTGGCGAGCGACCGCCGCGTCATCTGGCGGCCGGTCGAGAAATCCCGCCTGCCACCCGCGTTCGTCGCGCAGCCTGGCGGCGGTTTCGATCATGAGCCGTGTCTTGCCGAGGCCGCCGGGACCATGAACGAGCCGGCCAGCCAGCGGTTCGGCAGGGTTCAGGCACCACGTGAGCATGGCCGCGCAGGCGCCGGCTGCGTCGTCATAGTCGACCACGGCGTATTTCGCTTGCAGGAGATCGCTCGGCAGGAGTTTCGCCAGGGCGTTCGGGTCGGTCGGCAGCGGCATCTGCTTGGGGTCGAGGACGCGCTTGCCGTGATCGCGGAAATAATACTCCGCTTCGGAGACGCGGGTCGGCAATCGGTTTCCCCGCATGACGCGCGCGACGGTGGCGAGAATTCGATCGGTGTTGGCGAAGTCCTCGACCTGGTAGATGTCGAAGGGCTGAGGGATTTTGTCGAAGGGTATGTCGTCGCCGCGCACGTTGACGAGCTTGCCGTGGCGTGTCGCGCGGCGTGCTTCGGAATAGACATAGTCCGAGACGGCCGCGCCGCGGGTCCAGATGACAATCACGACGCGGGCCGCCGCGAGAGCCGTCGCGATCTGCGTGTGGAAGGCTTCATCGGCTTCGAGGCGCGTATCCCACCAGACGGCGTCCTTGCCATATTGGTGTTCGATGACGGCCGCGAGGCGTTCGGTCAAATCCCGCCGCGTCGTCGAATAGCTGATGAAAATCTCGTGCACGCAATTCCTCCGAACTCCGGCCACCCCGCCAACATCGAGCCGTCAGTATCGGACGAGATTAGCCGTCGCCGGAGCATTTCGACTAGTCGGCGGCGGAGAAATAAAAAACCCCGGGATCGCTCCCGGGGTTTCGTGTTCTTCGTCAGAGCGTTCGCCGGTCTCAGCCGTGCGAGAGGACGGCCAGGAGAAGCAGGGCCACGATGTTCGTGATCTTGATCGCGGGGTTCACGGCCGGGCCTGCGGTATCCTTATAAGGATCGCCGACCGTGTCGCCCGTGACGGATGCCTTGTGAGCCTCCGAGCCCTTCAAGTGCTTGACACCGTCCTTGTCGACGAAGCCGTCCTCGAAGCTCTTCTTGGCGTTGTCCCAGGCGCCGCCGCCCGACGTCATCGAGATGGCCACGAAGAGGCCGGTGACGATAACACCGAGCAACATCGCACCGACCGCCGAGAACGCCGCGCCCTTTCCGGCGATGGCGTTGATCGCGAAGAAGAGCACGATGGGCGACAGCACCGGCAGCATGGACGGAATGATCATTTCCTTGATGGCGGCCTTAGTCAGGATGTCGACCGCGGTTGCGTAGTCTGGCTTCTCGGTGCCCTTCATGATGCCGGGCTTGGCCTTGAACTGGCGGCGCACCTCTTCGACGATCGAGCCCGCCGCGCGGCCGACGGCCGTCATGGCGATGCCGCCGAAGAGGTAGGGGATGAGGCCGCCGAGAAGGAGGCCGACGACGACGTAGGGGTTGTCGAGGCCGAAGTTGATCTCGACGCCCTTGAAGTACTGATAGACCGTGGAGCCCGGCTCGTTCGCCTGCTTGATGAAGTACTGCAGGTCGTAGTTGTAAGCCGCGAAGAGCACGAGCGCGCCCAAGCCCGCCGAGCCGATGGCGTAGCCCTTGGTGACGGCCTTCGTCGTGTTGCCGACGGCGTCCAATGCGTCGGTCGAACGGCGGACTTCCTTCGGAAGACCCGCCATCTCGGCGATGCCGCCCGCGTTGTCCGTCACGGGGCCGAAGGCGTCGAGCGCCACGACCATGCCGGCGAGGCCGAGCATCGTAGTCGTCGCGATCGCGGTGCCGTAGAGGCCGGCGAGGTTGAAGGTCAGCAGGATGCCAGCGACAATAACGATCGTCGGCAGCGCGCAGGCCTCGAGCGAGACGGCGAGGCCCTGGATGACGTTCGTGCCGTGGCCGGTAACCGACGCCTGGCTGATCGAGCGCACGGGGTTGTAGCCGATGCCCGTGTAGTACTCTGTGATCCAGACGATGAGGCCCGTGACCGCGAGACCGGCGAGGCCGCAGTACATGAGATTGAGACCCGTGATCTCAATTCCCGCCGCGGTGCCGACGGGGCCATAGCCGCCGAGCACGTACTGTGTCGCGACCCAGAGACCGCCGATCGACAGCACGGCGGAGGCGATGAAGCCCTTGTAGAGCGCGCCCATGATGGAGCCGTTGGAGCCGAGCTTCACGAAGTAGGTGCCGATGATCGAGGTCACGATGCAGGCTGCGCAGATCGCGAGCGGATAGACCATGAGTGCGAGAAGGTTCGGCTGACCCGCGAACAGGATCGCGGCCAGAACCATCGTTGCGACGACCGTCACCGCGTAGGTCTCGAAAAGGTCCGCCGCCATGCCCGCGCAATCGCCGACGTTGTCGCCGACGTTGTCCGCGATGGTCGCGGGGTTGCGGGGATCATCCTCGGGAATGCCAGCCTCGACCTTGCCGACGAGATCGCCGCCGACGTCCGCACCCTTGGTGAAGATGCCGCCGCCCAAACGCGCGAAGATCGAGATCAACGAAGCGCCGAAGCCCAACGCCACAAGCGCGTCGATGACAGTGCGGTCGGAGGGGGCGTAGTTCAGGACGTTCGTCAGGATGTAGAAGTAGATGGCGACGCCGAGCAGAGCGAGACCCGCGACCAGCATACCGGTGACGGCGCCAGCCTTGAACGCGATGTCGAGCCCCGAAGCAAGCGACTGGGTCGCGGCCTGGGCGGTGCGGACGTTGGCGCGGACCGAGACGTTCATGCCGATGTAGCCGGCGAGACCGGACAATACGGCGCCGATCAGGAAGCCACCGGCGACGGGCACGCCGAGCAGAGCACCGGCGACGACGAGGATCACGACGCCGACCATGCCGATCGTCGTGTACTGGCGGTTGAGGTAGGCTTCCGCACCCTCGCGGACGGCGCCCGCGATTTCCTGCATGCGCGCGTTGCCGGCGTCGGCGCTCATTACCTGATTGATCGTAACGGCCGCATAGACGAGCGCCAACGCGCCGCATCCAATGATGGCCCAAAGTATCTCGTTCATTTCATTCTCCCCAAAAGGCCGTGCGCGGCCACGCCCGGCCGTGTCGCCGAGGGCGTTCCGTCGTCGTTCGTCTCACTCATTCGGCCGGTCGGCCCCGTTCCTGCGGTCGCGCTCCACGATCCCGTGGACTCGCGCGGCGCGGACCATGCCAAAAGTGCCTCAGAGTTGCAACCGAGGCACACGTTTCGGCCCGCCGACTTTAGAACGAGGGCGAGGTGACGACGCGCCGATCCGTCCACGGAGGCACACGCCGCCGACGCAAGTCAGCCCGATGCTGCAATGCGCCGCTGGAATTCTGTCGTAGATCTAGCTACTTAATTGCCGATCCTCCTTCATCCCCCTATTTCGCAGGGGCTTGCCCTACCGGAGCTTCCCGTGACGACCTCGACCGTCATGACCGAAATCCAGAAGTCCGGCGCCATCCAGGCGCTCGCGGCGCGATTCGAGCTGCCGCGGGCCAAGATCGAGCCGGCCGTGGCGGCTGTGGTCGGCGAACTGGCCTGGGCCATCGAGGGCAACACGCTCAACCGCGGCGGGACAGCCGATCTCGTGCGCCGGATCGGCTCGGGAAACTATGCGGCCTATCTCGATCCGTTGGCCGCGACGACGCCCGAAGCGATTGCGGCGGGTGACGAACTCCTCGGGGACATTCTCGGTTCAAAACACGCAAGCCGCGGTGTCGCCAATCGCGTGGCCGGTCAAACCGGCGTCCCTGCCGACGTCGTCCGGCAACTGCTACCGGTCGTTGCGGACCTGTTGGTCGGCGCGCTCTCCAAAACGACGCGCGGGCCGCTCGAGGCCATCATGAAAAACGTCTCGCTGCCAGAGAGCGGGGCACTGCCGCCCATTGCGGACACCGGCAGGGACGGCAGCGGTCGACCGGCGACGCCCGGGCGCGAGATCGCCAAGCAGGAGCCGCTTCCCATCCCCGGCGAGATGCCGCGCCGTCAGCGCCCGCACGAGACACCGGGCCGCAATCCGTTCGACGATCTCTCGGATGTCATCCGGCGGGGCGGCGCGCGCGTGCCCCGGCCGAGCGGTGGCGGCGGGACGACGGACGCCAGCCGCGTGCCGGAAACGGGATCGCTCGACAAGATCATCCGCGACATCCTCGGCGGCAACCTCGGGTTCGAGACGCGCGGAATTGTGGGCTATCTCATCCAGCTCGTCATCGCGCGCTACGGCTGGCGAATCGTGCAGTGGCTGCTCGGACGGCTGATGGGGAGGAGGTAGGGCCGCGATTGCCTCACCCAGCGACCAGCGGGAACGTGACGCCGATGGCCCACGCGATAGCCACAGCGTTCGCGAGCGCGGCGACCCAGGGGTGGCCGGTGCGCCGGTAGACCCAGCGGCTCACGATCCCGAAAAACGTAAAGAACAGAACGATCAGTGGTACGATGATCATGAGGAAGAAGAGCCGCTCGAAATCGAGCGCCGTCGCCAGCGCGAGGGACGCGAGAAACGCGACTTTGCTGACGAAATGCGCGCCTTTCGCGGCACCCTCACCGCGCGTCAGCCATTCGTCGGCGAGGAAATAGAGCGCTGTTCCGATCGCCATCGCGCCGATGAGACCCAGCCGACCTTCGCTTGGCACGAACGACGTGAAATGGCGATCGAGCGGCCAGCCGAGACCCACCGCATAGAGCGCGACCAGGATTGCGGTCGCGGCGGCCAGAGCGCGAGATAGAGGGATCTGTAACGCGGCATCCGGCAGCGCGGCGCGGCGCATCCAGAGGCAGAGGGCGGTGATCGCGCCGTAGAGGCCGAAGTGCACAGCGAGATAGTCGCCGACGAGCACCGGCAGGAAATGCGTCGGCACGAAGCGGAGTATGAGCGGCGTCGCGATGGCGGGCAGGATCAGTGGCAGCCAAAGTTGCTGCCAGACGAGGCCAGCGCCGAGGGGTCGCGGCGAGACGACCGGCAGGAGGCGTGTCGCCGGGTGCGCGAGGAGCGCGATGCCGAGAAAGAGCAGTGCAATCCAAGGTCCGCGGACCGCAATCTCGGGCGTCACGACGCGGGGTCGCTCGAAGACGGCGTCGAGCCAGTCGATCATCTCCTGCATCGTCTCGCGCGCGAACAGAATACTCACGTGCTCGGTATTCGGCACGAACGCAGCACGACGCGCGGTGCCAGAAGCGAATTCTCCATAGGTCACGCGCTCCTGTGCCGCCTCTGGAGACGTCGCCAGCCCGACGGCGCGCAACGCTTCCGTCTTCAGCATGCCTTCCCAATCCCCGACGACGACGAGCAGGTTCTTCGGGATTTCGCGCGTGACGGCGGGCGAGAACATCGACACGGCGATGGTCGCGGCGACCTCCGGGTGGCGTGCGGCCGTGCGAACGATGATGTCGGAGGCCATCGAATGGCCGAGAAGCGCCAGCCGACCGTCGCCCAAGGGCCGCGCGTAGGCCAGAATGCGCTCTGTCTCCGCGATCAAGGTCTCGGTCGCGCCATCCTCGCGCGTGATGTCGCCGGTCAAGGGGCTCGGATTGCGGCCGTGGCCGGCGAAGTCGAATGTGACGGCGGTGTAGCCATTGCGCGCGAGCGTAAAGGAGAAGGACTGCATCAGTTGCTGCGAGCCGGCGAACCCGTGCGCGATGACGATGGCCGGTCCGCGCCGTCCGTCCGCGGGACGGTAGACCGTGGCGGGCTTCGTGCCGACGCTCACGGCTTCGCGGACGACGCCATCTTCGGCGGCGGAGAGCATCGCGAGCGCTACGGCAACGCAGACAACCCCCAGCGCGGCCAACACGAAAGTACTCGTTCGTTCAAACATGAAACCGCACAATCGAAAGTCGCAACGCGCCTCGGTTCATTCGCCCGCCGCGCAACTCGGAAACGGGGCGTTCTCGCCAGGCACGCGTTCGCAGATCCGGATCGGTTTCAGCCGTTCTCTCCGCTCCGACCAGACGCTCTCGTCGAACTCGGGCGGGCCATCGAGCGGCGCGCCGCGCTCGGCCCACTGGATCGTATAGTAGTCGGCGGACCCTTCGACGGCGATGATCATGGCGACCTCGCTATGGCCGCCGACCGCACCGCAGCCGACGATGGCCGCGTGCGCATCGTAGTCGTCGAACTCGATCTCGCCGAGATCACTCGTGGCGAACGTCTCTGGGCAGGCCTTCTTGAAGCCCTTGGCGATCTCATCAATCACGTCATCGGGATCGAGGTCGGATTTTTTCGCAAGGTCCTGGGCCCCGGTCAGCGTGACCATCTCGGTCCAACGGTCGACGGTCTCCCCAACCAGCACCGCCTCGCGGATGTAGCTCCCGCCGTTGACGTTCTCGAACGCCGTCTTGAAGCCCGCCGGAAGCGTCACCATCACGAGTTCGCTGAAGATCGGCGTGATCGTCTGGAAAGACGGGGGCCCTTCACCCGCCTCGCCTGCGCGGGCGGGAGCCAACGACAGAGCCGCCGCAAGCGCCATGATCGCTATTCGCATCGACCGCCTCCCCTCGCCGCCACCCTACCGATCGCAAGCCTGTCGTGGCTCGCGGTCGCGATCCCTCTTACAGATCCCTGTTACAGGCAGAATGCCGATCTTTCGGTGTCAGCGCTCAAAAAAATGAAAGAGCCGGGACGTGGGCTCGTCCCGGCTCTTCGTTCCTGTGGGTCTCTTTGATGGGAGACCATGGCTTTCATTGCGTACGTGATCGTGAGAAAAGAGAGAGTCCAGGCTAGTGTTACTACCCCTTCGATCGAGGAAGCCGGAGGCTGATTTTCATCCGGCGCAGATCTCGTGGGTCGTGGAAATTTTCCTCAGCGACAGTTTCTTCAGCGACAGGGCCGCGCCTCGACCGAACAATCGAACCCGCTGCTAGACGGCGAGCAGGCGACCTTGCGGCTCGCCGCACGCTTGAACCGGGCCCAATCGCTGCCGTACTCCATGGCCGTGAAACTTGACCACGAGCCGATGGCATCGGCTTCGGCAGACTTTCGTGATCCGCCTGTTCCGTTGCCGTAGTGCCAGTGATCGGACATGCAGATCCGCCCCCCCTCCCGGCGGAGGTCGTGGATGGACGCCATGCCAGAATCATCGGCCATCGCGACCATCGGAGACATTAGCCCGACTGTCGTGACGGCGGCCAAAAGGACGAGCTTGCGAATCATGGGAACCCTCGGAGCACGACAAGCAAGCGCAACTGCGCTTTGACTTTCTGACCTTGCCCGATTCCTGTGGATACCGGGAGCGTTCCCCGTCAGAACTCGAACGAAATTGGACCGGAGAGGCATCGCCGCAACACACGAGTTGCGCGTGCCACCCCGGATCGCCCGTCGCATTACTTGACGGCGATGACGCCGATTTCGACCAGCATGCGGGGATCGACGAGCTTGGCTTCGACGGTCGCGCGGGCCGGGGCATTCTTGCCGCCGAGCCAGGCGTTCCACGCCTCGTTGACCGCCTCGCGGTGGCGCACGTCGGCGAGCCAGAGATTGGCCATCACGATCTTCGATTTATCGGTGCCGGCGAGTGCCAGGAGACGGTCGATCTCGGCCAGAACTTCCGCTGCCTGGCCCTTGGCATCAGCCGCCAGGTTGGCCGGCACGATGCCGGCGGTGAAGACGAAACCGTTGGCTTCGACGGCCTTCGCATAGACGGCGTTGGCTTCGTGGCGGACGATCTGCATGGGCAATCCTTCTCTTATTCGTCGGCGGCCCGGACCGGAGACGTGCGGCGGGCGCGGTCTCGAGAGCGGACGGATGCAGCGCTGATAGACCTTGCCGGGAGAGATGGGAATTGCGGCACGGTCGCCGGGCGTGCGATGGCGCGCAGTCCTGGCAGCAGACAATGTTGTCGGCGCTCTCTGCCCGCTGGGTTCGGCTCTTCGTGCCGGGATGACAGCGGGGTCGGCGACGCTCTCGTAGACCGCCCACTGTCGTCCTAGCGAAAGCCAGGACCCAGTTGAGGTTCAGCGGCGGGGCCGGCTCTGATGGAACGCCGGCGCGGCCACGTCCCGTGCGCCGTTCCTTGCGCGGCCCGCTATCTGGGTCCTGGCTTTCGCCAGGATGACGGAACGATTTGGAGGTCGCGTGTTTTGCGCTGCCGCGCGTTCCGGCTCACGTTCTGGCGTGCATTCTGGCGTGCATTCTGGCGCGTATACTGGGGAGCGATCTGAATTGTTTGACGACGCTTTCGCTTTGTTGCTTCTCGCGCACTCGATGAAGTCCTCGGGGTCCCGGACGGCGCGGCAGCGCCGATCCGGGCGCCTCACCTGCCTAAATTTGTCAGCCGCACGAGAGGGCCGTTCTGCCGTGACGGGCGGGGCCGTTGCGCGCCAGGGCTTCCAGGATCAAATGAGCGGTTCCTCGACGACGCGCTTGCCGTCGATGATGAGCGCCTTCAGTGCCGCGGTGCCGTCGGTGCCGACCGCGACGACGGCTTCGATGCGTCCCTCGCGAACCTGTTCTTCGAGCACCTTGCCCTGACCCTCGGGGACGAAATAGCTCTCGATGCCGAAGCGGAGACGTCCGCGGGGCGGCTTGCCGGCCGCCACATCCTCAGGCGCCCGATGGTAGATGTCGGAGACAGTCGCCTTCAGCACGACGTCCTCGGTGCCGGCGGCGCCGGGATGCTGCGGTGCGATGGACTTCACGGTCCAATCCTTGTCCGCCGTCGTCGCGCGCGTGAGCGTCACGAACACCTTGTCGCCTGTTTGCGTTCCTTGCGGGAGTTCGGCATCGCCGGGCTGCATGAACTTGTAGCCGAGGATAACGTACTCGCCGCGGAAGATGTCGCGCGGGTCGACCGGTACGACTTCGAGCACGACTTCGCGTCCGTTCGCGAGGAGGTTCGCGCGCCCCCAGACCATCGATGCCAGCACGAGGGACTGCAGTCCGGCGACGACAAGAAGTGTTGCCCATTGGCGCATCGGCGACCATGTGAAGTTTTTCATGGCGTGACCTCCGGACGAGCGGGTTGCAGCTCACTTTGGTGCAGACGATAGGCGAGGTAGGCGAGGGCCGCGACGACGACGCCGGCAGAGAGGAAGAAGACGGACGTGCCCATGAGCGTGCCGACCGTCTTGCCGTAGATGGCCAGGATCTCGATCGAAAATCCGAGGTAGCCGAGCCAGACCGCCGCGCGGTCGGGCTCAGAGAGGCCCCACCAGATCGCAGCCAGCGCCAATGTGATTGCGAACGCGGCCTGGACGATGAAGGTCGTCAGTTCTGGACTTTCGGCAAACTGCAGCGCCAGCATTCCGGCGAAGGCAGTGAGGTAGGCGTAGAGGAAGCCTGTCCGCCAGCCCTGATCGAGATGTGGAACGATGAAGCGTCCCGCGACCATCGCGGCACCCATCGCCAATCCGAGCGCAACGACGAGCATGTGCGCCTGACCGCCGTACCAGACATATGCTGAGACGACGAAGAAGCCGGAGAGTGTGAAGCCCGAGAGGTGCGCGCCCGGCGCCCAGCGCTGCCAGGCGAAGGCGACCGTCACGGCAAGCCACGCGACGAGGTAGGGCCAGAACACGGCTTCGCGCTGCGCGGTTTCCCACGCGCCCCAAAAGGAAAAGAGAACGAGCGCGAAGGCGAGCGTCGCGTTCGAGCGGAAGGCGAGGCCTGCGAGGAGTGCGCCCAAGCCCCAGACGAGTACGGCGTCGGGCGGGTTGCCGTCGATGTGATACATCTGCGAGACGAGCATGATACCGGCGCCGAAGACACTCGTGCCGAGCAGGATCGCGCCATGGGCGAAGACTTCGAGTCCGCGGCGCAGGAGTACCGCGCCAAACCCGTAGGACGCCCAGAGCAACGCGAAGATGAGACCGAGGCGGGCGAGGCGCGGCATGTCCTGCCAGTTGGCGGCGACGAAACTCATGACCGCGAAGCCAATCAGAACCGACGCCAGGATCGCGAGCGCGGCGGGGAGCCCGAAGCCCTGTCCCTGTTGCGCGAGTTCCGTCCGGATGCGCGCCTCTCCGTCGGCCGTCACCCAACCGGCGTCACGCCAGCGGAGGAGGTCCTTCTCGAGGCGTTTTCGGTAGCTCCACATCGGTCGATCCTCGCTCGGTCGGTCGAACTCGCCTTGCAGCTACGCCTGTGGGTCGCGCCGCTTATTGAACATCGTTCATGATCGAAGATTATGGCAGCTTGAGGGTCTCCGGTCCAATTCGAGCAGCTTTCGTCGGATGTGTGGGCGCGCCGTCTGCTTTCCGCGTGGTTCGGCTGTCCCGCCCGATCGCCCGATCGCGGGGCGCCACGAGGCGGACGCTTAGAGCGCCGCCAACATCCAGTCTACGCACAAATGAAAATGACGCGGATCAGGGTCGCTGATCCGCGTCGAGGTCGGCGCATCGAGGCGCTTCTTTATTTCGGATACCTCAGGGCGTCGGAGCGGCCGGAGGTGTGGCGGGTTCCGCGGGAGCCGGCGCCGGCTCGGCGGGCGCGGGCGTCGGCGCGGCGGACGGCTCGGGCGTCGATGCCGCGGGAGCCGGCGTGGGCTCCGGAGCGGGCGGTGGTGCGCCGAGCATCAGAAAGGCCAGGACGGCGGCCGCTGCGGCGACCGCGACGAGCAGGAGGGATCTCGGGTTCATGTGTTTCCCCTTGATGTTCTCACCTACCGCTCACGGGGACTTCGCCCCATGGGTCGTTGCCTCTGCGGTGGTTCGCCTTATGCGGCGATCGTTTCTCATAATCCAAATATTTCCGGCGCGATAGTATGACAGTTCCATGACGCCAGCGGTGCGGCAACCCCTACCGCGATCCTAGGTTACGAATTGCGCGTATTGCGGCGCAACACGGGGCGCGCTCGCGTCCGTTGACTTGTCCTCGACGGCGTTGGCGCAACAGGTCAATATCTCCTTTCATCATCAGCGGTTCAGGGCTCATGGACATCGACGCCGTTCTCCTCGCGCGCATCCAGTTCGCGTTCACCGTCGCCTTTCACATCATCTTTCCGAGCTTCACGATTGGGCTCGCAGCGTTCATCGCGACGCTTCTCGTCCGATGGCGCTTGACGGGTGAAGAAAAGTTTCACCGGCTGGCTCGGTTCTGGACCAAGATCTTCGCGGTCAGTTTCGCCATGGGCGTCGTGTCGGGGCTCGTTCTCTCCTATCAGTTCGGAACCAACTGGGCGAAGTTCTCAGTCGTCGTCGGCAACGTGATGGGCCCTCTCCTCGGCTACGAAGTCCTGACCGCATTTTTCCTCGAAGCCTCGTTCCTCGGCATCATGCTGTTCGGCTGGCAGCGCGTGTCACCGAACCTACATGTCACGTCGGCGGTTCTGGTCGCGATCGGCACCTCGATCTCGGCGTTCTGGATCCTCGCCGCCAAC
Source organism: Hyphomicrobium sp. (assembly GCA_033765145.1). GTDB lineage: Bacteria > Pseudomonadota > Alphaproteobacteria > Rhizobiales > Hyphomicrobiaceae > JAGVSR01. Next base: position 267,944 of record JANRIH010000032.1, on the reverse strand, counting down.
AGCTGGATGCACACGCCCACGGGCCACGAGATCCGCGACGGCATCGCCTATCCCGTCGACTGGTGGCAGATCATCTTCAACCCGAGCTTCCCGTATCGCTTCGCGCACATGTTCACCGCGGCCTATCTCACGACATCGATTGTCGTGCTCGCTGTCGGGGCGCGATATCTCATGCAGCGCCGCTTCGTCGATGAAGCCAAGACGATGATCCGGATGGGTCTCGGCATGGTGATCGTTCTGGCACCCCTTCAGGCGATCATCGGTCACGAGCACGGGGTCAATACCGCCGAATACCAGCCGATGAAGCTCGCGGCCATGGAGGGGCACTGGCACAGCGATAAGCCGGCCGACTTCTTGATCTTCGCGTGGCCGAAGTCCGAGGGCGATGGGAACGCCTGGGAAATTCCCGCGCCGATTCCCGGTCTCGCGAGCTTCGTCGTCACAGGGAGTTTCGAGGGCACGTTCGACGGGCTCGAAAAAGTGCCTGCGTCCGAACGGCCACCGATTGTTCCTGTGTTCTACTCGTTCCGCGTAATGGTCGGCATCGGGCTCCTCCTGATCGTGATCGGCGCCATCGGCGGCTACCTGTGGCTCAGGGGCGCTTTGTTCGAGACGCGATGGTTCCTCGCGCCGACGCAGCACATCTGGCCGCTGGGCTTCATCGCCATCCTTGCTGGGTGGTGGGTCACGGAAAGCGGCCGGCAGCCGTGGATCGCGACTGGCATTCTCAAAACCAGCGAGGCCGTCTCGCCCGTGACGTTCGAAGCGGTTTTGTTCACGCTCGTGCTGTTCGTCGTCGTCTACACGGCCGTGTTCTCGATGGGGATCTACTACATCAACCGGCTGATCGAGAAAGGACCCAAGGGTGCCGCCGAGTTGCCATCCATGGGCGTGCCGAGCCGTCCGCTTTCGGCCGCGGAAGACGCCGCTCGTGACGCGATCCGGGGAGCACCATGATCATGGGAGAGGCAGCAAACTGGCTTCCGATCGTCTGGGTGGGACTGTTGGGCGTCGCGGTCGCGCTCTATGTCGTGCTCGATGGCTTCGACCTCGGCATCGGCATTCTCTTCCCGTGGAGCCCGGACGAAGCTGACCGGGACGTCATGATGAACTCGGTCGCGCCGGTCTGGGACGGCAACGAGACGTGGCTCATCCTCGGCGGCGGCGGGCTCTTCGTCGCGTTCCCCCTCGCTTACGGTCTCATCATGTCGGGGCTCTATCTGCCGATCATCATCATGCTTCTTGCGCTCGTCTTCCGCGGCGTCGCGTTCGAATTCCGCTGGGTCGCGAAACCCCATCACGCCTTCTGGGACATCGCGTTCGCAGGCGGGTCGATCACGGCGGCCTTCATGCAGGGCGTCGTACTCGGCGGGCTCCTGCAGGGGCTCCCCGTCCAGAACAACGAATTCGCGGGCGGGATGCTCGACTGGCTGGCGCCGTTCCCGCTTTTCGTCGGCTTCGCGACCGTGATCGGCTATGCGCTCTTGGGCGCGACGTGGCTCGTCATGAAGACGGAGGGCGAGGTCGCCGCACAGGCGCGCGAACAGGCGAAGACGCTGCTCATTGCAGTCCTCGTCGCTATGGCGATCGTCAGCCTCTGGACGCCACTCGCGGAACCTCGGATATGGGACCGCTGGTTCACGATGCCCAATCTCCTCTATCTTTCTCCGATCCCGCTTTTGACGGCGCTTGCCGCGTTCCTCGCCTGGCGCGGTCTCTGGAGCACGGCCGATACCACGCCATTTCTTGCAACGATCGCGCTCTTCCTGCTGGGATTTGCCGGGCTCGCGATCTCGAACCTGCCCTATATCGTGCCGCCGAGCATCACGATCTGGCAGGCTGCGGCGCATCCTTCGTCGCAGATGTTCATGCTCGTCGGCACGGCCGTATTGCTGCCCGTGATCCTCGGTTACACGGTGTTCGTCTACTGGACGTTTCGCGGCAAGGTGCGCCATGGCGAGGGCTATCATTGACGCGCCCGATCGCCATCGGCTCGGCAACAGCGAAAGGTCCGGACTTCGAAGATGCCGTGCACCTTTGAAAGTCCGGCCCTCTCGTCCTATGGCGCACGCTGACTGCTTCCGTCGAGTTGCTGACGTCTCGACACTCAAGCAAACATCGTGCGCGATCTCAGCGGCCTATCAGGCCGAATACATGTGGGGAATGGGAAGGCGGAAATCCTCGTTCGCCGCGGGAATTTCCGCCGCCTGCTGCGGGCTGACGCGGAAGATCGCGTCGTCGTCGCCGTTCGTGCCGGCCACTCGTTGTCCGATCCGGCGCTCTTGTTGTTTCAGGGAGCGTTTCCTCAACCGAGAGGTAAAGTCTGCGGGTCTGTCGCGTTTGGCGTCGAGCATCAGGGTCTCCCGTTTGAATTTGGCCTTACCCTCTACGCCGATCCCCCGCTTCAACCGACTGACAACACCTCCAGAACGTGCATGACCGGCCATTTGTTCCCGCCACCGGGACATTTCTTGGCTGCCCAAAAATCCTATGGGGCCAGACGCAACGATTTCGGGCATCTGCTCCGGTTTGCTTCCGGCCCACGCTCATGGGATACCCTGATTTCATGACAGAAATTCAAAGCATCCACGTGATCGGCGGCGGGCTCGCGGGAAGCGAGGCGGCGTGGCAGATCGCGGAGCGCGGCATACCGGTCGTTCTGCACGAGATGCGCCCGATCCGCGGAACCGAAGCGCACCGGACGAGCGGGCTCGCGGAACTCGTCTGCTCGAATTCGTTCCGGTCGGACGAGTGGGAAACGAACGCCGTCGGGCTCCTGCACGAAGAGATGCGGCGCGCGGGCTCGCTCGTCATGCGGGCGGGGGACATGTGCAAACTGCCCGCGGGCGGGGCGCTCGCCGTCGACCGGGATCGCTTCTCGGCCGAGGTGACGCGCGCGCTCGAAGCCCATCCCCATGTCGAGATCCGGCGCGAGGAAGTGGATGGTCTGCCGCCCCCGTCCTGGGACAGCGTGATCGTCGCGACAGGGCCCTTGACCTCGCCAGCGCTCAGCCGCTCCATCGCGGAGATCACGGGGGAAGAAGAACTCGCGTTCTTCGACGCCATCGCGCCGGTCGTGCACTACGACAGCGTCGATCTCGATATCGTGTGGCGCGCTTCGCGCTACGGCAAGACCGGCCCCGCGGGCACGGGGGCGGACTATCTCAACTGCCCGATGAACCGGGACGAGTACGAAGCGTTCATCGATGCGCTTCTCGCGGCGGAGAAGACGACGTTCAAGGACTGGGAAGCTTCGACGCCCTATTTCGACGGTTGCCTTCCCATCGAGGTGATGGCCGAACGGGGTCGCGAGACGCTGCGATTTGGACCGATGAAGCCCGTGGGCCTCGACGATCCGCGGACCGGGCGCTGGCCCCACGCCGTCGTGCAGTTACGCCAGGACAATGCGCTCGGCACGCTCTGGAACATGGTCGGGTTCCAGACCAAGATGAAGCATGCCGAACAGGTGCGCGTTCTCAGGATGATCCCGGGACTCGGGCACGCGGAGTTCGCACGCCTCGGCGGCCTGCATCGCAACACCTACCTCAATTCGCCGAAGCTGCTCGATTCCTCGCTCCGCATGAGGGCGATGCCGCGTCTCAGGTTCGCAGGGCAGATCACCGGCGTCGAAGGCTATGTCGAAAGTGCCGCGATCGGGCTACTCGCCGGGCGCTTCGCCGCGCGCGAACGGCTCGATCTCTCCGCTGCGCCTCCGCCTCCCACCACCGCGCTCGGTGCGCTCCTCACTCACATCACGGGCGGGCACATCGTCGTCGATGGCGTGGAGCACGCGCCCAAGAGCTTCCAGCCGATGAATATCAATTACGGTCTCATTCCACCGATCGAGGATGTGCCGGAACGCGACTCGACGGGGAAGCGGCTCAAGGGTCCCGATCGCGGGCTCGCGAAGAAGAAGCTCCAGTCCCGTCGCGCGCTCGAACATCTCGCGGAGTGGCTTGACGCGGATCAGGCTATCACAGGTGCCGCTGCGGAATGAGAATCGTGCGCGGCGCAAGGACTTTGTTCCTCGTCGCCGCGCGGACCATTTGGAGACGTGATCGACGGCCGATTACTTGGTCGCGCTTTTGGGCTTCTCCGTCGACTTCATCGTCGGGACGGCATCGTCCATCGCCTTGGTCGGCGGATGCTCGGATGCCTGCTTTTCCTTGGTCAAGGTCTTCGACGCGGCTTCCGCGTCCTTGGCCTTCGATGGGTCTTCCATCGTCGGCGTCGCGTCATCCATGACGGAGGTCGGCGGATGCTCGCCCGCCTTCTTGTCGTCCTCCGCTGCATACACGGTGGTCGCGCTCGCGATCAGCAATGCCGCTGCGCCGATCAGTGGGCTCTTATTGATCATCTTGATCTTCTCCTGACGGTTGCGAACAGATGATCAACGCGCAACCGGCGGCATGGTTGCAGGCGTGCGTCGCTTGTTGTTCGGCAGGGTTCACGCGGTACATTGCGTCAGGGCCCGACAGCGGCACCGAGCAAGTGCAAAACGGCGCCGAGCGTTTCCGCGGGTTTGCCCGACGCATCGATGCGCCGCCATGCGACGCAACCGATCTGCAGTGCGTCCTGCTGGATCGCGACATCGACCGTCGCGTCAGACGCGTCCCCCGTCCGGCGCGATACGCGCGCTGCGCGAACGTCAGTCGGGACATCGAGCCAGAAGCCCTGGAACGTGGCGCCACGGCGCGCCGCAACGGCCTCGACCGCATCGCGCTCGGCCTCATCAGCGTTGACGGCATCGACAAGAACGGTCGCGCCGGCTTCGAGCGCGCGATCGGCCTTTGCGAGCAGGATATCATAGACTGACCGTGTGACCTCGTAGTCGTAAGCCGCGGCTGGGAGGCGTTCGATATCCTCTCTGCCGAAGAGTGATTTCCGCTCGAGATCGCTGCGCAGGTGGACCGCGCCGGGTGCGGCGCCAATGCGGGGGGCGAGGTCGGCGGCGAGGCGCGACTTTCCCGATCCCGACAAACCGCCGACGGCGATCAGCGTGGGCGGGGGTACGAGTAGATGCGCCATCGCGCGCGCGAGATAGTCGCGCGCGTCGTTGGCCGATGCGGCGTCATCCTTCGTGCTCGCGGCGCGGTCGGCCGAGACGAGGGCGCGGACCGCGGCGCGCAGTCCCAGAAACAGCGGCATGGCGCGGAGGCCGTCGAGCGTGTCGAGTTGCCCGTCGCGCCAGAGGTAACGATTGAGGACGATATTGGCCGCGCGGCGCTGGCCAAGGCGACAGAGGTCCATGAGTAGGAAGGCCAGATCGTAAAGGATGTCCGTCGTCGCCAGCCGTTCGTCGAACTCGAGGGCATCGAAGAGGATCGGCTTGCCGCCGACGATCGCGATGTTGCCGGCGTGAAGGTCACCGTGGCAGCGCCGCAGACAACCGGTCCGGCCGCGACGGTCGAGCAACGGAGCGATGCGTTCGGCACCTTCGTCGAACGCGTTTGCCCAGCGCACGATGTCGTCCTTGCCGAGGAGTGCGGCGCTCTTTCCGAGGTTCGCCGCGAGGTCCGCAACCAGTTCGGCGATCATCGCGCCGCCGTCGTCGCGCGTCACGACCGGGGCGTTGGCGTGAGCGTCGTAGACCGCATCGGCGGTCGCGGTCGCGAGCGTGTCGGCGAGAGGGGCATTCCGCGCCATGCTGGCGAGAATGTCGGCGTCATCGAAGCGACGCATGTGAAGGAGCCATTCGACAGCCACGCCGCCGCCACCGAGCGCCAGGGTGCCGTCCGATTGTCGCGTGACTGGGATGACACCGAGATAGACGTCGGGTGCGTTCGGAAGATTGATCGCGAACTCGCGCGCGATGACGCTCTTGCGGCGGGCGAGCGTCGAAAAGTCCATGTACGGCAGCGTGATTGCCCGCTTCATCTTGTAGGCGTCGTCGCCAGCTAGGAACACATGCGCGCCGTGGGTGACGATATGGTCGACGCGGCCCCGCTCGAGCCCGTGCGTGCGGGGATCGGTCAAAAGCGCCACGATCGGCTCCTGTGCCGCCTCGCCGCCGTCGGATCGGTCTTCACTCTGTTCCATCATCTGGGCATCAGACCTTAGCGCGCGCCGGGCGACAAGCCGCGCCATCGCCGCGCGGGGCGGCGTTCACAAGAGGCCGCCCTCCACGCCCTGCTGCCGGGAGAGGGTCAAGGTGCGCGGCAGCAGCTTGCGGCGCGCCGCACGGATGATTCGCGACAAAATCAAGATGTGAAATTTGCAAATCTGTGGCGGCAGCACAGCCCGCGAATCAGTCACCATGCCGGCTCAGAACAGACCCCATCGCGGACGGCCGGTCGCACATGCGCGTCAAATCACTCGATGGCCTTCGGGGCCTCGCGGCGCTTCTGGTTGTCGTTTCGCATTTTGCGGAACTCGCTGGCGTCAAGGTGCTCGGCAGTGGCGCCGCCCAGATCGGGGTGATGATCTTCTTCGCGCTCTCCGGCTATCTGATGGGGCATCTCTACTTCTCGGCGCCGCCGACGATCGATAACGTGGCGCGTTTCTTTCAGCGCCGCACCGCACGTGTCCTTCCGCTCTACTATCTGCTGGTCCTGTCGAGCCTCGCGGTGACACTCGTCGCCGTGCATTGGCACTATTGGATCTATCCATTGAAACTCGACGCGGCGCTCCTGCATCTCATACCGATCCACGGCACCAGCGTCCTCTGGACGATCCCGGTCGAGATCCACTTCTATCTGTTGTTTCCCGTGATCTGGTGGCTCCGTCATCGCGTCCCAGGCGGCGCACTCTTCCTCTTGTGCGGCCTCGTTGCGTTCGGGCTCTACGTGCATACGTTCAACACGCCCGACACGTCCATCAAGGCGCTCACGATGGTCGTGCACTACTTCGCGGCCGGCCTCATCCTCGCCTGCTTTGCCCATTCCGCGAGCCGCCGATGGAATTTGGTCTTCGTTGCGAGCTTCGCAGCACTCCCGCTCTTCTATCCCGCCATCGGGCACCTCGTTCCAACGCCCCTCGCCGACGGCGTGACATTGCGGCAGACAGCCCAGGCGATGTGGGGCAGCCCGCTCTACCTCGGCATGGTGGCCCTTCTGCTCCTGGCGACAATCCGCTCGCCGCTGGCCGCAAAGGTTCTCGGCAGCACGCCGTTCAGCCTGCTCGGATCGATCTCCTACTCGTTGTACCTCCTGCACATGCCGGTCTTCTGGTACTTCAATCGGTTCACGCCGCTCGGCAAGGACCCGGCCGTCTTCGCGCTCTTCGCGATGCCGGCGGCGCTCGTGGTCGCTTGGGTCAGCTATCGCCTGATCGAATGCCCGGCACGCGCCTACATCAACAGCCGCGAGCTGCCCGAGTTCGGTCCCGCACCCGAGACGACGCCGGCAGGAACCGCTGTGGCGCGCTGACGGGGTTCCGCTCCCAGCGGGCGGTCACACTGGTCCGATCAGGCTGCTGCCCTTGAAAACTTCTTCAGACCGACCATTTTCCGACGACGCACGAACATGCTTCGTGCGTAGCAGTCCTCTCGGGCTGCTGCCAGCCGCGCATTCCTCCGTTTGCCCAAAGTTCGTCATCGGCGCACTCGCAGTTCCGCCACTTTCTTTCGACAAAGTATTTGTCGAAAGGCGCCGATCATGAAGCTACGCGAGCTATCGACGCTCACCGGCGAGCCCGAGCGGCAGATCCGGTACATGATCGCTGAAGGCTTCGTGCCCCCGCCGTCCGGGGGACGTGCCACCGCAGACTATGGTGAGGAGCATGTCGCAGCGATCCGTCGCTACGCCAGCCTGAGGCAACAGGGCTTTCCGCCCCAGGCCATCAGGGTCCTGATCCACGGTGGAATGTCGGCACCTTTTCCGATCGCGCCGGGCATCGCGCTCCATGTCGATCCCGACGCCGTCGGGCAGAGGCAGGATATCGAAGTCCTTCTCGATCGGATTTCACGCGCCCTCCATACTGTGTTCAGGGAGCCTTCCGATGCCGCACGCCGAAAGCCGCCAAGAAAGAAGCCCCGTTAGCCAAGCCGTTTCCAAAGCCACGGCCCTTCGCGCCGCCGTTCCCATTCCCCTCGTCTCGACCTCCTACGACATTTCCATCATTGGCGGTCTCGCGGCCGTCACAGCCGTCCGCACGTTCCACAACATCGAAGCCCACAGCATCGAAGCCACGCTGACGTTCCCGGTCCCGATCCATGCCGTGCTCTACGACCTCGAAGCGCGCATCGGGGACCGCGTGCTGAAGGCCGTCACGCAGGCCAAGGCCATGGCACGGCAGGCGTACGAGGATGCGCTCGATACCGGCAAGACGGCTGTTCTCTACGAGGAGCTGTTGAAGGGTATTCACATGCTCTCGGTCGGGCACATCGCGCCCGGCCAGGAGATCAGCGTCACATTCCGGTTCGCCATGGCGCTCGCACAGATCGACGGGCGGACGCTTCTCAACATTCCTCTGACCGTCGGACAGGTCTACGGCTCGTCTGGCCTCCCCGACAGCGACGACCTCCTGGCCGACGGTCCCGAGGCCACGGCCGATGTCACCGTGCGCGCGGAGAATGGCACGCCGAAACTACTCGGTGGAACGCTCGAACAGGGTCACGGGCAGATTTCGCTCGGCGCGCCGCTCATCGTCGAGGTCGAAGGGTGGGCGGGACGCACGCTCATCGGCCAGACGCGCGAGGGTGCCACGGTCGCGCTCTCGATCGCGCCGGCACCCGCGTCGAAACGAACTCTCTCCGCCGCGGTTCTCGTCGACCACTCGGGCTCGATGAGCGGGCATTGCGGCATGGATGCCCACTCCTCCAAGCATGCGGCGGCCGTCCAGGGACTTCGCTCCGTCGCCGAGGATCTCGCGGCGGGTGACCGGCTGCACCTCTTCGAGTTCGACGACGACGTGCGCGAGGTCGGTGCTGCCGGCCCGACGGACTGGAACCACCTCCTCGGCGAACTCTCCGGCCCCGCAGGCGGGACCGAGATCGGGCGCGCACTCGAAGCCGTCATCGCGTCGACACCGTCGGCAGACGTCATCCTCGTCACAGACGGTCTTAGCCATGCGCTCGACGTGCAGGCGCTTGCCAAATCCGGCCGGCGCTTCACGGTCGTGCTCATCGGCGCCGACAGCCTCGAGGCCAATGTCGGGCATCTTGCGGCACTCTCCGGAGGGCAGATCTTCGCGCCCGGCGGAACCGGCATCGCGGGAGCCGTCCGGAGCGCGCTCAGAGCCGCGCGTCTCCCGCAGCGGGAGCCGTCGAATGAGAGCACGACACTCATCGAGGCGCGTTCGGGCATGAAGATCCGCGCGACGTGGAATGCGGGATCGGCCGTCAGTGCGGATGCCGAGGAACTGAGAGCCGTCGCCGCCTATGCGACCGGCCTCAGACTTGCGTCGCTCAGCGCGGAGGAGGCTTCTCAGATCGCCGAAGCCGAAGGTCTCGTGACACATCTGACGAGCTTCATTCTCGTCGATGAGAATGGTGTCAAACAGGAAGGTCTCGCTGCCACGCGGAAAGTCATGCTTGCGGTGCCTGTCGTCGCGACTGTGCGCGCGGCTAGCAGCCACGGGGTCAAGCGAACCCTCGCCGGCGCGATGTACCCACCGGCAGCGCGCATGTATCTGCGCGAAGAGACTCGAGGTCGGTATTCCAGGTCCCTGCCGCGCTACGCCGAGCCGGACGACGACGGATACGCGAAGACCGTGCCTTCGCGCATAAGGCTTGGCCCGCTCGCCGAGCGGATCGACTGGTCGCGCAATCCTCGGAGGCTTGCGGCGGGAGACGTCACGATCCTCGACGAAATGGATGCCGTCCTCGTCCTGCAGGCTGCGAGTTCTCCCCTGGTCGCGGCGGCCGCATCTGCGGCCGGGATCGGGGCCGAGGCTCTCGTCATTGGACTCCTGGCCCGCGCACGCGCGCCGTTCGACAGGAACGCGGCACGCCTCGCGCGCACACTTCTGAAGCAGGTGCCGCCGGAGACGGTTGCGGGGCTGATGGCCGAACTGATGCTGGCCGATCCCCAAGCGCTCGCCGGCTGAACCCGACTGCCGACACTGAAACCGCCATCGCTCTCTTCACCGAGGGCGGTGGCGGTCTCGTTACCATCGGCTATCTGCCGCACGCTCGCACGACCGGACGCGGTCACGGAATGGGCGGTACGGGTTCGGGGTTTGCCGGCACTAGCGGCCAGTCCCAGTCGCGCCAGCCGTCGATGCCCTCGGGCAGCCAGTAGATCGAGGTGTAGCCGTAGGACGCGGCGCGCTTCACCGCATTCCAGCTCATCCAGCAATCCGACTGGCAATAGATGATGAGGGATCGCGTCTTGTCGCCGTCCGTCGCCTGCTCAAGGCTGAGTTGGAAATAAGCGTCGAGCCGCGCGTCGACGACGCCCTTGCCGACGTCGGGCAGCCAGATCGATCCGGGAATGTGGTCGTGGGTTTTTGCGAGGCGCCATCGACCGGTCTTGGCGTCATAGCCCGCGCCCTCGGCGGCCATAACGTCGATGAGGCGCGCGCGCTTGTCTTTCACCAGCGCTGGCACATCGGCCGCGAAGATTCGCGTCGCGCCCGGGACCGTTTCGGGGAGCGGGGCGCGATAGCGCGCGATCCGATAGCCGCTCGCGGGATCGAACTCGGGCCCGGCCGGCGTATCGGCCCGGCCCGATGCGGGGAACGCGACGACTGCGAGAGCCAACGCAAGCCAGAGCCCGCCGGGACGGGACCGCATCGGACGCCAAACCTTACCGGAGATTGGATTGCTCGCGGACCGTCGCGCCGTCAGACGGCGCGCGAACGGCGACGCCCCACGGGTAGCGGCCGACCTTGATCGACTTCAGAGCCGTCAACGACGCGACATCGATGACGGTGACGTCGTTCGAGACGCCGTTCGTCGTGAAGAGCATGTCCTCTTCCGGTGTCAGCGCCACGTGCCAGACCCGCTGCCCGACCAGAATGTACTTGAGAACCTTGCGCGTCGCGGTCTCCACGACCGCGATGCGGTTCGCGGGTCCGAGTGCGATGAATGCGATCTTTCCGTCTCGGGTCAGCTTCATGCCCACGGGCTGGATCTGATCCGGTCCGACGCCGGGGATCGCGAACGTCATCTTCGCTTCGACCATGCGGGTCGCGACGTCGATGATGCTGACCGTCCCGCCGATCTCGGACGTTACCCAGATCTTGGCGCCATCGGGCGTGAACTCGGCGTGACGGGGACGCTGATCGACGAGGATATTCGCGACGGTCGCGTGGGTCTTGGTGTCGATGACGTGCGCCATGTTGGTCGTCTCGGACGTCGCGACCGCGAGACGGTCGTCCGGCGAAATCGCCATGCCCTCGGGCTCGACGCCGACGTCGATCTGCGCGACGACCTGGCGGGCGGCGACATCGACAACCGTCGTGATCGCATTGTCCTCGTTCGCGATGTAGAGCCGCTCGCCGCTGTTCGAGAGCGCGAACTGCTCGGGATCGGCGCCCGAGGGGAGATTGTGGAGGAGCGTGTCGCCCTCCGCGTTCCAGACCTGCACCGCGTCATCGTCGCTAGCGCAGACGAAGAACTGCTTCGCGTCCTTGGAGAAGGTGATGCCGCGGGGCCGCTTGCCGACCTTGAACGTGCGGACGACCTCGAGCGTCGTCGTCTCGATCACCGAGACGGTGTTGTCCTTCTCGTTCGAAACGTAAACCTCGTGGGCGGTGGCGGCATGAGACAGGAACAGGCTGCCGACCACACAGACCGTGCGCAAAAGCTGCATCTCGTGCTCGTTTCCTGGAGTGCGGCTTATCTATCGTTGCATTTCGCACGTCTGCCGCAGGCGCGCCGGACACAACCATGCCGTATCCGGCTGCCCCCCTGAATTCGACCTTGGTCGAAGATAGCGTTTTCAGGAATAAATCTTTCTGGAAGGAAAAAAGTCCGGCGCGGCGCTTTTCGTGATTATTGCACCAAGGAACAATTTCAGTGCTGCTCCCCGATTACTAGAGTGCGCCCATTGGGCCGTCAGAGCCCTTCGAGGAAATCACCGGGAGCACTTGATGCGATCGTTTCGCCTTTCCATGGCCGTGGCCTTTCTCATGGCCGCGGCACCCCTCGCTCATGTCCTGGCGCACGGCGACGTGACGCCCCAACCGATCGACGTGGCCGGCCTCGACCCACTTGGTGAGGATTGGCTCAAAGAGAACCCCTATCGCGGCAACGCCAAGGCGATCGAAATCGGCGCGTCGGGGTACAACCAGAATTGTGCGCGCTGCCACGGCCTCGAGGTTATCTCGGGCGGCCTCGCGCCGGATCTGCGCTACCTCGAGAAGGGTGAACCCGGAGACACCTGGTTCATGGAGCGTATCCGGAACGGCGCCAAGAAGCAGGACGGCACGACCATCATGCCGGGCTTCGAAGGCACGTTCAGCCAGGAAGCCATGTGGGCCATTCGCGCCTACGTGGAATCCGTCGCCGTCGAATAGCGGCCGGTGCCCATGGGCGGCCGGAAATCATCGCCTGGAATTGCGAGGCTCGCGGTCGTCCTGACCGCGGCCTTGACCGTCGTGGGGCCCGCGGTCGCGCGGCCTCTCGACGAGGTCACGGCCAGTGGGACACTCAACGTCGTCGCCTACGTCGACAACGCACCGTTTTCCTATGACGACAACGGTACGGCGCGCGGGATCGACGTCGATCTCGCTCATGCGCTCGCGCGAGAACTCGGCGTCAAAGCGGAGATCGTACTTCGCATGCAGGGCGAGGAAGTCGACGACGATCTCAGGGCGAACGTGTGGAAAGGCCCGTTGACCGGCGGGATCGTCGGCGACCTCATGCTGCACGTACCGGTCGACCGCGATCTGGCGCTGCGCAACAGGGAAGTCGTGATCGGAAACGCCTATTTCGAGGAGCGCGTCGGTCTCGCGATTCACCCGGAATTGACAGGCGACGATCCGACGTTCGATGTGTTCCTTAAGGATCGCAAGGTTGGGGTGCAGCTCGCGACCGTATCCGACTACTTCCTGATGACCTACAAGGACGGCGCGCTCATCCCCAACATCGCGCATCACCTCAAGGCCGAGCAGGGGGCCAAGGAATTTGCCCAGAAGGACGTGGCGGCGCTGATGGGCGTGCGCTCGAAGATCGAGGCGCTTCTCGCGCAGGAAGGCGTTGCGGCCCGCTTCGTAGAGCCCGACATGACGGGCATCGTCCGGCGGTCCTGGCTCGTCGGCATGGCGTGGAAGGAAAACAGCCGCGATCTCGGCTATGCTGTCCAGGCCGCCCTCGAAAAGATCCAAACGAGCGGCGAACTCGAAAAAATCTGTAAGGCTCATGGCGTCGCATACACGCCCCCGCCGCCACCGAAGTGAGGCCGACATGCGCTTGGTGATCGGAATTCTGTCGACGGCACTTCTCCTCACTCATGTTATCAGCGGCGCGGCACGCGCCGAAGTCCCGGCCGATCCGTTGAAATCGCCGATGTGGGCCGAGATGGTGGAACGTCTCCTGCCGGGCGGCACGGTGGAATTCGATCCGAACGTGAAGGTCATCGTTCCGTCGGTCGTCGAGAACCAGGCGCAGGTTCCCGTGACAGTCGATGCGCGCGCGCTCGACAATGTCGTGAAGCTCGTCGTTTTCGCCGATCTCAACCCGCTTCAGCATGTGCTGACGCTGAGGCCGGCCAACGCGGCGGCCTACATCTCGTTTCGCATGAAGGTCGAGCAGGCGACGCCCGTGCGCGCGGCGGCGCAGACCGCCGACGGCGTATGGCACGTGGGCGGCGTCAATCTCGATGCCTCGGGCGGGGGATGCACGGCGCCGGCCATGGCGCGCGGGGACGCGGACTGGTCGTCGACCGTCGGGCAGGCGCAGGGCCGGCTCTGGAAGGAGGCCGACGGATTTGCGCGCGCACGGTTCCGCGTTCGCCATCCCATGGATACCGGGCTCGCGAAGGACAACACGCCGGCGTATTTCATCGAACAGGTCGATGTGCGTTCACCCGACGGGGAGCCGCTCGCAGGCGTCGATCTCTTCGAGCCGGTGAGCGAAGACCCGACGCTGACGCTTCTCCTCAAGTTGGCGCCGAGCGACGGGGCCGTCGACATCCAGGGACGCGACAATAACGGAGGCATTTACCGCTCGCGGCTCCCGGCGGCGTGGCGGCAGAGCCTCGCGGCATCGAGGACGTCTCCGTGCTGACACGGCGCGAAGTCCTGACGCTGGCGGCCGCCGCGAGTGCGACCGCCGTCACCGGCCGATCCGCAGCGGCGCCACTGTCGTACACGCTGGCGCCCGAAAAACTCGACGACGGCATCTGGCTCGTTCGCGGTGCACAGGAAGCCATCACGCGGCAGAACGGCGGAGCGATCGCGAATATCGCCATTCTCGATACCGAAGCCGGCGCGGTGGTGATCGACACGGGGCCGTCGCGGCTTTTCGGCGAAGCGTTATTGCGTGTCGCAACGGAATTGACGAGGAAGCCGGTCGTCCGCGTTTACAATACGCATTTCCATCCCGACCACGTCTTCGGCAACCAGGCGTTCGATGCCGCGGCGATCGCAGCGCCTGCGGGCGTAATCGACGGACTCAAGACCTTTGGACCGGGCTTCTCCGACAGCATGTACTACATCGCCGGAGACTGGATGCGCGGGACGGATCTCATCCTTCCGGGAAAGGTTCTCGATGGCCATACGGTCGAGGATTTCGGGTCGCGGAGGCTACGTGCCCTGCCGATGAAGGGGCACACGTCCTCGGATCTCGTGCTGTTCGACGAGACCTCGGGATTTCTCTTCGCAGGCGACCTCGTGTTTCTCGACCGCGCGCCGACGACGCCGCATGCCGATCTCGAACGGTGGCGGATGTCGCTCGCCAATCTCGGCGGCATTCCGCACCGACGGCTCGTGCCGGGCCATGGGCCAGCGGAAGATTCGGCGCGCGGAATCGAAGAAACGAGGCGGTGGATCGAAATGGCCGAAAGCCTCGTCCGCGAGGCGTTCGAGAAGGGACTCGACATTGCCGAGGCGACAGCGTTGCCGCTGCCGGAATGGACAAAGGGCATTGCACTCGCGCGCTACGAATTCGAGCGCACGATCATGCATCTCTATCCGAAATTGGAAGCGCAAAAGTGGCCGCGCGTTGATCGCTCATGATACCTCGCCACTGATTGGCGAGCGAATTCAGCATCTCGACTTTAGTCTCATAGACCAATTGTCAATTATTCCACTCATGCGATTGCCATACGGTCCCGCCGGGCCCTCCTAAAAGGGCTAATAAGGCCCGGGAAATTAACCCGGCCGCCGGCAGGAAAACGCAAAGTAGGGAAATCCCCATGACAACATGGAAAATGTTTGCGACCGCGAGCGCCATCGCTCTGTCGGTCGGCTTTGGCACATCCGCATTCGCAGACGTGTCGATCGACGACGTGGTGAATGACGCGGCCTCGACCAACGACGTTCTGACCTCCGGTCTCGGCGGCCAGGCTCAGCGCTACAGCCCGCTCGACCTCGTCAACAAGGACAACGTTTCGTCGCTCGTTCCGGCCTGGGCCATGTCGCTCGGCGGCGAGAAGATGCGCGGCCAGCAGGGCCAGCCGCTTGTGAAGGACGGCGTGATGTACGTCACGGGTTCCTATAGCCGCGCCTGGGCGATCGACGTCAAGACAGGCAAGGAAATCTGGCAGTACGATCATCGTCTGCCCGAAGGCATTCTGCCGTGCTGCGACGTGATCAACCGCGGCGGCGCGCTCATCGGCGACAAGTTCATCTTCGGCACGCTCGACGCCAAGCTCGTCGCGCTCGACGCCAAGAGCGGCAAGGTCGTCTGGTCGAAGGAAATCGACGACTACAAGGCCGGCTATTCCTACACGGCCGCTCCGCTCATCGTTCCCTCGAAGGCCCACGGCCCGCTGCTCGTCACCGGCGTCTCGGGCGGCGAGTTCGGCGTCATCGGACGCGTCGAAGCGCGCAAGGTCGACAACGGCGATCTCGTCTGGTCGCGCCCGACCATCGAAGGGCACATGGGCAAGCTCAACGGCAAAGACTCGACCATGACCGGCAAGAAGAACGAGAGCTGGCCGGGCGATCTCTGGAAGACGGGCGGCGGCGCGACGTGGCTCGGCGGCACCTTCGACCCCGAGACGGGTCTGGTGTTCTTCGGCACGGGCAACCCCGCGCCCTGGAACTCGCACATGCGCCCGGGCGACAACAAGTGGTCGTGCTCGCGCATCGCGATCGATCCGGAAAACGGCGAGATCAAGTGGGGCTTCCAGACGACGCCGAACGACGGCTGGGACTTCGACGGCGTGAACGAGGTCGTCTCGTTCGACCTCGATGGCACCAAGGCCGTCGCCACCGCCGACCGCAACGGCTTCTTCTACGTGCTGAACCGCGAGAACGGAAAGTTCATCCGCGGCTTCCCGTTCGTCGAGAAGATCTCGTGGGCGAAGGGTCTCGACGACAACGGCCGTCCGATCTTCGTTCCTGAGAACCGTCCGGGCAACCCGAAGGACTCGAAGGATGGCAAGAAGGGCGAATCGATCTTCGCCGTTCCGAGCTTCCTCGGCGGCAAGAACCAGATGCCGATGGCCTACTCGCCGAAGACCAAGCTCTTCTATGTGCCGGCCAACGAGTGGGGCATGGACCTCCACAACGAGCCCGTCACCTACAAGAAGGGCGCGGCCTACCTCGGTGCCGGCTTCACGATCAAGCCCGTCTTCGACGACCACATCGGCGCGCTCAAGGCCGTCGATCCGGCTTCGGGCAAGATCGCATGGCAGGTCAACAACAAGGCTCCGCTCTGGGGCGGCGTGCTGACCACCGGCGGCGGCCTCGTGATCTACGGTACGCCGGAAGGCGACCTTAAGGTTCTCGACGACGCTTCGGGCAAGGAGCTCTGGAGCTTCAACACGGGCTCGGGCATCGTCGCGCCGCCGGTCACCTGGGAACAGGACGGCGAGCAGATGATCACGGTGATGTCGGGCTGGGGCGGAGCTGTTCCGCTCTGGGGCGGCGAAGTCGCGAAGACGGTGTCCAACCTCAATCAGGGCGGCATGGTCTGGACGTTCAAGCTGCCGAAGAAACTCGCAGCAAACTAAGAGCGTCCATCTCGAAGGTTTGACGTCAGATTGGGGGCGGGCCTTGCGGTCCGCCCCTTTTCTTCGTCATGATGCGTGCCGGTTGGTTCGGGGTGGACGGTTTGCCCATTTTGCTTCGCAGATCGCTTCGTGGATTTGCAGCGGCCCTTTCGGCGTTCGCGAGCGCGCTGTCTTCCAGTGTCGCTTGCGCGGACGATCTGCCGGAAGTCGATACCGCCCTCATCCTTGCCGTGGACATCTCCGACAGCGTCGACGCGGACCGCTATAAGCTGCAGATGGAAGGCATCGCACGGGCCCTCGAAGATCCCTCGGTCATCTCCACCATCACGAGCGGACCCCGGGGCGGCATCGGCCTTACGCTGGTCGAATGGACGGATACGGCTGCGATGACGGTTCCCTGGCGGATCATCCGCTCGGAGGTCGACGCGAAGGCGATGGCGGCAACCGTTCGCGGCCTGGTTCAACGGAAAGGCGAATACACCTGCGTCTCGCGGATGCTGGCGCACGTGCGCGAGCGGATCACGAGCGAATTGCCGTTGAACGCGACGCGCGTCGTGCTCGACGTCTCGGGCGACGGGATCGACAATTGCCGCGAGCCCGATGCGACGACGTTCGAGCGCGACGCGCTCGTGGCGACCGGCGTGCAGATCAACGGCCTGCCGATCATTGTCGCGGGGGAGAATGAGATCGTCGGCGCGGGCGCCTACCGCGCACCGGGGTTCGGGCTCGGCGCGCTCGCGATCGGCCCAGGAACGCACCAGACGACGCTCGACCAGTGGTACACGGATTACGTCGTCGGCGGGCCGGCCGGGTTCCTCATCCGCGCGAACGGGTTCGAGGATTTCGAGCGCGCCTTCAAGCAGAAGTTCGTCTCGGAGATCAGCCTCGCACAGTGACTGCGGGCCGGCGCATTTGGCTCCGGACCGAGATAACGACGCCGCCAGGGCCCCGATACGACGGTCCGCGTTGACCCGGCGGGCCGACGCCCCTACGATTCCGCCCGATACGCTCCCCAGGTTCTGTTGCGGAGGCGGTCCGTGCTCGACGACGACGTCAAATCACCGTTGCCCGGCGGCGGCAAGGTCGGGGGCCCGGACGCGGGCCATGACGGGGGCCAGGCCAGCGGTCAGCCTGCCCTTGTTCAGAATACGGCTCCGGGGAAACCCAAGGCCGGCGAACCGTCCGCCGATCAGCTGACCGTTTTCATCTCGTATTCACGTCGCGACTGCCTCGCGTTCTCGAAGCAGCTTTCGACCGCGCTGACGCTTCTCGGCCACGTGCCGATCATGGACCTGCAAAACATCTCGGGTGCGGAGGAATGGAAGCCGCGCCTCAGAGAACTCATTCTCGAGGCCGACACTGTCGTTTTCGTGATGTCACCGGAGAGCGCCGTCTCGCCCGTTTGCGCGTGGGAGGTCGAGGAAGCCGGCCGGCTCGCCAAGCGCATCATCCCCGTGATCGCAATGCCGCTCGGCGATGCAAAGCCGCCCGAGGGTCTGCAACGGCTCAACTACATTTATTTCTACGCCGAGAAAGACGTGCCGGATTCGGGCTTCGGCGACGGGCTCGCGAAACTCGATTCTGCGCTCAAGTCAGACCTCGGATGGCTTCGTGAGCATCGGGCGCTGTTGCTGCAAGCGGAAGCGTGGCTCGCGCGCAATCGCGAACCCGACCGTCTGTTGAGGGGCGGCCCGCTCGCCGCCGCGGAACGCTGGGCCGCATCGCGCCCTTTGACAGCTCCGGACCTGACGGAAACGCAGCGCGCCTATCTCGAGGCGTCTCGTTCGGCCGAGGACGAGACCGTCACGCGGCGGCGTGCGGAACTCGAGGAGCGGGCGCGCATTCTTGCCGAGGCGGAAGCCGCGCAACGGGAGGCCCAAGCGCAGTCGGAAAAGGCCGCGGCACTCGAAAGGCAGCGGATCTCTGCCGAACTCGCGACCGCGCGCGCTCAATCCGAAGCCGCCGACCTCGCGATCCAAGTGGCGCGCGAGCGGCAGGAGGCGGCGGAAGCGCGCGAAAAGAGCGAAGTCGAGAAGACGCAGGCGTCGGCGGCCAAGGCGCTCGCACGGCGCACGCGGAATTGGCTGATGCTCGCGGTGCTCTTGGCCTTCGCCGCGGGCGGCGCGGGCTTGTTCGCGTGGCGGCAGGCGAACATCGCGGACGGCCTCAAGGCGACCGCGCAGCGGGCCGAGAGCGGGCTTCTCGCCAGCGCCGCCTCGGCGCTCATCGACAGTCGTGGCTTCGGCTCCGTCGGAGGTGCGGCGCTGCTGGCCCTCGAAGCGCTGCCCGACAAGGCCGAACGCGTCAAGCGAAGTTCGGTGCCGGAAGCGGAGGTGCAGCTCTCGCGCAGTCTCAGGCATTTGCGAGAACGCCTCGTGCTCACGGGCCACACGGGTGCGGTGCGGCTCGGCGCACTGAGCGCTGACGGCAATAAGGCCGTCACATTCTCCGACGACGGCACCGCACGGCTCTGGGATACGGAAGGCGGGCGGGAGGTCAAGCGGATCGATCTCGGGGGACAGAACGCGCAATTCGCGGTCTTCAGTCCCGACGGCTCTCAGTTCGTGCTGGGACTGGGCTTCGGTCCGGTGCGCATTTTCCGCTCGGCGAACGGCGAACAGATCGGGCTTCTCGAAGGGCACTGGGGCGGCGTCATTTCGGCGCGTTACGATTCCAGCGGGACGCGCGTCGTCACGACGTCCGTCGACAACACCGCGCGTATCTGGGACACGACTGCCGGCAAGCAAGTTCAGAGACTGGACGGCCATACAAACTTCACCGTGGCCGCAGCTTTCAACAAGGACGGCACGAAGGTCGTCACCGGCTCCAACGACACGACTGTCCGCGTCTGGAATGTGGAAAGCGGACAGGAGATCGTTCGGCTGAGCGGATACGGCGGGAACATCCTCAACGTGGCATTCGTCGAGGGCGAGAACCCCAATGACGAAAACGTCGTCTCGACTTCGGCCGACGGCACGGTCAGGGTCTGGCGCGTCTCGACGGGCGAGGAACTCGAGCGTTTGCCCACGAATGGCTCCGCGTCGTCACGATCGGGGGCTTACACCTCAGAGCCGGTGATCAGCCCGAACGGGCGCCTCGCCCTCATCGGTGCGGAAGACGGCAGCGCCAACGTCTGGGATCTGACGACGTTCGAATCCAAGGCGCGGCTCGATACGGGTCAGGGCGGCGTCACGGCACCCGCATTCAACTCCGATGCGACGCGCATTCTGACCGTCATCTACGACAACGCGGTCGGGATCTGGGATGCGGCGTCGGGCGAGTATGTCGAGCATCTCGATGCCCACCGAGGCCGCATCACGAGTGCGACGCTCAGTGCCGATGGCAATCGCATCCTGACCACCTCGCAGGATGGAACGGCGCGGCTCTGGGACCTGACTTCGGAGTTTGAACGGGTCTACCCGCTCGCGAATGCCGGCAGCTTGACGATGGCGAGCGCGCGGCTCGGAAACCCGTTCGTCGCGGCCGTCCTCAACGACGATTCCGTCGGCGTATGGCGCCTCGAAACCGGCGAACGGGTTGGAACGATCCAACCGCTGAAGGACAACGCCATCTATATGCAGGCGGCTTCGGTCAACTGGGACGGGAGCCTGGTCGCGACGGCTTATTCCGACGGTAGGGTCGGCATCTGGAGCCTCCCCGAGGGGCGGGAGACCGTACAGCTGCTCGGTCACACCAGCGAGGTCATGTCGATCGCCTGGAGCCGCGACGGCCTGCTCATTGCGACCGCTTCGCGCGACGGCTCGGCGCGGATCTTCGATACGCGCGGCAACAGGATCCACTCGTTTCCCGGCCATGCCGGAACCGTGTCGAGCGTGGATTTCAATGCAGATGGCAGCCTCATCGTCACCGCGTCCGACGACCGGACGGCGCACACCTGGGACACGAAAACCGGTGAGGCGGTCCTCAGACTTCTTGGGCATTCGGATGCGGTCGGCAGCGCGGCTTTCAGCCCCGACGGGACCCGGATCGTCACGGCATCGGTGGACCGCAGTGTGCGGGTCTGGGACGCGCGAGACGGCAGCGAACTGGTGCGCATCGACGGACGGAATTCGCAGTTCCTCAGCGCGACGTTCAGCTCGGACGGCCGGCAAATCGTGACGATCGCAACGGACGGCGTTGCGCGGCTCTCCGCCCTTTCTCCCGACGGACGTACGGCGTTCGACAAGGACATCGCCATCAGCGGCCGCGCCCGTGCGATGGCCTCGGTCTTCGATGAGACCGGGACTTGGACGACGATCTGGGGAGACGGCATCGTCCGCAGAGCGAAAACCTTCGACACCGTCGAAAAGCTCGTCGAGACCGCGAAAGAACGTCTGCACCGCTGCCTCGCTCCAGTGGAGCGCGAGTTCTACTTCCTCGGCAACAATCCTCCGGCCTGGTGCGAACGGCGGAAGCTCTGGCCCTACGACACGGGTTCGATGATCCACAGCGCGAACCTCTACAATTCCGAGAACCGCTTCGCCAAGGCGCTCGACGAGGCGCAACTGGCGCTCGACCTTTCGGGGCGCGAAGGCGATCAAGACGACTGGCTCACAGGTTCGGCCCATCTCGCGCGGGGGCAGGCCCGCGAAGGTCTCGGCAAGACGGCCGGGGCGGAGGCGGATTTTGCCGAGGCTCACCGCCGCGGACTCGACGTGTCGCTGCACTATCTGCAGAAGGCGCGGCAGCTCCTGCTCGATCGAAGCCGGGAGGAGGCGTTCCAGGCCTTCGATACGGCTGTCGCCTGGGCGACCCGGCCTGGGGCGCCCCCTGGCGCGGCATCGAACGCCTATTTTCTGCGAGGCCGGGCCTACGCCGAAGCGAGCGAGGACGACAAGGCTCATCAGGACTTCGCCAAATGCGATGCCATCTATCTCGTCGAGATCGTCGGGCACTATCTCATGAAGGGTATCAACATCGCCTCCTCGGACGCCGTGGCATCGGAGGATGCGTTCGAGAAGGCTCTCTATTGGGCCCGGAACGAGCGGTCGGCACCTGAGTTGAGCAAGCGCGTTCTCGTGACGCGCGCGCTCATCCGCGACTCTCTCGGGGGCAAAGACAAGGCCCTGGCGGACCTCGATGCAGCCGGCGCCGACGCGGTGCCGATGATCGTCGGGATTTATGCGGCGCGCGCCATGAACAATTTTGGTGTCGCGGACGCAGCACCGCCCGATCCGGCGCTCGGACCTCCGCCGGACCTGCAGATGTCGTCGGCTGATTTTGCTGTGAACTGGTCCGAGAAACCCGGTGCATCCAAGCTCGACAAGGCCGATGCGCTTATCGCGCGCGGGAATCTTCATGCCGAGCGAGGCAATCTGGAGAAGGCGCTCGCCGATTACGCCGTCGTCAATTCTCTCGATGTCGTGCATTCTCAGGCCCGGCCGCTGGTCGCGCGGGTTCGCGCGACGCTGGCACGCAAGGCCTTCGACCTCGGCATGTTCAGTGATGCGTTGGGCGAAATCTCGCAAGCGTCCGATCTGACGCCGAAGATGGACAACTACCGAATTCTGAAATCGGTCGTCGAAGCGCACCTCGACAAGTGCGACGACGCGCTGCTGCGGAAGCTCGGGCGGCACATCAAATCCTATTTCGAACTCGATCGCGCGGATCTCGTGCAGCTTGCCGAACTGCATCTGGCGCGCGGTCACTGCCGGGAGAAGCTCGGCTATCCGGCGGGTGCGATCGCGGATTACAAGAAGGCGCTCAAGCGCGGAGGCCTCGGGCTCAGCGAGCGTGACGCGGCGAAGGCGCGCGAACGGCTCCAGGCCCTCGGCCAGCCGCTGCCGCCGGATATTTCCGCGGACGACGATCTCGGTCCCACGAATTCCGACGACGTCGAGATCGAGGTCGACGACGGCTCGCCGCTCTGACCAAGGCTGGATGGCGAGCGTGGGTTCCGTCGTTTCGCGCGCAGTCGAACCGGCTTGACTTCGCATCTGGCTTTGCTAGAACAAATCATGAACATTTAAGAGCTGCCCTCATGAAACGAGAGCACCGAGCCTTCCTCGAAACCGTTCGCGTTCAAGATTGTACCGCCAATGTCGCGCGCTTCCCGGTCGGGCTCCCTTGCATCGACGAGGTTCTGCGCGGGGGCCTCGTGCGCGGCGGCGTGCACGAGATTTTTCCCGCACGGCACGCAGACCGCGGAGCCGCGTTCGGGGTCGCGCTCACTCTCGCGCGCAAGGCCGCGGGGCCGAAGCCCATTCTTGTCGCGCGCCAGGACGTCTTCGATATGGAAAGCGGCGAGGTCAACGGCGCGGGATTGCACGAGATTGGGCTCGATCCAGGGCGCGTCATCCTCGTCCGGGCGCGGCATGGCAAGGACGCCTTGCGCGCAGGCGAGCAGGGCGCGCGCTGCCATGGGCTCGGCGCGGTTGTCGTCGCACTCTCAGGGCCGTCCGGCATTTCCGATCTCACAGCGAGCCGCAGACTTGCCGTCGCGGCCGTTGAGAGCGGCGTTCCGGTCCTCATTCTCTGCGCTGGCCTCTCCCCCGCTCCCAGCGCCGCCGCGACGCGCTGGACGATCGCGGCGCGGCCGTCGATCGCGCTCGAAGCCAATGCACCGGGGCATCCGTGCTTCCACTTGAGCCTCGTGCGCCAGCGGGGCGGAGAAGACAACCGGACCTGGTCAGTGGCGTGGAACCGTGAGCAAAGAACCTTCGAAAGCCGACCCGAGACCGAGAACGCGGCGCATCCTCGCGCTGTGGTTTCCCTATCTCGCGACGGACCGTCTCGACCGGCTGGAACGATTGCGAAGCTGCGGCAGGGCAGATTGCGTCGCGCCGGATGATCGCCCGCGCGCGACGGTCGAGAAGGTCCGGGGCGGCGTCCGCCTTGCCGCCTGCAACGCGCGCGCGGCCGGCCTCGGCTTGAGACCCGGCCTGCCGCTCGCGGATGCTCGGGCGCGCATTCCCGAACTCGCCGCGATCACCGCCGACCGGCCCGCCGATGCTGCGTTCCTCGAAACGCTCGCGGCGGCGTGCGAGCGGTATACGCCGTCGTTCGCGCCCGATCCGCCGTCGGGCCTCCTTCTCGACATCACTGGATGCGCGCATCTTTTCGGAGGCGAGGCCTCTCTCAAGGCGCACGCGGAACGCGCGTTCGCACATCTCGGCCTCACAACCCGCGCGGCCATCGCCGGCACGCCCGAAGCCGCACGCGCACTGGTGACATGCGGCTGGCACGGGATCACGGCGCCCGAAACAGAGGAAGACATCGTGCGGCAGTTGCCGGTCTCGGCCTTGAACGGCACGGACGCGGAAACCCTGACGGCCTTGCGTCGGGCCGGACTGAAGACCCTCGGCGCCTTGGCCGAACGGCCGACGAGCGCGCTTGCAGCGCGGTTTGGCCAGAACTTCGTGACCGAGCTTCTGCGCACGCTCGGCCGCGAGACGGCCGGCATCATCCCGCTCCGTCCCGCGCCGCCGATCGTCGTCGCCAGGACGTTCGCGGAACCGCTTCTGCAGGCGGAGGCGCTGGAGGAGGTTCTGGCCCTTCTTCTCGGCGAGGCTGCGCATCTGCTCGAAGAGCGCGGAGAAGGAGGGCGCGCGTTCGAGGCGAGTTTCTTCCGTACCGACGGCGCGGTTCGCCGTCTCGCCGTCGAGACCGGACGTGCCGCGCGTGACGTGCCCTCCCTGCGGCGGCTCTACCGCGAACGCATCGCGACCCTTGCCGATCCGATAGACCCCGGGTTCGGCTTCGACGTCGTCCGCCTCGCGGTTCTCGCGAGCGAGCGGATGACGCCCGACGAGCCCCTGTTCGGCGAGAATGCCGGGGACGGACGCGCGCTCGACGATCTCCTGGACCACCTGATCGTGCGCTTCGGACGGTCGCGCGTGCTCTCCTTTCAGCCGCGTGACAGCCATGATCCGCGACGGGAAAGCCTATTGGGCAGCGTGTCGGAGAAGGTGGATGCCGCGCGCGCGGCCTGGCCTCCGCTCATGCCCGATGCGCCGCCCCTGCGTCCCATCGAGATGTTCTCTCGCCCGCAGCCGATCGACGTCATGGCGGAAGTGCCCGACGGCCCGCCGATCCGGTTTCGCTGGCGGCGGGTCGTGCACCGCGTACTGCACGCAGAGGGGCCCGAACGCATCGCGCCCGAGTGGTGGCTCCGACCGACGACCGATCCGTCTCGCGACTATTATCGCGTGGAGGACGAAGAGGGTGGCCGCTTCTGGATCTTTCGCGAGGGCTTCTATGCCGAGGCGGCGCCACCCCGGTGGTATTTGCACGGGATCTTCGCATGACGGCCTACAGCGAACTCGTCACGACGACGAATTTCTCGTTCCTCCGCGGCGCCTCCCATCCGCGCGATCTCGTGCTGACAGCGCTGCTTCTGGGGCACGAGGGCATCGGCATCGCCGATCGCAACACGGTGGCGGGCGTCGTCCGGGCCCATTGCGCGCTCGAGGAGCTTCGCCGAGACGGCGCCGTTCCACCAGAAAAAGTGCGCGAGGGATCGGGTCCGGGCGAGGTTCACTGGGCCGAGCCTGCTCCGGTGGCGGAAACGCCCGAGATGCTCAAGGTGCGTGCGGCACGGTTCAAGCTCGCCACGGGCGTACGTCTCGTTTTCGCGGACGGCACGCCCGACATCGTCGTCTATCCCGAGAGCCGCGACGGATGGGGCCGGCTCTGCCGTCTCCTGACACTCGGGAACCGCCGCGCGAAAAAAGGGGATTGCACGCTCTTTCTCGCCGATCTCCTTGAGGATATGCAGAGCCTCCTGCTCGTTGTGATCCCGGGACGGACGCTCGAACCCGTCGCGGCGCTGCTTGCGACCCTCGGGGATACAGCCGGGGGCGCGATCTGGCTCGCCGCGCGGATGGGACGTCACGGCGATGACCGGCGGCGTCTCGCACGGCTGCGCAAGATCGCCGACCAGGCCCGCGTGCCGCTTATGGCGTGCAACGACGTCCTCTACGCGGGGCCCGACGCGCGCGATCTGCAGGACGTGCTGACGTGCATCCGCGAGGGGACGACGATCTTCGAGGCGGGCCGCCGCCTCGAAGCGAACGGCGAGCGCTATCTGAAGACTGCGGACGAGATGGTCCGTCTTTTCCGCGATGCGCCCGATGCAATCAAGGAAACCTCCCGCCTCCTCGCCCGCGTCGCCTTTTCACTCGACGAACTCAAGTACGAATATCCCGACGAGCCGGTCCCGAAAGGCTTCGCGCCTCAGCAATGGCTCGAGCAATTGACCCGGACACGCGCGGTGGAGCGCTATCCGGAGGGCATTCCGGAGAAGGTGCAAGGACTCATCGAGGACGAGCTTCGCCTCATCGCGGATCTTGATTACGCGCGCTACTTCCTGACGGTCTACGACATCGTCCGCTTCGCGCAGGAGCGCGGCATTCTCTGCCAGGGGCGTGGCTCGGCCGCGAACTCCGCCGTCTGCTACGTGCTCGGCATCACGGCCGTCGATCCCGGCCAGCACGATCTCCTTTTCGCGCGCTTCATCTCGAAGGAGCGCAAGGAACCGCCCGACATCGACGTCGATTTCGAGCACGAGCGGCGCGAAGAGGTCATCCAGTACATCTACGAGAAATACGGCCGCCACCGCGCCGGACTGGCGGGCACCGTCATCAGCTATCGGCCGCGCAGCGCCATCCGAGAAGTCGGGAAGGCGCTCGGCCTCAGCGAAGACGTGACGGCGCGGCTTGCCGGCGCGCAGTGGGGAAGCTGGGGGGCGGACATCCGGGACGCCCACATCCGCCAGGCGGGACTCGCACCCGACAATCCCGTCGTGCGGCGCGCGGTCGATCTCGCACGCCGCCTCCTCGGGTTTCCGCGGCACCTCTCCCAGCACGTCGGCGGCTTCGTGCTGACGCGCGGGCGGCTCGACGACATCGTTCCGGTCGGCAACGCGGCGATGGCGGATCGCACCTTCATCGAGTGGGACAAGGACGACATCGACGCGCTCGGGCTCATGAAGGTCGACGTGCTGGCGCTCGGCATGCTGACCTGCATCCGGAAATCTTTCGATCTCCTCCGCTGGCACGAGGACATCGACTACGGCCTCGCGGACGTGCCGCGCGAAGAGGGCGATGTCTACGACATGCTCTGCCGTGGCGACTCGATCGGCGTGTTCCAGGTCGAAAGCCGCGCGCAGATGAACATGCTGCCGCGCTTGAAGCCGCGCCAATTCTACGACCTCGTCATCCAGGTGGCGATCGTCAGACCGGGACCGATCCAGGGCGACATGGTGCATCCTTACCTCAGACGCCGGAACGGGCTCGAGGAGGTGACATATCCCTCACCCGCGCCCGAGCATGGTCCGGCGGACGAGTTGTTCCAGGTCTTGAACCGCACGAAGGGCGTGCCGCTCTTTCAGGAGCAGGCGATGCGGCTCGCGATGGTCGCGGCGAAATTCACCGACGTCGAAGCGAACGGCCTCCGCCGCGCCATGGCGACGTTCCGCAACGTCGGCACGATCGAAAAATTCGAGCGGCTGATGATCGATCGCATGGTCGCGCGCGGCTACGAGCCCGATTTTGCGCGGCGCAGCTTCGAGCAGATCAAAGGGTTCGGCAGCTACGGCTTTCCCGAAAGCCATGCCGCCTCGTTCGCCAAGCTCGTCTACATTTCTTCGTTCATCAAATGCCGGCACCCCGCCGTCTTCGCGTGCGCGCTTCTGAACTCCCAGCCGATGGGCTTTTATGCCCCGGCGCAGATCGTGCGCGACGCGGCGGCGCACGGGGTCGAGGTGCGCGCGATCGACGTGAATTTCAGCCTGTGGGACAATACGCTCGAGCGCACGGACGAGGGCGCTCTGGCCTTGCGTCTCGGCTTCCGGCAGATCGACGGCCTTGCGGAGCGGGACGTGGAGAAGCTCATCGCGGGGAGACGTGCGCCCTATCGGAGCGTCGAGGATATCGCCGTCAACGGCCGGCTCGGCCCTTCGCCCTTGCGCCGCCTCGCGGATGCCGACGCCTTCCGCTCGCTCGGTCTCGACCGGCGGAACGCTCTCTGGGCCGTCAGGCGGCTGCCGGACAACGATCCCCTGCCGCTCTTCGCGGCGGCGGATGCGGAGGAACTTGGCCGGGAAGCGGACGCGCGGCTCCCTCTCATGGGGCTCGGCGAGCACATCGCGGCGGACTATCAGACCGCGCGGCTCTCGCTCAAAGGCCACCCGATGCAGATCCTGCGCGCGATGTACGCCGCCGAGCGGATCTCGACCTCGGCCGAGGCCAATCTCGGACAAGACGGGCGCTGGACGCGCGCGGCGGGCGTGGTTCTCATCCGACAGCGGCCCGGCAAGGGCAACGCGATCTTCATCACGCTCGAGGACGAGACCGGTGTCGTCAACGTCGTGCTCTGGGCGCGCACATTCGAGCGCTTCCGCCGGGAGGTCATGAGCGGGCGGCTTTTACTCATCGAGGGACGGCTGCAGAGGAGTGCGGAGGGCGTCGTGCATCTGATGGCCCAGCGCGTCATCGACCGGACGGCGGACCTCGGCCGTCTCTCGGATGCGCACACGGCGACGATCACGCTCTCGCGCGCCGACGAATTCCTCAATCCGCCGGTGCCGCGCCATCTCCACCCGCGCGACGTGCGCATTCTGCCGAAGTCGCGGGATTTTCACTGACGGTGGGTTTTGACCCGCAAAGCGGGTAACCGCACCGCCGAAAGCGCAGACGGTAAGGAAGAGATGGTGGGTGATCACAGGCTCGAACTGTGGACCCGCTGATTAAGAGTCAGCTGCTCTACCAACTGAGCTAATCACCCACTCGTTGCCGGCCACGCCTGATTGCGGGGCCAGAACGAAACGGGGTCCGTCGCCGGACCCGTTGAGAGCGAGCGCATAGCATCGCCCGGCAGGGATGTCCAGCCCTCTCGTCCCCAGGTCCCCGAGGCGATGTGCGGCGCAACTCATGGACGCGAAGACGGGGCCGGCCCCGCGGGAACCGCGATCGCCGAAGTGGCCGCACGGCCGCGCGAAATCGGCGCGCCCTCGACACCAGTTCACATGTGAACGCCATCGGGCGCGGGGTGAAAGCCGGTCCGAGGTCACGGCCGAGACGCTCGCCGCAGCATCCGGCGGTTCTGCCCCTCGTCGACGTCGGCCGCGAGCGCTAGGCCGAGCGCGGCCAACAGCGTCACCATGGAGGTTCCACCATAGGAGACGAACGGCAGCGGCACGCCGACGACAGGCACGAGACCCGACACCATCGCGATGTTGATGAACACGTAGACGAAGATCGTGCTCCATGCGCCTGCGATGACGAGACGCGCGAACATGCTCCGGGCGCGCATGGCCATGATGGCGAGGAGTGTCAGTAGAATTGCGTAGAGCACGAGCAGCCCGAGCGCGCCCCAGAACCCCCATTCCTCGGCGAACGTCGTGAAAATGAAGTCGGTGTGTTTCTCGGGCAAGAAATCGAGCTGGCTCTGCGTGCCCTGCATGAAGCCCTTGCCGCTGATCCCGCCTGCGCCGAGCGCGATTTTCGACTGCGCGATGTGGTAGCCCGCACCCAGCGGATCGGCGCCGGGATCGAGGAACGTCTCGATACGGCGACGCTGGTAGTCGTGGAGCCCGGCCCAGACGAACGGGATCGCGAAGGCGGCCACCATCGCGCCGCCAGCGAAGTAGAGGATCGGCACGCCCGCCAGAAACATGAGGCCGAGACCGACGGCGGCATAGAGCGCCGCCGACCCGAGGTCGGGCTGGCTCAGAGTGAACGCCAGCGGCACGGCAATGATAACGACAGGCACGAACACGGCGACCGGATCGGCGATGCGGCTCGGCGGCAGGGCATCGTAGTAGCGCGCGAGCATGAGAACGATCGCAACCTTCATCACCTCCGTCGGCTGGAATTGCAGCCCGAAAACATCGAGCCAGCGTTTGGCACCCAGCGCCTCGACCCCCAGCACCGGAACGAGGAGCAGGAGGCCGAGTGCGAGGAGATAGATGGGAAGCGCTGCCGCGCGCCAGAGCCACATCGGCATCGCGACCATGGCCAATATGACGCCGAAACCGAGGAGGAAGCGGACACCGTGCCGCTCGGCCCAAGGCTCGAACGAACCGCCCTCGACGGAATAGAGCGTGGCGGTGCCGATCGCGACGAGCAACGAGACGGACACCAGAACCAGCCAGTTCATGTGAATGAGGCGCTCGGCGAGCGTTTCGTCACGGCGGCGCGCGAGTTCGGTCATGGCCGTTCAAGGCTCCCGGTCGTGACGCGCGCGGCAGGATCGAAGTCGATCAAGGTCTCTATGACATCGCGGACGATGGGTGCTGCCGTCGCGCCGCCGCCGCCGCCATGTTCGATGACCGCAGCAATGGCATAGCGCGGTTTGTCGGCCGGAAAATAGGAGACGAAGAGCGCGTGATCGCGGAGTTCGAAGGCGTCGCCGCCCGCCCCGCGATCGCCGCCGGTGCTGCGGACCTGCGAGGTGCCGGTCTTGCCCGCAATGACAACGGCGCTGTCGGAAATCGCGGCATTGCCGCCCGTGCCGCCAGCGTCGTTGACCACGCCGACCATCGCGCTGCGCACGGCGTCGAGCCATTCGGACTTCACGGCTAAAGGCGGGAACACGGGGAGCGCGGGGCGCGCGTCGTCAGGGCGGCGCACGAGCGTCGGGACGACGGCGCGACCGGTCGCGAGGCGCGCCGTCATCACCGCGAGCTGGAGCGGTGTCGTCAGCACGAAGCCCTGCCCGATACCTGCGAGGATCGTTTCGCCGCCGAGCCAGGCCTTGCCGAGGGCCGCGCGCTTCCAGCCGGGATCGGGGACGATGCCGCGCTTCTGCTGACCGATGCCGGCTGCGTAGGTTTGGCCGAGGCCTAGCCGTCGCGCCATGGCCGCGATGCGGTCGATGCCGGTCCGGCGCGCAAGCTCGTAGAAATAGACGTCGCAGCTCTCGCGGAGCGCATCCGTGAGGTCCATCGCGCCATGTCCACCGCGGTTCCAGCAACGGAAGGTGCTGTCCTTGTATTCGAAGCTCCCGTCGCAGGTGACACGTTCCCGCAACGAGGCGGTTCCGGCTTCGAGTGCGGCAAGAGCCGTCACCATCTTGAATGTGGAGCCGGGCGGGTACTGGCCGCCGATCGCGCGATTGAGGAGCGGCTTGTGCGGCTCGGCCTGCAGCTTCTTCCAGACGTCGGGCTCGAAATTGATGGTGAGGTCGTTGGGATCGAAGGCCGGCACGGACGCCATCAGTACGACTTCGCCGTTGGTAACGTCGATCGCGACGACGGCGCCGCGCGGGATGCCCGCGAGGCGATCGAGGACGCGGGACTGGAGGCCGGCATCGATCGTCAGCATGACGTCGCGGCCTTCGACGGGATCGATCTCGTCGAGATGGCGGACGATGTGGCCGCGTGCATCGACCTCGAACTTCCGCGACCCGCACTTGCCGCGAAGGTCCTTGTCCATGCCAAGTTCGACTCCGGCCTTTCCGACACGGGCACCGGGCATGCGCAGGAACGCCTCATCGTCCATGGCGTGGCGCTCGACGCTGCCGACATAGCCTGTCACGTGGCCCGTCTCCCGGCCGTGAAAATACCGGCGGCGGAGATCGACGTCGGTCTCGACTCCGGGCAGGCTTGCGGCGTGAAGACCGATGGCGGCGACCTGATCGAACGACAGATTGCCCGCGACGATCAGGGGCTCGTTGCGTTGGGTCGTGCGGGCCTTGGCGAGAGTTGTCGCAATTTCTTGCTCGCTCAACGGGACGATCGCGGCGAGGCGCGCCAACGTCTCTTTGAGTTCACTGTCGCTCGCGGATAAAATCGAGACGCGGTACATCTCGTCGTTGGCGGCCAGCACCACGCCCGCGCGATCCACGATCCGGCCCCGGCGCGGCATGACGCCCCGCTGGCTGATCCGGTTGTCCTCGGCCAGGGGAGCGTAGCGGCGTCCTTCGAGAACTTGAAGCTGATAGAGCCGCGCCGCGAGAAGCCCGAGCGCGCCGGCCTGAAGCGCGCCGACGACAAGCGCACGGCGGGTGAAGCCGCTGTCGCCATCGCGTGGCTCATCGCCAGGACCCTGCATGTCACACACCGCGCTCAAGGCGATCGTTCATGCGGCGCTGCGGCAGCGGATCGACGGCGACAACGAAAGCGGCAAGAAGAGGATAGGCCAGCATCGCCCAGAGTGCGGCCCATAGGAAGCCGCTCATCTCGGCCGCCTCGAAGAAATAGAGCGACGCGATGCTCCAAGCGACCGCGACGACGAGCACGAGGACGATCGCGAACGAGACCCAGCGCAGCGCGGGTTCCGATCGGCTCAATGTACCGACTTCGACCGAGAGGACATAGGCCACGAGATAGATGAGCGACCAATAGCCGAGCGGACCAGCGGTCAGAATATCGACCGCAAGGCCGGACGCGAACACGGCCCAGGCGGGGAGGGGCGAGGGATTTCTGATGGCCCACTCATGAATGAAGATCACGGGCAAGAGCGGCAGCACGAACCGGTAGGACGCGGCCAGTCCCCACGGCAAAACGGCGATGATTGTCAGGGCCGCGAGCGACAAGCCCGGCAGAAGTTTTCGAGGAAGGTTCATGGTCCGCCACTCATTTCAGGGCCCCTCGGTTATGGTTCCCGGCTCGCGGCTTTGCGCGCAGATTGACCGTCGATTGCACCATCCGCCGTCTTGGCCGGATCGAGCGCCGTCCCTTCGAACATCAGCACGCCGACATAGTCCGCGGCATCGAGATCGGCATGGAGTTCGACACGGTAGGGCGGGCCGCCCTTCGCGACCTTGCCGATGCCGAGGCCCTTTGGGACGCCGCCCCCGCTACCGGACGTCCTGACCTCGTCGCCGGGCGAAAGACGCGAATCCTCGGCCAGGAACAACAGGCGCGGCTTCGCACCGTTGTCGCCAGCCATGATCGCGCGAACGCCTTTCTCGCCCACGTGTACGGGAATGCGGCTTTTGACGTCGGTCAAGAGCAGGACGCGCGCGGCCTTCGTGCCCGTCTCGACGATCCGGCCGACAAGGCCGTCGCCGCTCAGGACCGGATATCCGTCGCGGATGCGTTCACGTTCGCCGGCGTTGATCATCGCGCTCCTGACGAAGGCGCCGGACGAATTCGAGACGATACGCGCGGTCACGAAGTCGATGCCCGTCTCGCGTGCGGTTCGCGATGCCGCTTCGAGGGAGGCGAGCTTTCGTTCGAGATCCTTGGCGCGCCACTCCCAGCCGCGAAGCTTCTGGTTCTCCGCGCGTAACCGTTCGAGTTCGGCCGATAGGGTAGCATATTCGGAGAGCGATTGGACGCCGCGGCGCAGTGGCTCTACGGGTATGAGGATCGCGCTCAGCACCGGCGTCATCACGTCCATCACCTGCCACCGCACGCGATCGACGAGATCGTTGTTCACGCGGCTCAGGACAAGCAGCGCCATCGACACGAAGAGGAGGATTGGGACCGATGCGCCATGTCGGCGCGGCCGGCTCGGCTGCCGTCGCTCCTTATGCCCGGGACCGATCTCAAACAGCGGGCGCTTCATGGCGTCCCCACTATGGGGGCATGGACCGAGCGCTGCAATCCGCATACGACGTGAATGCCGAAACCCTCACCCTGATTGGTCGCGGAAGATCCCATCGCCACACCGTCACGGCTGGATCAGCAGGTGAGACCGGCGATCGGGCTCCTCGAGGAGCATCGCGGATCCGCGGATCACGCATTTCAACGGATCCTCCGAGACGATGAACGGCACGCCCACGCGGCGCTGCAGTTCTTCGTCGAGTTTGTGCAGGAGCGCGCCGCCGCCCGTCAGGTATATGCCCCGCTCGCAGATATCCGCGGAGACTTCGGGCGGCAGGTCCTCGAGCGTGCGCTCGACGAATTCAGCCATGGCTTCGATCGGTTCGTCGAGCGCTTCGCCGACATGCTGGGGCAAGAGAACGATGCTTTTCGGACGCCCTTGGCGCAGGTCGCGCCCGCGAATGTGGATTTCGCTCGTCAGGCCGTTGGCCGCCGCCGACGCCGATCCGGCTTCGACCTTGATGCGCTCGGCGTTCGCTTCGCTGATCACGAGCTGATGCTCGCGGCGTATATAGCGGATGATGGCCTCGTCCATGGCGTTTCCGGCGACGCGGATGGAGCGTGCTTCGAGGACGCCGCCCAGCGAGAGGACGGCGATATCAGTCGTGCCGCCGCCGATGTCGACCACCATCGAGCCCGATGGCTCGTCGACCGGAAGACCCGCGCCGATGGCGGCCGCGATCGGTTCCTCGACGATGTAGACCTTGCGGGCGCCGGCGGCGAGTGCCGTCTCATAGACGGCGCGGCGTTCGACGGGGGTCGCGCCCGCGGGCACGCAAATCAGAATGCGCGGACGGCGAAACCCCATCATCGAGCGCGTGCGGCGGATGAACTGGCGGAGCATTTCCTCGGTCGCGACGAAATCGGCGATGACGCCGTCACGTAAGGGCCGGATGGTCTCGATGCTGTCGGGCGTGCGGCCGAGCATCATCTTGGCGCGCTGACCGACGGCCAAGACCTCGCGGTGTCCCGGCCCGGTGCGGACCGCGACCACCGACGGCTCGTCGATCACGACGCCTTTCCCCATCACATGGACGATCGTATTAACCGTGCCAAGATCGATCGCGATGTCGTCCGAAAAGGCGCTTGTCACAGGCCTGCGCATCACAATGTCGTCCTTGAGCCCCGCACGTCAGGGCTCGCGCCAAACAGGCTCCGTCCCTCAACCGGATAAAAGCAACACTCGTGCCGACGTGTTCCATGGCGTCGTGACCGCCGCGTCCGCGCCACGGACAGAAATTAACCTCCCGCGCCGCGCGAAACTAGGGCCCTTCGGTGACGTGCAGAAGTTCCGTGAATGAAGACTAACAGGGGGACGGTCCGCGCCGTCCACCCTGCCGCGCGTCGCGCGCTCAGCTATCACCCCTGCGCCTGGGCGGTCTTCTGGCGCTTGACCATCAGCTTGTTCAAGGCGGCGACATAGGCCTTGGCGGAGGCGACGAGCGTATCGGTATCGGCCGCACGGCCCGTGACGACACGGCCGTTCTCCTCGAGCCTCACGGAGACTTCGGCCTGGGCGTCGGTGCCTTCGGTCACAGCCGAGACCTGATAGAGCTCGAGCTTGGCGGAATGCGGCACGAGTTGCCGGATCGCGGCAAAGGTTGCATCGACCGGGCCGTTGCCTTGAGCCTGAACCGTCGTTGCCACGCCGTCGATCTCCATGGTGAGCGTCGCGGATTGCGGACCCATGGTGCCCGCGATAACAGTCAACGCCGCGACCTTCATCCGGTCGTGGGCGTGCGCGATCTCGTCATCGACGAGCGCCTCGATGTCCTCGTCGTAGATGTGCTTCTTGCGGTCGGCCAGCGCCTTGAACCGATTGAACGCATCCTCGAAGGCGTTCTCGCCCAATTCGAAGCCCAATTCCTTCAACTTCGTGCGAAACGCGTTGCGGCCCGAGTGCTTGCCCATGACGAGCGAGGTCTTGGCGACGCCGACCGTCTCGGGCGTCATGATCTCGTAGGTCTGCTGGTACTTCAGGAGACCGTCCTGGTGGATGCCGCTCTCGTGGGCGAACGCGTTCCTGCCGACGATCGCCTTGTTGTACTGGACCGGGAAGTTCGTCACCGCCGAGACGAGCTTCGAAGCGCGCGACAGCATAGGTGTCTCGATGCGCGTGTGATAGGGGAGCACGTCGTTGCGGGTCTTGATCGCCATGACGACTTCTTCGAGCGCGGCGTTGCCCGCGCGCTCGCCGATGCCGTTGATGGTGCATTCGATCTGGCGCGCGCCGGCATTCAACGCCGCGAGCGAGTTGGCGACGGCGAGGCCCAGATCGTTGTGGCAGTGCGTCGAGAAGATCGCCTTGTCCGCGTTCGGCACGCGCTCGCGCACGGCGCGGAACATCTCGAAGTATTCTTCGGGCGTCGCGTACCCGACCGTGTCTGGCAGGTTGATCGTCGTCGCGCCGGCCTTGATGGCGGCGTCCACGCAGCGGCAGAGATAATCGATCGGCGTGCGGGTCGCGTCCATCGCCGACCACTCGACGTCCTCGACCAGATTGCGCGCGCGCGACACGGTGGCGGCGATGATCTCCAAGACCTCGGCCTCGGTTTTCCGCATCTGGTATTCGAGGTGAATGGGCGAGGTCGAAACGAAGGTGTGGATGCGACCGCGGCGCGCGTTCCGCACGGCTTCGCCGGCGCGGTCGATGTCGGCGTTGATCGCGCGCGCGAGACCGGCGACGGTCGCGTTCTCGACGCGCTTGGCGATCGCGGAGACGGCCTCGAAATCACCCTCGGAGGCGATCGGGAATCCGGCCTCGATGATGTCGACGCCCATGGCGTCGAGCATGTCGGCGACCTCGAGCTTCTCCTCGTAGGTCATCGTCGCGCCGGGGCACTGTTCGCCGTCGCGGAGCGTGGTGTCGAAAATGACGACGCGGCCCGATTCGGAGGCGGCATCGGTCGAAGGAAAATTGGGGTCGATGGAGGCGGTCATATCGTCGGGTCCTCGGAGCCTGGCGCGGCATTAGAGCGGCGGCGCAGGCCAATTCAGGTTGATTTCAGTCTAGCGCGAGATGGTCTCACGTGGGAGCCGCCCGCCCTGGATCGGTCAACACACCCCTGAGCGGCGGCCGGACCGGCGAGGCCGGGGCCAGCGGCTCAGGGGCCGCTAAGGAGGAGGTTCAGTCGCGAACCGGTGCGCGACTTGGCACATGACGGGGCGGCGGCGGGCCGGCCTGTGGTGCCGGCTGCCGGTGCAGCGTCCAACGTTGTCGCCATCGCGCACATCAAAGTCAGTCACCTCTCGGGGAAGGCACGGAAACGTGCGTTTCCAGGCTCGGCCCCCGGCTCGGGAAGACGGTTTGATACAATAGCCTCGCCAGATTGACAATGCGTGGGGACGGCGCCGATGGCGTGGGAGGCGGTTGCGGCCAATTGGCTCCGGCGGATGGGACGCTTCGGCACGTTACGCCACTGGAGTTGCGGACCCGGGGTGTCATGCCGGAGCGGCACACGATCGTCCCGCGGGCGAATTTGCCTCCGATCAAGTCCCGGCCCGGACGTCCGGCGCAATGTCGACCAAAGTCAGACCGAGAAAGCGAACCAAGATGAAAGCTGGCCATACATTGACACCCACGGGCACCGCCGCGCGCTATCCCGCGCCGATCCTCGTCATCCACTGGCTGACGCTCGTTCTCATCGTCGTGAGCTACATCGCCATGGAAGCGCATGAGGCGTTTCCGCGCGGGAGCGAGGCGCGTGCGCTCGCAATTTGGGCGCACTACCAGACGGGCCTTTCCGTGCTCGTACTGACGTTCGCGCGGATCGCGTTCCGGCTCGCGACCCATCCCGCGCCGCCCATCATTCCTGCACCGGCCAAGTGGCAGGCGACGGCGAGCCACGCCGTGCATTTCGGGATCTACGCGCTTCTCATCGCGATGCCGTTCATCGGATGGGCGCTACAGAGCGCTGATGGAAAGGCGGTCGCTTTGCTCGGCGTTCCGTTGCCGGCGCTGGTCGAGCCGAGCAAGATTCTGTCTGGCCAGCTCGAAGAAGTGCACGAGACGCTCGGGAACGCACTTTACGTGTTGATCTTCGTCCATGCCGCGGCGGCGCTCGCGCATCATTTTGTCGTCCGGGACAACACGATGAAGCGGATGCTGCCGGGGTAAGGGGTTGCGCGCTAATATTATTCTTCGCGCTTCGGTTGCCCACACGCAACCGCGCTCTTTGCTGGCGCTTCGGTTGCCCACACGCAACCGCGCTCTCTTGTGGCTGCGCTTCGGTTGCCCACTCGCAACCGCGCTCTCCTTTGGTCGCGCTTCGGTTGCCCACACGCAACCGCGCTCTTTGCTGGCGCTTCGGTTGCCCACACGCAACCGCGCTCTTCCGCTCGCGCTTCGGTTGCCCACACGCAACCGCGCTTAGACCTCCAACACACCCTCGCTCACGCGCACGACATGGCCGCCGATGCGGACGTTCGAGAGCTTGCCGGCGGTGACGGTCAAGGACAGCGTGATGAAGCTCGGGCGGCCCATGGTGAAGCCCTGCTCGACGACCTTCTTGTGATTACCGTCGGGTAGATCGTCGAAAAGATCGACGACACCGGCGAGGCAGACGGCGGCAGAGCCGGTGGCGGGGTCTTCGGGGACGCCGGCGGCGGGCGCGAACATGCGCGCGTGGAAGGCGGAGGCGGTATGCACGCACTGGCGCGTATAGAGATACGCGCCGACGAGACCCTGCTCCTCGAAGGCTTGGGACCAGTCCGCGCCGTTAATGCGCGCGCGTTCCAATGCTTCGAGAGATGCGACGGGTACGAACGCGAAGGCGTTTCCGGCCGCGAAGCACACGGGTCGGTGGTTCTCGAATCCGATCTCGCTCGGGATGAGACCAAGGCCCGCCGCGAGTACATCGACGGGGGGAAGGGCTCCGGCCTCGACGGGCAGGCGCGGAGCATCGAACTCGGCGAACGATGGCGCGCCCGCGCGCATGCGGACGCCGACCCGTAGCGTGCCGATTTGCTGTTCGATAACGATCAGCGCATCGTTTCCAGGAACTCCCGCAGCCTGCTTCAGTTCGGCGAGAAGGGCGGCCGTGCCGACCGTCGGATGGCCGGCAAACGGCAGTTCCTTCATGGGCGTGAACAGTCGCGTCCGCGCGGAGTGCATGGGGTTCTGAGGCTTCAGGACGAACACCGTCTCGGACAGATTGAACTCGCGCGCGATCAACTGCATCGCCTCGGTGTCGAGGTCGTCCGCGCCATGCACGACGGCCAGCGGATTGCCGCCGAACCGGTGCTCCGTGAAGACGTCGATGGTGTGAAAGTCGAGTTTCATCATGCTCGCCCCCGCGGACCCGCGCGCCACATAGCCTGAACGGCGGGGACAGTCCACATCGGCGGGCCACATCGGCGGGGAACGGTTTCGGCGTTCTCCCGCGCACCTGTCCTTCGGTCAGCCGTGCACCCCGAGCACGTCGCGAAGAAGCAGGTGGACGAAGGGCGGCAGGTTGTAGCGGTCCATGTCATTGACCGACCGGATGGCGACGACGTCCTCGAGCTCGGACGAGGGATCGGCGGCGAGGCGTGAACGGACTTCGGCCAGAAACGCGTCGGTCGCGAGGGGCGAGCAGAGTTCGCGCGCGATCGAGATATGCTGGCCTTGAAAGGTCACGCGGAAGCCCGGCGCATGGTGCCAATGGTCGGCACCGAAACCCGTCTCCTCCTCAACCTCGCGCAGGATGCTCGCCTCGATGTCGACCGCGCCATCGACGCCGATGTCGCGCGCGTCGATGAAGCCGCCCGGCACGTAGGCAAGCCCGCTGTTGACGTTTCCAGGCCGCTGGCGGCCGAGAATGATGTCGCCGTCGGCGGTGCGGATAAGGGCCGAGCCGAACGCATCGCGCACGGCGGCGTCGGTCGTGCCGCTCTCGCGCCAGAACAGGAAGTTCTTGAACTCGACCGGGAAGATCGTGCCGTTTAAAACGCCGTCCGACACATCGTACCGGGAGAGGAGATGCACCGTGCCGTTGTAGAACGACGGGCTTTCCTCAGTGCGCCGCTGCCAATGGGCGTCGATCGCTGGACCATGCTGACCCGGAAACGCCCATGGCTCAGCCCTTCGGACGAGCCGGCAGTGATCGACGGCGACGACGCGATCGGTTCCCGCCGTATTCCGATCCATCTTTCGCGTTCCCCCGCATCGTCCGCGACCGCCGTTCGCACGCGGCCCGCGGTGGCGTCAGCCCCGTGTGTGCCGCAATTATGACAGGTGGTGGCCCAGTGCAACGAGGCGGCGTGCGGCCATGGTCCCGCCGCAGCTTCCGCGCTAGGTGAGCGTCATGACGCGAGCGCGACATTCCGTTCGACGACAAGGCTGCGGTCGCTCCACGGCTGCGGTCTGGCTTACAGCGCTGGCGGCGTTCATGGCGGGGACGTTCCCGGCATCGGCCGGCGTGCCATTCGATCTCCCGGCCGGTTGGACTGCGTCCGCGCCGCCGCTCTCGGGCCTTCTCCTCGCGCAGTCGCCGGACGGGGGGGACGCGCAGCCCGTGACCGTCCTCATCCCGCCCTGCCAGGACCTCAAGGGTCCGCTCCGGGACGCGTTTGTTGAAGACGTGCCACTCCTCATCGAAACGCTCTACGGGGATCTGATGCGCACGCCGGCCACGGTTCCGCTGGCGGGCCTCGCCGCATCGCCCGTCGCTGTGTCCGCGCGGGTCGGCATCATGCTCGACGACGGGATTCCGGCCGAGGTCGAGGCGGTCGGGTACCGCGTCGGGAACCGCTATCAGATTATCCTGCTCGCCGCGCCCGGTACGCTCTCGGACGAGGACGAGAACGTCGTCGAAGGCCGCACGCTGGTCGAGGATTTGCGCGCCCGGCAGTTCGTGCTGACCGAGGACGCCGTGACCGCCATCGCGGGGCAAGAGCAATCAGGACGGCCGGCTCCCGACGATACGCAGCCCCTCACCGATGAGAGCGTCGAGAACGTGATCCAGTATCTGCGCATGGTGTTTTCGGCGGGAGACCCCTCGGCCGCGCCGGAGCCGCAGACCATCACGGCGCTGCTCTTGAACGACGGCCGCGCGTTCGAGGCCGTCCGCGAACCGGCCGCCGCCTTCAAGCCCGAGACGCGGCCGCTCGGCAGCCCCGGCGTCGCGCGCTGGCGGCGAGACGGAGAAGGCTACCTCCTGACGTTTCCGGACGGCACTCAGGGCACGGCCGTCGCCAAGGCGGCCCTGACGTCGGCGGCCGCCGCCGGACAGAGGATCGACGGCACCTATACGACCGACGTCGTGCCGGTCGCTCCGCTGTCACGCACGCTGCACTTCAATGCGGACGGGAGCCTTCGCATCGGGGAGGCGACGACGGGGCGTTATACGCTCGACGCGCGCACGCTGACGCTCACGCCCTCGGGCGGAGATGCAGTTGCTTATCTCTTCGGATGGCAGGGCGAGGAGCCGAAACACCCCTCGCGCCTCATCATCGGGACGAACGTCTACGAGCGGGCGGAGTGACGCGCGCCTTGGACGGACGCGCGCCGTTCAACCCGGAGCGCGATCAATTCCGCCCCTTGTCGACGAGCTTGTTCTTGGCGATCCAGGGCATCATGGCGCGGAGCTTGGCACCGACTTCCTCGATCTGGTGGGCGTCGTTCAGGCGCCGCGTGCCCTTGAAGCTCGGCTGGCCGGCCTTGCATTCGAGCATCCAGTCGCGGGTGAAGCGGCCGGCCTGGATGTCGGCGAGCACGCGCTTCATCTCGGCTTTCGTTTCGGGCGTGATGATGCGCGGGCCCGTGACATACTCACCGTATTCGGCCGTGTTCGAGATCGAGTAGTTCATGTTGGCGATGCCGCCCTCGTAGATGAGGTCGACAATGAGCTTCACCTCGTGGAGGCACTCGAAGTAGGCCATCTCGGGCGCGTAGCCGG
This sequence comes from Hyphomicrobium sp., assembly GCA_033765145.1. GTDB lineage: Bacteria > Pseudomonadota > Alphaproteobacteria > Rhizobiales > Hyphomicrobiaceae > JAGVSR01. The sequence continues at coordinate 226,569 of JANRIH010000032.1, read as the reverse complement.
CCTCGACGAGCGTCTCGAAGCCCGCGCGGATCAATTCGACGAGGCCGCCGCAGAGCACGACCTGCTCGCCGAAGAGATCGGTCTCGCATTCCTCCTTGAAGGTCGTCTCGATGACGCCCGAGCGGCCGCCACCGACGCCAGAAGCATACGAGAGAAAGAGTTCGTGTGCGTTGCCGCTCTTGTTCTGATGGATGGCGATGAGGCACGGCACGCCGCCGCCCTTCAGGTATTCGCCGCGGACGGTGTGACCGGGGCCCTTGGGCGCAACCATGCCGACGTCAAGGTCGGCGCGCGGCTCGATGAGATTGAAATGCACGTTGAGGCCGTGCGCAAACATGAGGGCGGCGCCCTTCTTCATATTGGCGGCCAGGTGATCCTTGTAAATGTCGGCCTGCAACTCATCGGGGGTCAGCATCATGATGACGTCGGCCCACTTGGCGGCGTCCGCCACCTCCATGACCTTGAGGCCTTCCTTCTCTGCCTTCGCCGCAGAAGCCGATCCCTTCCTCAGCGCGATGGCGACGTCCTTGACGCCGCTGTCGCGGAGGTTCAGCGCGTGCGCGTGGCCCTGGCTGCCATAGCCGACAATGGCGACCTTCTTCGATTTGATCAGGTTCAGGTCGGCATCACGATCGTAATAGACGCGCATGGCTCTCTCTTCGCATGGTGGATGAAACGTTGACGCTCGGGGATGACGCGTCGCGGGTTCGGCCTTGGGATCGGCCGTGGCATTGGCCTCGGGGCGCGCTTCCATAGGGAAGCTCGGCGCGGGCTCTGCGCCCACGGCCAAGAAGCGGGCGGACGTTACACCTAGGCCACGCGAAAATTCAACGGTTCATCTCGGGCCGCGGCTGCGACAAATGCCGGAAATCCGGCGCGTGACCGGGCTTCGGGACCGCCCGCGTTTACCGAAGCGAAACCGCTTTCTGTTAGCACTTTGTCAAACAACTCGGGCGGATGGACCATGCTGGCCAAACTCGGCGCAATATCAGGGCGCTATCTCGTCGTGGCTTCGGCCGCGATGGCGCTCGCGGGCTGCGGGGGCGCGCCCAAGAAGGATCCGAAGTCGATCGTGAAATACGTGATCACGTCGGCGATCGACTGCCAGGAGAGTGCGCAGCTCTCCTACGAGGACTGCACGAGCATGATCGAAAAGGCGGTCGTCGCGCACGATGGCAATGCCCCCAAGTTCACGACGCTCAAGGCATGCGAGGCGAAGGAAGGTGCGGACAAGTGCGAGCGGATTGACGATCGCGTGTTCCGACCGAAGCTCGCGGCGTTCCTGCTCACGATGAACACGCCCCCGACGGTCGAGCCGCTCTACGTCTCGCAGACCGGCCTCATCGGGTTCCGCAGCGCAAGTGCCGCCATGCTGTCTGTCGACGATGAAGCGCTGACGTTCTCGAAAAGCGCGACGCACGCCGCCGAAGTGCTGACCGACACCAAGAAGGCCGCCGGCATTAGCATGTAATCATGCGTCCCCGGATTGCGCGAAGCGCAAGTCCGGGGTCTTCACGTGGAGCCGACGAGGCTCCGTTCGTATCCGACATTGACAGGTTAAGCTCCCGGATCGTCGCTCCGCGCCGTCCGGGAACCCGCGACTATTTTCATTTAGCTTGTGCAAGAAGAAGCGGTTGCCCCCCGGATGCGCACGAGCGCAAGTCCGGGGGTTCAGTTTTTCTCCGTCATCCTGGCGAAAGCCAGGACCCAGATAGGCAGCTGATCACCGAGCGGCTCAAAAGGGGAGGTCATCGCCGCGGCGGAGTTCTTTCGAAATCGTCCCGTCGCGAACGCTCAACTGGGTCCTGGCTTTCGCCAGGATGACGACATCGGATGGATCATCGCTCCGCGCCGTCCGGGGACCCGCGTCGTATTCGGTTTCAAGAGGCCATCTTTTCGGCGTCCACCGAAACCGGCGTGGAGGCAAGTGTCGCTGAATTTCGCACAAATGCGGAGCTTGGACGCGGAAGTGCGGCCTCACATCGGCGTCGAGCCGCGGCCGATGGCGGCGATGCCGGTGCGGCTCACTTCGACGAGCCCCAGCTCGCGCATGATGCCGAGGAAGGTCTCGATCTTCGAGGCCTTGCCGGTGATCTCGAACACGAAATGCTCGGTCGAGGTGTCGACGACCTGGGCGCGGAAAATCTCTGCGAGACGCAGGGCCTCGATCCGCTTGTCGCCGCGGCCCGCGACCTTCACGAGCGCCAGCTCCCGTTCGAGGGAAACGCCTTCCGCCGTCAGGTCACGCACGCGATGGATCGGCACCATGCGCTCGAGCGTGTGCTTGATCTGCTCGATCACAGCAGGCGTGCCGCGCGTCACGATGGTGATGCGCGAGACGTGTTTCTCGTGCTCGGTCTCGGTCACGGTCAGGCTGTCGATGTTGTAGCCGCGCGCGGTGAAAAGCCCGATGACGCGGGCGAGCACGCCCGGCTCGTTGTCTACGATCACCGAGAGCGTGCGCGAGACGACCTCCTGGGACAAATGGGGGCCGGCGTAGTGCGTCTGGGATGTGGCATTGGCCATGGCGTCTACTTCTTCTCGTCTTTCTCTGGTTTCGCTTCGCTGCCGGGCTCTGGTTTCGCTTCGCTGCCGGGACCGGCCTTCTCGCGCTTTGTCAATTCGTCGGCCGCCTCTGGGAACACGATTTTCAGGAAGACCGGCGCGCCTTCGGCGTCGACCAGCGCCTTCAGTTTCTCCGCTTCTGCAACCGAGATCGCGTACTGCTTGAACGCGGTCGTCACGCGCCGCCCCATTGCTTCCGCCAGAATGTCGGGAGTGGGTGCGCCCATCTTCTTCAAGGCGTCGGGCTGCATGCGGCTATAGACCTTCACGAGCAAGCGCGTGTGCAGATAGTCCTGTGCGATGCACGCCTCAAAGGGTGCGGAATAGTTCGAGGCCAGCCCGTGGGTTCGATAGCAGGCGCTGATGTGCTTAAACGCCGCCTCGGCTCCGCCGCCGCGCTGAATCTTTGCGATCCGTTCCGCCGCATCACGGACGTTGGCGGTCTGGTCCCAGGTCACGGCAGAGCTCGCGGCAGCAGGAGCGGCGGGTGCTGTCTCACCGGCGGCGAAGGCTACGGGCGCGAGCGCGACGATCGCGAGCACTGTCAGCGTGTGCCGCACGACGGCCGCTCGTGATTGCGCGAAGTTGGTCATGGCGGCGCCTTTCCAGGCAGAACGGTCGGGATCATGCGCCGACCTTCGCCGGTCAATGAGAACATCATCATGTCCTGGCCAACGGGACCGCCCGGCGGCAAAGCACCCATCTCCATCCATCCCCGCTCCGCGAAGGCCGACCAAAGGGCGTGATTGGCCGATCCGACCGAGGTCACAAGCGTCGTCGGTCCGCTTGCGAGCGCCTTGTCGAGCACTGTGCGATCGGTCTCGGACAGGGCGGCGACAAGGGGGGAGAGATCGGACTCGGCACGCGCGGCGTGCGCCATCGCAAGCATCAGGATGGCGGCCGTCGCCGCACCGTTCCAAAGCTGCCGCGGTCGCGCGCGCCTCCTCACACCAGCACCTTGCCTTCCTTGCCGATGGCCTTGGAGATGTCTTCGTCCGAGACTTCCTCGCCGAGCAGCATCTCGTTGTGCGCCTTGCCCGACGGGATCATCGGGAAGCAGTTCTCGAGCTTCGCGACGCGGCAATCGAAGATCACGGGATGGGGCGTGTCGATCATCTCGCGGATCGCGTCATCGAGATCAGCCGGGTGGTCGCAGCGCATGCCCTTCCAGCCGTACGCGTCGGCGAGCTTGACGAAATCGGGCAGGCTTTCCGTGTAGCTGTGCGAGAGGCGGTTGCCGTGCAGAAGCTGCTGCCACTGCCGCACCATGCCCATGTACTCGTTGTTCAGGATGAACACTTTGACCGGCAGGTTGAACTGCACGGCCGTCGAGCATTCCTGAATGTTCATCAGGATCGACGCGTCGCCCGCGATGTCGATCACGAGTGATTTGGGGTGAGCCAGTTGCGCGCCGATCGCGGCGGGCAGCCCATAGCCCATCGTGCCAAGCCCGCCGGACGTCATCCAGCGGTTCGGCTCCTCGAAGTGATAGTACTGCGCCGCCCACATCTGGTGTTGGCCGACTTCCGTCGTGATGTAGGTGTCGCGGTCCTTCGTCAGCTGATAAAGGCGCTCGACGGCGTATTGCGGCGCGATCACGTCCTTCATCTTCTTGTAGGCGAGCGATTTCTTCGCCCGCCAGGCGTCGATCTGCTTCCACCAGCTTTTCAGCGCGGCCTTGTCGACCTGGGGCGCCTTCTGCTTCCAGACACGCAGCATTTCCTCAAGCACGTATCCGCAATCGCCGACGATCGGAATTTCGACGCGGACGTTCTTGTTGATCGAGGAGGAATCGATGTCGGCGTGGATCTTCTTGGAATGCGGCGCGAAGGCGTCGAGGCGCCCGGTGATCCGGTCGTCGAAGCGCGCGCCGATATTGATCATCACATCGCAGTCGTGCATCGCCCAGTTGGCTTCATAAGTGCCGTGCATGCCGAGCATGCCAAGCCAGTGCTTGCCTGACGCGGGATAGGCGCCGAGGCCCATCAGCGTCGAAGTGACGGGGAAATCCGTGAGCTTCACGAACTCGCGCAGGAGCTGGCTCGCCTTCGGACCCGAGTTGATGATGCCGCCGCCGGTGTAGAAGATCGGCTTCTTGGCACTGGCGATGAGGTCGACCGCGGCCGCGACGGGACCGGCGTCCGGCTTCAGCTTCGGACGGTAGGTCTTGTGCGCGACGTTCGTGGGGCCGGTGTAATTGCCGCTCTTGAACTGGATGTCCTTCGGGATGTCGACGACGACGGGACCCGGGCGCCCGGAGCGCGCGATGTGGAACGCCTCGTGGAGGATGCGCGAGAGATCGTTCACGTCCTTCACGAGCCAATTGTGCTTCGTGCAGGGGCGCGTGATGCCGACCGTGTCACACTCCTGGAATGCGTCGTTGCCGATCAAGTGCGTCGGCACCTGACCCGTGATGCAAACAACCGGAATGCTGTCCATGAGCGCGTCGGTCAGCCCCGTGACAGCGTTGGTCGCGCCGGGGCCCGACGTCACGAGCACGACGCCGACTTTGCCGGTCGAGCGCGCATAGCCTTCGGCTGCGTGCACCGCGCCGCCTTCCTGGCGGACGAGGATGTGGCGCACTTTCTCCTGCTGGAAAATCTCGTCGTAGATCGGGAGCACGGCGCCGCCGGGATAGCCGAAGAGCACCTCGACTCCCTGATCCGCCAGCGCTTTCACCACCATCTCTGCGCCGGTCATCGTGCGTGCCATGTCGTGCCCTTTCGAACGTGTACGGCTCTGCGTGTCATGGGTGTCAACAGACCCACAAAAAGCGCGAAACCGGCGCATAGAGCCGCCGGGTTGCGGGTGCTTCATAGCAGGGGACGCTAGAAGGTCAAGGTGTAGAATTCATAAATGTAATAACTTGGTCCGCATTTCTTTCTTTTTCTTGCGCTGATAGCCTTTTCCACGACATCATATGTCGCCTTAGCCAAGTTTCCTGCCGCTTGATGTACTGGCGTGTTTCCGCCTTCGCCCGCGTGACGGCCATCTCCAGTTCGATCTCGCGCCGGACGTGGGCTCTCAGCGGCCGCATCCCGAGGGCGCGCGCGGCGGGAAGATCGCCATCGAGGGCCATTGCCTCGGCGGCCTCGGCTTCGGCCAGCGCGCCCATCGCCATCATGGCGTCGAAGCGGGCGGCGGATCGCTCATGCAACCAATCCCGTGGCGGGGACAGAACAATCCCAACGCACCCGCCGGCTGGAACGACCGGCGATCCTGGCTGGTTCTGCCAGTCGGCAAGCGACCTACCGGTCGCGTCGAGGACTTCGAGGGCGCGGACGATGCGCTGTCGGTCGCCTCGCTCGAGGCGTGTGGCCATTGCCGGGTCACGCTTCGCCAGCACGGCGTGCAGGGCGTCGGGGCCGAGGCGTTCGCCTTCCCGCCGCCAATGGGCGCGTATGTCGTCCGGCACCGAGGGTATGGGCGACAGTCCTTCCAACAGGGCTTTGAAATAGAGGCCCGTTCCGCCGACGATGATCGGAAAACTGCCGGCAGCTTGGATCGCCGGGAGAAGGGCGCTCACTTCGCGGATGAAGCGGCCAGCGGAGTAGGCCTCCGTCGAGGGGACATGGCCATAGAGCCGATGGGGCGCCCGCGCCTCGTCCGCAGCGGTCGGGCGGGCGGCGAGGATCGGGATCTCGCGGTAGACCTGCATGCTGTCGGCGTTGACGACCGTGCCACCCAGCCGCTCAGCCAGAGCCAGGGCGAGCGCCGATTTTCCTGACGCGGTCGGGCCGGCGATGAGGATAGGGCGGACCCGTGTCATGTTCCGTTTGGCTTGTTTCGTTTGGCTTGTGCCTGCATTTCGACCAGTCTAGACTAGTCGAAACTGGAGGATGGACGGATGGCGACCATAGGCGCCTACGAGGCGAAGACCAAATTTTCCGAATTGCTGGACCGCGTCGAGAACGGCGAGCGGGTGACGATTACGCGGCACGGTCGGGCGATCGCCGAATTGGTGCCGAAGCGCGAACATGATCCTAAGGTCGCTGCTGCGGCGTTCGAGCGGATGCGCGCGCGTGCTCAACGACTCCAACTTGATGATCTCAGCTGGGACGACATCAAGGCGATGCGCGACGAAGGTAAGCGTTGATGAGCCTCGTCGTCGACGTTTCGATCGCTCTTCCGTGGAACATTCGCTCGCAAGCCACGCCGCTGTCGGACGCAGCGTCATCTGTTGTCATAAGTCATGGTGGTTCGGTACCTTTCCATTTCCATCTGGAGCATGGCAATGCGCTGCTCATGCTCGAACGAAGGGGCCGGATCAGTAAGGCCGACGTCGATGCGGCCATCGCAGATATGATCGACATGGACCTCGCGATCGATACCGAGCCGCTGAGCGAGATCGAACGCTCCGTCCTCCCGCTCGCTCGCCGTCACAATCTCTCGACCTACGACGCGGCCTACCTCGAACTCGCGCTCCGCCTCGGGCTGCCGCTTGCGACGCGCGACTTAGCACTTGCGAACGCGGCCCGGGATGCGGGCGCTGCTCTTTTCTCGCCATGACAGACGCCATGGTGGACCTGATCCCGGGCCCAATCCATGCGGAGAATGCGCCTTGCCAAAAGATCCGCCTCTTCGCCGCCGACATGGAGAGCACGATCATCGAACAGGAGATGATCGACGTGATCGCCGAGCACATCGGGTGCGGTAAGCAAGTGGCTGCCATCACGCGCGCCGCCATGGAGGGCGCGATCGACTTCGAAGCGGCACTTCAAGCACGCGTCGCGCTCTTTGCCGGTCTCGACATTGCAACCCTCGATCAACTCTACGACCGTCACGTGACACTCATGCCCGGCGCTGAAACAATGATGCGAACCCTCAAGGCGCATGGCATCGCGACGGCGCTCGTCACGGGTGGCTTCAGCATTTTTGCGGAGCGGGTCGCGGCGCGGCTTGGGTTCGACAGCTGGCGTGCAAACACGCTCGACATCGCAGACGGAAGGCTGACGGGGCGCCTCGTGCCGCCGATCATCGGTCGCGCTGGAAAGCGGCGAGCTCTCGAGGACATTGCCGCGTGGCGCGGGATTTCCCTTTCGGAGACGGCGGCCATCGGCGACGGCGCCAACGATCTCGACATGCTGATGGCGGCCGGAGTGGGAATTGCTTTTCGCGCAAAGCCGATCGTCATGGATGCGATGCTCTCGCGCGCGGGCGGCGCCGTGCTCGACGACGGCAATCTCACGGACGCCTTGCCGCTCATCGGGATCAGCATCGCCTGACGTGCGTGGCGCATGTTCGATTGCGCGTCACAGTCCCGCAACGAAACTGCAAAAAATCGGCCCAACTGCGAGGTCATACGAGTGCAGGCTCGCGGTTTGCCTTGCATTCCGTGCAGGCGAAGCACGCGCGGCCGGAAACGAACGATCGGCGCTGCCGAAACTTGACGATGCTGCACTGCGGCGCAATTGTGATCAGGCATAATTCATCCGGCATTGCAGGGGGCTCCGATGACCACGCAGCTCAGCACAATCCTCGCGGGCAAACTTCCCTTCGAACTGCCCCTTTTCATCGTCTGCACCACGCTCGTCATCGCCTGGGCCATCTACCTGCCTTCGACCGTTCGCGACGCCGATCGGAGGAAGCTGGCGCCGAACGTGCCGGCGCGCGTTCTCTTTCTCTTGATCTACGTTCTCGTGTTCACGGCGCTCGTCACGGCGTTCGCATTCGGCGGCAAGAAGCTCATGCCGTGGATCGCGATCGGGGAGACGAGCTACTGGACGTGGATCCTGCACAGTTTCGAGAACCAGGCGCCGCTGCTTGCGGTGACGATCCTGACTTTCCTCCATTCGATCGCCTATTTCCGCGATCTCGAACATGCTTTCATCATCTGGCTGCATTCCGCGCTCTACCTCAAGGGCGACATCAACACGCTCAAGGTGCACCTGAAGCACTGCTCGTTCGATCCGAGCCCGGCCGAGCGCGACAAGAACATCGTCTACCTGCGCGATTTCGATGTGTATGTGGACGAGAGCGACGTCAGCGCGCTGCAGCTCGAAGCCGTCATGGCCTGGCGCAAGACGTCTTCGCTTCTGCGGCTCATTCGCCTCTGGAATCCCGATCGGGGACACATCCTCGACGACCGTGACATGCAGCTTCTCGATGACATCGAGAAGGCGCACGCGCGCAAGACGCGGCTCGCCATGAACATCATCCGGATGCTGAGGCAGCGGGAGCACGGCCAGCATTCGGCGCAGTCGATCACGAACCTCGCCATTGCGCTCGCAAGCGCATCGCACAAGGACCGGGATGAGATTGCGGAGATTGAAAACCGCATCCGAGGCGCGCTCGGCCGGGATGGTGAGGGCACCTTCGAGAGCGGGCCCATGCATCTCACTCAGACCGAGCTGCAGCATCATCTGGCGCAGATCGAGAGTTACTTCCGCGTCGAGTATGCGCAGCTTCTTCAGCAGACTTCAGAGCTTGCTTCAAAGTCCGTCGTGCTCGCTGGGGATGATGCCGCACAGCGCCTCGAACAGTTGAAGTCTATCGGTTTTGGACAGCTCGGCCGCGTCGAGGCGATCAATTTCGACCGCATCCTCTGGGTCTTCTTCGCGATCGCGCTCGTCGGCTTCCTGATCTTCTTCTTCTTCCCGCGGCCACAGAACATGCGGATCGCGTTCTCGCCGATCCTCATGGCGCAGGTCGCGTTCGTCACCGCACTCGCGACGCTCATCGGTGCGGTCGTCGGATCGAACCGGCGGCTTGCGTCCAAACCGAGCACGCCATGGACAGCCTACGTCGCGGCCGGGCTCATCGCCTTCGGGGGCTTTGTCGCGGTTCACGGCACGAGCTTCCTGGTCAAGAATCTGCTCGACGAACAGCGTTTGAGCGTGGCCGCGACCTCGCCCGATCCGGCCGCGGGCACCGGTGCTCCCGTCGCGCCTTCCGCCGCGCTGGATGCAGCCTCACCGGCCGGCGACACGAGCGCGGCGCCAGCCGAAACGTCGGGTGGAGAACTCAAATCCCCGTTCGACTTCCGCCTGCGCGACATGCTGCCGTGGGCGGCTACTCCGTTCTTCCTCGCGATCGCGATCTGCTGGCTCGCGCGTCAACCCGGCTGGCCGCGACCGCAGAGCGTGCCTGCGGGCGTGTGGGAGCGCTCGATCGACGGGTTCTTCCTCGTCGCTGTGATGATGTTCGCGCAGGCGACAGCAATGGCGCTGCATTTCTCGTTCGAGACACCGTTCGCCGAAATCATGCGCGAGCGCATGAAGGACGACGGCATCACGAACCCGCTTTTCATCATCTTGAGACCCAACCCGATCATGCTCATCGGGTTCATCGTCGGCGCGTTCGTCGTGCGCGACGTGCGTATCGCGGCGCATGCGCAATTGACCGACAACGTCGCGCTCGCGGCGTACATGGCCTCCGAACGGCTCGGCACGACGCCCGTCTCATCCGCGCCACGCGGCGGGCAACCGGGGGAAGCAGCGCCATCTCCGGTCCTCTTGCCGCAGGCGTCGGGGGCGTGACTGACGGGCCAGGGTTCCAAGCATGCGCCGCGTGAAGGCGCAGGCCGGTCTGCTAGAGGGCATCCTTACGCCAGACGCCGGCGAGCGCCGCGCGCACCTTCGCGAAGACAGCGGCGGCTCGTCCCCTAACACCACGGATCGCGTCGACGATCAGGGGCCGCCAGCGCGCCCACGCCGTCCTCACTTCGCTTCGAACGCGCCGCGCCGCGATGCGCCCGGCGCGCCAGACCCACGAGCGTCTGATCCGCTCGACCATATAGGTCTTCCAGGGCATGAACACTTCATAGGCACGGCGGAACCAGGGGATCGTCAAGAGCGCCGGCCGGACGAGCAGGAAAATGCGGGCGACAATCGCCGTCGAGACGATTTTCGCGACGGCAAACAGGAGCGTCGCACTCACGACATGCCCGCCCGCCAGGAGCCAGAGTGCCGCGAACTTGACCGGCAGCAGGATCGCGCCCGGCAGCGCGAATAGCAGGAGTGCGGGATAGGGCGGCAGGCGCGCCACCCAGGCCTCGATCGCGGCGATGACGCGAAAGCGTGCGAGCCAGGCGAGTGCATCGGAGAGTGGCTTCCAGCCCCACTCCTCAAACATCACGATGAGGGCTGCTGCGACTTCGAGCGCGCCGATCACGATCCGGCGGACGGCGGTCCAGCCGAGATGAGCGAGGACGCGCACCAGTTGCCAAAGCTGGAGCGCGGTCTCTATCAGCGGACTTTTCGGTTGGCGTGCCATTCCGGCTCAACGCTGTGGTTCGTGAGCAAACATCTTAGTCTAGCGAGTTTCCGGCGGATCTCATCAGAACCCGTTAACGGCCCCCGGCGCGTGGATGCGGCGGCGGCACCTGTCCAGGCGGGCAGAGATCACGCGCCGGCCGGACGGCGCGTATCCGCCGGACGCAAGGCGCCGGTGCGCTCGGCTTCTTCGAGCGCCGCCGCCAATTCCTCGCGTGCTTTTTCGGCCTGCCGCTGGCGGTTCCAAAGCGAGGCGTAGAGGCCGTCTTTGGCGATCAGTTCCGCATGCGTGCCCTGCTCGACCAGTTCGCCCTTGTCGAGCACGAGAATTGTATCGGCATGCACGACCGTCGAAAGGCGGTGCGCGATCACGAGTGTCGTGCGGTCCTTGGCGACCCGGTCGAGCGCATCCTGGATCTCCTTTTCGGTATGGCTGTCGAGTGCGCTCGTCGCCTCGTCCAGCATGAGGATCGGAGGACCCTTGAGAATGGTCCGCGCGATCGCCACACGCTGCTTCTCGCCGCCCGAGAGCTTCAAGCCGCGCTCGCCGACCATGGTCTTGTAGCCCTGCGGCAGCGTTTTCACGAATTCGTCGATCTGGGCGAGCTTGGCCGCGGCGATGATCTCGTCGTCGGTCGCGTCCGACCGGCCATAGCGGATGTTGTAGAAGATGGTGTCGTTGAAGAGCACGGTATCCTGCGGCACGACGCCGATGGCCGCGCGGAGCGACTTCTGCGTGACGTCTCGGATGTCCTGGCCGTCGATCGTCACCGATCCGGCGGAGATGTCGTAGAAACGGAATAGAATGCGCGAGATCGTCGACTTGCCGGCGCCCGACGGCCCGACGATCGCCACCATATGGCCCGCCGGCACCTCGAACGAGACGTTTTTCAGGATCGGACGGTCGCGCTCGTAGGCGAACGACACGTTGTCGAAGCGGATCGTGCCATTCTTCACATCAAGCGGTCTCGCTCCTGGGCGGTCCTCGACCTCGGGGTCCTCAGCCAGAAGGGAGAACATCGTTTCGAGATCGACGAGGCCCTGCTTGATCTCGCGGTAGACCATGCCCATGAAATTGAGGGGCATATAGAGCTGGATCATCATGGCGTTCAGCATGACGAAATCGCCGATGCTGTACTGCCCGGCGACGACGCCGCGCGCGGAGAGCCACATGACGATCGTCATGCCGATCGTGAAGATGAGCGCCTGACCCGAGTTCAAGGTACCGAGGGAAGCGTAGGTTTTGACGGCCGCCTTCTCGTAGCGCTGCATGGCGGCGTCGAACCGGCGCGCCTCGATCTCCTCGTTGCCGAAGTATTTAACGGTTTCGAAGTTCAAGAGGCTATCGATCGCCTTTGTGTTGGCGTCGGTGTCGCTTTCGTTCATCTCGCGGCGGATCGCGATGCGCCGCTCGGAGGCGGCGAACGTGAACCACATGTAGGCGACGATGGTCGCGATGAGGATCGCGACGTAGGTCACGTCGAAGAAGTAGATCAGGATGGCGCAGACAAGAACCAATTCGAGCGCGGTCGGGGCCAGCTGCAAAATGCCCATGCGCATGATGAGATCTATGCCCCGTGTGCCGCGCTCGATGACGCGCGAGAGGCCGCCCGTCCGCCGCTCCAGATGAAAGCGCAGCGAGAGCCTGTGCAGATGCTCGAACGTGCGGTTGTTGAGCGCGCGCACGGCGTTCTGCCCGACTTTGGTGAACAGCACGTCGCGGATCTGGTTCAGAACCATCGCGAGCACGCGGAAGGTGCCGTAAGCGAGGATCAGCATCGATGCGCCGAACGTCAGATCGCCGGCTCCGAGCGATTGTGTACTCGGAGCGTTCGCGGTCAACCAGTCGGTCGCGTATTTGAAAACGATCGGGATCGCGATCGTGACGAGCTTCGCGAGAACCAGCATCGCGAAGGCGAGCACGATGTTGAAGCGCAGATCAGGACGGCCCTTCGGCCAGACGAACGGCAATAGCCCGCGAAACACGGTCCAATGATCGGCCTTGCCGGAGAGGCCCAAGAGATTGGGAGCTTCGCCAGATAGTTTCGGGGGGCCGGCCGCGACGCGGGGCGTCGTCGAAGCGTTCGTGGTCGAAGTCTGCGAAACAGAGGTTTGGGCTACCATGCTGGGGGCGCTGCTGTCCTGTTGAGATGCCGGCCGGTTCGTCAAGCGTTCACGACGAGGTTGGTTCTCCCATACCCGATGCGGCGGCCGAGCTGGCAGATTTTCTCAATCGCTGTGCAGGTCGGCCGCAGACAGCGGGCCGCGCCGAGCGTCAACCGCTCGCCAACGGCGAAAGCAGGAGGTCGACGGCGGTCCTCGGCAGTCGCAGGCGAAGGCACGGCCGCAGGATGTCTGGATCGGACATGCGGCTGCGGTTCACCTTGTAGATGAACTTGTAGCGCATGCCACGTCCATAGAAGCGCTCGGCGATGTCCCAAAGCGTATCGTCCTCGCCCGCGACGTACCAGCGCTGCCCCTTGCGGCGGATGACGCGCCCTTCGGAGCAGCGGCTTCGCGGTTCGGAGCTTTCCATGGCGCGTTCGGAACGAGATTGCGGCAACCGATCCGTCGTATCGGCCGACGGCGCGCGAATGGCGACGGTCGTACCGCCCGCGCCTGCCGATCCAGCGGACGAGGCCGCAGATGCTCGGGTCTCGGCGGAACCAGGCTTTTCCGAGCGCATCGCCAGTTCCTCTTCACTCGGCCGGCGCGTGCGGACGAACATTTCGGTCGGCTTCACGACCTCGGCCGACGGAGCGGGGACGACCGACGGCGTGGCTGAGAATTTCAGCACGGCTCCCGGCGTGCCGCTCTCGTTTTGCCGCTTCACCTTCTCGGCATCGTCCTTCGCCTTGCGTTTCTCGGCGGCCTCCTTGGCCGCTTCGAGTTCCTTCAACTGATCGGCGATGGCGCGGTCTTTCTCGGCCTTCCGGCGCGCGAGATCTTCGGTGCGCTGGCGCTCTGCTTCGACCCGGCGGCGCTCGGCCTCGGCGGCTTCGGCCTTCCGGGCCTCGTCTGCGGCCGCATCGGTCACGTTCCCGGCGACGACCTGCCGCTCGCTCGCGGCCTTGGCGAGTTCGGACTGCGCCACCTCGATCTTCTTTCGCGCGATCTCGGCCTCGCTGGGTGCAACGCCCGGCGGCGGTGTCAACGTCACCGGCGGGTTGTTGGCCGCGACCGCTTCCGTTGCCTCCTTTGACGGTTTCTCCGGCGGCGGCACGGACAGTTCCGGCACGATGGTCTTGTCGTAGGCATCGGTCGCGCTGCGGAACCAGCCGACCACGGCATCACGGACGCGCTCGCCCCAGGAGCGATTGTCCCGCGTCATCTCTGGCGTCGTCTCTGGCGTCGTCTCTGGCGTCGTCCCGGTTTCGCGCGGCACGTTCGCGGGCTGTGTCTCGGCGGGTGTTGCGACCGCTTTCGGGTCGATTGTCGGCGCCGCCGCCGTTTTCGCCGGCCGTTCGGCCGGCTTTTCGACGATCGCGCCATAAGCCTTCGACGCGCCGCGCTCGAGGCGTTCGGCATCTCGACGCACGGGATCGGCAGGCTTCTGAGCCACGGGCGCGGCGGGCCTTTGCTTCAGCGGTTCGGGCTGCTTGTAGGCCAGCACGCGCTCGCCCTTGAGATCGGCGGGGATCGCGATGCGCACCTCGGTGCTGGACGGGCCCTCCGCGCCGTCGCCGGACAGCGCCACGGCGGTCAGGCGGTGCTCACCCGGTTCGAGACCGCGTTCGAGCATCACAGACCAACGGCCATCGGGACCTGCGAGCGCGGTCGCAAGAGGCTGCCCGGAATTGGCGACGCGGACGTTCGCGCCGACGGTTGCGGTGCCAACGATTTCCGCGGCACCCGCGGGTTCGACCGTGATGCGAAGAATGGTCGGTGGGGCGAGGACCGGGGCCGTTTCCGCGACCATGATCGCGCCATGCCGGTCGGTGATGGTCGGCCAGGGTTGCGCAAAGGATGGGGCGGCGTCGGACTTCGCCCAGGCAGGAGCGACCGGCGTGCCGATGGCGAGCGCGGTCCAGATCACGGCCCGCACGCCGTGGTTCACCAACCCTCGAACTCGATCCTCGGCCATGACGCGACCATCACACTCTGTTCAACGGCCAGCCGCATACTACATCCAAGTGAAGGGGATTAGTATGTGCAGAACTGATCGTTTACGCCGGCGCCAACCCCTGGACGTCTGCTCAAGGAGACCGGAATTGCCGCATTCGCGGCGTCTTCTCCTCAGGGCGCGCGTCCTGACCCGCCCCCTGACGGCGGCATCATCGGGAAGTTTCCCGGATGGCGCCAGCGTGAAACACCATTAAAGTGACCGAAGAATGCCCACTCGAACGACCAAGAGCCCCAACGGCCGCACGAAATCCGCCGCCATCGCCCCAACCAAACCTCAGAAGCGCGCCCGAAAGGCGCGGCCGGAGACAAGCGTCTGCGTCTACTGCGGATCGGGGATCGGCTCGAACCCGGCCTATCCCGCCGCTGCGCGGGAGGTCGGGACAGCCCTCGCGCGGGCCGGCATCGGACTCGTCTACGGCGGCGGGAGCCTCGGCCTCATGGGCGAGGTGGCGCGGGCGACGCTCGCGGCCGGCGGCTACGTCACCGGCATCATCCCGGAATTCCTGACCGCGCGCGAACATATGCTCACCGACGTCAGCGAACTCCTGATCACAACCGACATGCACGAGAGGAAGCGGCTGATGTTCGAGCGCTCGTCGGCGTTCGTCGCCCTTCCCGGCGGGATCGGCACGCTCGAGGAACTGGTCGAGCAGCTGACGTGGTCGCAGCTCGGCCGGCACCAGAAGCCGATCGTGGTCGCCAACGTCGCGGAGTTCTGGTCGCCGTTCCTGAGCCTCCTCGCGCACATGAAGGCGGATCAGTTCATCCGGACCGGTCTCGACGTTCGGTTCACCGTCGTCAATGACGCGCGCCATGTGGTGCCTGCCATCGCCGCGCAGCTCGGTGCATCGGGCGCCACGACGCCGGACGCAGCGGTTCTGGCGAAGTTCTAATCTCGAAAGACCCGGCCGCGTTTTGCACAACTGGTTCCGAAGCTCCTCGATCACGGAACAAAAGCTTCTCACCAGGGTCACTATTCAGTGCTTAGAATAGGGCTCGAACGGAAGCCGATCCGTGGGACGTGCTGACCATGACCTCATTCGTCGACACGCAGTCGAGATCACGGCAAAGCCGCGAAAACATTCTTCATGGCGTGGTCCTCGTTCTCGCGCTGGCCATACTCGGCGGTCTCGCGGCCTATTTGTCGACGGGCGTGGCGGGCGCCATGTCCGTCGCCGCGCTGGCCATCGCGATTGGCATTGCCGCGCCTGCGGCACCGGCCGACCTCACGATGCGCCTCTACCGCGCCATTCCCGTTCCGCGCGACGACAGTCAACTCTCGACCATCGTCGATGTGTTCTCGGAACGCGCGGGGTTGCCGCGGCGGCCGGATCTCTTCGTCGTTCCGAGCCTCACCCTCAATGCTTTTTCGGCCGGCACCAGCGATCGTCCGGCCATCGCTTTGTCCGAGGGCATGCTGCGGCGGCTCACGATGCGCGAGATCGCAGCGCTCGTCGCGCACGAGATCGCTCATATCCGCGCGGGCGATCTACCCGTGCTCGCGATCGCGGACGGGGTGACGCGCGCGTTCCAGGTCTTGGCATATGTCGGCGTGCTCTTCGCGCTCCTCAATCTCGTGGCCCTCGCGAGCGGTGGGGACCCGTGGCCCTGGAGCGCGGTCGTGCTGTTCTACCTCGGCCCGATGCTGTCAAACCTCCTCCAGCTGGCGCTCGATCGCATGCGAGAGCATCACGCAGATCTCGATGCGGTCGAACTGACTGGCGATCCGATGGGGCTCGCCTCGGCCGTCAAGCGCGCGGAGACGTATCGGGGGCATCTCTGGGAAGACCTGATGCTGCCGGTACCGGGACGCCGCTCGCCGCAGCCCTCGATGTTGCGGACACATCCGCCCCAGGAGGCGCGCGTGTCGCGTCTCCTCGCGCTCGGCCGGCAGGCCTATCGCGAGCCGGTCATCATCTCGGAAAAGCCGATGGTTTCGCTCGTCGGGCTCGGCCCGATCGAACTGCGGCCGCGCTATCGCTTTCCGGGACTCTGGTATTAGCTCCACGTTCTGGCCACCGATTCCAAATTAGACAGCGGGTTCCCGGACAGCGCGGGAGCGCCGATCCGGGACCTTATCCACGAGAAGGTCGGCACCGCCGCTGACCATCGCCAGAGGTGAAGACCCCGGATATGCGCTCGCGCGCATTCCGGGGACCAGTTGAACTTGCTGCCGGACGAGCGCCGGATGGGATTGCATCGGCGTGGATGTGAACCGAAGGCCCATCGGCGGCTTGCGCGGCCGAGACGTTCCTCGTATCAGCCACGGCCATGACTGCTGCACCACATCAGCCGCCGACCGTTGCCCCGGCGGACAGCGACGCCGATCGCCGAGCCCTCGTCGCGGGGGTACTCGCGCGAGATCGGCGGGCCGTCTCGCGTGCGGTGACGGAACTCGAGCGCATGGCACCGGCCGCGCCCGAACTCTTGAAAGCGTTCCAGCCCCATCTCGGCCGCGCGCTCGTCGCCGGAATCACGGGCCCGCCGGGGGCCGGCAAGTCGACACTCGTCAACGCCGTCATCCGGCATTTGCGAGCGAAAGGGCAGACGGTCGCGGTTATCGCGGTCGATCCCTCAAGCCCGATCTCGGGCGGGGCGATCCTCGGCGACCGCATCCGCATGACGGCCGCGCTCGACGACGACGGCGTATTCGTCCGCTCGCTCGCCTCGCGCGGCTATCTCGGCGGACTCTCGCCGGCCGCCGTGCGCATCATCGACGCGTTCGACGCGGCTGGATACGACGTCATTCTGCTCGAGACGGTCGGCACGGGACAGAACGAGATCGACGTCGCGGAAGTCGCGGACGTGCGCGTCGTCATCTCGGCGCCGGGGCTCGGAGATGATATTCAGGCGATGAAGTCGGGACTCCTGGAGATCGCGGACATTCTCGTCGTCAACAAGGGCGACCGGCCGGGTGCGGAACAGACGCTCCAGCAGCTGAAGGGCGCGCTCTCGATCCGCGCGACGATCAGCGACAAGGTTCCTGTCCTGAAGACCACGGCGACGTCGGGCGACGGGGTCGCGGACCTCTGCGACGCCATCGCCGCCGTTTGGGCTGCGCTCGCGACGCAGGGTCCTGTCGGACGGCGGCGGCGGCGGGCGCGCTACCTCGTGGCACGGGCGGCGGCGGACCTCGTCGCGCAACGGATCAAGGCCGGGGAAGGCCCGCGCCTGGACGAGCTTTCCGACCGCGTTCTGGCCGGGACGCTCACGCCCGAGGCGGCCGCGGCCCAATTGCTGACGGACTAGGGAGACTTTTTCCCGTTGCTGATCTCGGACTACGCCGATCGGGCGCTCGACGGCGCAGAATTCGGCTCGCTGTGACATCCCAGCACTAGCGCTCCACGGCGCGGACATATGTTCTCAGACCATGTTCTGGTTCCGCACGCGCAAGGTCCGTTCCTTCGCCGCCGTCCTGGCGCTTTTCGCGCTGGCGGTGCAGGGCCTCGTCGCGACCGGGCATGCGGCGCGCATGGCCGCGGACACTGCCGGGGCGCGCCTCGCGCTCTCCGCACTCGCGGACCTCGGGTTCGATACGGCTGGCGCCATTTGCCATGGTGGCGGCGATCCGGCCTCGGGGTCTGGTGCGCCACAGGATCATGGCAAAACGTGTCCGATCTGCCTTGCAGGCGTCTGCCATACGCCCGTTGCCGACGGTGCGCACGAAGCGGCCGATCTTGCGCCGCTAGGATCGCGTTCCCCCGCCTATTATGGCTTCGACGATCGGCCCGGGACCGCGCCACCGCATCGCGGCTTCTATGCACGTGGCCCTCCGGCCCGCGCCTGAGCGCGCTCCGCGCATCCCATCACGTCCTCAATTTCATTGGCCGTCGAGACCCTGGCTGACGCCCGGGAGTCGAGGCACGCCATCCAGTGATCAGTCGCCGGCCTGCGCCGGACTGCGCGCGATGCCTGATCCATTCCCACTGCGGTAACATCATCATGACCCACAGAACGCTCACTCGCGCCTCAGCGCTACTCGCACTCGTGACCGGCTCCACCCTTTCGCCCGCGCTGGCCCACGATGGCCAAGGCCCACGTCCGGACGGACATGCGCCCGCCGGCGTGATGGTCGATCACATGCACAAGGCCGGCGAGTTCATGGTCGGCTACCGTTATCAATGGAGCCAGTTTTCCGGCGACACGCTGCGCGGCACGTCGTCGGTCGACGATCATGAGATCATGCACAACGGCTGCGGCTCGCACGAATGCAGCGCGAAGCAGTCCGAGATGCTGATGCAGATGCACATGCTCGACATTATGTACGCGCCGACGGATTGGCTGACGCTCATGGTCATGCCGATGTGGATGTCGATGGACATGACGATGGTGCCGCTCGAAGGCGCCGGCCACCACGGCGGAGGGCACGGCGACGACCACGGCGGTCACGACGGCCCGCACGCTCATGGAACCGACGGGTTTAGCGACGTCGTGTTCGGCGCGCTCGTCGCGCTCACGGACACGCCCGGCGCCAAACTGCACACGGGGCTCATGGTCAGCGCGCCGACGGGATCAGTCAGCGAAAAAGGCTCCAACGGCAACTTCACCCACTACATGATGCAGCTCGGCTCGGGCACTTGGGACTTCCAGCCGAGCCTCACGTACAACGGCCGCATGGACCGGGTTTCGTGGGGCGCGCAGGTCTCCGGCATCATCCGCATGGAAGATGATAACGACAGCGGATATCGGCTCGGCGACGTGTTCCAGGCGACCGCGTGGAGCGCCTATCGTCTGACGGACTGGCTGTCCGCATCGGTGCGCGTCATCCACACGCAACAGGGGCAGATCGAAGGCCATTATAACGCCGGGCACAATCACTCGAGCCCGCCGGATCTTCAGTACAATTATGGCGGAAACTTCTGGGACGTCGGGTTTGGCGTCAATACGGTCGTGCCGAGCGGGCTTCTGCAGGGCCACCGGCTGAGCGTCGAATGGCTCGAGCCCATCAAGGAAGACGTCAACGGTTATCAACAGGAACGCGACGGCACGCTCTAAGTGAATTGGAGCAAGGCCTTCTAATGTCGTGCGGCCGGTCATTCGAAGCGAACAGGCCGGCCGCATCCTTCCCGACGCGAATTCAATAACGCAGTCGATAAGGAAAAGAGTGGGCGCAACGCGCGGTCGCCGCATCGATCGCCCAGTTTCAAGGGTCGTTGATATGCAAAACCTTACCAATACGTTCCGAATTTCAGCGAGTGTGGCCGCCCTCGTCGCCTGTCATTCCGCGGCCAGCGCGCACCATCCGGGAGGTGCGGGCGGAACCGGCGCCTCGGGTCCGATCCACACCCTTTCGGCGGAGACGTTGCGGCAGGGCCAAGGGGTCGTCGGCATCGTGGTCGATTATCAATCTCTCGACGAGCTTTCCGACGCCACCCTCATCGGGGCGGCCGAGGAGGCGGCGGCGGAAGGCGAGGAGCATTCGACCGTTCATTCGCTGAGCTCGATCGCGGCGGCGTCGCTCAATCTCGCCTATGGCGCAACCTCTGACCTCACGATCTCATTCCGTCTGCCCTACGTCATCCGCACCGACATTCGCGAAGGGGAAGAACATGAGCCGGGCGAATTCGAAACGCATCTGCACGGCGACGCAGATGGTCTCGGCGATCTGACGTCTATGGCGCAGTGGCGTTTCTGGAACGCGGGCGGCTTTCAATCGGCGCTCATCGGCGGCGTCACCGCGCCCACGGGCAAAACCAATGAATCGGATCGCGAGGGCGAAATCTTCGACGCGGAGTTCCAGCCCGGTTCCGGCGCATGGCAGGGTCATTTCGGCATGGCGCTCA
Source organism: Hyphomicrobium sp. (assembly GCA_033765145.1). GTDB lineage: Bacteria > Pseudomonadota > Alphaproteobacteria > Rhizobiales > Hyphomicrobiaceae > JAGVSR01. The sequence goes on along the minus strand of JANRIH010000032.1, from coordinate 205,883 downwards.
CGCAGCGCAGCGGGGGCTGGTCATTCGACGCCAGCGCGATTTACAGCGCCGTGAGCGAGGGCACGCAGTCGACCGATCTCGGCGACCGGTTCGCGTTCGGAGCAGCGGTGAGCTATCGCGTGCCGGGGTTCGGCGGCGGCGCGGGCCCGATGTACGCCGGCGCGCATGCGCACACGCACGCGCATGCGCGCGGGTCGCCAGCACACACCCATGGCGAGCCTGATGCCGGCCCTACACTCGATCTCATTGTCGAAGTCAACGGCGAGTGGGCGGAGAAACAAGACGAGGGCGGCGAGATCAATCCGGATTCCGGCGGAACGGTCGTTTACGTGTCGCCGGGGGCGCGGTTGACGGCGGGTGAGTGGTCCGGCTTCACGTCGGTCGGTATTCCGGTGGTCAACGACCTCAACGGCATCCAGTCAGAACCCGATTGGCGGATCGTCAGCGGCGTCAGCGTCGGATTCTGAACCGGCAGCGCGAGCCGATGTTCGTCGTGCTCACTTCACGATGCGGTCCGCGTTGGCCGCCCGATCGAGGCCATTAACACGATCGAGGCCCTTCACGCCGGTCATGTTCGCCTCGTCGAGGTTTGCGCCCGTGAAATCTGCACCAGTCAGGTCGGCCCCACTGAAATCAGCGCGCGAAAGATCGGCGCGCACGAACCGCACGCCTTTGACGTTCGCGCCGCGGAAGCTCGCAAAGCTGAGATTGGCCTCCGCGAAACTCGCGCCTTCCAAGTCGGCGCCGTCGAAGTCGCCGCTGAACAGGCTCACCGTCGAAAGCGATAGGTTTTCGTCACGCGAGTCCTGCCCGATGAAGAGTGCGCCCTTCAAGTCGGCGCCCTTGAAGTCGGCATAGTCGAGGCGGCCGAATACTTTCGCGCCGGCCATGCGTGCGCCCGTGAACTTCGGCGCCAAGGTCCAGTCGACGATGTCCTTGCCGTAGCTCAGATAGATACTCGGACGCAGGATCGTCGCCTGCTCGAGATTGGCGCCGGAGAAATCGGTTCTGATGAGCGTCGTGCGGTCTAGCCGCGCGCCGGAGAGATCGGTGTCCTTGAGGTTCGCTTCGGAGAGATCGGCGCCGATGAGATCTGCCTTGGCGATCAGAGCGCCCTTGAAGTCGATGCCCGAGAGATCGAGACCCGCGAGATCACGCCCCGAAAGGTCCGCGCGCTGGCCGGGCCCCGCGCGGAAGAGAGCGGCGGTCAGGTCGCGGGCCGTGAAATCGGCGGCCAGCGCCGCATGCGAACTCGCGAGTGCGAGAAGTACGATGGCGGACGACAGTCGCTGCATGGAGGCGATGTCCTTGTTCGGGGCAGTAGGCAGCACGCTACGCCGCTTCGGCGCCAGCCTTCAACAACTTGTAATTGATACTATCGAGCAGTGCCTCGAAACTCGCATCTATGATGTTCGGCGAAACGCCGACGGTCGTCCAGCGCTCGCCCGAAGGGTGGTCGAGCGTTTCCACGAGCACCCGCGTCACGGCCTCGGTGCCGCCGGTCAGGATACGGACCTTGTAGTCCACGAGTTCGATCTCGTCGATATGGCGCTGGTAGCGGCCGAGGTCCTTGCGGAGCGCCTGATCGAGGGCGTTCACGGGGCCGTTGCCCTCGCCGACGGACCAGAGGGGCGTCTCGTCGCCGTTGACGAAGACTTTCACGATCGCCTCGGACACGGTCACGAGCTCGCCCAGGGCATTGTGACGCCGCTCGACCATGACGCGGAAACTGTCGACGGAGAAGAACTTCGGCACGTTCGCCAACGCGCGCCGGGCCAGAAGCTCGAAGGACGCCTCGGCAGCTTCGTAGGAGTAGCCGGCCGCTTCGCGCGCCTTGACCTCCTCGAGCAGCGTGCCGACACGATCGTCGTCGCGCGCGGCTGCGAGGCCGATCCTTTCGAGTGCTGCCATCACGTTCGAACGTCCGGCCTGCTTGGAAACGAGCAGGCGGCGCTCGTTGCCCACACTCTCGGGCGTCACGTGCTCGTAGGTCTCGGGCTCCTTCAGGATGGCGGAAGCATGGATGCCGGCCTTGGTCGCAAACGCGCTTTCGCCGACGTAGGGCGCGTGGCGGTTCGGCGCACGGTTCAAAACCTCGTCGAGGACGCGGCTCGCGTGCGTCAGCGTGCGCAGCGCTTCGGGCGTGATGCCGGTCTCGAAACGGTCCGCGAACTCGCTTTTCAGAAGCAGCGTCGGGATGATTGAGGTCATGTTGGCGTTGCCGCAGCGCTCGCCCAAGCCGTTCAGCGTGCCCTGGATCTGGCGGCAGCCCGCGCGGACGGCAAAGAGCGTATTCGCGACGGCGTTGTCGGTGTCGTTGTGGGTGTGGATGCCGAGATGGCTCCCGGGCACGACCGTCGCGACGTCGGCGACGATGCGCTCGACCTCGTGGGGCAGCGTGCCGCCGTTCGTATCGCACAGGACGACCCAGCGCGCGCCGCTGTCATATGCGGTCTTGGCGACGGCCAGGGCGTAGTCGCGGTTGCCCTTGTAGCCGTCGAAGAAGTGCTCGCAGTCGAGCATGGCTTCCTTGCCAGCCGCGACGACCGCGCGAATGCTTTCGGCGACGCCTTCGAGGTTCTCCTCGTTCGAGATGCCGAGTGCGACGCGCACGTGGTAGTCCCACGATTTCGCGACGAGGCAGATGCTGTCGGCGGCTGATTGGACGAGCGTCTGGAAGCCAGGATCGTTCGAGATCGAGCGTCCGGCGCGCTTCGTCATGCCAAAGGCCGTGAAGCGCGCGGTCTGGAGATTGGGGCGCGTTTCAAAGAGTTCGGTGTCGGTCGGGTTAGAACCGGGATAGCCGCCTTCGACATAATCGACACCCAACGCATCGAGGACGTCGATGATGCGGCGCTTGTCCGCGAGCGAAAAGTCGACGCCCGTCGTCTGCGCCCCGTCGCGCAACGTCGTATCGTAGAGGTAGAGACGTTCTTTCGTCATCGGATTACCAGGTGCCAAGCGCCTTCAGCGCCAGTGCGGCGGCCACGGCCAGCACGGCGATCTTCAGCGCGAAGTAGACGCGGGCGTGGCGTTTGAACGGTGGCTCATCGTCGGTGCCGGTCATGGGCGCTTTCCTTCCGCAGTTTCGCCAAGCGATTTCTTCATCGCCCAATGGGTCAGCCATTCGCCGAAGCGCTCGACCGAGCGGCGCTCCGTCGCCTTATATCCGCGCGCCTTGAAGAAGGGTTCCGCCGTCTCGCTGGCCTCGACCGTGATCTCGGTGGCGCCGCGGCCCTTGGCGAGCGCCTCGACCGCATCGGCGAGTGCCGTGCCGACGCCCTCGCCCGCGTACCATGGATGCACGAAGAGGTCTTCGAAATGGTTACTGCCCTTTAACGCCGCGAAGCCCAGGTGCTCGCCGTCGACCTCGATAACGATCGTCGTCAGGGCGGCAAGGCGGGCGGCGAAGGCGTCGGCATCCTCGGCGGTGGCGGCCCAGGCGACGCGCTGATCCTCGTCGTACTCCTCGGCGGTCAGCTCGTAGATCGATTGGGCGAACAACTCGCGGAGCGCCATCGCGTCGGTTGGCAGATACGGGCGAAGGGGCAAGCCGAGGCGGGTCATGGGGTGGTGCTCCTCCCGACGGCCGTCATCCCGGTGGTCGATGCATGGCATGGCTCCGCCATGACGGCCGGGACCTGGTCAGTCCTCGGCGACTTGAGAGCGTTGCCATTTGTCCAGGTCCCCGCCGGCGCGGGTCTGACGACCGGGGCTGGGCGAGGGGTCATCGCGCGACCTCCCACGTCGTTTCGATCTCGCCGGTGTCCTTGTTTTTCGTGTCCTTCAGCGCAATGCCCATGGCGGCGAGTTCGTCACGGATGCGGTCGCTCTCCTTGAAGTCCTTGTTCTTGCGGGCTTCGAGGCGGGCGGCGATGAGGACAGCAACCTTCGAGCGATCAACTGCGCCGGGATCGAAGCCGGGGTCGAGCTGTTCGCGGGCCTCGTTGTCGTACAAGCCCAAAAATTGCAGCGTCGCCTTCAACTCGCGCGCGCTCTCGACATTCCGGGCGGCCGACTTGGCGAGACCGTGGATGATCGACATGGCGCTCGGCGTGTTGAGATCATCCGACAGCATGGCGATGACGTCGGGATGGGGCTTCTCCGCCGGCTCGACGCCGTGCAGCATCGTCGCGAAGTCCATCGCCGTCTGCCGCGCCTGAACCAGCCGGTCGACGGTCCAGTCGATCGGCTGGCGGTAGTGCGTGCCGAGCATCGCGAGGCGCACGACACGGCCATGCCACTGGCTGTTGCCGAAGCGCTTGGTGGCGAGCAACTCGTTGATCGTGATGAAGTTCCCAAGCGACTTCGACATCTTCTCGCCTTCGACCTGCAGGAAGCCGTTGTGCATCCAGACGCGCGCCATGACGTCGGTGTCGTGGGCGCAGCGCGATTGCGCGATCTCGTTCTCGTGATGGGGAAACGTCAGATCGATGCCGCCGCCGTGGATGTCGAAGACCTCACCCAGATGTTTCCAGCTCATGGCAGAGCACTCGATGTGCCAGCCGGGACGTCCCTTGACCGTGATGCCTGCGGGGCTTTCCCAAGCGGGCTCACTGGCTTTGGACGGCTTCCAGAGCACGAAATCCATCGGTCCCTTCTTGTAGGGCGCGACCTCAACGCGGGCGCCCGCTTCCATCTCCTCGAGCGAGCGATTGGACAGGCGTCCGTAGTCGGGCATGGACGACACGTCGAAGAGCACATGATCGGCCGCGACATAGGCGTTGCCGTTCCTCACGAGCCGATTGCAGAGCTCGACCATCTCCCTGATGTGCTCGGTCGCGCGCGGCTCGACGGTCGGGGGCAGAACGCCCAGCGCCGCGATGTCCTTGTGGAACTGCGCCGCGGTTTCCTCGGTCAGTTTCCTGATGCCGACCTCTGGCGCGAGATCGGGATAGCGCTCGGCGGCGCGTGCGTTGATCTTGTCGTCGACGTCCGTGATGTTCCGGACGTAGGTGACGTGATCCGCGCCGTAGAGGTGGCGCAAGAGCCGGTAGAGCACGTCGAAGACGATGACGGGGCGCGCGTTGCCGATGTGGGCGAAGTCGTAGACCGTCGGGCCGCACACGTACATCCGAACATTGTTCGGATCGAGCGGCGTGAACGGCTCCTTCTTGCGCGTCAGCGTGTTGTAGAGCGTCAGCGACACGATTGCCCCTCATCCGCCGGCGGGGCTCATCCTCAATCGTTGTCGGGCAAAAGAGGGACCGCGCCAGCCTATTTGACTAGCCCGCAATAATGGTCCGGCCGCCGCAGCCCTCGCCGCGGACGGGTGGTGTGGCGCTCATTTCGCTCATCCGGTCCATGAATTGGAGCTTATGGGACGATGGGGGCCGGGCGTCAAGGGAAGCGCCTCGGCACGCACCGAGGGCCGATCTGCCGCATTTGCTCCCCATTGGCTGCCTATGCGATACCTGACCAAAGTCACTTGGCTCAAGTCGCGCGGCGGCCGGCACTTTCGATGGACGGTCAATGTCCTTCCGCCGCCTCAGCCGCGCGCTTCAGCAGGCGATCAAAGCCGCCTTCGACGGCAACGGAACCGGACGTTTGGAAGACAGACCCGCCGACATGCCGCGCTCCCGCGACGCTGCCGCGCCATCGCTCCGCGGACGGCAAGGTGCTGGTCGTTCGCTGATCGGACACTTGGCACGGCCTCTCACAGCGCTCGCGTTCGGCCTCGCGGCGGGGTTTGCCGTTCTGCCCCAGATCGTCGTTGCCGATGCGCAGGCCCAGGGCTTCCAATGGCCATGGGACGAGCCCGCACCGCGGCCCCAGCCCCGCCAACCTGTCGAGCAGCCGCCGCCGACGTGGCGCCCGCCGGCCGACCAGGCCGCTCCGCCCGGATACGCGCCGCAACCCTATGGCGCCGTCAACCAGCCGCCGATCTGCCTCCAGCTCGAGCAGCGCCTCGTCGCCGAGACACAGCGCGGGAACCCCTCGCGCGACATTCTGCCGATGATTGAGAGCCAGATGCGCCAGACGAGCCGACAGCTCGCGGAAGCAAAAGGCAATCTCGAGCGCGCGAACTGCTACGACTATTTCCTGTTCTCGAAGACGCTCCGCAACACGCGGAAGTGCGTCGATCTCTCGAACGCAGTGACGACACTCAAACGTCAACTCGCCGACCTCGAAGGGCAGCGCAATCAAGTGAGCGTCGAGGCTGACCGCTCGATCCAGGACGACATCATCCGCGAACTGGCGCGCAACAATTGCGGTCCAAACTACGCCCGCGAGGCGGCGCGTCGGAACGAAGCCACGAACCCGTTCTCGTCGCTCTGGCAGGAGGACAGCGGGGGCGCGGGCGGCATGGGCGGCTCGTACCAGAGCCTGCCTTACGCGACGTACCGGACAGTCTGCGTCCGGCTTTGCGACGGCTACTACTTCCCGGTCAGCTTCTCGACGCTGCCCAATCACTTCCAGCGGGACGCGGACGTGTGCGCGTCGAAGTGCGCGGCACCGGCCGAGCTTTTCTATTACCAGAACCCTGGCGCGTCGGTCGAACAGATGGTCGGCGCCACCTCCAACATGCCCTACTCGGAATTGAAGACGGCCTTCCGCTACCGCAAGGAGTACGTCAAGGGCTGCTCGTGCAAGGTCGCGGAGTATCAGCCCGAGGGCGAGGCTCCGCCCCAGCAGCAGGGCGCGGCGCCGGGAGCGGCCCCCGGTGTGAGCACGGGGGTCGTCGGCGCGCGGGTCGAGGCGCCGGAAGCGACCTCGGGCTGGACGTCCGAGACGACCGGCTCGACGACGCCGTGAAATCCATCCGCGCTCCTTCCGCGGCAACTCTTTTGCGGCACTCACCAGACATCTAACGTCGGCCGTCACCCGCCGCCCACCGGTATCGCATGTCTTCCCTCGACTGGGTCTTCCTCCTCGTTCTCTCGCTCATCTGGGGCGGCGGGTTCGTGTTGAACGACATCGCCGTCCAGGAACTGCCGCCCGCGACGCTCGTTTTCGTGCGTCTCGCGCTTGCCGCACTCGTTCTCGTGCCGATCGTCCGAGCGATGGGCTACCGCCTGCCGACCTCGCGCGCTCATTGGCGGGATTTCGCCGTGATGGCCGTTCTCAACAACGTCGTGCCTTTCACGCTCATCGCCCAGGGGCAGACCGAGATCACGGCCGGTCTCACGTCCGTCTTGAACGCGACGTCGCCGCTCTTCGCAATCATCGTCGCGGCGCTCTTCGGGGGCAGCGGCAGACCGCCCGCGCGAAGTTGGATCGGCATTGTCCTCGGGATCGCGGGCGTGGCGGTCCTCGTCGGCCCGGAGGCCATTCTCGGCAACGATACCCACGTCGGCGCGATGCTGATGATTCTCTGCGCATCACTCTGTTATGGATTTTCAGCGCTCTGGGGGCGGCGTTTCGCGGGTGTGCCACCGTTGGTCGCGGCCGCGAGCCAACTCATCGCATCAGCCGTCATACTTGTGCCCGTGGCTCTCGTTCTCGACCGTCCATGGACGCTCGAAGTGCCGGGCGTCGCGACATGGCAGGCCGTCGGCGTGCTGGCACTCTTTTCGACGGCCCTCGCGTACGTCCTGTTCTTCCGCGTCATGGCCAGTTCGGGCGGTGTCAACGTGATGCTCGTCACGCTTCTCATTCCGCCGAGCGCCATCCTGCTCGGGCACGTCTTCCTCGCGGAGCCCATCGTCATGCGTCAGATCATTGGGGCGGCGATCATCACGCTCGCGCTCATCGTGATCGACGGGCGGCTCGTGGCGGCGTTGCTGGACAGGCGCGCGTGAGGGCGCTGAATGCGGCACGCTGCACCGACGCTCGTCATTCCGGCGAAAGCCGGAACCCAGATGAGCTTCATCGGCTGGATCCAAGTGACGGACGGCACGAGTTGCCACACGCGGGCCTTCGACCTCGCGCTTCGCTCGGATGCCTATCTGGGTCCTGGCTTTCGCCAGGATGACGGCAAGCGGGGTGGCACGATGCGACCCGCTCGGGAAGCAGCAATGGCGATAACAACCTCGGCGGCTATGCCTCGATGCGCTTCAACGCGGCTGTCAAGCGCTTCAGGCGCTCGGAACCATCCGAGACGCGCTTGCGATTCAAAGCCACCACGTGCTCGGGGCTTTTGGCGACGTTGGCTTCGTTCGCGAGCCAGGCCTCAGCCTTCTCGGTGTCGGACGCCGTCTGCGCGATCTCCTTTTCGAGCCGCTTTCTCTCCGCATCCATGTCGATGATGCCGGCAAGGGGAAGCGCCAGCGTCACCTCACCGACGACGATCAGCGCGGCGCCCTTCGGCGTCGTCTTCGCGAACGTGATGCCGTCGAGACGCGCCAGGCGCGAGATCGTCTCCTCGTGGTCGCGAACGCGGGCCTTGATGCGATCCGACGCGCCGGTGACGACGAGCGGGATCTTGGCCCCCGCAGGCACGTTCATCTCGGTGCGGCCCGAGCGAATTTCGGAGATGACCGCGATCACCCAGCCGATCTCCTCGTCGATTTCGGTCGATGCAAGACCGTCGAGCTGAGGCCACTGGGAGAGCGCCAGCAGAGAGCGGCGCGCGACGCCGTGCTCGACCATGTGCGCCCAGAGTTCTTCCGTGATGAATGGCATGAACGGGTGCAGGAGCTTCAGGATCTGGTCGAGCGCCCAGGCCGTCGTCGCACGCGTCTCGGTCTTCGAGGCGTCGTCGTCACCTAAGAGGATCGGCTTCACGAGTTCCAGGTACCAGTCGCAGAACACGCCCCAGACGAATTCGTAGATCGCGCCCGCGGCCTCGTTGAATTTGTAGGCTTCGATGCCGGCTGTCACGGCCTTCGCGGCGCGCTCCGTCTCGCCGACGATCCAGCGGTTCAAGGGGTGAGACACGGTCTTCGGATCGAAATCACGATTGCGCACGCATTCGTTCATCTCGGCGAAGCGCGACGCGTTCCAGAGCTTGGTCGCGAAGTTGCGATAGCCCTCGACGCGATCGATCGAGAGCTTCACGTCCGAGCCCTGCGCGGCCATGGCGGCCATGGTGAAGCGCAGCGCGTCGGTGCCGTAGCTCTCGATGCCCTTGGGGTAGTCCTTCTTCAATTCGCGCTCGACGCGGTTCGCCTGTTCCTTGTCGAGGCCAGCCGTACGTTTCGCGATGAGATCGGCGAGGGAGATGCCATCGATGATATCGAGTGGATCGATGACGTTGCCCCGCGTCTTCGACATCTTGTTGCCCTGGCCGTCGCGGACGAGGCCGTGGATCACGACGTCGCGGAATGGCACGTCCTTCTGGAAATGAAGCGACAGCATCATCATGCGCGCGACCCAGAAGAAGATGATGTCGAAGCCCGTGACGAGTGTGGACGTCGGGTAGAAGCGCTGGAGTTCCTTCGTATCGTCGGGCCAGCCGAGTGTGGAGAAGGCCCAAAGGCCCGACGAGAACCAGGTGTCGAGGACGTCGTCGTCGCGCTTCAGGGCAACCCCTTTGCCGAGCGCCTTCTCGGCGACCGCGCGCGCGCCGTCCTCGTCATATGCGACGAAGATTTCGCCGTCGGGCCCGTACCACGCCGGGATCTGGTGACCCCACCACAGTTGCCGGGAGATGCACCACGGCTGGATATTGTCGAGCCAGCGGAAATAGTCGGCGGCGTAGCGCTCCGGCACGAACCGCGTCTTCCCCTCGCGCACGGCGGCGAGCGCGGGCTTCGCAAGCTCGGCCGCGTTCACGTACCACTGGTCCGTCAGCCATGGCTCGATGACGACGCCCGAACGATCCCCGTGGGGCACGGTATGCGTCGTCGGCTCGATCTTGGCGAGGAGGCCCAGCGCATGAAGGTCGGCCACCACCTTCTTCCGCGCCTCGAACCGGTCGAGACCGCGATAGGTTTCGGGCACATTTTCGTTCATGCGGCCGAACGCATCGAGCACGTTGATCTTTGGCAGATCATGCCGCTTGCCGACCTCGAAATCGTTGAAGTCGTGCGCGGGCGTGATCTTGACGGCACCCGTGCCCTTCTCGGGGTCTGAATACTCGTCGGCGACGATCGGGATCAGGCGGCCGACGAGGGGCAGCCGCACGTTCTTGCCCACGAGGTCCTTGTAGCGATCGTCCTCGGGATGAACCGCGACGCCGGTGTCCCCCAGCATCGTCTCGGGTCGCGTCGTCGCGACGACGATGAACCGTGTAGGGTCGTCCGCCAAAGGATAGCGGAAGTGATACATGTGCCCGCTCGGGTTCTTAGCGAGCGCCTTGGCGAGTGCCGCCGCATCGAACGGCTTTTCGGGATCGCCGTCGGTCCAAGACAGCGAACCTTTCGCCTCGACCTGAACGACCTCGAGATCGGAGATCGCGGTCTGGAACTTCGGGTCCCAGTTGACGAGGCGCTTGTCGCGGTAGATGAGGCCCGCGCGGTGCAACTCCACGAACACCTTGACGACGGCCTTGGAGAGCCCCTCGTCCATCGTGAAGCGCTCGCGGCTCCAGTCGCACGAGCAGCCGAGGCGTTTCAACTGATTGACGATCGTGCCGCCGCTCTCGGCCTTCCAGGCCCAGACCGCGTCGACGAACGCCTCGCGGCCCATGGTGCGGCGGTCGGTGCGGTTCTCGCTCGCAAGCTTCCGCTCGACGACCATCTGCGTCGCGATGCCGGCGTGATCGGTGCCAGGCTGCCAGAGCACGTCCTTGCCGCGCATCCGCTCGAACCGGCAGAGCACGTCCTGCAATGTATTGTTCAGGGCGTGCCCCATGTGGAGCGAGCCCGTGACGTTCGGCGGCGGAATGACGATCGAATATGTTTCCGCCTTGGCGCGCTCTGGACGCCCGGCCTTGAAGGCTTCCGCCTTCTCCCAATCGGCGGCGACGCGCGGCTCGATCACGGCCGGCTGGTAAGTTTTCTCGAGCATGGCGGAAAAGCAGTCTCTCAATCGTCGGAACGGGGAGGTAGTCAGCCCGTCTCGCAGATGTCAACGGGCCGATGTCAGCGGGTTGACGCTGGCCTGATGCGCAGGCGCACGGCCGCGAAAGCGGTGTCAAGCGCCGCCGTTGCCGCCCGGCTTCGACCCGTTGTGGCCCTGGGCGTCGAGGCGCAGGGCCCGCTCGACGATGCGCGGCATGTTTTCCGTGATCCACTTTTCGAGCATGGGCTTCAGCATTTCAGCGACCGCGTCCTCGAGCGAGCGGCCCGGCGCGGTGCCGGACGATGCCGACGGTGCGGTGGCGGTCATGGTGGGGGCGGGCGCCGCCGACGTTGCGGCGGTGGAGATGACGGGAGACGCGGACGGGGCGTGGGCCACGGCAGGCGCGAAGACCGGGCTGGGGGATGCCGCGGAAACGGCGGCCAGGCCGGCGTTGAGGGCATCCAGCGCCGCTGCTGCGGCGGCGGCGGGATTGTCGGACGCGATCGCGCCGATCTTCGCGCCGAGATCGCTGCTTGCGGATGCTTCCGACTTCGGGGCGTTGGCGGTTGTGGCCGGACGCGGCGCGTCCGGTTTCAGTTGGGGCACGGTCGCGGCGACGGCCATCGGCGCAGCTTTTGCGACCGGGGCTGGCGCGGCGGGGGCTGGCGCCGAGGACGCCGGTGCAGCGGAAGTTGGTGCCGCTTCGATGCCGTCGCCGCTCGCCGCCGGAGAGGCCGTCGGCTCGACGCGGAATCCCGGCGGCGGATAAAAGCCCGTCGCGCGGTTCGTGAGGCCGAACGGCGGAAGGTTGGCGGACGGGGGTGCCGGCGTCGAAGCGGCCGGCTTCGACGTCGTATTGGCCGCTTCGGATGCCGCATGCGCGGCATAGGACTGCACGGGCGACTGAGCGGGTGCGGACTGAGACGTGACGTGTTCCGGATCGGCAGCCGCAGTGGGCGTGGCCGAGGATGCGGGTTTCTCGGCGGAATTCTCTGCGGGCTTTTCTGCGGGCTTTTCTGGCGCTCTGTTCGGCGAGATGCGGCTCTCCCACTTCTCGCGCGCCGCGGCGACGACCGAGGGCGCGGGCGACGCCGACGATTTCTGAGCGGCCGAAGCCGGGATGAAACCCGGCGAGGTCGTCGACTTGGCAAGCGGAGCCGGCTCGGCAGGTGACGGCGCGGCGGACGTCGAGGGGGTATCGAGGAGGTCGGCGAGGTCGGGATCGATGTTGCCGAGCGGCAGGCGATGCGGTGGGGCGGACGAATTTTGCGCGGCCGTCGGCGTGCTGGAGTCCTCGGTGTTCTCGGCAATCCCCTTGGCGCGCCCCATCGGCAGTTCGATGCCGGAATTCCATGGGCTCGACTTCGGCGGCGGCTCGGTCAGGCGCGGAGTGGGATCGGGGGTTGCCGCGGGGCGGGCCTGGTTCGGCTCCTCTGCGATGATCTTCCGGATCGATGCGAGGATTTCCTCCATCGATGGCTCGGTTCTGTCTTCAGGTCTACTCATCGCCCCGTCTCGCTCGTCCCCGTCTCGATCCCGCCGCGGCACCACGTTCGACGCTCTGCCACGCCACCGCGCCCAACCTATCCGCAACCGACAGTCGTAGCGCGGACGCCCTCGGCCCATCAACAGGCGGGCACGATAAACTCTGCCAAGGTCGAGGATAACTCAGACTGCGGGCGAAATTCTGGTGAAGGCGGAGCGAAAGTCCGGCGACGACGCCGCGGGCGTGCCCTTCGAAGCCTCCACGACGCGACCGTAACCGTCAGAGCTGCCCGGGTTTCTTGCCCGACCGAACGGTCTCGGCAACCTCGATGTGCAGCGCTTTTTCGACCATTCGGGGCATGTTTTCGGCGAGCCACTGGCGCAACATGGGGCGCAAAAGGTCGGCGGTCGCATCCTCGATCGGGGCGGACGAGAACGGGTCTGGAATGGGCGGGGGCTGGCTGGTCCCAGCCGGGCCCGATGACATGGCGTAGGGTGACGCCGCGTCGAGGCGGTCAGATGCGAGCGGGTAGTTGCCTTCCGCGCCGGGTCCCGTCGCCGGGAGGCTCTGCTCACTGCTCATGGCCGCGGCGAAGAGATCGGAGACTTTCGGGTTGGCGTCGCCCAGCGCGGAGGACGCGAACGCCGTCGCTGCGGGCGTTTGAGTCTCTACGGGCGCCGACGCAAAGCCCGCCGCGGGTCCCGGTGCCGTAGCCGACATCCCGGCAAAGCGCGTATCTTTGAAAGCCGCCATGCGACGGGGCACGACGGGCGCGTTGGGCGACGGATTGTCGGTCGCGGCCTGATGGCCACTGTTCGGAACGGTCGATCCCGACGCCGATTGCGCCTCGGAGTACGCAGATTGGAACGGCACCGGCGCGTCGCTGCCCGATGCAAATCCCGGATCGGTCGGGTATCCCGCGGCCGCTTCGGGCCCGGCTGATGATGCGCCCTGCGCATGGCCTCCCGGCGTCTGGCCTTGGCCCGGACCCTGGCCGGGTACGTTGTCGTGAAACACTGATAGCCTGAACGCCGCCGCATTCGCTTCCTCGGCCACGTTCGCCCGCGACAACCTCAAAGTGCTGAGGCTCAGGTCGCCCGGCCGGGCAGGATCGGATTTACCGCCGAAGGACGATGGCGCCGGGGCGTTGTTCGTCTGAGAGGCGGCGCGGATGGCTTCGGTCAAACGGTTGAAGAGTGGCGTTGGGCGGTCAACAGGGGGTGCCTGAGGCGCGCGAAACATGGAGGGCAGCTCGAAATCGGCCGTATCGTCGAGCGCGCTATCGGCATGGATGGTCGCCGCGCCGGAGGTCAGATCGATCAAGGGATGCGAACTCGCGCCGGGCTCCTCGGCAATGATGCGCCGGATGGAGGCGAGAATCTCCTCCATGCTCGGCTGGCCGTTCCGATCCATCAGGTCCACGACGCACCCCCAACTCGACACTACGCAACTAACGACTGACGGGCCCGTTACATTCCATCCGTGCAATTCTCGATTTGCCGAACTCCGGCAAAATCCTGCCTCAGACCGATGTACAGTCCCGATCGCCGACCGGATTGGCTGCTGCGCCCCGAGCGCCTGATCTGGTTCCGCAGGTCCCGCCCCCGTGGTCCCGATCAGCCAACCCCTTCCCACATCGACGTTTCTGCGCCGAATGAACGGCAATCATGTGGCAATTCAGCACTCATGCAAGAGATTTTTTGAGCTTAAGTCGCTGGCATGGTGAAGCACGCCGGGAGGACTTTTCCCGAAGCAGTTCAGAGTTCGCACGAATTCAGGTTTTTCCGGCAGCGGCGCACGATCGTGTGTCCGGCCGCCGAGACGACGCCGGTCGCACACCAATTGGGGCGAACTTGTGCTTATTCCGGATTACTTCATCTCGACCTGAGAGCCGTGCGAGTTCCAGAGGTCAAGGAACTCGCGGCGGCCGTCGTCGTGGGTGATCGAAAGGCCCCACCACTTCCGGCGCACCTCGTAATAGTGCTGCTCGGGATCATAGACGAGGCTCGTCACGCCGAGGCTTTGCGCGTCGAGACGACCAATGGTGGACTGGACCGTATAGGCCGCGACGATGAGATCGCGCCGCGTGCGGGCAAGTTCGACCTGCGAGAACAGGAGTTCCTGCTGCGCGTTCAGGACTTCGATCACGGTCCGCTGGCCGACGCGCTCTTCCTCGCGGACTCCGGACAGCGCCGTCGAGTTGGCCTCGACCTGCGCCTTGGCGCTCACAATGCGGGCCTTCTGGGCCTGGTATTGAGACCAGGAACCGATCACCTGGGACTTGATCGCGACGCGCGCCGTTTCGATGTCTTGCAGGCGTCCGACATGGAGGTGTTTCGCCTGACGGACGCGCGCGTAGACTTCGCCGCCCTCATAGATCGGCACGGTCATGCGGCCGGTGACGGAGCCGACTTCCTGCTCGCGGACGAACAGGCTCGGGTCCATCGTATCGGTGTATTGCGCTTCGACGCTCAGTTCCGGCAGCAGTTCGCCACGGATCAGATCAACCTGAAACCGGGCGGCCTGCTCGTTGTAGAGCGCCGCGACGATGTTTGGATTTTCCTGCGTTCCGATTTCGATCGCCTCGTCGAGTGAGCGCGGCAGACTCGCTTCGCGCAGCGACGGCTCCACGAGGGCGGCTGGCGGCGAGCCGACGACCCGCTCGTATTCCGCGCGGCTCGATTTCAGGTTGGCCCGCGCGAGATCGAGATCGGCCACCGCGCCGGCCCGGCGCGCTTCGGACTGGGCAACGTCAGTCTTCGTCACGTCGCCGACTGCGAACCGGTCTTCCTGGGCCTTTAATTCTTCGGAGAGAACGCGGACGTTGTTCTCGTTGAGACGGACGACGGCCTGATCGCGGACCACGTTCATGAACTGGGTCGCCGCGTCGAGAAGCACCTGCTGCTCGATATCGCGCAGACGTTCCCGGCCCGCGCGGACCTCGGCCTCGGCGACGTTGACGGCGTTTGTCGTGCGGAAACCGCGGAAGATAGGCTGCGTGAGGTTGATGGCGTAGCTGCGCGGATTGTTCGTGCCCTCGCCAGCGCTGTCGGGGCGGACGTTGGTATTCGTGCGCGAGACTTCGGCCTGACCGGTGATGACGGGGCGGTATCCCGACATCGCTCGGGCCACTTCCTCATCCGTGCCGCGCAGACGCGCGCGCTCGGCATCGATCTGAGGATTGTATTCGTAGGCCTGGGCGAGCGCGTCGTCGATGGTTTGGGCCGCCGCTGCGGCCGACATCGCGACGGTGAGCACAAAAGCGGACATTGCCACGCCAAGGCCACGCCACATGGGCGTCGGCAGCTTGGGCAACGGGTGCTGTTTCAGCGTTCGCAAAGTCATCCTCAGACGCAAGCCCACGCGAGGCGTCGGCCGATGAAACCCGAGCCGAACGGTGGTCGCCGGGCGGATCGGAGCGCCTATGGCATCCCATGATTCGCGGACGGCACCGAGCGCGGCGGTGTGGCGGTTAACAGATCGCTAATGACCTATGTACGTGACCCGCCCTTGCGGATGAAGGAGATAGGGGCCTGCAGCCGCGAGGTAATCCGCTTGCGTTGCTGCATTCCCACACTTGGAATCAATGACGAAACACCCGTCATAATTCGAAAATCAGTCCTTGTTTGACCGCAGCCGCAGGCTAGGAGGCTCGTCCGGTATGCGCAGTCTAGCGCGCGCGGATGGCTCCTCGACGATAACCGGTGCGCCGACCTCCGCTTCGGCAGCGATTTCCGCGTCGACAAGGACTTCTCCTTCGACGTCGCGGCCCGAGCGATCCGTGATGTCGGTCGAGAACCATTCGTCGCGACTGCCCTGGTAATGGACCTCCGGATCATAGACGAGGCCACCGGTCTCGACCGTCTCGCCGTTGAGGCGTCCGATCTCGGCCAGGACGGCGTAGCTCGCCACGACGAGGTTCCTTTTCGTCACGACCGCCTGGACCTGCGCCTCGAGATATTCCTGCTCGGCATTGAGGACATCGAGCAGGAGACGCTGGCCAACCCGCTCCTCCTCGCGCACGCCTTCGAGGGCGGTGCGGCTCGCCTCGACTTGTATCTCGTCCGATTTTAACTGCGCCCGCGCGGCCCCAAGCCGCGACCACGCCGCCGTCACATTGGCCTCGGTCTCGTTGCGCGCCTGCTCGATCTCTTGCAGGCGGCTCACGTGCAGGTGCTTCGCCTGACGGATGCGGGCGCGGGTTTCGCCGCCTTCGTAGAGGGGCATGGAGACGCGGCCAGTGACGCGGGCGTCGTCCTCGTCGGCATAGAGCCCCGTCGTGTCACCGGACTGGCTCCATGTCGCGTCGACGGAGACTTGCGGCAATAGCTCGCCGGAAATCTTGTCGACGTTGTGCCGGGAGGATTCCTCGCGATAAAGCGCGGCCTGCACGTTCGGGCTTTCGGCGTGTGCGATGTCGAGCGCCTCGTCCAGCGAGCGGGGCATGCCCTTGACCTTCAGAGGTGGCGCACGCAAGCTCATGGGCTGCTTGCCAACGACCTGCTGATAGCGTGCGCGGGACACCTTGAGTTCGGCCTTCGCGCGGTCGGCTTCCGACAGGGCGCGGGCGCGCCGGGCTTCCGCCTGCGCGACATCCGTCAGCGTCACCTCACGCGCGGCGCGGCGTGCGCGGGCCGCATCGAGTTCTCGCGAGAGGACGTCGACCGTCTTCTCGCGGATGCGGACGATCGCGGTGTCCCGGATAACGTCAAGGTAGGCCGCCGCCGCATCGAGCAGGACCTCAGCTTCGACGCGGCGCAAAGTCTGCCGGCCAGCGCGAACGTCGGCTTCGGCCTCGTTGAGGGTGCTCGTCGAGCGGAAACCCGTGAACAACGGCTGGCTTACGGAAATCTGGTAGCCCCAGGGTCCGCTGTTGCCGTCCGATGACGTTCCGGGTCGGGAATGGGTACTGGCCCGCCCGAGTTCAGCAGAAACGCCGACCTGGGGACGGTACCCGGACATGGCGCGCGCGACATCCTCGTCGGTCGCCCGGAGGCGCGCGCGCTCTGCGTCGAGGCGCGGGTTTTTCTCGTAGGCCGAGGCCAGGGCTTCGGAGAGCGTGTCGGCGCGGAGTTCGGCGGGGAATGACCCGACGAAAAGCGCCAGCGAGAGCGCGCACGCGGAGGCCCGGAGACGCGCCATGCGGCTCCAGGTTTGGCGGCCCCCATCCGTCGGTCTGTGACGGATATCGACGCCCGGCATGCCTGCTCCTCCGAGACACGGGACACAAACCTTCCCGAAGAACCGGAGTGCGGCTGATTCCATTTAGGAACCGTAAACCAGCGTCCCGCCGTGGGGCGCGGACGCCCGCTTCGGGCCGCCGTGCCGGGACACCGTGGCGACCGCTAGAATACGAAACCCGGGCTCTTGGCGAAGCCGGGCAGCAAGGGGGCCACGGCGTCGAACCCATCGCTTTCGGAATAGGTCGTGCCGATCCGCGTCCATGTAACCGCCCGGCTCGACCCGCCGCTCGCCAGGATCGCGACGAGGCGGCCCCCGTCCTTCAATTGGCCCAAAAGCGTCGCGGGCGGCTCCGCCACCGCGCCGCCGACCAGGATGCGGTCGTAGGGGCCTTCGCTCGGATAACCGTCGGTCAGCGGCCCCTGCACGACGGCGGCATTGTCGAAGCCCTGCACCTGAAGGACGCGCGTCGCTTCCTGGGCGAGACCCTGATCCTCCTCGAGCGCCACGACCGTCATCGCGAGGCGCGACAGGATGGCGGTCGCGTATCCGGTGCCGCACCCGACGTCGAGAACGATGTCGGAGGGGTCGGGGGAGAGGATCTGGATCATCTTCGCGAGCGTGCGCGGGGCGAGAAGCTGGCGGCCTTTCGTGCGGCCGTCACCGAGCGGCAGTTCCGCGTCGCTGTAGGCCAATGCGCGCAGTTCGGGCGCGACGAACGCCTCGCGCGCGATCGACGACATGGCAAGGGTGATCCGGCGGTCGGTGACGTCACTCGGACGGACCTGGCTTTCGACCATGTTCTTGCGTTGGAGAGATGTATCGACCATCGGCCGCGGACCCTGTTGCTGGCGCATGCGACGCGGAACCTTAGAGAGTGCCGCCGCGCCCGACCAGCCGCAATTTCGAAGCAGGAGCGCCTCCGGGACGACGGGGCAGTTTCGAGATTGGCGGGAGGGTCGCGGCGCAGACGTCCGTGCGCCGGCGGGGACATTCGGCGCGATTGCGAGGGCTCGCTTGTGCCCTTCCCCGGAGGTATGCTACCCAGCCGCTCTCTCGCAGAGGTGCGCGCCCGCTTCGCGCTCCGATGCCGGCCAACGACAGGCTGGATGCGGACCAGAGGCCACGTGGCGGAGTGGTGACGCAGCGGACTGCAAATCCGCGTACCCCGGTTCAATTCCGGGCGTGGCCTCCAATCATTCATGGTGCGTTCTGCGAAATTCGATGCCGCCGCTCTTATCGCTCTAACGGCGGATAAATCACCAGAATCAATGCTCGTCGCGCCACTTGCGGCCGTGGCCGACGCGTGGCAGAAAGCCCCTTCTCGGGTGGGGCGACTTCTGCTAATCACCCCCGGCGCTTCAACAGTGCCTGTTCCGCGGTAGCTCAGTGGTAGAGCATCCGACTGTTAATCGGACGGTCGTAGGTTCGAGCCCTACCCGCGGAGCCATCTCTCAGTCCGGCATTTCTTCCAATGCGCGAAATCACGGCACGCCTATCGGCGTGCCCGTGCGAGGACTTGCGCTGATCGTCAGAAACCGATCGCAGCGCCAGTCAGGGGCGCAAGTCATGCAGGGGAGTCAGGGGGCGAGGCCGACCGACGGCACGGGCTCCTCGGGATCGACGACCGCGGTCTCGGTCGGCTGTCCATCGCGATTGTAGATGTCGGCGCGGAACTGAACCTGCCCGCCCTGCTCGGCCCAGGCGGTGACGTAGGCGAAATAGACCGGCACCGGCCGCGTCAGATCGAGCGTCAGGGGCTGGCCGGACTGGATGACGGCCTCGACCTGGCCGGGGCTTTCCCAGCCGGGTTCGAGCTTTGCGAGCCATTCGACGAGGCGGAAGACGTCCTGCACGCGGACGCAGCCGGCACTGAAGGCGCGGCCCGATTGCGTGAAGAGGTTCTTCAGCGGCGTGTCGTGCATGTAGACGCCGTGCTCGTTCTGCATGTCGATGCGGACAAGACCCAAGGCGTTCTTATCACCGGGGTCCTGCCGCAGCTTCACTTTCGCGGGGTCGGCCTGGGACCAGTCGACGGCACTCGGGTCGATCTCGGGGCCGTTGAAATCCCCCATGACGACGCGAATGCCTTCCTGCTGGAGATACTGGGGCTCCTTCACGAGACGGGGAAACACGTCGAGCTTCGCGACGCTGTCGGGCACGCGCCAGAACGGGAAGAAGTTGAGCGCCTTGATGGTCGCGCGCAATTCCGGCGTCTCGCGGCCCTGGCGGCCGACGATCACGCGGTGGCGCTGATGAACCTCGAAGCGCTCGACGGCCTCGAGCTGGAAGCCGGCGGCGTTGACGAGCACGTAGCGATCCTCGACCGCCTGCTCCAACAGTGCGACGATTCGGCGACGATTGAGTTCCAGCTGCTGCAGGCGCTCCTCGGCGGAGACGCTCAGCGCTGCGAGCGTGGGGCGATCGATGCGGCCGTTCGTTCGCAAGCCGTGGCGCATCTGGAAACGCCGGACGGCTTCCTCCGTCGTGCTGTCGTAGTTGTAGTCCTCGAAATAGCTGCCGCCGCCGGTCTTGTAGTCGCCGGTCATGCGCAGCACGCGGCGCACGACAGGCATGCGCTCATCGTCGTCGCCCGGGCGGATCATCTTGGTGCCGCCGATCTTGGGCCAGCCACCCTTCGAGACAATCTGGCGATACCGTTCGATCGCGGAATCGATGAACGAAATCATTTCGTCGCTGCGAAGCGGCACGTCGCCAGGGCGCAGATCGTCGGGATCGCCTTCCTTCGTCGCCATGGCCTTTTCGGCCTTCGGGCGCGTGTTGTAGTCGGGGGTTCCGAAGCTCTTGATGCCGTCCCACCAATAGCCGTCATTGCCCTGCGCGTGTGCGCTCTGCGCGCAAAAGGACAGCGCAACTACCATGATCAGGACCAAAATTCCCACGATGCCGAAACGAGGGCCGCTCCCAATCGACCCGATGTCGTCATGGGCCGGAGCGGGCATCGAAACCTGCATATTTCGTTCATTCCTCTTTTCGGACGACACGCAGGCGCGCGTCGATTTGGAAGCCGGCTCGTGCTCTTCCAACGCACGCTCGGGATCGAAACACAGCCGTTCTGACGCTCCGGGTAACAGCCCCTTGGCGCCCCCGGCCAGCGGCCGACCACAATTGCCCGAACCGCATCCCTGGCGACATGGCGTCAACCATATGGCCAAAGCAAGACCCTCGAAGAAATTTCAATGATGCCCGGCATCTAAGCCTCATGTGACGGGACATCGCAGGACTGAGATTGGGCTCAGAAATGATCCCAGCCCGGGCGCGAGAACTCGCGCGCGCGGCCGCTCTGATCAAGGATCTCTACACCTCCATCGGCGGTCAAGATGCCGATCTCCGTGAAGGCGAGACCGCGCGCCTCGGCATCGGCCGCGAAACGGGCGAGCCTATCGGGCGGAACGGCTGCCAGAACCTCGTAGTCGTCGCCGCCGGTCACGATCCTTTCCAACACATCGGGATCGCGCGCCATGGCGAGCCGCGCGGCACGCGACAAAGGCAAATCCCCAATCCTGACACGCGCGCCCGTGCCGCCGACACGGCAGAGACGCCCCAAGTCCTTGGCGAGACCGTCGGAGAGGTCCATCGCGGCGGACGCATGTTCTAGGACAATGGCGGCCGCGACGATCGACGGGCGCGGGCGCAAATATCGGTCGAGGAGAAACGCGCGATCCTGCTCGTCGAGCGCCCAGCCGGCGACCGCTGAAGAAGCACGCCTCAATTCGAGACCCAAGGCCGCGTCGCCGAGCGTGTTCGTCACGAACAGGCGATCACCAGGCCGTCCGCCCGACCGGCGGACCGTCTGGCTCGCCGGAACGCGGCCGATCGCGGTGATCGTGACGCTCAGAGGACCCGGCCGGCGGTCGGTGTCGCCGCCCGACAGCGTGACGGCAAAGGCCAATTGCGCGTTGCGCAGTCCTTCAGCGAATTTGGCCATCCAGTCGTGACGCGGGGCTTCGGGAAAAGAGAGCGCCATCTGATAGGCGAGCGGCGTCGCGCCCTTGGCAACGAGATCGGAGATGTTGACGGCGAGGGCCTTCCACGCGATCGCGTCGGGCGGGTCGTCCTCGAAGAAATGCACGCCTGCCGCGACGGCGTCGGTCGTGACGACAAGTTCCTCGTTGTCGGCGACGGTCAGGACGGCGGCGTCGTCGATCAGATTGCAGGCACCGGGCAATCCGTAGGCCAGGGGCGCCAGGTAGGTCTCGATCAGCTCGGCTTCACTGCCAATCCGATCGCTCATGCCGGCCGAGCCTTGGCCTCGAATTCGTCAGGGCGCAGACGACGGCCGAGCTTGTCGAGCACGCCGTTGACGACGCGCGGCTCATCCTCGGAGAAGAAGGCGTGCGCGACGTTGATATATTCGTTGATCGCGACGCGCGCCGGCACGTCGGTCCGGTCGAGCAGTTCGAACGCACCCGCGCGCAGGATGGCACGCAGGATGCTGTCGACGCGGACGAGCTTCCAGCCGTCGGCCAACTGCTCATGGACGAGCGGGTCGATTTCGCGCTGGCGGCGGATGACGCCGTGCAGGATCTCGGAAAAGAACGTCTCGTCGGCATTGGCGAGAGACGCGGCCGCGGGCGCGCTATCCGCGTCGTCGTTGTCGGCCATCTGATCGTCGGGACGGAACCTCAGGCTTTGGAACTCCTCGATCACCTCGGCGACGTCGGTTCCGGCCAGTTCCATCTGATAGAGCGCCTGAACGGCCGCCATGCGCGCCTTACTGCGCGCCCTTCCGGCGTCTCCACGTTCCTGACGCATGCGTTCAACCTTCATTCTTCGTCGTTCCCAAATGCTGCTGCGTAGGCCATGAGGGCGAGGCACGCGCGCGCCGCCTCGGCACCCTTGCCGCCGTGCTCGCCATCCGCACGGGCCACGGCCTGATCCATCGTTTCGACGGTCAAAATTGCGTTGCCGAGCGGTATGGCATGACCGACGGCCAAGTCCATCAACCAGTGATTGGCATTCTCGGACACGATCTCGTAATGCGTGGTCTCGCCGCGGATGACGCAACCGAGCGCGATAGCGCCGGTAAAGCCCGCGTCACCGAAGCGCCCGAGTGCAACCGCGAGCCCGAGCGCCTGGGGAATTTCGAGCGCGCCCGGAACATCGACGATGTCATAACCGATCCCGTGCTTTTCGAGAACCTCGGTCGCACCACGGGTCAGGGACTGCGCGATCGCCTGATAGTAGGGCGATCGTACGATCAGCACGCGACTGCCTTTGACGCGTGCGGCATCGACGGGCATCGGCGCTGCTGGTTCCGTTCCGACCATGGTTCACCCAATCCCGCGCGTGCCGACGATTCGAAGCCCGAACGCCTCGACGCCGACATAGACCTGCTCGGGAGAGTTGGTCATGAGGATCATATCTCCGACACCGAGGTCCCTCAGGATCTGCGAACCGATCCCAGTTTCGACCTGACGCTTGACGGGCGCCGCCATCGTTGTCGTCCCGCGACCCTTCTGGCTCTCGATCCAGTCGGTGACGCTTTTCGGCCCGAGATCGCGAATGAGGACAACGACGCCGCGGCCCTCGCGCGCGATCGCGGCCATGGCCTGGGCAACGAGTGGACCGCCTGCAGCCGCTGGTGCCGACCCGACGCCCAGAACGTCGCCCGGCAGATTGACAGCGTGAACACGCACGAGAACGGGGCCGCCCGCGCTAATGTCGCCCTTGACGAGGGCCAGATGCTCGGCCGGATTGACGGTCGTTGTGTAGACGTGGAGATCGAAGGTTCCGCCGTGTGTCGTATCGATCGTCGTCTCGGCGACGTGCTCGACGAGCTTGTCGTGCTGCAGGCGATAGGCGATCAGGTCCTCGATCGTGCCGATCTTCAAGTCATGCTCGGATGCGAACTTCACGAGATCGGGCATCCGCGCCATCGTACCATCGTCGTTCATGATCTCGCAGATGACGGCGGACGGCGAGAGGCCGGCGAGTTTGGCAAGATCGACCGACGCTTCGGTGTGGCCGGCCCGGATGAGGACGCCGCCTTCACGCGCGACGAGGGGAAAGACATGACCGGGCGAGACAATGTCGCTCGCGCCTTTCGTCGGGTCGATGGCGGTCGCGATCGTGCGCGCGCGATCATGCGCGGAAATGCCGGTCGCAATGCCTTCGCGCGCCTCGATCGACTGCGTGAAAGCGGTGCGATTGCGCGAGGCGTTATTGCGCACCATCATCTCGAGGCCGAGTTCGTTGGCGCGCGGCTGAGTCAGCGCGAGGCAGATGAGCCCTCGGCCGAACCGCGCCATGAAATTGATGGCGGCGGGCGTCGCCATCTGTCCGGCAATGACGAGATCGCCCTCGTTCTCGCGATCCTCGGCATCGACGAGCACGACCATGCGGCCGTTCTGCAAATCATCGATGATCTCGTGGATCGGCGACACGGCCGACGAGCGCGCCGCCGCGTTTTTTGGGCGATGTTTCGCCTCGAAGGCGGTCATCGACGGAACTCCAAGAGCCGCGCGACGTAGCGCGCGAACATGTCGACCTCGAGGTTGACGGTTTCGCCCGGCTTTTTGCGCCCCCAGGTGGTCGCGGTCAAGGTGTGCGGGATCAGGTTCACTGTGAATTCGCCAGCCTCGGCGGCATTCACAGTCAACGATGTACCATCGAGCGCGACGGACCCTTTGGCGGCGATGAACCGCGCCAGATCCGGCGTTGTCTCGAGCCGGAACCGCAGGCTCTCGCCGTCGGGCGATACGGTTCGAATAGTTGCCAAGCCATCTACATGACCCGAGACCATGTGGCCGCCGAGTTCGTCTCCGATCTTCAACGCGCGTTCGAGATTGACGGCGCGCCCGGCCGTCCAGGCGTCGAGGGTCGTTTTCGAGAGGGTTTCATTCGAGACATCGACCGTGAAGAGACTGCCGTGCGGATCGGGCACGACGCTCGTCGCCGTGAGGCACACTCCGTCGCAGGCGATCGAAGCACCGACCGCGATCGTCGACGGCTGATAGCCGCAGCGGATCGCGAACCGCCCGCCGTCGCGGGAGGCAACCTCGCCCAAGTCGGTGATGATGCCGGTGAACATCTGTGCCTGGAAAGTCCTGACTGCCGGGTCTTCAAGTGACCCATCACCGATCGGCGCGCAAGCGCCACAAGGTATCGCTGCCGATCGTTCTCTGCATGGCGACGCGCAAGCTCACGGGACCGAGCAGCCGTTCCAGCGTCCGATGGGCGCGATCGTCCGCGGCATCGCACGTTGCGTGGCCGGCCATGAACAGCACAACCTCGTCGACATAGCCCGCATCGGCGAACGCGCGCCAGATGCGCGGTCCGCCCTCGACGAGGAGGCGCGTCATCCCTTCCCGAGCCAAGCTGGCGAGAACGACGCGCAACGAGGGGCGCCCGGAGACCGGGGGTTGCCCGGCTGGGCGCGCGCCTGCGCCCCCGATGATCCCGATGCGGCCATTCGTGCCGATCGCCCAAACCGGCGGCCCGCTTGCTGCATAAAGCTTCGCCTCGGTCGGCAACGGCGAGGTTCCAGTCAACACGACGCGGACCGGCGAATGGTTGACGAGGCCCGGCAGGCGACAGGTCAATTCGGGATCGTCGTCACGGACGGTCCCCGCGCCGACCAGGATCGCGTCCGCCTCGGCTCGCAGGAGGTGGCCGAATGCGCGGGCCTCGGCACTCGTGACCCAGACCGGATGGCCGGAACGGCCGCGGGGCACATTTCCATCGGCGTCGGTCGCGATCTTCACCTGCACGAACGGCCGGCTTTCGGTCACGCGAAGGATGTGGCCAAGCGTCACCCAGTGCGCCTCGGGTTCGAGTTCGCTGGCATCGACTGCAACACCTGCGGCTCGCAAGCGCGCTACGCCCTGTCCAGCTGTGCGCGGATCGGGATCGCCCGTGCCGACGACGACGCGCGCGAGCCCGGCGGCGATCAGCGCGTCGGCGCAGGGCGGCGTCCGGCCGTGATGGGCGCAAGGCTCGAGTGTGACGTACATCGTCTTGCCGCGCGCGCGAGGTCCGGCAATCGCGAGTGCCCGGGTCTCTGCGTGCGGCCGGCCGCCGTCCGCTGTGACGGCCCGTGCCAGAATTTCGCCCGTCCCTTCATCCGCTACGACCGCGCCAACCGAGGGATTGGGTGCCGTCGCGCCGAGCCCGCGGCGGGCCATGACGAGCGCGATCTCCATCATGCTGGCGTCGAACGCTCGTCGATCGCGCGGGGACATCAATGTTTGCGGCCCGGTGTCGGAAGCGGACCCGGACGTTCCATGTCCTCGCGCGCGATCTCTCCCAGCACCTCCTGGAAATCGGCCGCCTCGCGGAAATCGCGATAGACGGAGGCGAAGCGGACGTAGGCGACGGGATCGAGATTGCGCAGCGCCTCCATCACGCGCTCGCCGATAGCGGACGATGGGATCTCGCTTTCGCCCGAGCTTTCGAGCTGGCGGACGATGCCCGACACCATGCGCTCGACGCGCTCCTCGTCTATCGGGCGCTTCCGGAGTGCGATCTCGACCGACTTCAGGAGTTTGTCGCGATCGAACGGCACCTTTCGGCCGGAGCGCTTGACGACGATGAGTTCGCGAAGCTGAACGCGCTCGAACGTCGTAAAGCGGCCGCCGCAATCGGGACATTCGCGGCGGCGGCGGATCGAGGCGTTCTCGTCCGTCGGACGGCTGTCCTTGACGCTCGTGTTCTCGGACCCGCAGTAGGGGCAGCGCATCGTTCGGGGCTCCGATCAGGACTTCTTCGGCGGATTGAGGCGGGTATCGAGTGCAAATCGTTCTTGAGACCTTAGCGCATAGGCGTTCGACGTCGCGGCACCAAGAAAAATCACATTCCAGCTGTGGACGGAGACGACGCTGGGGATGACGACGAACTTATGCTTTGCCAGGAGCGCATCGCCGAATTTCTGCTGACCCGCACTCGGCTGGCCGGAGCGAAGCCAGTTCGGATTGGGAACATCGTCCGGCTGGACGATGTGGACCGCCCTCGGATCGGCAATTTCGACCGCAGTCAGCACATGCGCGACGGTATCCAGCGCATCGAAACCCTTGTGAACCGCAACTTCGAGAATGGCCGTCGCTGGATCGATCGCGCAGTAGACGGCCCGCGTGCCGCGGCTGTTCCATCGACCGCCTTCGAGAAACGCGCCTTCGCCGCTGTCCCACGTCGCGGCGTGCAGCGACATGTCGAGGCGCCAAGCCACGAGCCCCTTGCCGCCGAGCGCCGCCGGCAGAGGCATCATGTATAGACGCCGTACTCGAGACGGCGGAGGTGCGTTTCGACGAGGGCCGCGCCCGCGGGCGTCGCCAGGAGGTCGAGCGGGCGCTTGCCATCGAGTGCCAAAGCCGGCCGCTGGAGCCACTCTTCTGCCGCGCGTTGCGAACCGAATACCGTCGTTGCCTGCGCCAACGCAGACGCAAACGACCAGACCCGACCGCTCTGCTCGGCGCTCAACGGCTTGGCGTGCGCCTCCTTCCGGCGCTGAACGGTGCGGACGCTCATGCCGACCGCTTTTTCGAGAGACGTATCCTTGTCGAGCACGAGGAGGCTGTCGATCAGATGCACCAGCGCACGCGCCGGCAACCCGTCCAGCAACAGTTGGTGAGCGTCCATCACGCCCGAAAGCTTGCGCCGAAGCACTTTCTCTCCGCCGAAAAGCGCGGCTATCGCAAGGAGCGCGGTGGCGGACGAGGGTGCGTTCGAAATCTGAGTTCGCGACGACATGGAAGTGAGCCTTGACCTAAGGGTGTCACGCGTCGGAAAAAATATGTCACATGTCGCAGCTCGGGGCAAGTGAGGGATGCCGCCGCCGCGGCGCGGCACAAGTCCATGTTCACAAAAGAAAAAGGGCGCCGGGAGAACCCAGCGCCCCATACTCTATATTGTTTTCCGCGCTTACGAGTAGATCGGGAAGCGCTTGCAAAGCTCGGTCGCCTCGGCCTTGATCTTTTCCTCGACGGCGCCGTTGCCGGCTTCGCCGTTCTTCGCGAGGCCTTCGAGGACTTCCGAGATCATACGGCCGATTTCGCGGAACTCCGCGACGCCGAACCCGCGCGTCGTACCGGCCGGAGAGCCGAGACGGATGCCCGACGTGACCATCGGCTTCGCGGGATCGAACGGCACGCCGTTCTTGTTGCAGGTGATGTGCGCGCGGCCGAGTGCCTTCTCGGAGATGTTGCCCGTGAGGTTCTTCGGACGCAGGTCGACGAGGATCAGGTGGGTGTCGGTGCCGCCCGAGACGAGCGCGAAGCCCGACTGAACGAGAACCTCACCCATCGCCTTCGCATTATCGATCACGCTCTGGATGTAGAGCTTGAAGTCGGGCTGGAGGCATTCGCCGAACGCAACCGCCTTGCCGGCGATAACGTGCATGAGCGGGCCGCCCTGGATGCCGGGGAAGATCGCCGAGTTGAACTTCTTGGCGAGTTCCTCGTCATTCGTGAGGATGATGCCACCGCGCGGACCGCGCAGGGTCTTGTGCGTCGTCGACGTCACGACGTGGGCATGGGGGAACGGGCTCGGATAGAGACCCGCGCCGACGAGGCCCGCGAAGTGGGCCATGTCGACAAGGAAGTAGGCGCCGACCTCGTCTGCAATCGCGCGGAATGCAGCGAAATCGATCTTGCGCGGGTAGGCCGAGCCACCGGCGATAATCACCTTCGGCTTGTGCTCGTGAGCGAGCTTCCGAACCTCATCCATGTCGATGAGGTGGGTATCGGGTTTCACCATGTAATGGACGGCCTTAAACCACTTGCCCGACTGGTTGACAGGCGCGCCGTGCGTGAGGTGACCGCCGGCCGCGAGCGAGAGGCCGAGGATCGTGTCGCCGGGCTGCATCAGCGCATTGAAGACGCCCTGGTTCGCCTGAGAGCCGGAATTCGGCTGCACGTTCGCGAAGCCGCAGTTGAAGAGTTTCTTCACGCGATCGATCGCGAGTTCTTCGACGATGTCGACGTACTGGCAGCCGCCATAATAGCGCTTGCCGGGGTAGCCTTCCGCGTACTTGTTCGTCAGGACGCTGCCGGCGGCATCGAGGACGGCCTGAGACACGATGTTCTCGGACGCGATGAGTTCGATCTCATACTGTTGACGGCCGAACTCCTTCTGGATGGCGGCAGCCACCTCCGGATCCGTCTCGTGGACATGGGCTTTGAAAAAGCGCTCGGTCGAGCGCGGCTTGCCCTGGAGGTTGAGCATCGTGTCTCCTCGCTATTGTCTCTTGGCTCAGGTGGTTGATCTTATTGGTGAACTCTTCGCGATGTGCCGATGGCTCAGCGCCGGCGCGGTCCGCGACCAAAGTCGAAAACCCCGATAGCACGCGCCGCGCCGCGCCTACAACCGCTCGAATGGGTAGGCGACATGCTTACGCAAGTGGGCGTTATGCTGATCGGAGGATGGCGCGAGCGCGCTATTCTGCCGCGAGGCGGACCGTCTGGCCGTGCGACACGGGGCACGCGGCCCAGAGGCTCGACAGCGCTGCCACGAGTGCGTCCATCTGAGCGTCGGTGTGGAGCGGCGTCGGCGTCAGCCGAATGCGCTCTGTTCCGCGCCGGACGGTCGGATAATTGATCGGCTGCGCATAGATGCCGAAGCGGTCGAGCAGCGCATCGGTCACGGCCTTGCAATGCACCGGATCGCCGACCAGGATCGGGACGATGTGGCTCGGGTTGTCCATCACCGGGATGCGGGCCGCCTTGAGTTTCGCCTTGAGGGTGGCCGCGCGCTCCTGATGAGCTTCGCGTTCCTTGGACGATGTCTTCAGGTAGCGGATCGATGCGAGCGCGCCGGCGGCGATGGCGGGCGCGAGGGACGTTGTGAAGATGAAGCCCGAGGCGTAGGACCGGATCGCGTCGCAGATATCTCGCGAAGCCGCGATATAGCCGCCCATCACGCCGAAGCCCTTGGCGAGCGTGCCGTTGATGACGTCGACGCGGTTCATCACTCCATCGCGCTCGGCGATGCCGCCGCCGCGCGGGCCGTAGAGACCCACGGCGTGAACTTCGTCGAGATAGGTCATCGCGCCGTACTTCTCTGCGAGATCGCAGATCGCCGCGATGGGCGCGATGT
This sequence comes from Hyphomicrobium sp., assembly GCA_033765145.1. Lineage (GTDB taxonomy): Bacteria > Pseudomonadota > Alphaproteobacteria > Rhizobiales > Hyphomicrobiaceae > JAGVSR01. The sequence continues at coordinate 176,338 of JANRIH010000032.1, read as the reverse complement.
GGCCATCCATCGAGTAGACGCTCTCGAAGACGATCATCTTCGGTGACGACTTCGGCAGGCTCTTCAACTTCTCTTCGAGATCGACGAGATCGTTGTGGCGGAAGATGCGCTTGGCGCCGCCGCCATGTCGAATGCCCTCGATCATCGAGGCGTGGTTCTTCTCATCCGAGATGAGAACGAGCCCGGGAATGAGCTTCTGGATCGTCGACAGCGTGGCGTCGTTGGCCACATAGGCCGAGGTGAACAGCAAAGCCGCTTCCTTGCCGTGCAGGTCGGCGATCTCGCATTCCAGCTCGACATGGTAGTGGCAGGTGCCGGAGATGTTGCGCGTTCCGCCCGAACCCGCGCCGACACGGTCGATCGCCTCGTGCATAGCTGCGAGGACGTCCGGGTGCTGGCCCATGCCGAGATAGTCGTTCGAGCACCAGACCGTGATCGGACGCTCGCGTTCGCCCGCGAACTGTGTCGCGGACGGGAATGCCCCGCGGCTCCGCTTCAGATCCGCGAAGACCCGGTAACGACCTTCGGCTTTGATGGCAGAGAGGGCTTCGCTAAAAAACGACTGGTAGTCCATGCACGTTCCTTAAGCCCGATCCGCCCGGATTTTGGACAATTTCGCGCGGCGCGACGTCCCTCGCAACCGTGAAAGTGTCGCGGATTTATGACCAGGGACACTAGCCACCTCCGTGACGATCGCGTTTGACCTTGGTCAATCTGCGACATTCCCACCATGGCGCCGTCGCGCATCGAGAACGGCGTATGGCCGACCGGTCGACGCGTCAAGACGGAGTTGGTCCGCGTCGGCTGAACAGACCTCTACCCAGCGCCATTTACCGTGCTCCGCAAAGACAACGTCAGTTGCCCCCGACCTATTTCCATGTCGCTGCGATAGACTCAGAATGCGTGATCAGTCGTCCTCGCCACGGAAGCAGCCTTCATTGACCGCCAATTGGTCGACGAGACCCATGATGTCAGCACGGAGAGCCAGGATCTCCTTCTCGGTCATCCCGAGGCGGCAACCGACGAACTTCCTCGCGTCGAGCGCGCCGTGCTGCAGTTCACGCGCCTTGTCGGTCAGATGGATGTTGACCTCGCGCTCGTCATCGACGCGGCGGCGGCGTGTGACAAAACCCGCCGCTTCCATGCGCTTCAGGAGCGGCGTCAGGGTCCCTGAATCGAGCATCAGCCGATGGCCAATCTCCGACACCGATAGATCGTCGCTTTCCCACAGGACGAGCAACACGAGGAACTGCGGATAGGTGAGACCCAGGGGATCGAGCTTTTCGCGATAGACGCGCGTGATGGATCGCGTGGCCGCATAGAGCGCGAAGCAAAGTTGGTTGTCGATCCTCAGCAGTTCGAACGTTTCGTTCGCCGCAGTCGATGTCCGGCGCTTGCTCACGTTTGGTGTTCGCTCTTCGTCCGTGTGTGTCGCCCGCAGGGGCTGTTCTTTCCCGATTGCCGAGGTCCGATTGCCGAAGTCGAACCGAAGGGGCGCGGGCTGAGTTAGCACAGCCACGGGCCGTTATGCGACGGGACGAGCTTCGGCGGCAAGGCTCGATGGCGTCGAAACGGCCGCATCTCCGCAAAGCGTGATCGATTTTCACGACCGTTCGCTGACCCAGGTCAGCTTTATGGAGAGATCGCGCCGCACGCAAAATGAAAAGGCCGCGGCGGTGCCGCGGCCCTTCACATCGATCTCCGGTCTGCGGTTTTATCCGCGTCGAAGATCAGAGACGGTAGCGGATCTGGTCGGACCAGAAGCGCTCGAGCCGCATCAGGGCCCGGTTCAACCCGCGGAAGTCGTCGCTGTTGACCCCGCCGACAGCCTCGATCGAACCCAACTGGCGCTGGTACAGCTTCTGGACGACCTTGCAGGCGTCGAGGCCCTTCTGCGTGAGGCTCACGCGCACGCTGCGCTTGTCGGTCTCGGAGCGCTTGTAGTGGATATAGCCCATATCCACGAGCTTCTTCAGGTTGTAGGAGACGTTCGAACCAAGATAGTGGCCGCGACTCTTCAATTCGCCGGCCGTCAGTTCCGCCTCGCCAATGTTGTAGAGAAGCAGGGCCTGCACGCTATTGAGATCGGAACCGCCAAGCCGGTCGAACTCGTCCTTGATCACGTCGAGGAGGAGACGATGCAGCCGCTCGATCAATCGCAGCGACTGGAGGTACTCGGTGCGGACCCCCTCGTCCTGGACGGGCGCAAGCACGCGCGCCGCGTCGATACCCTTGGTCATGGATGCCTCTTGCCTGTCATACGCATAGTCCAGGTCTTTTGCCCGGCTTCCAAACAAAGATAGCGGAAACAACTAAAAGTTACCTGAATAGGCATAGTAAAAGAATAGTAATGGCCTGTCACTGGAACGGATTATTTACTCTTCTTGTTTGATTGAGCCCAAAAGTGTTTCTGAACGCTCGAATATAGACGTCAACCGTTCAATTTCCGGTTATGCGCGTGCGGCTTGCATGTCGGCCCGGCTCGGCAACTGCCAACTCGGCTCGGACGGCGGGGCGGCCAAGAGCGCTGAAATTAACACTTGGGCGGCCTCGATTGATGCCGGCGTCCATTTCGGGGCGCGATCCTTGTCGATGACCTGAGCCCGCACTCCTTCGTAAAAGTCGGACTGATCGAGACAGAGCTCGGCCAACCGCTGATCCGCCTCGAGGACGTCCTTCAGGTGCATGAGGGCCGCGGCGCGGATGTGTTGCAGCGTCATGACGAGGGCCGAAGGCGAGCGCTGGCGCAGGTCCGCGGCCACGCCGCTGGCCCAGTCGGCGTCGCGTCCGGACACGGCGTCGAGACGCGCCAGGATTTCAGCGACCGACAGTGCCGAAAAGCAGTGCGCGATCGTGTCGCGCAGCGGCTCCAGCGCGCCAGGACCGGGGTCCTCATGGAGACCATCAAGGAGCGGATCGACCGGTTCGGTGTCCGCCAATGCTCGGATGATCGCCGGGAAATGTTGCGCGTCGATCGCATGGGTCGCGAGCCCGAACGCCATAGCATCCGCCCGGCCGACGCTCCGACCCGTCAAAGCGAGATAGGTGCCGATCTCATCGGGCATCCGCGCCAGCGCATGACAGACGCCGACATCGGGAAAAAAGCCGATCAATGTCTCGGGCATGGCGAAGCTGTAACGCTCCGCAGCAACGCGGTGGGTGCCATAGAGTGAAATACCGACGCCGCCGCCCATCACCAACCCATCGATGAGTGAAACGCACGGCTTCGAAAAGCACTCGATCTGCCAGTTGAGCCGATACTCTTCGCGGAATGCCTGCCGCGCCGCGCTCTTGTCCGCGCGCGCGAGTGCCACGATCTCGCGGACGTCCGAGCCCGCGGAGAATGCCCGTTCCGACGCGGAGGTCATGACCACCGCATAGATATCCGGATGGCGAGCAAAACGCGGGAAGGCGTCGGCCAGTTCCCGGCGCATCGCGATCGTCAGCGCATTCAAGGCCCGCGTTCGGCGGAGTGTGACGTGAGCGAGTGTACCGGTGATGTCCGTCGACAGCTCGGCTTCGTTCATATCAACGGACGTCACGTAGCGCTCCCATCACGGCCTGTGAAAAGCGGGTATCGTAGAAAGTCCTTCCGCGCCGAGGCCACATTCCGTGTCTATACAGCGAAGACGTCCTGCAACACACTTTCAATCGGTGATTCGGGGGGCGTTCGGCCGGGGTTATGTCAAACGGAATCCGGCCGTTGTAAACACCAAAGGTCCGGCCCGAATGGCCAATAAAGTCCGCGCACGGCGCTGCTACGGGAAACGCTGAGCCATGGGATGTGCCTCGAGAACGGCGGCTGACGATTTTACAAGGCGATGTCTCGCGTCGATCGTGGTTGCTCTGACAGTCGGCAGCATCGCTATTGCAAGCATGGGACCGGCCTATTCCGACGATGTCCCGCTCCCCGAGCGCAAGCCGCGTGACAAAAAGGGCGCGCCGATCGTCACGACGATCGGGAACGCGCTCCCCGGGACGACGAAATCCAAGACCGAGGCCAATGGCGCCGGATTGGCCGATGGCATGCGTTCAGGATCGAAATCGGACACCGAGAAATCGGCCGAAACGTCCAAGACCGAAGATGGCCGCCGACGCACGACCGACAAGGGCGAAGTGATGAAGGGCCCCTCGGCCAAGGGGACATGGCCGAAGACGATCGAGGACGCGAAGGCCGAAGCCGAGGCAAAGGATGCGGCCGAGCCCGTTCCGACGGTATGGCCCGACGCCGACATCGCCGCGGCTAAGGCGCGCTGCGCCGAACTCCTCAAGAGCGTTCATGCTGTGACGCTGCCCGAGACGCCGTTCCGCCAGGGTGATTGCGGGTCGGCCGCACCCGTCCGTCTCATCAGCGTCGGGCGGAACCCCGAAGTCGCCGTCTCCCCTCCTGCCGTCTTGAGCTGCGACATGGTTGTCGCCATGCACCAGTGGGTGAGCGAGGACGTGCAGCCGCTCGCCAAGCGTTATCTCGGCGGCGAGGTCATCAAGATCGAGAACATGAGCGACTATTCGTGCCGCAACGCCTATGGACGCACGAAATCGAAACTCTCCGAGCACGGGCGCGCGAACGCACTCGACATCCGCGGTTTCGTGACGGCCAAGGGGGAAACTGCCCACGTTCTGAGCGGCTGGGGCGAGACGGAGCGGGACGCCAAAGCCCGCGCACTGGCCTTGGAGAAGGCTGCAGAGAAGGGCAAGACCGACGCCGCGCAGCAGGCCGCCTCGGAAGAGCACGAGCCCGTCAAGCCGAAGGTCGAAGCGACGCGCGCGGTGCCGGCCACGCGCACGACGATCGTCGATGGGACGGCTTCGGCGGACGAGACGCGACCTTCAGGGACCGCGCCGAGTTTCGGTTACCAGCCGTCGCGGCTCGGAGGCCCCAAAGACGACATCGACCCGCCGAAACAACCGCCGCAGAAGATGATGAAATTCCTGAAGGCGGCGCACGCCTCGGCGTGTCGCATTTTCGGAACGACGCTCGGGCCGGAGGCCAACAACGCCCACCGGAACCACTTCCACGTGGACATGGCCCCTCGCACGCACACCAAGATCTGCGAGTAGCCAACCGCTCCGTATTTACGCCCTTGCAGGCGGGCGCTGGTCGGGCCAACTTCGCGGTCCCGATCCCGTCGACCTGCTCATTCCCCTCCGCGACGCCCAGCCCGCATGACCATCGAACGTGCCTCGACCCTTTGTCTTGCCCCAGCCGATGCGCCGCGCGGCAGCTATCCGGCCGTGCGCCCGCGCCGCAACCGCAAAGCCAACTGGGCCCGGCGGCTCGTGGCCGAGCACAGCCTCTCGGCGGCCGATCTCATCTGGCCGCTCTTCGTGCTCGAAGGCAAAGGCCGGCGCGAACCGGTGGCGTCGATGCCGGGCGTCGAACGACTGTCGGTCGATCTCATCGTCGAGGCCGCGCGCGAGGCGGCGGGGCTCGGCATTCCAGCAATCGCGATCTTTCCCTACACCGATCCCAAGCTCCGGACGGACGACGCGCGCGAAGCATTCAATCCCGACAACCTGGTCTGCCGCTCGACGCGGGCCGTCAAGGAAGCGGGGCTCGATCTCGGCGTCATTCTCGATGTGGCGCTCGATCCCTACACGAGCCACGGCCACGACGGGCTCTTGCGTGACGGCGTCATCCAAAACGACGCGACCGTCGAGGCGCTGATCCGCCAGTCGCTCAATCAGGTCGCTGCCGGCTGCGACGTGCTGGCGCCTTCGGACATGATGGACGGACGCATCGGGGCGATCCGGCAGGCGCTCGAACGCGACGGGCATCACGACACACAAATTCTTGCCTATGCCGCCAAATACGCGAGCGCTTTCTACGGGCCGTTTCGGGATGCGGTCGGCTCGTCCTCGACCCTGAAAGGCGACAAGCGCACCTATCAGATGGACCCGGCCAACACCGACGAGGCGCTGCGCGAAGTGGCGCTCGATCTTGCCGAAGGGGCGGATATGGTGATGGTGAAGCCGGGGATGCCATACCTCGACATCGTGCGGCGTGTCTCCGAAGCGTTCGGCGTGCCAACCTTCGCGTATCAGGTGTCGGGCGAATACGCGATGATCGAGGCGGCCGCGAAGAATGGATGGCTCGACGGCGAAAAGGCGATGATGGAAAGTCTCGTCGCGTTCAAGAGGGCGGGCGCGGCGGGTGTGCTCACCTATTTCGCGCCGCGGGTCGCGAAAATCCTCGGGCAGAACTCATGAGGCCGCCAGGGGAGCGCACTCGGTGACCGGCATTCTCGTCATCCTGACGCTCATCGACATCGCGCTCGCGATATTCCTCGTCTGGGTGTCCGGGTTCATTCTCCAGGGGGTCAACAACACGGGACCGATCATGCCGGAGGCCATCTATTTTGTCGGGCTTCTGGTCAGTTGCGTTGCTCTTCCCGCTCTCGCCTGGCTGCTTCGCACCCGGCTCGAAGCGGGTATGACGCTGCTCATCGCCGCGCTGCCGCCAATCCTTTTCGCGATGCTCTTGTCACTTAGCCCGACGTAGCGGCGCGCCTCGATCAGTCGAGCGCCGCCGGCAGGATGCGCTCCTCGACGACCGCCATGCGCGTACCGTCTCCGAGGCAGACGACGGCGCGATGCACGAGCAACCGGCCCTCGCGCTCGATCTCGGCGGACATATGCAGACGATGGCCGCCGAGAGGCGCTATCAGTCGGCCGAAGGGGACGGCATCGGTCTTCAATGCCTTTGCGATCTCGTCCGGCATCCGGAGGGGCGCGAAGATGTTCGAGGCTTCGGCCAGAACGGTCTCACCCTGGCAGAGCGCGACGCGACGCTCGAAAAGCTCCTCGCCCTCGACGAGGCGCAGTGCGTCACGGATCGGGTCTGTCGCGGCCTTGGGTCCGACCGATCCCAAAATACGGGCATCAATCCCGATGCGCCCGCGACCCCGGCTCAGAAGCCAGCTTTCGAGTGCTGCGGTCAACGTGGGCCGCGCCAATATCCAGGCGCTCAACTCCGCGAACGTCGCGCGGGGCGGGGCCGGTAGCACTCTACCCTCGCCGGCCGACGCAATTGCGTTACCGCGTTCGCCGTTGGGCAAGACGGCCACATCTGCGGGAGCGTGTCGTTCGCTTTTCATGATGCCGTTACGACATCGCGCCTTCGCAGGATCGCTCACAAAGTCCCGGACGCGATGACAGTTTCGCGATCATAGATCGAGGCTTGAAACCGGCCGATGCGTCACTCGCTCCGCCGCGACAACGAGACCGCGTAGGCGGTGGCGCGGACGGGCAGGATCTTGTCGCCCTCGAAACCCTCGAGACCAGAGGCCAGGTTGTTGGGATCGAAGGTCGTCGCATCGCAGGCGGCTTCGTCGGTCCGGCCGGTGATCGCGAGCTTTCCAAGCTGCATCTTCGTGCGGTCGGCCTCGGGCCACTCGGCGGTCGGATTGTCGGTCGGATCGGCGTCGGTTCCGACGATCGCCACGAGATCGAAGGCGACCGGGCCTTTCGCCATGCGCGCGTCGATGTCGGCGGTGAAAAAGCCCTCGCCCTTGGCGGCGGCTTCCTCGTCCGTCAGACCCAATTCACCCGCTTCAGGCACGAGCTTGAACTTGACCGCCGTCGCCGCTCCATCGGCCGCCGTCGCCTTGAAGGCGTGGATCGAGAAATAGGGGAGGGTCGCGTAGCTCGCCGGGATCGGGCGTGAATCGACCCACTTCTTCTGATCGAACGCCCAGGGATAGGCTTCGGCGTGCGCCTTCAATTTCGCCGGGTCGGGTTTCTTATCGGGTCCAGGCTTCAGGGCCTGGAAGAACGCCAGCGCCTCCTCCGGCGTCTTCGCAAAGAAGATCGGCGCGGACAGCATCACGAAATCGGTCGGGGCCTTTCCATCGGGATCGAAGCGCACCGCAAGGCCGCGCGGCGATCGCTTGAGGTCGGACGCCTTGGGATCGCCGCCGCCGAACGAAAATCGCCCGAGCACGGGAACCGCGCTCGCGAGAAATGGCACCTTGGAGAGCTTTGCGGCATCGGGGCTGGGCGTGAACGTCCCCATGACGCACAGGCCCTTGGCGTGGCTGCCGCGCGTCTTCGGATATTTGCCGAAGATGTCGTTGAGGCCATCGACGAGTTGATCTCCCGACACCTCATCGGCGTGGACAGCGGGGGCAGAGAGCACCGTCATCGCGACGGCCAGCAACGCGAGCGACTTCTTTTTCATCACGTGCCCTCATCTTTCTATTTTAGTGAGGCGATCTTTGAGAGGCGCCCGCCAAAACCGGCGTGCGGAGCCTGATCATTGTCAGATTTAGCACGGAACGTAAGTCGGTTTCACTACATGTCGGGCTGCCGATGTGTGTATCCGCCTAAGATCGCTTACGAGGGGCTTCGTTCCTGCATCGGCGATGAACACCTTTCGGGAACCCGCGCATTTTTCAATAGTCTTCGAAACGGCCGGAGGCGGGTCCGCTTCAACGCCTGACGCGACGACGGAAATCTTCGCCGGTCGGCTCCGCCGTGCCGTCCGGCGGGAGTGCGGCCGGGTCTCCATCGAGGGTGGGCGCTGTCGCGCGGGCCGCGACCGCATTCTTTGGCTTGTCACACGCTGTCAGCCAGACGTCGAACACGGGATGCTCGACGGCGTTGAGGCCGGGGCTTTCGGCGAACATCCAGCCGGTGAATATGCGCTTCTGCTGGCCGTCGAGCTGTACCTCGTCGACCTCGACGAACGTCGTCGTTTTCGGCTGCTCGGTCGGCGGGCGGGAGAAGCAGGCACGGGGCGTGACGCGGAGCGCGCCGAACTCGACCGTTTCACCCAACGGAACGTTGAGCTTCTTGATGGTCGCCGTCACCTTGTCGAGCGCGGAAAAAACGGCGACGCCGTTCTCGATGCGCTCGGTCGCATGCGCGTGTCCCGCGGTCGCCGCGAACGCGGCCGAGAACAGCAGAAGGGCGACCTTATTCGATGGCATCTCGGTCGTTCTCAATGGACAGGCCGGAATTTGACCCACGGCCGATGGCCCGTGCGGTGTTCACGGCAAAACGTGAGCATCGCGGTTCAAGGGCCTCATTCATGGGCGTGACCCATGATCGTGATTCATGGGCCTGAAACGTGTCCTGGCCAAGGCCTGCGATCATTCCGGCCGCCAGGGCTTGTAATCTCCCGTCGCCTTGGGGCGCGACGCGGCGGAGAGGATCGAGCCCGCCGGCCGCCACGCCTCGGGCGTGCCGGTCATGTTCGGACGATGGGCCTTCTGCCAGGGCTTCGGGGTGTAGGTCTCCTCGGTCGGCGGCGTGTCGACGGTGAAATGCAGCCAGCCGTGCCAGTCGGGCGGCACGAGCGAGGGCTCCGACATGGACTTATATGTCACCCAACGGCGTGGCTTGCCGTGCGGGCCGGGCGCGCCGCGAACCTGCTCGTAATAGCGGTTGCCGAACTCGTCGGTGCCGACGAGACGGCCCTCTTTCCAGATCGTGTAGCGTGTGCCCCAGGTGTTGCCCTGCCACCACGTGAAGATTTCGCTCAAGATGCTCATGCGTCCGATGCCCTGAGTTGTGGGGCGCGTCGAGGCAACGCGATCCCAGCCATTAGGGCGCATCGGCAAGGCTTGTCCAGAGGACGATCGAGCGCGGCAGGTTTGCAACAGTTCTGAGGATTGGAATCTGATTATCATCCGAGTGAAGATGCTTCGGTCGGCGATTTCCGGCTTTCCACAGCGCCCAAGATGCGGCAGTGCCGCCGCGAGGCCCGAGAATCCAGCCTCCTCCACGCCGTCAATCCCCAATTTGCCAACACCACTACATCTTGTGTCGGCTTGCAGCTGAGACCCACAACTGCTCGTGACGATGGGTTCGAATCGTGACAGCTTTGTCCATGTCGGCCGGATTGTGACACCGTCGCCGCCGACCCGGGGGCGGTCGCGTCCGTCGCAGTCCCTCCGGCTCGTTCTCCAAACCGATCGAACTCTACCCAAACTGCGCGCTGAGGGAGCGTGGCGGTCACGGATGGTTCGTGCCCGGCGGCGGACGGGACGTCGTTGAGTTCTCACCTCTCCTGGCCGTCTGTCGCGGCTGGACATCAGCATACCCGACGCTCGTCCTCGTACAGCATACGAGTGTCCCATTCTCCTGGGGGCACGACCATGAAGATCACGCGCCGTTTCACAAAAGCCGGCCGCTCGCCATACGCCGACATCACGTTCCGCAGCGCGACGTCCGAAATCAAAAATCCTGACGGCTCGGTGGTCTTCCGTCTCGCGGGCTTCGATGTGCCCGAACAGTGGAGCCAGGTCGCCGCCGACATCCTCGCGCAGAAGTATTTCCGCAAGGCCGGCGTCCCGAAGCGCTTGAAGAAGTTCGAGGAGAATAGCGTCCCGTCTTGGCTCTGGCGGTCGGTTGCGGACGAGGCGGCGCTTGCGTCGCTTCCGGAAAAGGAGCGCACGGGCGGGGAGAGCGACGCGCGGCAGGTGTTCGATCGTCTGGCTGGCACGTGGACCTATTGGGGCTGGAAGGGGGGATACTTCTCGTCCGAAGAGGACGCGCAGGCCTTTTTCGACGAGCACCGCTACATGCTCGCGATGCAGATGGCGGCGCCCAACAGCCCGCAGTGGTTCAACACCGGTCTTCACTGGGCCTACGGCATCGACGGCCCGGGACAGGGCCACTACTACGTGGATTTCCAGAGCGGTGAATTGACCGTCTCCCAGTCGGCTTACGAGCACCCGCAGCCGCATGCCTGCTTCATCCAGTCGGTCGAGGACGATCTCGTCAATGAAAACGGGATCATGGACCTTTGGGTGCGGGAAGCGCGCCTCTTCAAATACGGCTCGGGCACGGGCTCGAACTTCTCAGCATTGCGCGGTGTCAACGAGAAGCTTTCGGGCGGCGGTAAGTCATCGGGCCTCATGAGCTTCTTGAAGATCGGCGACCGTGCGGCAGGCGCCATCAAGTCGGGCGGCACGACGCGGCGCGCGGCAAAGATGGTCGTCGTTGACGTCGATCACCCGGACATCGAGGAATACATCAACTGGAAGGTCAAGGAGGAGCAGAAGGTCGCCGCCCTCGTGACAGGCTCCAAGATCTGCCAGAAGCGCTTGAAGGCCGTGATGACCGCATGCGTGACGTGCGAGTTCGAGGCGCGTTCGGAAGGTGCGCCGCTCGACCCGCGGTGCTTCGATCCCGAGACGAATCCGAAGCTCAAGGCGGCCATTAAGGAGGCCAAGCGCGACCAGGTTCCGATGAACTACGTGCTGCGCGTCATTCAGTTCGCGAAGCAGGGCTACACGGACATCGATTTCGCGATCTACGACACGGACTGGGACAGCGAAGCCTACCTCACCGTCTCCGGCCAGAATTCCAATAACTCGGTCCGCGTGACGGACGACTTCCTGCGCGCGGTCGAGGCCGACGGCGATTGGAAGCTCACGGCGCGCATCACCGGCAAAGTTACGAAGACCTTGAAGGCGCGGCAGCTCTGGGAAGATATCGGACATGCGGCCTGGGCGTCGGCCGACCCCGGTATTCAGTTCCACACGACCATCAACGACTGGCACACGTGCCCCAACTCGGGACCGATCCGGGCGTCGAACCCGTGCTCGGAATACATGTTCCTCGACGATACGGCGTGCAATCTCGCGTCCTTGAACCTCATGCGGTTCCGTCGCGCCGACGCGTCGTTCGACATCGAGGCTTATGAGCACGCCTGCCGGCTCTGGACGATCGTGCTCGAAATCTCGGTCACGATGGCGCAGTTCCCCTCGAAGCAGATCGCGCTCCTCTCTTATCGCTACCGCACGCTCGGGCTCGGCTTCGCGAACATCGGCGGCCTCTTGATGGCGGCGGGCGTCCCCTACGACAGCGACGAGGGCCGCGCGCTGGCCGGCGCCTTCTCCGCCATCATGACCGGCGTCGCCTATGCGACTTCGGCGGAAATGGCCAAGGAACTGGGGCCATTCCCGGGCTATGAGCCGAACGCCGACGAGATGCTTCGCGTCATGCGCAATCATCACCGGGCGGCTTACGGCGAGACGGTCGGCTATGAGAAGGTCTCGATCGTTCCCGTTCCGCTCGACTTGAAGAGCCTCAAGGACGCGCGTCTCGGAGAAGCGTCCAAGCGAGCCTGGGATCGCGCGCTCGAACTCGGCGAGCGGCACGGCTATCGCAACGCACAGGCGACGGTCATCGCGCCGACGGGCACGATCGGCCTCGTCATGGACTGCGACACGACCGGCATCGAACCCGACTTCGCGCTGGTGAAGTTCAAGAAGCTCGCCGGTGGGGGCTACTTCAAGATCATCAACCAGTCGGTGCCGGAGGCGCTCGCCACCTTGGGCTACCGCCCGAGCGAGATCGCCGAAATCGAGGCATATGCGGTCGGGCACGCCTCGCTCCGCCAGGCGCCCACGATCAACCACGCGACCTTGAAGGCGAAGGGCTTCACCGACGACGTCCTCGCCAAGATCGAGGGCGGGCTCGCGAGCGCGTTCGACATCAAGTTCGTGTTCAACAAGTGGACGATCGGCGAGGACTTCCTGAAGTCGGCGCTCAAGGTCCCGGCGGACAAGCTCAACGATCCCGCGTTCGACATCTTCGCCCATCTCGGGTTCTCGAAGAAGGACGTCGAGGCCGCGAACGAGCACGTCTGCGGCGCGATGACCCTCGAGGGTGCACCGCACCTCAAGACCGAGCATCTCGCCGTCTTCGACTGCGCGAATCCTTGCGGTCGCAAGGGTAAGCGGTTCCTGTCAGTCGACAGCCACATCCGCATGATGGCGGCGGCGCAGCCGTTCATTTCGGGCGCGATCTCGAAGACGATCAACATGCCGAACGATGCGACGGTGGAGGACTGCAAGAACGCCTACATCCTGTCCTGGCAATTGGCCCTCAAGGCCAACGCGCTCTATCGCGATGGCTCGAAGCTTTCCCAGCCATTGAATGCGCAGCTGATCGCGGACGACGAAGACGAGGAGGAGGCCGTCGAGGCGCTCACGTCCGCGGCGTCGGCGCTTCGCGCGGCAACGGTCGCCGAGCGTGTCGTCGAGAAGATCGTCGAGCGCGTCGTCTATCTTGAAAAGGAGCGCGACAACAGGCGCGAAAAGCTCCCCGCCCGGCGCAAGGGCTACACGCAGAAGGCGGCGGTCGGCGGGCACAAGGTCTATCTCCGCACGGGCGAGTACGACGACGGGCGGGTCGGCGAGATCTTCATCGACATGCACAAGGAGGGGGCGGCGTTCCGCTCGCTCATGAACAACTTCGCGATCGCGATCTCGCTCGGCCTGCAGTACGGCGTGCCGCTCGAGGAATATGTGGAGGCGTTCACCTTCACGCGCTTCGAACCGGCGGGTCTCGTGCAGGGCAACGAGACGATCAAGAACGCGACGTCGATCCTCGACTACATCTTCCGCGAGTTGGCCGTTTCGTACCTGGGCCGGCACGACCTTGCGCACGTCGATCCGCGCGAGATCGTCGGCGAGACGGGCCTCGGCTCGTCTGACGATGAGACGGATCAGCAGCTGGCGCTCGACCTTCCGGAAAGCCTCAAGAAGATGGTCTCGAATGGGCTCGTGCGCGGGCAGCCGATCCGGCTCGCGACGCGCGGGGGCGCGCATGTTTCCGCGGGCGCGGCGCAGGGTTACTCTGGTCAGGAAGAGGTCACGGGACTTTACGGGACCGAGACCGTCGTTGCCGGGAACACCGCGCTCCAGATGCGAGCTTCGGAAGTGACACTCCGGCAAACGGAAGTGTCAGCCAGTGTCGAGCCCGTGCTCTCGAAGTCTGAGCTCTACAAGCAGCGGATCACGGAAGCGCGCATCAAGGGCTACGAGGGCGTCGCGTGCTCGAGCTGCCAGAACTTCACGATGGTGAGGAACGGGACCTGCCTCAAGTGCGACACCTGCGGCACGACGAGCGGGTGTTCGTAACAGCCATTGCGGTCATCCCGGCAGTGATTGCCGGGACCCCTTGGACAGAGCACTTATGTCGGGCACGACCCGGCAAGTGCACCACATGCAGTCGACGCCCGCGCTCGCGGCCCGATCGGTCCCGGGGACAAGCCCCGGGATGACAGGGGAGGGTGGGCGCGATTTTTCCACTCCAAACTGTCTTCCCGGCAGTCATTGTCGGGGGACATTGATCGGATCGGTCGGCTGCGGGGCAGCGATCATCCACAACCCGCCCACACGTTCACTCCCCACCCCTCTGCGGTCGCGAATCTGGCAGAGTCTGGGGTTCGGAGCCGGCGTTCACCGCGACGGTTCCGCACGCCGACCTCCTAGCGCGTGGCGAGCGTCCAACATGACAGTCCTGATGCCCTATCTGCCACCGACGGTTTTTCTCCTGGCCGACAATCTCGACGCCGCGCTCGCGGCGGGCGAGGATTTGACGCGCTCAGTCGTCACCTGGCAGGGCGCTTCAGGCGACGAGGGCACGGAGATTGCGCGGCAGCGTTCCGTCGAGCGGGAAGAGCTGCAGCGCGTTCGGCGGCTCGAGGAAGTTCTGGTGGCGCGTATCCTCCGCACCCGCGAGCGGGCGGAAGATCTAGGCCGCCGCGATCCCCGGTTCGGCGCAGTCGCGCGGCTCTATACGAGCGGCACGGCGCTTCTCATCGAAGCGGTCGGTGATTTCGGCGACACGACGCTGAACGACTTCGAGACGGCCGACGGCGCCATCGCCTATTTGCGATCCCGCGGGCTCATCGGGACGGAAGACCCGGCCCCTCAGCCCGGCGCGGCGCTGGCGGTCACCGAGGAATTCCTGATTGCACGCCGTGTGCGGCTCGGATCGCTCCTCGATCTCGTCGCGATGTTCCTCGATACGCTCGAGGTCTACTACGACCTCTACGGGGATCAGCCGATCGAGGACGAGTTCATGGCGATGGACCTGCCGCTTCCGACAGTTGACGACGAACCTGCTGTCGAAGATGTCGCTGTCGACACTAAGGATGCCGAACTCGCCATCGACATCGACGTCGCCGATCGGGCGTTCGAGCCGCGGAGCGGGCCTCCCACGACCGATTAGCCGCGTCCGCTTTCCGCCTTCAGCGAGGGGCCATTGACGTTCGCGCGACCGCTCGTCGTTACGCGAGCGCAGACGGGCTCGAGCGCACCGGTTTCAGCCGAGCCGGATCGGGCTTCAATCCCGGATCGGACGGCAGGATGCGGGTCGCTGGCGACAACTGGAGCGACCCCGGCCACGTCGTCCCGCCGGGGACGATGTCGAGACGTGACGAGGTCCAGCCGCCGAACGGGAACGGCGCAACGGACCTGGCTTTCGCGGCCTTCTTGGCAGCGTGAGCCTTGGCAGGCGCAGCCGACCGGGCCGCGAGCCGACGCCGCTCGCGGGCGAGACGACGGGCCTCGGCCACACGCCGCTTCGCCAAGCGCTTCGAGGCGATCCGCTTCTGCTTCTTCCAGGACTTCGATGGAGCCGACGCGGCGGTCTTGGCCGTTTCAGCATCCTTGGCGCCCGGCAACAGATGCGTTTCGAGTTTGGCGGCGTTGGGCTGGGGCGTGTTCTGGCGGCTCAATTCCTCCCGCACAAGGCGATCGACGAGGCCGTCGTCGAGGGCGCTCAAGCGCGTCAGGGGGCGCGGCGTCGCGGCCAGCATGGCAGCCAGGCTCTTGTCGCGCGAGAGCGCCGCTTCGGCCAGTTCCTGCTCTCTGATCGCGGCCTTGAAGCCGCTGTCTGGGGACTGGAACGCGGGCACAAGCGGGCCTTTTCGCAAGCCGGCGGCCGAGGCGATGGCGAATGCGCCTCCATCGACCGGCGCCCGGAGGGCGTCCGTGCCCGGTACACCCAGCGCAACTAGCACTTTAGTGCCGAAGACCGCTTCCTCGAGGCTCGCAAACGGACCGATGGAACCCGGCACCGCGGCGTAGGTGCGGTTCTTCCGGTAACGCGCTTCCTCGCGCGTCGGCGCCTGCAGCACGCGCATCCTGACCTTGCCGACGCCGCCGATGCCCAGACGGCGGGCCGTGGCGCGCGAGAGGTCGAGCTTGCGGTTCCCCCAATAGGGACCCGCGTTGTTGATGCGGATGACGGCGGCCTCATTGTTCACGGGCGACCAGACGAGCACGATGGTGCCGTCCGGCAGGATGGGGCTCGCGGCATTGTCGGGGCGATCCGAACGGAACCGCTCGCCGGACGAGGTGAGGCCGCAGGGGTTGTAGCGATCGCGCTTGCAGTCGTCGTAGTGCGAGGCGACGACGGTCAGATCCGTGCCGATGAGGCGCTCCGTCTCGGCGAGCGTCTTTACGCGGTGACAGGTCTTGTAGAAGCAGTAGGTCTTGCCGGGCGTCTTGGCTTCGGCGGTCTCGGCAGCGCCGAATGACATAGTGATCTCGGCCAAGACAACCGCGAGACCGAATATCAGAGCAGCATGGCACCAGCGGCGCAGCGCAACGACGTTGCGCCCGGCAGGCGCTTTCGACAGCACGAACGACATGGGATTAAACAACATGGGACGCTCCCTACGCAATCACATCCAGAACGGCCGGAGCATCCCCGCGATCGCGCGCCCGACCGAACCGAGCCGGTTTCGAGCAAAGATCGGGAGGGGCGGGGAGCACTCACGTCGTCGCGCGGTCGATTGGCGAACGACGTTCAGTCTGTGCGCGCAGCTATCCGGTCGGCGCGGAGTCCGGCCGCCGAGAGTGCGTCTTCGAGGGACGCGGCCGCTGCTTCCAAATCGTTCTTTTCTGCTGATCTCAGAACGAGTTCGGTCCAGAATTGTCCGGCGGCGAAACCAGGGTAGCTGCCCATCGCCACGCGCGGCCACCGACTTTGGTGTGCGGCAAAGAGATCCGCGATCTCACCTTCCGCATGCAGCGCCTTGAGTGTGATCGAAAAAACACGATTTCCCGTCCGCAAGACCGGTGTCACCGCTTCCAGCATGGACTGCATGATGGCCGGCACGCCCGCCATGACGATGACGTTGCCGAGCCGGAAACCCGGAGCCATCGTGACGGAATTTGCGACGATGTCGGCACCTTCGGGGATGCGCGCCATGCGCAGTCGCGCCGCGTTCAACTCGATCCCGCGCTTGGCGTAGGCCGGGCGCATGATATCGAGTGCACGCGGGTCGACGTCGATCGGGACGCCGAAAGCCTTGGCCACGCAGTCGGCCGTGATGTCGTCGTGCGTCGGGCCGATGCCGCCGGTCGTGAAGACATAATCGTAGGCCGTCCGCAGGGCATTGACCGCCGAGACGATCGCCATCTCGTCGTCGGGGACGATCCGCACCTCGCGCAATGCAATGCCGATCCGGGTCAGATGATCGGCGATATGGCCGATGTTCTTGTCCTTCGTCCGGCCGGACAGGATCTCGTCGCCGATGACGAGGATCGCGGCCGTCACGTCGATGGCCTGCACATCGAACGGATCGGTGCCGCCCGAGGTCGCGGTATCCCGCTCACCGGCTGCGAGCTTGGCGACTTCTTCGCTATCTGGCTGTTCGTCGTTTGGCATTTCGTCGTTTGGCATTTCGTCGTCCGGCAATGGGCCGACGCACGCACGAGCGCGGGCGTAGTGTCACGATGTTTGTCTGAACCCTATAACGTGCCATAGACGAATGGTGTCAGGTTTCCTCGATCTTGGTGCATCTTGCGCAATGAAATTCAGCTCCCCACTCGTCCGCGGCCGTCTAATCCAGCGCTACAAACGGTTTCTGGCGGACGTCGCCCTCGATACCGGCGAGACCGTGACCGCCACCTGCCCCAACACCGGGTCCATGCTCGGCCTCGCGGAGCCGAATTTACCGGTCTGGCTATCGACGAGCGACAGTCCGACCCGGAAATATGCCCACACTTGGGAACTTGTCGAACTCGGCACGTCTCGGAAGCCGAACTATGTCGGGATTAACACCGGGCACCCGAATGCGATCGTGGCTGACGCGATCGCGGCCGGCCTTCTCGAACCGTTTCAAGGGTACGGTACGCTCCGCCGCGAAGTGAAATACGGAGCCGCCAGCCGGATCGACATTCTTCTCGAAGATGCCCGTCAGGGGGCCTGTTACGTCGAAATCAAGAACGTGCACCTCTTGCGTCGGAAGGGGCTCGCCGAATTTCCGGACAGCAAGACCGAGCGTGGCGTGAAGCATCTCCAGGAACTTGCGGCAATGGTGGCGGAGGGTCACCGCGCGGCGATGCTCTATCTCATCCAGCGCGGAGATGCGGACAAGCTTGCCATCGCGGCCGATATCGATCCCAGATACGCCGAGGCACTCGCCACGGCGCGCAAGTCAGGCGTCGAGGCCTTTGCACTTCGCTGCCGCGTCTCGCCCGAAGGGATATCGGCCGACCGGCTGGTCGAGATCGTGCCATGACATTTCGGCAATGTTCGATGTCGGCGCTCGCCCGCGGAAACTCCCCGACCGATGGCGGCGTATAAGGCAGCACAACGCACAGTCTGCCGCGGAGAGCGCCCGGCAACAATCGCGGGCGCTTTTTCGGGCGGACGAACAATCAGGAGAGAGCCGACATGCTCAACCGACGTCAAATGACCCTTACCGGTGTCATGGCCGGGCTAGGCGCTGGCGCCGGCCTCAGCTTCAAGGCATCGTCCAACGCGATGGCCGACAGCAAAGGAACATTCGAAGTGACCAAGACCGACGAGGAGTGGCGCAAGCAGCTCACCAAGGAGCAGTATTACGTTCTTCGCCAGCACGGCACGGAGCGATCCGGCACGAGCCCGCTCGACAAGACCTATGCCGCAGGAACCTACAAGTGCGCGGGTTGCGACCTCGAACTCTTCGCTTCTGACGCGAAGTTCGACAGCGGGACCGGTTGGCCGAGCTTCTTCCAGCCGATCGAAAACGCGATCGGAACCTCGACGGACTGGAAGCTCATCTATCCGCGCACGGAAGTGCATTGCCGCCGCTGCGGCGGGCATCTCGGCCACGTCTTCGACGACGGTCCGCCGCCGACGGGCAAGCGCTACTGCATGAACGGCGTCGCCATGACGTTCGTTCCGTCGGAAAAGAGCGGCAGCTGATGACCGCGCAAGACGCGAGCCCTGGACCTGGCGCACTGATGGCGTGGAAAGTTCCGAGAGCGGCTTCGCGGCATACCTGAGGAGACCGTCATGTTCGCCAGCACGCCATTCAATCGGTGCCACCTGTTCGGGTTGGCTCTGATCATGGGCGCCATCCCGGTGGTCATGGGAGCGGCATCCGCCGTGGAAGCTCCGCCGCCCGGCGCCACGGGTGCCATCGAGGCAGCAAACCTCGAAGTCGCGACATTCGCCGCCGGCTGTTTCTGGTGCGTCGAAAAGGACTTCGACAAGGTGCCAGGGGTCGTCGAGACGATTTCGGGTTACACGGGCGGCAAGACCGCCAATCCCACGTACTACGAGGTCGGGTCCGGCGACACCGGCCATACCGAGGCGCTGGAAGTGCGCTACGATCCGGCCAAGGTCAGCTATTCGCAGCTGCTCGACCATTACTGGCGCCACGTCGATTTCACCGATGGGGCGGGACAGTTCTGCGATCGGGGCACTCAATACAGGCCGGCGATCTTCACCCACTCGGACGCGCAGGCCAAACTGGCCGAAGCGAGCAAGGCCGACATCGCCAAACGGTTCGGCGTCGCCGTGAAAGTCGAGATCGTACCGGCGAAGACCTTCACGGCGGCCGAGGATTATCATCAGGACTACTACAAGAAGAACCCGGTCAAATATCGCTTCTACCGGGCCGGCTGCGGACGGGACAGCCGCATTCAACTGCTCTGGAATACTCAAGCGGCGCATTGACTTGCATCAGCCTGGCATGGCCAGACTTGTCTCGAAAATGGCGGAAGTGGAAGACGTTCCGGCAGAGGCTGTCTCGTGCCTTCGGGGCACTAGCCAGCGAATCGCTCAACTGTCACAATTGTCGGATTAGGGCGTTGACGAAGCCTTCGTTTCGAGGGCCGGGGGGCAATATCTCGTGCTGACCATCGCAGGCCATGCGCGCTTCGAGCGGGGGCGCGGTTCATTGTCGTGCACGGCTGCGACGGCGCGCGGTGCCGTGCGTGGTCGTCTTCTTGCGCGTGCTGCATGAGCGCAACCGGCCTAGTCCCCCTGATCCGGTATCGTGACACGGGCGCTGCCGTCGACTGGCTCGAGCGCGCGTTCGGTCTCGAACCGGTCAATATCGTCCGCGAGGACAACGGCACCATCGCCTACGCCGAACTTTCCTCGGGCCGGGGCCTCGTCATGGTCGGGCCTGTCGGAGATTCCAGTCTCGATGCCCTGCTGCGGCAGCCCGACGAGGTCGGTGGCCTCGGCACGCAAGCCTGCTATGTCGCCGTCGACGACGTGGCGGCCCACTACGCACGGGCCGTCGAAGCCGGCGCCGAGATAGTGCTCGCGTTCGGGGACGGCGATGGGGACGATCGCGCCTATGCGGCGCGCGATCCCGAGGGCCATATCTGGAGCTTCGGTGTCTATTCGCCTTGGCGCGGGCAAGGCGCGGTCAACGCTGCGAACGACAACCCATCCCGTGACGCTACCGCGCGATCCGTCCGGCCGCAGCGCCTGCAATCAGTGCTCGCGGGATTGGTGGCGCTGCTTGCCGTCATGACGAGCGCAGGCGTGTTCCTGATGGAGCCGTCGCAGCACCCGAAGGCGGAGGCGCGGCCGCATGGGGCAACGATACCCATGACGGCATCGCCCCGGATCGCGCCGCGACCGTCCGGGACGGCCGACACGGCAACCGCAGTCCCGCGACCCGTCGAGGACGGCGCATTGCGCGATGCTCTCGAGCGCGCTCAGCACGCACGGCGGGAACTCGCGCGCGACGCGGCGGAGTTGCGCCAGGACCTCGATAGGGAGCGCGCGGCGCGGGAAGCGGCCGAGAGCGAGATCAAGGTCTTGAAGGCTAAGAGCCCCGATCGCGCGGCGCGTACTGGCACGAATTCGGGCGCGAATGCTGTCAACTCGGCGGCTGGCGGACAGGACACCAAAGCCGAAGCGCTCGGAAATTTGGCGCGATCGCCGATGCGCGAGCCGCCGCGCGAGACGGCGACGATCACCACCGAGCCGTCGTCTGGACGTTCGCCGGCCGCCGCGCCGCCACCTGAAGCGACCACGTCGGCCGTCTCGACGCCGGCCGTGCCGACGGTCGCCACGACACCATCCCCATCCGATGTGAGCCCTGTCGCGGCAAACGCACCGCTCGACGCCGCAATTGAGCAGCCCGCGCCGGTCGCGCCCGTGACCGGTGCTTCCGCCGCCACTTCGGGCAATGACACGGCGGCGACCGTTGCTCCGGCAGCGGCGCCTGAGAGCGTCGAAATTCCCGTGAAGAAGCCGCAGAAGGCGCAGAAGGCTCAGCGGCGCACCGCGGCCAGCAAGAAGCCGAAGCCCTCGCCCAAACAGAAGTCTCAGGGCGGCGGCGACCCGCTGTTCATGTACGACCCCTGACACGCAAGACGTCGTGAGAACGAGGCGGCCGGCTTTCACCACCGCCTCGCACCGTTGTCACGTGTCGCT
The DNA here is from genome assembly GCA_033765145.1 of Hyphomicrobium sp. Lineage (GTDB taxonomy): Bacteria > Pseudomonadota > Alphaproteobacteria > Rhizobiales > Hyphomicrobiaceae > JAGVSR01. The sequence goes on along the minus strand of JANRIH010000032.1, from coordinate 154,915 downwards.
CATCATTCGGCCGCGTGGCGGCCATGCGCCATCGCCTGATCAGCCAACCGTCCCGTCAACTCGGCCAGATGGTCGAAGTGGGAGATGTAGCTCGCGACCCCGGCCGTCGCTGACCGAAGCTCGATGATGAGGTCCTCCATCTCGGACGCGGGTATGTGCGCCGTGACGACGTCCCAGCCGGGCCAGCCTTCGCGCGCGTCGAACCCGAGGATCTGGCCGCGCCGGGCCGAGATGATCGCGTTGACGCGCGCGGTCGCGTCCGAGGGCGCGCGGATCTCGACCGCCTGGATCGGCTCGAGAAGCACCGGATTGCACGACTGCATGCCTTCACTCATGGCCAGGCGTCCGGCCTGACGGAACGCCATGTCCGAGCTGTCGACGGTGTGATAGGAGCCGTCGGTCAGCGTCACCTTGACGTCGACCACCGGGAAGCCCAGCGGACCCGTCTTCAAGTATTCGGTCACGCCGATCTCGACCGAGGGAATGAACTGGCGGGGCACCACGCCGCCAGTGATCGTTTCGGTGAACTCGAACCCGGCGCCGCGTGACATCGGCTCGATACGCAAGACCACGTCTCCGAACTGCCCGTGACCGCCCGACTGCTTCTTGTGGCGGCCGCGCACCTCGACCGATTTGCGGATCGTCTCGCGATAGGGCACCTGCGGCTTCAGGCGCTCGACAGTGATGCCGTACTTCCGTTGCAGACGTTCGAAGGCGACGCGCAAGTGCATCTCGCCCTGCCCACGGATCAGTGTTTCATGCAGTTCGGGGTTCAGGACCACGACGAGCGAGGGGTCTTCCTCAACGAGCTTCGCAAGGGCCGAGGAGAGTTTCACCTCGTCCTTGCGATCCTTGAGGCCGATGCCGGCGGAAAGCACCGCTTCGGGGGCCTGCGGGACAGGAATGGCCGCGATGCCCGCCTTGTCGACCGTCACAGTCTCGCCGGTCCTGATTGCCTCAAGCCTACCGAGGGCAACGGTATCGCCCGCGACCGCCGTTGGGCGCTTCGCTGCCTCCTCGCCCTTCATGCTGAAGACACCGGCGGCTCGGGCGTCACCGCCCGACGAGCCGTAGAGCGTCGAGCCGTCGGCGATCTCGCCCGCAAGCACGCGGACGAGTGAGAGCTTGCCGCCGTGACCGGTGAAATAGGACTTGGCGACGAAGGCTGCGCTCGACTTGCCGGCAACGCCGAGGCGTTCGGCGGTCGCAGACACGCGGGGCGCTTCGTGCCGCAGGGCTTTCAACAGACGAAGAATGCCGTTGCCACGCGAACCGCTGCCAATGAAGACCGGGCAGATTAATCCCTTCTGGACGTCGTCGGTCAGATCGTTGAAGACGCGGTCGTTCGGCGGCTGCATGTCGGCGAGCAGCTGCTCCATCAGTTCATCGTCGTAGTCCGCCAGTTGCTCGAGCATATGGAAACGGGCTTCGCGCTCGCGTTCCGTCACACTCGTCGGAAGCTCCACGATCTCGCTCGGTGCATGCTCGCGGTAGACGAATGCGCGTTCGGACGCGAGATCGACGAACCCGGTCGCAATGCCGTTCTCCCAAATTGGAATTTGACGAAGGACCAGCGGTTTTGCGGAGGCGGGCTGGAGCATCGGTATCAGGTCGCGCACGGGTGTCGTGCAGACGTCGATCTTGTTCAGAAACAGAAAATGGGGAATTCCGCGGTCTTCGAGCCCCTTCAGAATGACTTGAAGGGCCGCGACACGCTTGGGATCGGGTTCGCAGACGACAACCGCTGCATCAACGGCGGTCAGGGCGAGCGCGCCTTCATGCTGGAATTCGATGGAGCCGGGACAGTCGAGGAATGTGAACGTGTCGTCGAGGAAGGTGACATCGGCCACGTTGAGGCTGACGCTCATGCCGTGCTCGCGGGCTTCGGGCGAGGCGTCCCCGACCGAGCTGCCATCCGCGACCGCGCCCTGGCGCTGGATGCCGCCCGTCCGCGCGAGCATGGCTTCCAGCAATGTCGTCTTGCCGGAAAGGTACGGGCCGACGAGCGCGATACAGCGGGCGCTCCGGCCCGATGCTGGTCTCCCGTTGGGCCTCGTCAGTGAGCCATCTGCATTCCCCATGGTGTCCTCCTTGCGCCGCGATCGATGCGCCGCGGCTTTGACCGTGAACGCGAGGCGGTGAAGGGCTGGGGCGTGCGCGAGCGCGCTGTCGCGCTCACCGCGCCTCTCCGGAGAGGGCGACTAATCTCATGCTCGCGCCGCCAATCCTTGCTGGCAAGGGGGCATTCGACATTCGGATCACCGAAAGCGTGAGATTTGATTACGCAATTGCGGTATAATCTCGCGTTGCACCATGAAATGCCGCTCGAAATCTGTAATTTCACCGCGTTGCAAAATGTAAATCGTTCGTCCGGCTAGGTATTTTGAAACGAATATGCTCAATGCTCCTTGACGATTGCGACCGTCGCAATGACAATTATGTCAGAAGCGTGTCGCGTCGGGTGCATACGGCAGGACACGCCGACAGCGGCTCCTTCGGCTGCTTCGGTCACGAACATGCAACCAACCCGCCTGGATCGGCGTTCTGGTAGCAGCGTCCTGTTGATGCGTACGCGAGGCTAAAGCGAACACCATGGGCATGCAGACACTGATGACGGCGGCTCGGGCCGCAGGTTTCGCGATGGCGCCGCCGGTCGAAGTCTTCGAGGACGGCGGACACACGGCGCCGAAGGCCGTACCCATCCGCGCGACCGTTCCCGCGGTTGCGCGCACCCAGTCTTCGCGGTCCAGGTCCTGGCGCCGGCTCATCGCCCGCACGAGGGCGCGGTTCCACCACCTTGCCCAGCGCCGTCGCGCGGAACAATGGCGGGGCTTCGTTACCGCACTGCTTCATGGTCCGGCGACGCCTGCCTGAAGACGGCGGCCTGACGTCGATGGCCTTGCTTCAGCTGCCGGGCGTCAGCGGCTCCATATCAGTGCATTGCTCGCGAGGCCTGATCGCGGCTCCACTTGACATCAGAAGTCATTGATCGCCCGGGTGTGACGTCGGTTGCATGCCGCCATCGTCATGTCATCAACGGGCGTCATCCCATTGGCGGTTGACGCGGCGATCCTCAAGCGGATCAATTGCGTTCCGCGGTCGATGGCGTTCATCGCCGCCGTGTTGCGGAGCGTTGCTCCCGGGTCGATCATTGGCCTGCTCAGGCCCTATCAAGGAGATTTTCATGTTTCGTGCCGCCGTTGCCGCTGCCCTTCTTGTTCTCGGAACGGGCGTCGCGTTCGCGCAGAACGCCGACGCTATCAAACAACGGAAGGCCAATTTCAAGGCCATCGCGGATGCCGTCAAACCGACGGGCGAGATGCTCAAGGGCGAGGCCGACTTCGACCTTGCGGCCGTGAAGGCCGCCATCGCGGCAATCAAAGACAAGGCTCCGCAGCAGCCGAAGCTCTTCCCCGACGACAGCAAGGAAGGCGAGAAGACCGAGGCGCTGCCCGCCATCTGGGAAAACAAGGCCGACTTCGAAGAGCGGTTCGGCAAGATCGCGAAGGATGCCGAAGCCGCCGATGCCTCGATCACGGACGCGGCGACGTTCGAGGAAGTCTGGCCGACGGTCGTCGGACAATGCGGCGAGTGCCATAAGAAGTATCGCCAGAAAAAACAGTGAGAGATGACGTGCGTTCGGACACCTCACGTCCGGGCGGGGACGCGCCGGACGTTGAGCGTTCGAGCGTCGCCGCCTGGGATGCGCCGACCCGCATCTTCCACTGGTCGCTGGTCATCCTCATCGTCTCGGCCTGGGCAACGTTCCAGCTGACCGAAGTGATGGGCGACCCGCGCCTCACGTGGCACCGCTGGAATGGGCTCCTGCTCCTGACGCTCATCGTCTGGCGGCTCCTCTGGGGGATCGCGGGGCCACCGCATGCGCGCTTCGCTTCGTTCCTCAAGGGGCCGGGCGCGATCGCGGGCTACCTCCGCGATCTCGCCGCCGGCCGCCCGCGCCGCTTCCTCGGTCACAATCCGGCCGGCGGGCTCATGGTCGTGTCACTCATCGCGCTCGTTGCGACGATCGGATCACTCGGGCTCTTTGCCGTCGAGCACAACGACCTCGCAACGGGCCCGCTCTATCGTCTCGTCGGGAACGACATCGCTAAAGTTCTGACCGGCTGGCACAGGTTCCTGTTCGAGCCGGTGCTCATTGCACTCGTCGTGCTGCACATCGGGGTCAACGTCACCTACACGTTCGTGAAGCGCGATCCATTGATCCCGGCGATGATCACGGGGCGGAAACCTGCCGCCGATTATGAGGACGCGGGCGCTCTGGCCCCCATGTCCGCGGAGGCGATCCGGTTCCGTGCGTTCGGCTGCCTCGCACTCGCCTCCGCTATCGTCTTCGGCGGCCTGACGGCGCTCGGTGGCCGCCTGCCGCCCTGGCCGAAAGTGGGGTGGTGAGGTTGCCGACGTCGTCTCAGCGCAGGTTGGCGCCGCCGACATGGTGGCATAGGTGGGACACGAAGGGAATGCCTCCGCGAGGCTAGGCCGAAATTTCACGACCCATTATCGTCATTGCTCGATACTGTTTGGATCAACGCCAATTTGTCTTCGTAAAATTGGTCTGCCGCTTCGATCACGCCAGACATGATCCAGTAGTTTATTCCAGCACCGGCAACGGCGCCTATTACAGGCGCAAATCCCGTCCCAGCCTTGGCAGCTACTTGTGAACCGAATAACGCTCCGGCTTTAGCCAGCACCTTCCCACCGACCTTGTTTCCGACGAGATACCCAGCTGAACTTAGCGCTGTCTTGGTTGCAACCTTGGCAAAGCCCTTGCCATACAATTTTGTACCCACCTTTAGACCGACTTTTGTAGTGGCGTCAGCTGCAAGCTTTCCTGTCATCGCTTGTTTGACGTCATCATCTTTCGCCCAATAGGCAAGGATACACGCGAAGTCTTCCGTCTCCAGCACGTTACCGAGCCCAGGCTTCTGCGATTTGATCGCCCCAACGCCGAAGGACGCAGCACCAAGTCGGTTCATGAGAAACGCTACTTCGCTTACGAGAATTGGAATATGAGGTCCTGGGATGGCCACCGCTGCCGCTCCGCTGACCGTGACGGCGCCCCTTGACGTCATTCGCCAATACCAAAGTGATTGTGTGTGCGCGCTGCAATACAATTCTTCTAGATTGGGAGTCATCTCAAGAACTGTATTGATAAATAACTGCCCCGCCTGCTCCGCAATACCCATAGCGGCACCCGCACTCTACACGTTAAAACCATATCTCATCTTCAAAAAAGCGCGGGTCTCTGGATTTGGCTGTTCGCCGTAACAACTAGCTATCACCTTGCCGTAATCTCGAAGATCGATCATCCCGTCGCCCTCGATTGCCATCATGAAAGGCTTTTCCATTTTTGGCTCCACAAGGACGAAATAGTACGCCCACTTTCCAGTTGAATCTTTCGCTTTCAGCTTGTGAATAAGGTGACCCATCTTGGATATCGATGCATCAACCGCTCGGCCAGCTCCGATCCGGCTCTCAACGCTCGACAACAGCGAGCGCCACCCCTTGTGAGCTAGCTCGCCGCGCCAGTTCGTCAGATCGAGAGTTTGTAGTGCTGTGAACGGTGGCCATAGCTGGACATTGTCAATTCGGATCGGGATAATTTTTCCATGTTGGCGGGCAAGTTCCGCTTCGCTGCGCACCCAGTCACTGCTGATGGCGCCCCACGACCAAATGACGATCACCAACCGTGCCAAGCTCAGGTTTTCGTGAATGACCCTCTGGTAGTCGTCGCCAGCGACGAGCGCCCGATCCCACCAAACCTTGTATCCGGCAAGCTCGAGCTGCGCAGCAATTGTCCCAGCGAAGCCGCTTTCCTCGCTCTTGTACGATATAAAAACATCAGTATCAGACATGAAAAACCTTCGTTGCGCCGCTAGAATTGCAGTGCAATCAGATTCCGATACACAGCCATCGGCTAGCGCTTGGCCGCAGGCTGACAGACAGAAATTACTTAATGATCAGTATTCACGCGGAGGACTATTGCGTCAACCCCAACCGAAGCCCCGGACGTAAGCTTATATCGGCAGCAGCTTCGCCGTCGCCATCAACGCAGATTCGCACAAAACCGCTGAATGCGGTGGCAGGCTTCGGTCAGCGCTTCGTTCGACGCGGCGTAGGAGACGCGGAACGCGGGCGACCCGGCGAACGCCGCGCCGTGAACGGCCGCGACGCCCTCTTCTTCCAGCAACGCCGTCACGAAATCCTCATCCGTCGCGATCTTGACGCCCTTCGGCGTCGTCTTGCCGATCGCGCCCGCGCACGAGGGATAGACGTAGAACGCGCCCTCAGGCTTGGGGCACTTCAGACCCGTCGCCTGGTTGAGCATCGCGACGACAAGGTCGCGGCGCTCGACGAACTTGGCGTTGTTCACGGCGATGAAGTCCTGCGGACCGTTCAAGGCTTCGACGGCCGCCCACTGCGTGATCGAGGAGGGGTTCGAGGTCGATTGGCTTTGCAGCTTGCACATGGCCTTGATCAGAGCTTCGGGGCCGGCGGCATAGCCCATGCGCCAGCCGGTCATGCAATAGGCCTTCGACAGGCCGTTCATCGTGAGGGTGCGATCGTAGAGGCGCGGTTCGACCTCGGCCGGTGTGAAGAACTCAAGACCGTCGTAGAGCAAGTGCTCGTACATATCGTCGGTCAAGACCCAGACGTGCTGGTTCTTCTTTTGCATGAGGACGTCGGTCAGCGCCTTCAGGGCCTCGCGGCTGTAGGCGGCGCCGGTCGGGTTCGACGGCGAATTGAAGACGAACCACTTGGTTTCGGGCGTGATCGCGGCGTCGAGAACTTCGGGGCGCAGGCGATAGCCGTCTTCCATCTTCGTTTCGGCGAAGACCGGCGTGCCGCCGCCAAGTAGCACGATGTCCGCGTAGGACACCCAGCAGGGTGCCGGCATGATGACTTCGTCGCCCGGATTGAGGGTTGCGAGCAGCGCGTTGTAGAGCACCTGCTTGCCGCCCGTGCCGACCGAGACCTGGGCGGGCTTGTAGTCGAGGCCGTTGTCGCGCTTGAACTTGGCGCAGATCGCACTCTTCAGCTCCGGAATGCCGTCGACGTCGGTGTAGCGCGTCTTGCCGGCGTCGATCGCGCGCTTCGCGGCCTCGCGGATGTTGGGCGGGGTGTCGAAGTCCGGCTCACCCGCGGATAGCGAGATGATGTCCCGACCGGCCGCCTTCAGCTGGCGCGCCTTCGTCGACACCGCGATGGTGGCGGAAGGCTGGATGCGGTTCAAGCTGTCGGCAAAAAAGCCCATGGGGTCTCGTCTTTCGTCGGTGTTTGGCGTCGGTGTTTGGCGTCGGAGGTTCGGTCGGTTGGTTGCGAGGGTGGGAGGGGTTTGAGGTCGTCGTGCGGGAGGTGATCCGTCACAAGGGGCGTCGTCGCCATTCCTGCCGGGCCACGAACCATCGAAAGCGGCGCGGAAATTACGCCGCGCTGCAGCAATTCGCAACGCGACGAAAGTGGATGGGTCGGCGGCCATTCCCGAACCCTTGCGAGGCGCCAAAACGTCTGTGAGGGGCATGCTCGACCGGCTGGCGTGTCCGCCAGACAACAGGGGACAACCGTTTGAGCCCTTTCGCGAAATGGTCCCGGCTTCGCCACAGTCTCGGCCCGAGCACGACACAGGTGCTGCGTCACATCCCTTGCATCGGAGCGGATCGATTCCCAGCTCCTCATTTCTTCGTGCGGAGGATGACATGCCAACCGAACGTGCCCACACCGCCACCTTCCCGTTGTCCGCCCGACGGGCCGCCTTGGATTTTGCCGCCGGACTGGGGCTCTATCTCGTCGCTGCGGCGCTCATTCTCGGCAGCCGTGCCGTCGCCGCGATCGACGCCGCGGTCCTGGGGCATCCACCGGCAAGCTGGTTCGCGTTCGCAGCAATCGGGGTGGCGTTCGCGGCCCTCTTCGCCTTCAATGCCGCCATCACCCGCCACGTCCACAGGTTGTATGTGGCCGAGGCAAAGCCGCGGCGTAAATCCGGCCACAAATCGGTACCGTAGGCAATCCATTATCCGTTAACTTCCGCAGGTCGAGGATGGCCCCATGCCGCCGAGACCGCCGGAATCCGGACACGCGGCCTCGCACGAGGCCGGTTCGCCAGGGAGCCCATCGACATGATGATGAACATTGGTGGATTGCGTCGCCGCTCGATTGCGGCGCTGGCTCTCTCACCGCTCGCCGTCCTGGGCATGGCGACCGCGCTCTTCGACCCCGCGAGCCAACTGGAACGTGATCTCGCGGCGGCCCTCGCGGCCACGGGCCCCGTCGTCGCCGGCACGCCCGCGGCGCTCACTCGGCCGTCCACCATCGCGGAGGCCGGAACGGAAGCCTTCTGGCTCGGCCACGGCGCGGAGGCGGCTTCCGAAGCCAACGGGTTCTCGCGCGTGACGCTCGAAGGCCCGTTCAAACCACGTGATCTCGTCGAGATCGACCGTGCGGGCCTTCGCGGACAGGTCTACGAGGTCGTTTCGCTCGCCCGGGCCGAGGAGACGACGACACGGATCGATACCGCGGCGGCCCGCAGACCGCAGGGTTTCGTCCTCACCGCGCGCCTCGCCCGCGACCCCGCCGCGCCGCTCGTCGCAATTCCGATCGACGGACAGGGCAAGGACGTGAGCCTCGTCAGGCATCTCGACCGCGCGCTCTGATCGGGACCTCACCGATCCAGTAAGCTGGCGAACTTTGGAAGGCTTCGCGCCGAGTTCAACGCGCGATGGCCTCGCATGAACCAGCCATGCTATGCAGCGTGAAGGTCGGCGCGGCTCTTGCCGCGATCCTGACGTCAACGCGCACGCGAGCGAGTTCCATGCGTCTCAATCCCCCGACACTCGTGGTGTTCTTCGCTTCAGTGCTCGTCGCGATGGCGGCCATTGTCGCCAAATTCGGCCTTGCCGCGATCCCGCAGCACATTCCGAGCCAGGACTTCTGGCTGGCAATCCTCGCCTATGTCGTGCTGATGCTCGGCTGCCTTCTGCGTGGACTTTGAGCACGTCCGCATTGCTCGCCCGCGCCCCGATCACCACGGGATCGATTTCATGTCGCGGAAAAAGCCACCGGTCGGTCCGTCGTCGGGCAGCATGGCGAGCCAGACGGGCGTCTCCGCGCCCCTCTCGACCGGACGCTCAGCATTGGGGCCACCCATATCGGTCTTGACCCAGCCCGGACAGACCGCGTTCACCTTGATCGGCGTGCCAGCGAGTTCGGCGGCGGTGATGCGCGTCAAGGCGTTCAGCGCCGTTTTCGACATGCGATAGGCAGGAAATCCGCTGCGCATGTCGGACAATTGCCCGGCACCCGACGACACGTTCACGATGCGTCCGAAGCCGCCGTTCCTCATGATCGGCACGACGGCCTGCGTCATGCGCAAGGGACCGAGCACGTTAGTATCGTAGGTGCGCCGCGCGGTCTCGCTCGTCAGATCGAAGAGTGAGGCCTGGAAGCCGCCCGGGCCGTCGATCAGGATCGCGGCGTTGTTGACGAGGATGTCGATGCGGCCGTAGAGGCGAACGACCTCGGCCGCGGCATCGACGATCGAATTGCCATCGGTCACGTCGAGCGCGACGACGACGGGTTCGAGCCCCTCGGCGGCAAGGGTTCGCGCCGCCACCTCACCCTTCGCCCTGTCGCGCGCGCCCAGCACCGTGACGACGCCCTGGCGCGCCAACTGACGGACGATCTCGAGGCCGATGCCCTTGTTCGCGCCCGTGACGAGGGCGATGCGTGTGGTGGTCATGCAGATATCCCTGCCGTTTCAGGCCTGGATCATGCTCGCCTCTTCGTGTGCCGGGATCAAGACATTGGCTCGGGTCCCGGGTTGGCCGCCGTTCCCTGGACTTTGGAAGCACGCGAGAACTGGGGTCTGCGGGACTGCGGGACGGTGGCCGATGTGGGCCTCCCACCGCTCTCTGGCCCTCAACCGGCCTTTGCGGCGGCGCGGCGCACGGCCTCGTCGCGGATCGTTGTAAGGAAAGTCGGCACGTCACTCTTCAACGAATTCCGGACAAGGAACCCCGGCACGAGCGGGTGGAAGCCAACGCGGGCGACATAGGAGACGCGCGTGGAGCGGCCACCAGGCAGCGGCTCCAATCGCCACTCGCCGTCCATATGCTCAAGATCACCCGTGATCTGCTGGAAAGCTATTCGCCGCTCGGTTTCGTACTCGGAGCGAAAAACGCTTCGCAGATCGGGGAGGAAGCTCGCCCAACTCGCAACGCGATGCTCGCGGACGTCGGCCCCTGCGGACGTGTCGCCTTCGAGGATCGTGCACTTCTTCAGGTTGGGCAGGAACGTGTTCGCGCTCGCGCACTCCGTCAACGTGCTCCAGACCGCGGACGGAGGGGCCGGAACGTCGATCGCGGCCGTCACTTCGCCGTCGATTGGACCATCGACGTGCGCGACCGCGACCACCGGGAGACCTTGTTCGAGTGTGGCGATGTCGGCGGCGGACCGGGCGCTGGCAGGCAAGGCTTGGACTATCATCGCAGCCGATACGGCAAATGCGGCCATCGGGAGAACGGGTTTGCGGATCATCGGCGCCTCGGAAGGTTGCATCCGGAAGTTCTTACGCACCGGGGCCACGATGGTTCACTCCGGATCGCGAGCGCCAAGCACTGTCACCCATGACAATGCCATCGCCATTTTTCGCCCTTGTGAGCCAGCGATCTCGCCACCGAGCCGCGCAGCCGCCGATCCGAAACATTCGGCTTCCCAGAGGAGCAGACGCCGTTTGAGAATCCGCGTGCAGTTGTGACGATAACACGGCCTTGTCGAGATCCTGCGTTCGCGCGACGGGCGCCGCAAGCATTCGAGCTACGCTGTTCGGTGACAGGCTTGAGAATTATCAATGATGGAGGATGTCTTGAGGCACAAGCCGCACTCATCATCAAGCCCGTAGCTTCCTACGGCCCCGATTCGATCCGAAATGGGCTCGCGCTGTCATCGACTTGTCACTGGATGTTTGATCGTGGCTTTCCTTCTATCGATGACAACTTCCAAATATTGGCCGCTAAGAATGCAGTACCTTTTGAGATCGCGCGCCTGCTCAATCCTTCCGGCATGGTGACGGTCTCAGAGGAAACTCCTTGCCAACCGCACCGCGCGCTTATTTGTGCGATTATCGAGACCAAATTCCCAGGGGCTAAGTCTCGGGCTGGTTGATCCTATTGTTGGCCTCCGCCATATTCCCCACCATGTCCCGCTCCCCGAAATCCGACACACCCAACGAGCCCCGCAAGTCGCGCGGCAAGTCCGGCAAGCCGGCGGCACCGCCGGTCGAGACGGCGGCGGGGACGCCGGGTTTCGGTGAAGCCCCACAAGAGGCGTTCACGGCCTCGGGCCCGCTTGGCGCGGTCGCTCTGCCGACACTGCCCGCACTCCGCTCTACAGGCGGGTTGCCACGCCCGGAACCCGGCGCCGGTCCGTCCGAGATGCTGTCTGCCCTTCTCGCCAAGCCACATGAGCGCTCGGCGCGCGCCAACGAGATCCTGGCGCGCCAGCCGATGCTCGCGTCGCATCCGATCGTCGCGGGCACAGCGCTCGACTTCGTGCCGCATCGTCCGGCACGACCCGAAAAGAGCGAAGGCGGGCGGCGGTTTCAGCTCGCGTCGGATTTTTCTCCGCGCGGCGACCAACCGACCGCGATCCGCGAGTTGACGAGCGGCGTTCTCGATCTCGAAAAAAATCAAGTACTGCTCGGCGTCACGGGTTCCGGCAAGACGTTCACGATGGCGCACGTCATCAACGAAACGCAGCGCCCGGCCGTCATCCTCGCGCCCAACAAGACGCTCGCGGCGCAGCTCTATGGTGAGTTCAAGAGCTTTTTTCCGGACAACGCGGTCGAGTACTTCGTGTCCTACTACGATTATTACCAGCCCGAAGCCTACGTGCCGCGGACGGACACCTACATCGAGAAAGAGGCGCAGATCAACGAGCAGATCGACCGGATGCGGCATGCCGCGACGCGGTCGCTCCTCGAGCGTGACGACGTCATCATCGTCGCGTCGGTCTCATGCATCTACGGCATCGGGTCGGTCGAAACCTATACGGCGATGACGTTCGCCGTGAAGGTCGGCGAGCGGCTGTCGCGCGACCAATTGCTGGCCGATCTCGTGGCGCTGCACTACCGTCGGAACGATCAGGCGTTCTTTCGCGGCACGTTCCGCGCACGCGGAGATACGGTCGAAGTCTTCCCCGCGCACTACGAGGACCGGGCTTGGCGCATCACGCTTTTCGGCGACGAGGTCGAGAGCATCGTCGAGTTCGATCCATTGACCGGACAGAAGACCGACGAACTGATGCTCGTGAAGATCTACGCCAATTCGCACTACGTCACGCCGAAGCCGACGCTCCAGCAGGCGATCAAGAACATCAAGGCGGAGCTGAAGCAGCGGCTCGAGGAGCTTTACGCCACAGGAAAACTTCTCGAGGCGCAGCGGCTCGAACAGCGTACGACCTTCGACATGGAGATGATGGAGGCGACGGGGAGTTGCGCCGGTATCGAGAACTATTCGCGCTACCTCACGGGCCGAGCGCCGGGAGAGCCGCCGCCGACACTCTTCGAGTATATCCCAGACAACGCGCTCGTGTTCGTCGACGAAAGCCATGTGACCGTGCCGCAGATCGGGGGCATGTTCCGCGGCGACTACCGGCGCAAGGCGACGCTCGCAGAGTTCGGTTTCCGTCTCCCCTCGTGCATGGACAATCGGCCCATGCGCTTCGAGGAATGGAACGCCATGCGGCCGCAGACGGTGTTCGTCTCGGCGACGCCCGGCGAATGGGAACTCGAGCAATCCGGCGGCGTCTTCGTCGAGCAGGTCATCCGGCCTACGGGCCTCATCGACCCGGAGGTAGAGATCCGTCCCGCAAAGTCCCAGGTCGACGATCTTCTGGACGAGGTTCGCAAGGTTGCGAAGAAGGGCCACCGCATCCTCGTCACGACACTGACGAAGCGGATGGCGGAGGACCTGACCGAGTACATGCACGAGGGCGGCATCCGCGTGCGCTACATGCACTCGGACGTCGAGACGCTGGAGCGCATCGAGATCATTCGCGACCTCCGGCTCGGGGCGTTCGACGTGCTGATCGGCATCAATCTCCTGCGCGAGGGACTCGACATTCCCGAATGCGGCCTCGTCGCAATCCTCGATGCGGACAAGGAGGGCTTTCTCCGCTCGGAAACGTCGCTCATCCAGACCATCGGGCGCGCGGCGCGCAACGTGGACGGCCGGGTCATTCTCTATGCCGACCAGATGACGGGCTCCATGGAGCGCGCCATTGCGGAGACGAACCGCCGCCGTGACAAGCAACGCGCCTACAATGAAGCGAACGGCATCACGCCCGAGAGCGTGAAGAAGCAGATCGCGGACGTCCTGCAATCGGTCTACGAGCAGGACCACGTGACTGTCGACATGGGGCTCGCGGATGCCCCGGTCGTCGGGCACAACCTCGCGAAGGTCGTCGAGGACATGGAGCGGCGCATGAAGGAAGCGGCCGCAGACCTCGAGTTCGAAACCGCCGCGCGGCTTCGCGACGAGATCAAGCGGCTCAGGGAAACGGAACTCGCCGTTGCCGACGACCCGATGGCGCGCCAGTCCGCGGTCGAGGATCGCGCGGGCGGGTACGATGGGCAGCGGAAATATGGCAAGGCGCCGACACGCGCGGCGACCCCTCGCGCGCTCTCGCCCCAGGCTACCCCTGACGCGACGCCGCAACCTGCTGCCCCTCACGCTGACCACCTCGGCGCGCGCGGGGAGAGGGAATGGTCTTACGAGCCAGTTCAGCCGAGCTTCGCGCAATCGACGACGCGCGCGAAGAAGCCCTCGATCGACGACATGGGGCCGGGCACGGATCGACCGGTTCCCGCACGCGCGGCGCAGGTCGATCCGCGGACCAAGGCGGGTGCCTTCGGAGAGAGGATCCGCGGTCCGCACAAGCCGACACTCGACGAAATGGGGCCGCACGCGACGCTGCCCGTGAAAAGCGGCCCTGTTCCCGTGAAGCCGACTTTGCCGTCGCGAACGATCGAGTTCGACGATCCGGCAGACACTAAGGGTCGGCGGGGACGGCAGCGAAAGACAGGACGGCCAGGGAAGTAGGCGATAGGAGCAGGGCGCGGATGATCGGGGCCGGGGTGTTCGTGTCGGACACGCGGTGTCAGACACCCGCAGAGAATATCGATGTCAGACACAGGGTGTCAGACACGCGCAGAGAATACCGGTGTCGGAAACAGTGTGTCAGACACGCGCGGCTGAGGCCCATGTCAGACACACCGGGCCTGACAACGGCGGCCTAGGCCGGAGTCAGACACGCGGTGTCTGACACCGGCGCCCGATAATGTCTCCGACGTCCGGTGCCTGGCACCGGGGCGACAGGCAGGAACGAAGAGGCACGCGACATGGACCTGGCACCATCGCCCGCAGGTTTCGACTGGACCGCGCTCCTCATCGCGCTTTTCGCGGGTTTCCTGCTCGGCCGATGGTCGGCCTCGTTCGGGTCTCCGGATGCTGCGGCACAACGGAAGGTGGCCGAGGTCACGGCCAAGATCACGGCCGAGCAGCGCCTTCACAAACTTTCGCGCACGGCCCGGGCCGAGGCGGAGCGGCTGGCGGCCGAGGACCGGATCATCGAGGCGGTGAAGGTCGTCCGCGAGGACATCGGCGTCGGGCTCAAAGAGGCCAAGGACGTCGTCGACCTCATGGCCAAGCGCGTGTCATAGTTCAGCGAGACCGTCGAACAGGAGGCTCCGAGATGGAGCGTGGTCCGGACAGTCCTCTCGTCGCCTTCCTCGAAGGGCGGGGTCGGGACGGCGCCGGCCGGACCATCGACGACGTGCTCGCGATGTCGGACGGGGATATCGAATGGCATCACGACTTCATTCAGTGGCTCTTCCCACTGACCGAGAGAAGCCGGGCTCAGCCTTCGGCCCCCGTGCTGACGAGCGATGATGTCGAGCGCGTTCGGCTGTCGGCCGGCGCGCAAACCAATCTCGTGCGCGCTCTCGAACGCATGACGGCCTTCTACCGCGCGAACGATCACTGGCTGCGGCGCGGCGACCACAATCATCTCCGCATCACTCGGATCATTGCGAGCACAAGGCTCGCCGGACAGGGCGAGGCGGCGCAGACCTTCCACGCCTTCGTCCTCGACCGCGCGACTGGCAGACCCGAAGCCATTTCACCTGAGACGCGCGCCTTCTGGCTCAGCGCCGCCGGGTATGACTGACCGCGCCGAGAAGCGGCATTTGGCGAACAGCCCAAACACCCGCCCGTTCCACTTCACGCGAAGACTCCTCTGGCGTGCGACCCGAGATTGAATGGCCAAAGCCGAGCGAGCCGAGTACATCTGTCCATACCCGGTCAATCGGTTGGCGCACGGTCGCTTTCGGCGACGCGATCCGGTGCCATGGCCTCGACACTCGGATCAGCCACGCGTGTACTTACGTTTTTTGCAGCCTCCGCCGCACGCCACGTTTTTCGCCAGTCCGGCAGGCCGGCCGTCCTGGCGCCTTTACGTATGGACCGCCGGGTTCATGTCGGTCGCCTATTACGTGGCCGCTCGGGCGTCGCTCTTGCTCATCGCCGAACCCGAAGGGATCGCGGTCTTCTGGCCGGCCGCCGGACTTTCTGCCGGCGTCCTGATGATGATGCCGCCATCGCGATGGAATGCCATACTAACCGGCGTCATCGTCGGCACGCTCGCGGCCAACATCCAAACCGGCAAGTCCTGGCCGCCATCGCTCATCTTCGCGCTTGCGAACGCGGCCGAGTGCTGGCTGTTCGCCGGGCTCTGCCGGATCCTCGAACGCGGCGTTCCGGGACCGACGTCGATCGGCAACGTCTTTGTCCTGTTCTTCTCAGCGGTGATCGCGTCCGCTCTCTGCGCCACGGCCGGTGCTTTCGCATTCTCCGCCCTCGGATATGCCAAGACCGATCCCTGGAGCATCGCCCAGATTTGGGCGCGATCCGACGCGAGCGGGATCATCGTTCTGGCGCCGTTCGTCACATTGCTGTTCGACCGGGCAGCGTTGACACGGATCACGCTTCGCGAAGGCTTCGAGGGGGCGATCGCGGTTGTCATCCTCTTCGCGGCATCGACATTGCTGCTCGCGTTCCCGACCGGACGGAACTCGATCGCGGCCGTCGCGCCCGACGCCGTCCTACTGCCGCTCATCGTCTGGATCGCTGGCCGCGCGCCGCCCATTTTCTCGGCCGCCGCCGTCGTCGTCATCTCGCTCATCATCGCCACGACGATGATCACGGGGACGGGCGTCTTCGGCAGCGACGTGGAACCCTTGCAGGACCGGCTCATTGCGGCCCAGATGGCCATCGCCTCGGTCGCGTTCTGCCTCCTGATCCTCTCGTCCATGTTCGCGACCCAGCGCGCGCTTCATACGGTGGAGAAGCGTCTCGTCGCCAACCTCGATCACAGCGTCAAGAACGTGCTGTCGCTCGTGATCGCGATCATCGAGCGATCGTTTGCCGGACGCCCTGCGACATTCGAATTGCAGCAGGACGCGGAAAAGCGCATTCGCGCGCTGGCGCTGACCCACAAGCGTCTCAGCGCGACGTCGCTCGCATCTGCGAGGCTCCGCGACATCATCGAGGACGCGCTCGCGCCCTATGGCCGCGGCAATACGCTCTCTATCGATGGTGACGACGTCGATCTCAACACGCGCGCGGCGCAGGCCTTCGCGCTCGTGTTTCACGAACTCGTCTCCAATGCGGCGAAGCACGGCGCATTGTCCCGCGCCACGGGCCGAGTCGCGGTCCATTGGCGGATCGAGCCGGCCGAACTCGAAGGACGAACGCTCCTCGTCGTGACCTGGAAGGAGAGCCGCGGTCCGATCATCCTGCCGCCAACGCGCGCGAGCTACGGATTGAAGACGATCCGAGGCCTTATTCCGCACGAACTGGGCGGCGAAACGGCCATCGCCTTTCCGGCCGATGGCGCGGAATGCGCGATACGCGTCGACACGGCGGTCATAGCGCCATAGTCAGCCGACATGCCGAACGCGGCGGGGCCAACCGTTTTCCGTCAAAGCCGGCTCGCGCGCTTGATCCGCACAATGAGATCGGTCTCTTCGACCGGCTTTTCGATCCACTCGTCGACGAGATGGTCCGAATCCGACGGGAGCGATTTGAAACCGGTGACGACGACCACGCCAGCGTCCATGTCCACGGCGGCTTCGATCAACGCATCGGCCATGCCGTCGCGCAGGTTCATGTCGGCGACGAGCACGTTAACCTTTGCCCGCTCGAAGACCTGCAGACCGTCACGAACGGTCGCCACCAAGCCGACGACTTTGCCGCCCGCGGCTTCGACGTAGTCTTTGAGCGACTGCGCCAAGTTCCAATTGTCTTCCGCAATCAGGATTTTCAATCCCGACAGTGCCGACTGTTCACTCGTTCCCTCGGCCAACATCAATCCCCACTTTCGCCCGCTCGATGATTTGTTCCAAATATAATTGCCCGCCATTCCACGAGCGCGCCAACTGTTTACTTTCAACACGCCGTACCGCGTCGTTCCGAGAAGTCAATTTATCAATCGACCGGCACCGAATGGCCCGGTTCCTGCTGAGGTCCTAACCTCTGGAGGAACGCCGAACATGCTTACTTCCCGTCGCAATCTCGTCGCAGCAGGAATCGGGATGACAGTTGCATCCGCAGCTTCGGCTGCGGTCGCCGGTTCGGCGTCTGCGGCCGGCGCGCGGCGACCTCAAAATCTCAAGGAGGCCGGTCTCCAGGCGACCGGCCGGGGACTGCACTTCCAGTCCGTTCCGGGTGACCCGGATCAGAAGCGGGCCCTCCAAGAGGCGCTCGATGCCGCCGCGCGCGCCGGCGTGCCGCTTCTCCTCCCGGCCGGTGTAATCCGGACCGGGACGCTCAACCTGCCATCAGGCTCCGTTCTCGTGGGCGCCGCCGGACTGACGACGCTCGAATGCGCAGCCGGGGCGGCCGTCCTCATGGCCGAGAACGCCGAGGGGCTCGTGATCCGGGACCTCGTGGTCGACGGCCGGCATTCGCCGCTCGGGTCGGGCGAGGAGGACGGGCTCATTCGGCTGTCGTTATGCCGGGGACTGACGATCGAGAATGTGACCGTCCGCCGATCGCTTGCAAACGGCATCGTTCTGCAGGGCTGCTCGGGACGCGTCGCCGCGACGACAGTCGAGGATGTCCTACTTGCGGGTCTGCGCAGCCTCGATGCAAAGGGCCTCCAGATTTCCGGATGCCGGATCGCGGACTGCGGCAACAACGGCATCCAGATCTGGCGGAATGACGCCGGTGATGACGGGGCACTCGTGACAGATTGCCGGATCGAAAGGGTCGCGGCGAACGGTGGCGGCACTGGCGAGAACGGAAATGGGATCAGTGTCTTTCGTGCTGGCGGCGTCGTCGTCCAGGGCAACAGGATCACGGACTGCGCCTATTCGGCGATCCGAGGCAATGCCGCGTCCAATCTCACAATGGTCGGCAATTCCTGCCAGCGGCTGGGCGAAGTGGCCCTTTATGCCGAATTCGGCTTCGAGGGGGCCGTCATCGCCAACAATGTGATCGACGGCGCCGCGACGGGGATCTCGGTCACGAACATGGATCACGGCGGCCGGCTCGCGGTCGTCGAGGGCAATGTCATCCGAAATCTATTCCGGCGGGAGCAGGAGCCCGTCGACGTGCGCGGCGACGGGATCACGATAGAGGCTGACAGCGTGGTCTCCGGCAACGCGATCGACGGCGCGCCGACATCGGGCATCCGCATCGGCTGGGGACCCTATCTCAGGAACGTCGTCGTCTCGGGGAACATGCTGAGGGACACGGGCGCTGGCATCGTGGTCTCATCGGACGATCGCGCAGGGACATGCCTCGTCTCGGGCAACGTCATCGCGGGCGCGCGGCTCGGCGCGATCCGGGCCATGGACCACGGCGCACTCGTCGGACCCGATCTCGCCGAAGCGGGGACCGCACTGCCGCCGCGTCTCGCGATCAGCGGCAATCTCGTCGCGTGACCGCTGGCTCCGCCAGGATCAGCTCCCGAACGACAATCCCACCGCCTGCCGCGCCGCCAGCACCTGATTGCAGTCCGCTTCCGTGAAGCCCGCTATCTTTCCGTAGGCGAGGTCGAGGCAGGACTGGAGATAGCCGTCCGCCGTCTCGAGCAGCCCCGACGTGGCGTTGAGGCTCGTCGTCAGCGTGCGGTAGGTGAGGCGCGCCACCTTCATCGTGCCGATCGGCTCGACGGTCATGCCGCCATGCGTGCCGCCCACCGCCAGCAGATACGCGAACTTGTTCAGGATTCCGCTGTTGAAGTGCACGCAGCCGTTGTCGTTGAGCCACGTGGAATTGCAGATCGCATCGTCGGGCGTCACGACATCCTCATAGTGATCAGGCTGGCCGCGATTGACGCTCGAGAAGACGGCCTTCTTGTCGAAGAGCGACGTTCCCGTTTCGTCGGTCAAATTAGGATTCGAGAGCGAGCGGAGCGGCCTCTCCTTGGAGAAGCCGGGTGCTGCCTCACCGATGAGCCAGGTGCCGTCGCCGCCCGCGGCGAAATCCTCGATCAGCGCGCCAAAGATGTCGGCGATCGCCTCGTTCACGGCACCGGGCTCGTCCGAGTATACGAGGTTGGCCTCGTGCGCAATGATGCCGTGGACCATTTCATGCGCCACGATGTCGATCGCACCCGCATAGCCGGGACCGAAGACCATGACGTTCCGCTGCGGACAGTCGTAGGATTTCGACGGGCACCAGAAAGCGTTCTTGACCGTCCCGTAGTTGATATAGCTGTCGAGCGGAGCGCCGCCGTTCGGGCCGTCCCCGTCGTTGTCGTCGAAGCCGTTGCGGCCGAACAGCAGGAAGAAGAAGTCGCGGACGGCACCGGAGTATTTGAACGCCAGTCGAGCGTCGTCGGGCAGCACCGCTTGAGCTTTGCGCTGGTCTTCGTCGACGACAGCCGGCGTGTTGGTCTGGCCGAGATCATAGACGCGGCGAATGAGGCCCGTGGGCCTGTCCCGGTAGTAGTGGAACGCTTCACCCGTCTTGGCATCGATGAAGATCCGATATGTGTCTATCGCCACGAGCCAGGCGAGCCGCGTCGGGCCCTTGGCTTTCGTCTTCAAGAGTGCCGGATCAAACACGACGAGATCGGCCGACGCCGTCGCTGTGTCAGGGTTCGGCCCCATGGCGAGGGGTGGCGCTGGCGCATTCGGCGAACCGCGCAGAAGTTCACCAAGTCGCTTCCGGCCAGCCGCAATGGCCGCTTCGCGCTCGAGTGTGGCTGTCGTATCCGCAATGGCGACGGCGGACGTCGCACCCTGGAACCGCGTCACGCCGAGCGAGGTTTCGACAGTGACCTTGGCCGATGATCCGAACACGGGAATGCCGTTGACACGCTGTTCGACGTTGGCGACGTAGCGGCCGGGGAAATCGGGGTCCTTGCGGCGTCCGACGTAGGCAAGTTCAGCCTGTTTGTTCCTGGTCGGCAGCGCCGCGGCGAGGCCCTTGGAGCCGAGGAACGCCTCGACCATGTTGCGCGTCTCGTCCTCGGTCAGCTCTTTCGAGCGCGCGCCCGCCGCGAGCGACGTGGCCTCAGGCTTGAAGCCGGAGATGCTGAGCGGCAGACCAGTCGCGGGGTTGATCGTGACCTTGAGTTCGGGGTTGTCCTTCTTCAAGTCGTCGAGGCCCTTTGCGACCTCGTCTCGGATTTCCTCAGGCGTGACCGTTCCGGGTGTCGCCTGCGCGACATCCACGGCGCCGGGTTCCGTCGATGATCCGGGCGCGGCCGTCGGACTTGCGGCGGGTGCCGAGGTTCCCGGCGTCTCTGCTTCCGGCGTGACGACGCTCGCTGCACCCGTGCCGAGTTCGGCGATCACGATGGGGTCCTTGCGGCGGCAGGGCGCGGATGACGCGGCTTCGGGCGCCGGGGTCGAGGCGGCCGCGACCATGGAGGAGGCGACCCGGGCGCTCAGCCCGGACGAGACCATCGCGGTCTTGAACTCGTCGGGCGAGGCCTTCCACGCCTTTTCGAGAACGGCGAGATCGGACTTGTAGGCCCCGGTGCGCGACAGCGCCGCGTCCCTGAGCGAGGCCTCGCCGTCCCCGTTCAAATCAATGCGCGGGAAATAGCATTCGTTGTCGTCGACGACGTTGTCGCCGTTGAGGTCCGTGGTGAAGGGGGCCTCGGTCGCTGCGGCCGTGTCGATTTCGGTCATCTGGCGCTGGTAGGCGGCGATGTCGGCGGCGTCCACGGTGCCATTGGCGTCGATATCCGCGAGATAGCGGGCCGCGTCGTCGGATACGGCGAGCACGCTCGCGAGGGCATCGACACGCGGAGCGGACGTCGTCTCGCCTTTCGCGGGGAGCGCCGTCGTCTTCAGAATCTCGATGACTTCGGCGGGTGTCTTGGCTGGATCGAGTTCGAAAAGCAGTGCTGCGAGGGCGGCCACATGCGGCGAGGCCTGCGACGTGCCGCTGCAGACGCCAAACGGCATCGTGGAGGGTCCGAGCGTGCTCATGATGTCGACGCCGGGGGCCGACACGTGCCCGCCGACGTTCGAGAACGCGGCGCGCTTGCCCTCGCGATCGAAGGCTTCCACGACGAGGATGTTCTTGACGGGGGCTCCTGAGGTCCATTCGTACGTGCCCGCCCAGGCGAGGGGCGAGGCCCAGCGGGTATGGATCGGATCGGCGAGGCCGTCACTGTCGTTGCCGGCCGCGACGACGAACAGGACCTGATTTTCGACGAGCCGCGCCATCGTGCGGATGACGGTCGCCTGCTCGGCGATGTGCAGCTTCAGGCCTTCGACCTCGTCGGGATCTGCATCGCCGAGGACGCCGCGCGCGACGAAGTTGTAGGCGAGGCTCACGTTGACGACGCGCAGGTTCGAGCTCTGACGCAGGTTTTGCGTCAGATAGATCATCGTGTTGGCGAGAACGTCGGAGAACAGCATCGCTTGCGCCTGCCAGCTCTGGTCGGCGTCGAGCTTGTCACGCTCGCCGATGAACTCGGCGCCGATTGACACCGCTTCGATGTCGGCGTTCGGCACGATGCCGTCGATCCCTGGGGCCGTACCCTGCGTCGCGCCGATGATGCCGGCGACATGCGTGCCGTGGTTCGTTTCGCAGTCGGGCCGAATGAGCGGCGGCCTATAGGCGCCGATGGCAACGCTGTAGGGCACGTTCGGTGTTTCGGCGAAGCCGACGTCGATGATCCCGATGCGCGGGCGCACCTGGTCCGGCCGGTCCTTCCTGGCGCGATCGATGACCGACCAGACGACCGGCATCCGCATGGCCTTCAGGCCCCAGTTGCCGTCGGGCTTGTCGCCGGGCTTCCAGCGCCATTCAAAAGTTTGCTCTCCCGAGGCGATGCTTGCGCCGAAGGCGCGCGGCAGGGCATTCGGCGTGATGATCGAATTGACGAACGCCGCGTCGACGATCGCTTCCCGGCGCAGCGCCTTGACGAGCGGGGGATCGAGAATGTCGTTCAAACGCCGCTTGGCATCGCCCGAGCCGCCGCCCTGAGCTGGAGCGGGCGCGTTCTGCTCGACCGTCAGCACGCCCAGATCGCCGATGACGTCGGTGACGGTCAGATCATACTTGCGGAGCAATTCGTCGACCTGCTGCTCGGACGCATTCGGCTTCAACTGGATGATGTAGCTGTTGCGCTTCGCGACCGGCACGCCGCCGTCACCGCTCGTTTGCGCGTGGGCGCCGGGAACGAGCGAGCCCCAATCGGGCAACTGGAACGGCCAGACCGACGAGCCGGGCTTTCCCCAGATCGTTTCGACCGCGCCGTCGTACAGGTCCTCGTACCAGGTGCTGTCCTCGCTCGTGCCACCGGGCGCACTGCGGCGCTCCTCGAACCGCTTTTTTGCGGCCGGATCCGGCGCGACCCACTCGACTTCGGCGTCGGGCGTATTCTTCGCCGCTGGACCTTCAGCAGCCGGTGCGCGCCGCCCCTCGTCTCCTGAACTCGGCGGCGGGGCATATTTCTTCTCGAGAAGGCCTTTCAGCCGATCGTAATTCGGCTTCGCGTCCTCGGCGACCGCGGCGCTACCGATCAGGGCCAGCATCATGCCGGCTAGGGCGGCGGATCGTTTCCACATCGGGCACCTCTACTCAATCAGCACCGGCACTCAAAGCCGGGCAGATAGATTGTCATTCCAGGTCGTGCGGGCGGCCGCTGGCCGCCGCGCCGCTATTCCTTCTTCCACCAGCTATCCCACCAGCCGGTGACGCCGTCCTTGACCCAGTTCCACCAGGATTGCGTCGGTGCGGGCTCGGGGACCGGAGTCGGCGTGGGCTCCGGCGTCGTGGGCGCAGGCTCAGGCGTCGGCGTCGGTGTGGGTTCTGGCGTCGGCGCAGGCTCAGGCGTCGGTGTCGGCGTGGGTTCTGGCGTCGGCGCAGGCTCAGGCGTCGGAGTGGGCTCCGGCGTGGGCAACGGTGCGGCGCCGATCTCCACGCGCGGATCGGCAATCAGATTGCCGTCGGCGTCCACTCCGGCGTCGAGGCCCTTACTCTTGCGCAGCGCCGAGACGAGCGAGGTGAACACGGGCACATAGACCGACATGGTCTTTGCGCCGACCTTGATGGTCTGCCGCGCCTGGAAGTGGAGATGAAGGCTCGTCGAGGGCGAGCCGTTCATGATCTTCGAGACCTTGCCGAGAACCTGGCCCTGCTTGACGCGCTGGCCCTTCTTCACGGCGATCGTGCTGCCATGCATGTGCAGGTAGTAATAGTCGGTGCCGTCGTCGCCCTTAAGCTGGACCGTCGTGTTGGTCGTGACGTTCGTGATGGTGCCGTCGACGACGGCGACTGCCGGCCAGAACTTGTCCTTGTAACTCGACGGGCGAATATCTTGGCCCTGGTGTCCAGCGCCCGCGGGACAAAGCGGCATCGACCAGCCACGCACCTCGCAATAATTGTCGCGCTGCTGGAGCGGATCGTAGTTGCGCCGGTCGCTTTCGCTGCCGCCGGCCGCACCCTTGCCGCCCCACCCGCCGCCGCCATAGCCCCAGATTTGGGAGTTCATGTGCGGATAGTCGTTGGGCCCCAACTGCAGCGGGTAGATGATGTTCGGCAGGTAGACGAAGCGGTCCGCCTTGCGTCCGCGCCCCTTGTCCTTCTCGAGGAGATCGCCCGGCGGATAGTACTTGAAGCCGATCGGTTCGGGCTCGGGTGCCGGCGGTGTCGGCGCCGGTTCAGGTGCCGGGGTGGGCGTGGGTGTTGGCGCGGGCTCCGGCGTTGGTGTTGGCGTCGGAGACGGCTCGGGTGACGGGGACGGCGTGGGCGCCGGCGCGGGCTCGGGGGCCGGCGTCGGGGTCGGAGATGGTTCGGGTGTCGGTGCCGGCTCAGGTGTTGGCACCGGTGTCGGCGTGGGCTCGGGCGTCGGAGTTGGCGAAGGCGTCGGTTCGGGCAACGGTACCGGAGGCACGGGCACGGGTTCTGGAGTGGGGTCGATCGTGCATTTGGCCTTCAGCAGCCGTGCGTCGCCCGCTGTCCCGGCATTCGGATCGCAGGCCGGCTCGGGAAACCTCGAGGCACTCGGTGCCGTCATGCCGGGGCCATTCGCGAGCGCTGCCGTCATGGCGTGGCTCATGAGATCGCGGCCGGCGACAGGCGAACGCGCACTTTCGGCGCGCGATACGGGCGTGCTGTCGCGCCAATCCTCTGCGACGGCCGCCGCGATGGCGATTGCGCTCGATGCTGCGACCGCAGGCAAGAGCCGCGTCGTGATCAGCCACCCTCGACCCCTCGTCATCCCCAACCCCCTACAGCATTCTCACACGACGTTCCGACGAGCCGGGCGCGACTATGCCCAATGCGCGATAGCGTTGCAACGTAAGGACAACTTACGATCCGTCGGACGCTTGGACGGAAATCGCCTCACTCTGTCCCCCCGGTTCCGGCGATCGACTTCAAGAAGGCGATATCACTGGCAGGCAAGACGGTTGCGGCGCGCGGCGACGCCAAAATCCGTTCCGCGGCCGCCTTGATGTTGGCCGGGGTGGCGTCGGGCACGGGCGGGAGCGGCACAGCTTCGGCGGGGCCGAGACCCTGCGCCGAGCGACGGCCGGCTTCGCCGTCGGGGGCGAGCCCGGCCAGGAACGAAGGGCCGATCCAAAGGTTTTGCGTCCAGTCGCCCTTGATCAGGATCGGGATCGGCAGCTTTTCGATGTTGAGCGTCTGATTGATGCGCTTCGTGGGCATAACGACGTCGCCGCGCGAGCGGAGCTGCGCGACGGGTCCCGTCATCGCGAGATCGGGCGCGCTTTTGACGACGCCGTTCTTGATGTCGTACTTGGCGGTCAGCTTGTCGAACCGCGTCGCGCGCTTCTCATTGAAGCCCCAGCCGCCGTAGTTCCAGAACTGGTTCAACATTCGCTCGATGTCCCAGCCTTTGAGCTGGCCCTTTGTCATGTCGAATTTGGCCGAGCCGCCGAGCGTCGCCATCAGCTGGTCGAGATTGCGGCCCTTCGCGTTCGAGCGGATCTCGACGTTCGACGCCCCGGCCAGGAGCGCCTTGCCGGACAGCTCACGCGAGATCGGCTCGGCATCGACGCCCTTCATGTTGATCGAGACGGCGGCTTCGTGTTCCTTCGCGCGGGCCTTCAAGTCGATCATTCCCGATGCGTTGCCGCCACCGACGGCGACATCTTCGATCGTCGCGGCGAGATCGCCGTTCTCGAGCTTGGCCTTCGCCCGTCCATCCGACATGTCGAGGCTGCCGAGCTTCAGACGCTTGGCCGTGACGGCGAGGTCCAAATCCACGGCGCGGAGGGACGTGAGGTCGATCGGCGTCGTGCTCCACTTGGGTTGCGATGGGGCTTTTGCGGTCGACTTCGCGGGCGCCCGTGTTTCGACCGCGGGCGGCGACGCCGAAGGTGCCGCGGCCGGCGCGTCGACTGCATCGTCGTCTGGCGCGAGGCCCTGAATGGTCTCGCCCGTGACCTTCGCTTCCATCTCGTCGAGTTCGGCGGCAAGCGCGTCCCACGTGCTGCCGAACCCACCTTCGAATGGCAACGGCGCCTCGGCCTCGGGCGTCAGACCTGGGGCCAGGCCCTTGCGATCCGTCGGCGCGGGCGCCGTGCGTCCGAGGAGAGGATCGAGGTCGAGCGCATCGAGCGCCAAGGCGCCCGTGACGCGGGGGCGCGCGCCAGCCGTATCGATGCGCCCAGTGAAATTGCCGGCGCGGCCGTCGATGTCGAACGCGGCATTTTCCAGATCGACGGCCTTCTCCTCGATGGCCGCCTTGCCGCTGATCGACCCCTTGCCAATTTTCGCGACCTCGGCATTGCCGAACCCCAGCGCGGTCGCGAACTTTCCGATCGCGGTGCTGTCCGCAGCGACGTCGCCCTTGAACAGCGTCTTGGCGCCGGGCGACAGCTCACCGGCAATGTCGGCGTTGAGATTGGCGCCGCTAAGCTTCGCCTTGATGGCCGATGCCTTCTTCGCGATGACGTCACGGATGTTGCCGAGCAGAACGTCATACGAGACCGGCTCGTTGGCGAGTTTCGCGCTGCCGGTGAGGTTCGTCTCCCCGCTCGTCACGTCCATCTTGGTCTTGACCGTCAGCTCGCTCAATTGCTCGGGCACGACGCCCTCGAAGCCAAGCCATGTCGCGAGACCTTGTGCGGACGGGCTCGAGGCTTCGATTTCGCCCGCGAGCAGCGGCGCTTCGCCGACAGCGGCTTCGCCCGACAGCGTCGCAATCAGGTGCTTGCCCTTGATGCCGAGCGTCACCGGGCTCGCCTTGCCCTGAAACGCGGCCTCCGCGTCGGACAATGTCAGCGTGAAGTCGAGCGGCTCCTTTTCGTAGACGAACGAGCCGTTGGCGGCGGCGCCGCCAAACTTCGGATCATTGACGATGCGCGCATCGATCGATTCGAGGCGCATGGCGGCGGCATTCGCCGCGTCCGTATAGAGGAACGTGCCGTTCTTGATCGTCGTCGCGGGGAGACCGAGCGCGCTCATCGGGGACGCGGCTTGTCCGGCCTTCGCGGAGGGTTTCACGGTCCAGTTCGGCTGACCGGCGGCATCGCGGGTCAAGTTCAAGACCGGCGCTTCCAACTCGAGCGAGGTCAGAACGGGATTGCCTTTCGTGAGGTCCGCGAGCGGCACCGTCGCGCGCACCCGGCCGGCACGAAACACGGGCCTCGCGAGATCACCGCCCGGACCGGAGAGCACCACGTCGTCGAACTCGACGGTCACGGTCTCACGGATTTCATAGCGCGATGCGCCGACCGTCACGTCTCGGCCCGTCGCGTCCTCGATCATGCGCTCGATGCGCGAGGTGATGAGATTGGCGGGCGGAAAAAAGATGAGAGCCGCGATGCCCAGCGGGATGACGATGAGCGTCAGGAGGATCAGCCAGCCCCAGCGGACCTTCCACTGGGGCGATCCCGCACCCGCCGTGTCAGCCTCTACCGCCATCTGCTGCTCCTTCCTGATGCCGGCCGCCCGCACGGGCGGTGCCCGGCGCCCCCGGGGCGCCGGAGCCGACCGGGCCAATTTAGACCGGCATCGTCCGAGATGTCATGGTCTCGACAGGTTCAACGATCATGACACTTAGGCCGGAATTTGGATCAGAGCGACGGATCGCAGGCGCAGGGCCGTTTTTCTCATTCTGAGTTCTCGAAATTGTCGACCAGCTTGAAGCCGGGCGGGCGGCAATCGTAGAGTTCGGCCAGGGCTCGCGGCCTATCCGGGCAACCGGCGGGCGCCCGGCGACAATGGGGGAGTTCGACGTGACGACACGATATCCGCTTACCGGCCTCATGTTCGCCGCTGCCGCGCTGGTCGCCACAGGCGCTTCTGCGCAGGAACCGCTGCTCTCGGTCGATTGGTCGAGCCAGGAAATCAAGGCGTTCGTCGAGCAAAGGAAGGCCGATGTCGCGCGCGGAGCAGCGCCCGCCGAGGCATCCCGGCTCGACAAGCTCAAGCTGCCGGTCATCGGTTTTCAGGGCGCGCCGGCGACGGTGCAGAGTTCATTTCCAGGTCTCGGACCTCAGCCAACTGGCGAGCGTCAGGTCATCACGGACGACGCAAACCCGGTCTGGTACCAGATCGTCGACACGTACGGCGACGTGACGGTCAGCGTGGCGGCCGATCTCCGCGTGCAGCACGCGTTCGGCGACAGCTATCCCGTGTATTCGACGACGCCGCCCGGTGCCGCGCCGACGGCGGGGCCGCAGGTCTCCGTCTTCGACGCAACGGCGGAAGAAGGCATGGAAGGCGCTATCGCGGAATACACGATCACGCGGTTCGGCATTCCCTACACGGTCACGATCGAATGCACGGCAGCGACGAAGGCGCGGTGCGCGGACACACAGCAGATCGCGAAGGACGCCGATCTCCTGAAGCTTCTTGCGGCGACGCCGCCGCGCTGAGGCTACGGCCGCGTTGCAGCCGTCAATCGGGCGAACCGTCAGCCGGGCGCGAACAGTCAGACGGGCGTCGAGATCAATCCGGTCTCCACGAGGCCTTTCAACATGACGGCAGCGCCGCATTGCTTTGATACGGCGTTCGGGTCCCAAACGTTGTCGGCCACGAATTTGCCTTTTGAGTAGTGGTTCGAAAAGCTCCAAAGATAGGGCGTGTTGATGCCGTAGAGGAGGCGGCTGCGCCAGCCGTTATAGGCCTCCCAGCGGTAGAGCATGCGGGCAAGGTCCCAGTCCGTCAGATCGGCGAACTTGTCGTAGCGGAGCGCGTCGATGGCGCTCGACTGCCAGTCCGAAGGCGGGTTCCATGTCGCCGGACGGTTGGCCGGAACCTGGACCGTGCGATAGCGCAGCGGATCGCCGTTATGCAGGTGCTTGTTGAAGTCGAAGCCGCATTCCATGCCGTGAATGATCGCGACGAAGTACCAGGGCACACAGATCTCGTCCTCGAGACGCTGGTAGCGCTCGCGGGCCGATGTGGCAGTGATCTTCGACACGTACCATGCGACCTCGTTTTTCTTGTCCGAGCGGATCTGGCAAGTCGCAAAGAGCTTGCGGTAGCCCTCGGCCACGTCGTCGAACGCGGGCGCCTTGACGACGGGCTTCGCGGACAGTGACGGCGCGCCCGGCTCGTCGATGTCGCGCGGTGCTTTTTCGGCCGCGAGTATCTTGCCGAGCAGCGTGCTCGCTTCCTCACGCAGGTCTTTCCCGCTCTCGGCCTGGCGTGCGTTGGCATCCGGTAGGCTCTGATCGAGGCTGTCCATGAAATCCACGACCGCCGGCATGATCACGTCGAAGTCGGGCTTCAAGCTTTCGGGTCCGAGCGACATGCGAGGTACGGAGAGGCCGAGGCGTTGCGCCTCGACCGTCAGGCGGCCAAGTTCGGCCCAGGTCTCGGGAACAGCCGAGGCAGTGATTTCCTGAGCGCTGGCCGAGCCGACAGCGAGGAGGCTCGGGGCAATGGCCGTGCTCGCCAGTCCTGCGGCCGCCCCCAAAGCGAACTGGCGCCGACCGATTTCAACGCTTGCGGACATGATCCCCACCCTCAGACACGTGCCAATCATCCGGCTTGGTCGCCGAACCCGAACATTGCCGGCCCATCGTGCCCGGAAGATGACACAGGGGCGCGCGGGGGGCCATAGGGGTCGGACGCCGCACGACTGTGCGTTGCCCTGAGGCCGATGCTACTTGAACCAGGACGACGTTCAGGCCACCGCGAGCGGTCTCGGACGGTCGCCCGAGGTGTGGACGTCCGAGCCGCCGTTCACCGGGACTGCGTCTGGCATCCCGGCATACTCGGCTACGGCCGCGCGGGCTCGGCTTTCGCGCAGCAGGATCAGCATGATCATGATGATCACGGCGAGGCCGTGTGTCTTGGCGGAAAGGCTCAACGATGCGGAGGCCACGGCGAAGAAATAGAGGATGACCGGGGTGGAGCCACGGGCCGTACGCGTCAATTCATAGAGGAAGCAGAACAGGCCCAGAAAGAATGTGCCCGCGGCCAGAATGCCATGCCAGATGATCATCGAGACCCAGAAGCTCTCGATGCCGTAATCGAGGCCGTAATACCGCATCAGCGAACCGACATAGGAGGGTTTCGGTCCAAAAATGAGGTCGGGCCAGGAGAAATGCTTGAACAGTTCGAACATCTCGATGCGCGTGCTGGCCGATCCCTTGTCGTCCTGAAGCCGCTCGATGAAGCGCTCGAAGAAGCCGACCTCGCCCAGCATGTAGATGAGGAGGGTGAGCGCCGGCAGACCGATGATCGCGAACAGCACGAGGCGTACATCGAACGTCTCGCCCCGGAAAACGGCATAGGCCCGTCGTCCGATGTGCCAGAGGATAAACAGAACAACGAGTGCTGACGCGGCACGGCCACCGAACACGACCATGCCGGCGGCGGCGGTCAGAAAGACGATCGGCTTCAGCCAGACGGGGAGATCGCGTCCACCGCCGCACAAAAGCAGGACCATGTAGGTGCCGGTCAGCATGGCGTTCTCGAGGGGATGGCCCATAAGCGCCGACGAACGCCATTCGTCGATCAATTCCTCGCCCTGCACGACGAGGGGGGTCAGGCGCTCGCCGGAGGCGTATTCCCAGATGCCGACGAGGGAGTTTGCAAAGAAGATCGCGTGAACGGTCCAGGCGAGCCATCGTCCGCGCCGATTGTCGATGTCGCGGAACAGGAACAGCATGAGGGCGGGCGCAACGAAGGTGTCGATGAAGACGGAAAACGGCAGGCCGGCGATGAAGAGCGCGTGGGAGATGAGGAACGCCACGGTCAGCAGATAAAGCGGCACGAGGGGATGGGCCGCCAGGGTTTCGAGCACCGCCAGGAGCGGATTGCCGCGCGCGACCGCCGACATGACGAGCAGGACCGCTGCAACGAGCGTTCCTGGATGCATCTTCTCGAGCGCGCTGCCGCCCGAGGCCGCGTACTGCCAACCCATCATGGTCAGCATGAACGAGGAGACCGACAGGTAGAGAACGACGACGAGAAAGAGCCCGAACGTGAACAGCGCGCCCGACGGCGGCGTCAGGCTCCTGAGATCAATCTGGTTCGCATCTCGCATCTCGAAGGGACCTCGACAGGCGTCGGTCGCGCGTCATGGTTAATCGCGAACGTGGCTCCACGCGCGCGAACAGCTCTAGTTAAGGCAAGGACCATGCCGCTCAGACGACCGGGACGCCGCAGGTCTCGCGCCAGACGAGCCCCGGCAACGTTCCCGCGCGCGGCTTATATTCACAGCCGACCCAGCCCGAATGACCGGTTGCATCGATGGCCGCGAACACAGCCCGGTAGTCGAGCGGCGAGAGGCCCGGCTCGCCCCGGTCGGGCGGCCCCGCGCACTGGTAGTGCCGCGCGATCCCTGCGAAACGCGGGATCGCTGCCAGCACGCCGCCCTGCATCATGTGGCGATGATAGACGTCGAACTGGAGGCCGAGGTTCGGCGCACCGACCTCGGCGATTGTGGCGGCTGCGGCTTCCGTCGTCGTCAAGCCATAGCCTGGCATGTCGCGGGTGTTGATCGGCTCGATCAGGATGTCGATGCCGAGGGGGGCGGCCCAGCCAGCCGCAAGCGCGAGATTGAGGCGATAGACTTGGGGATCGAACCCGTGCAGATCGAGACCGGCCATCGCGTGGAGCCGCGGACAGCCGAGGGTCTCGGCTGTCTCGAGGGCCAGTTCCAGCCCTTGCGCGAATTCCGCCTCGCGGCCTCGGAGCCCCGTCACGCCGCGTTCGCCCTCGTCCCAATGGCCGGGCGGCAGATTGAACAGCACAAGTTCAAGCCCCAGCGTATCCAATCGCGCGCGGATTTCGGAGCGGTCGAAAGCGTAGGGAAACAGCATCTCGACGCCCTTGAAACCGGCCGTGGCGGCGGCTTCGAAGCGATCGAGAAACGGCAGCTCGGTAAAGAGCATCGACAAATTGGCGGCGAGGCGTGGCATTCGTTGGCGGTCCTCAATCGACATCCGGCTTGCGGCCGCGCAGCTTCTTCGTTTCGGAGCGCCGCGCCTTCTTCTCCATGCGCTTCGCTTTCTCGCCGCGCGGAACACGGGTCGCGATGCGCGGCTTCGGAGGGATGAGGGCTTCGCGAACGAGGGCCGCGAGACGGGCGCGCGCGTCCTCGCGATTTCGCTCCTGGGTGCGGAACCTCTCGGCACGGATCACGAGCACGCCGTCGTCGGTCACGCGCCGTCCGGCGAGGCGGATCAGCCGGTCGCGAACGGACATCGGCAGCGCGCGGCCGTGGCGCAGATCGAAGCGCAGCTCGACGGCGGTCGAGACCTTGTTGACGTTCTGGCCGCCGGGGCCGGACGCGCGCACGAAGCGTTCCTCGATGTCGCTCTCGTCGATGGAGAAAGTATCTGTGATGCGCATGGCCGGTTGCTTGTCAGACGCCGTCAGCGTCCTCCGATATCCCAATAGTCGTTGCGGAAATAGAGCAGCGGCTTGCCGTCCTCGCGGAAGCGGCCGTCGACGACGCGACCGATGAAGATCGAATGCGTCGCGAAGGTGTGCTCGTCCTCGAGTTGGCAGTCGAGTGAGGCGAGCGCGCCATCGAGGATCGGTGCGCCGGTCTTCAGCGTCGACCATTGGAATGTTTCGAACCGCGCCTCGCCTTTCGATCCATCTCGACCGGCAAATCGCTCGGCGACATGCTCGTGCCCGCTCGAGAGAATGTTGACGCTGAATGCGCCCATGGCGACGATGACGTCGTGCGCGCTCGCGCGGCGCTGGACACAGACGAGCACGGTCGGTGGTTTGTCGGATAGGGATGAGAACGCCGTCGCCGTCAGCCCGGCGCGCGCGCCCGCAGGTCCCGCCGCAATGACGGTCACCGCGCCGGCCTGATGCCGCATAAGGGCGCGGTAGCTCACGCTGTCCATTCCCATTCCTTCATAATTCAGTGCCGGCTTCGATCCCAGCCCGCGTGCCGGGGGGAGCGCCTTGGGTGCGCATCCCGGGTCCCGTCTCTAGCCGGGTCCGGGCTTCAAGTCTTCTGGGCCGCATAGAAAAAGCGGCTCGCGGCAGATCGGACCGGA
The DNA here is from genome assembly GCA_033765145.1 of Hyphomicrobium sp. GTDB lineage: Bacteria > Pseudomonadota > Alphaproteobacteria > Rhizobiales > Hyphomicrobiaceae > JAGVSR01. The sequence continues at coordinate 121,920 of JANRIH010000032.1, read as the reverse complement.
TTAAGTTGCCAACAGTCATTAAGTCCGCCGCCCGCGTCCCTCGTCCGGCCAGCGTCGGAACGACCGGCGGCGGAAATCGTTGAGGATCTCGCGGGCCGCGTTGTGGCCGGGAATGCCCGTGACGCCGCCTCCGGGATGTGCTCCCGATCCGCAGAGATAAAGACCCGGCACCGGCATGCGATAGGACGCATAGCCGAGCACGGGGCGGAGGGAGAACAGCTGATCGAGAGACAACTGGCCGTGGAAGATGTCGCCGTCGACGAGACCGAAACGGGCTTCGAGGTCGGCGGGCGAGAGAATCTGCCGGCCGACCACGGTCCGGGCGACGTTCGGCGCATGACGCGCGAGTGTCGCGACGACGAGATCGGCGAAGGCCTCCTTCTCGCGGGGATCTTTCCACGAGCGCCCGCCGGGCAACTCCGGGGCCACGTGCTGCACGAACAGGCTCGCCACATGGGCGCCAGGTGGCGCGAGGCCCGGGTCCATCGTCGAAGGGATCAGCATTTCGATCACTGGCTCACGGGACCAGCCGTCTGATTTTGCGTCAAGGTAGGCCCGCTCGAGATAATCGACGGTCGGGCCGATGATGATGCCCGCGCCGTGATGGGGGGCTCTCTCCTTCCCGGGACGCGCCAGGAAGTCAGGTAGTTCGGAGAGGGCGAGATTCATGCGGAACGAACCCGATCCGGTCTTGATGCCGGTGAACCGGGACCTGACTTCGGGCGCGACGGCATCTGATGGCACAAGATCGCGGAACAGGAGCTTCGGGCCGACGTTGGACGCGACCGCACGTGCCTGGATCTCGGTTCCATCGGCCAGCACGACGCCCGTCGTGCGATCCTCTGCGATCATGATCCGGGTGACGGGCGCGCTCGTTCGGATTTCCGCGCCGGCTTCGGTGGCCGCGGCGGCCATGGCCTTCGTGATCGCGCCCATGCCGCCGATCGCATGGCCCCAGACGCCGGTCTTGCCGTTCACTTCGCCGAAACAGTGATGCAGAAGCACGTAGGCCGTGCCGGGCGTCGTCGGCGCGGCGAACGAGCCGACGATCCCATCGAATGCAAAAAGCGCCTTCACGTGCACATTCTCAAACCACTGGTCGAGAAAGTCCGCCGCACTTTTCGTGAAGAGGTCGGTGATGAGGCGCTGGTCGGCGCGATCGAGGCCGAGGAGCTTTCGGCCGACGCCTGCGCCAGCCACAAGGTCCATCAGCCCGCCTCCGGCATTCGGCGGCGTTTTCAAGAGCAATTCGCGGACGATGCCGGCGGCCCGGTCGAGAGCTGCATCGTAGTCGGGGAACGCGCGGGCATCGGCTTCGGAGAACCGCCTCAGTTCAGCGACGCGGTTCGTCATGCCGTATGGCCACAGGAACCCTTCGTCGGGTCCCAACGGCAGGAAGTTCGCGGCGGGGCGCTCGACGATGCGAAGGCCATGGCGCGCCAAGTCGAGGTCGCGCGCGACCTTGGGGTTCAAGAGGCTCACGGTGTAGGAGGCGACGGAATTGCGAAAGCCGGGGTGGAATTCCTCAGTTACCGCCGCGCCGCCGACGACAGAATTCTTTTCGAGCACAAGAACGTCGAGCCCCGCTTTCGCGAGGTAATACGCGGCGACGAGCCCATTGTGCCCGCTGCCGACGATCACCACGTCCCAGTCTTTTTGCATTGCGTTATCCAATTCGCTGACGCGAGCGGCGTAACCAGGTTCGCGTGAATTTGAAAGTGAAACACATTGAATTTTCGAACTTCTCTAATTTGCCCTCCATTGTGCGCCGCAATATGCCCTGCGTCATTCGCGCCTCATGTTTCGGGCACAACGTGGAAACATTGAAAATCTGATTGAAATCGCGGCGATCTCGGTCAAACTTTTCAGGTTAGCGTAAAATAAACGTATCGGCGGCAACGTTGTCGGGGTGTAGGTCGCACGGTACGGCGAGGGAGTTGCGTAACGATGAGTGCTGCGTCAGCCGTCAAAGGCACCGCTGGTGCCGTCACGGTTTCCCATGGCAGGATCTTCGTCATTCTCGGATTGCTGATCGCCGCAATCGTGCCAGCCATTTTCTGGACCGCCGCTGTCGCAGGCGCGGTCAGCGTGATTGGTCATGAGCCAAGCTGGTTCCTTCTCTCCACGACCGCCGGCATGATTGCGGGTCTTCTGAGCTGCGTTTACTGCGCGCTCTGTGTTCGCCCGCACTGACGCCAATTTCGGCCCTTGTTCGTTCGTGATGCGGGCTTGCGTGATGCGCGCTGAGTTGCGCCGAACCTGTCGAGCGCCGTCGACGAACGCGCTAGACCGCGTCAGCTTTTGACGGAATCTGTGACGCGCTCTAGCTTTTTGTTTTGACCGACGGTTCACGCTTCGGACGGACAGTGTCCGAAGCGATCGTGATCTAACCACCCCAACTGCAGCGCAATTTCTGGCACGTTCCACGTGAGCCGGCGATCCGGCACGCCGAGGCGACGGGCGCGCACCGGCGGCAACTGTAGGACGATACGCAGCCCCGGTAGACGCCAGAGCGCGTGAAATTGCAGGTTGTCAGTGTCTGGCAGTGGCGTTGCGCATCACCGGGAGGCGTCTGGGCGGACGCCGGCCAGGCGGCAAGCAGCGACGCGGCGGCGAGTATCACGGCGAAGACGGTTGCTTCACGGCGCATGGCGGCTGTTCCATCCCGTTTTCGGAATGGCATCATCCTGCCGGCGCATGCAGCGCGCAATCACTGTGCGGTCCTATCGTCAACGGACCCGCCCAGCTGTGCCGCGCGGGCCACTCCCCGGCGCGCCGCTCGGGCTATTCGGCGGCCGCGCGGGTCTTGGGCGCCACCTCGGCCATATAGTCGTCGAGAAGGGCCGCGCAAATTTGGCCCGGCTGGAAGTTCACCTCGCCGATCTCGCGCACCGGCGTCACCTCGGCCGCGGTGCCGGTGATGAAGCATTCCGAGAACGTGGACAATTCCTCGGGCATGATCGTGCGTTCGATCACTTCGATGCCGCGGCGGCGGGCGAGGTCGATGACCGTGCGGCGCGTGATGCCGTCGAGGAAGCAATCCGGCGCGGGCGTGTGAATCTTGCCGTCCTTCACGAAGAACACGTTGGCGCCAGTGCATTCAGCAACGTGTCCGCGCCAGTCGAGCATCAGGGCGTCGGCGTAGCCGGCGCGTTCCGCGCGGTGTTTCTCGATGGTGCAGATCATGTAAAGACCCGTCGCCTTGGCCTTCGACGGGATTGTCGCCGGATCGGGACGGCGATAGACGGCGCGTGCGACGCGAATGCCGCGCAACCGCTCGGCCATGTCGAAGTAGGAGCCCCAGTTCCAGGCAGCGACGGCCAGATGAATCTTGCTCATCTGGGCCGAGACGCCCATCTGCTCGCTGCCGCGCCAGGCGATCGGTCGGATGTATCCATCCGTCAGATTGTTGGCGCGCAGTGTCGCGACGCAGGCCGCGTCAATCTCGTCGGCGCTGAAGGGGATTTCGAAGTCCAGCATGCGGCCCGATGCAATCAGCCGCTCGGTGTGCTCGCGGAGCTTGAAGATCTCGCCACCATACGAACGCTCGCCCTCGAATACGGCACTCGCATAGTGGAGCGCATGCGTCAGGATATGGACGTTGGCCTCGCGCCAGGGCACGAGCTGGCCGTCAAACCAGATGAACCCGTCGCGGTCGTGATAGGGGGGGGCGAGCGCGGCCATGCCTGAACGTACCTCCAGTCGGTCTTGCGAAGCGCGCCAGACGGGCGCAGCGATATAGCGGCGGCCCTTTCCGGCAGCCGCTCCGGTGTTCGATCTCGCGTTCGATCTTGCGGGCGCGGACCGCGTCGACGGACCTCACTCGGTACCATCACCGAACCGCGACGAGCGCCGATCCTCGTCCCGCGCGTGCCGGTTTCGAAGCCCGTTTCCGGGGAAAACCGGGGGCTAAGACGGGACGCGCTTACGCCCAGCCGCAGACCCGCGAAATGTCTTGCAACGCTTACCGAGCAGCGCCAATTATGTCAACATGACTGACATAACTTCCGTGCCCGCTGACTCGACGGCCGAGAACGCCGTCCCGCCGCCCCAGGAGGGTGAGGAAGCGGCGGCGCAACGCACGCCATCCGACGACGATGACCACCGTCCGGCCGGGCTCGTCTCCGAGACCGACCCGCGCGCTGCCGGGCCGCTAGACCAGGATCCTCATGGCCAGGCCCCTCGAAAGCAAGGCGATCTCGTAGCGTTCGCCGAACTCCTCTATTTTGCTTATCGAAACTTCACGAGCGACCCCGACGCCATTCTCGCGCGCTACAGGTTCGGTCGCGCGCATCACCGCGTGCTTCATTTCGTGCATCGCAATCCAGGCCTCAAAGTCGCCGAACTCCTGGACATTCTGCAAATCACGAAGCAAAGCCTCGCGCGGGTTCTGAAGGAACTCAGAGACAAGGGCTTCATCGCCCAGCGACCGGGCCCGGACGATCTGCGCGAGCGACGGCTGTATGCAACATCCAAGGGCGCCCGGCTCGCGCAGAAGCTCATGGCGCTTCAGGTCAAGCGGATCGGCGAGGCCCTCGCCGCGGCGGGACAGGGAGCGGAGGACATCACGCATCGGTTCCTTATCGCGATGATCGCGGCCGAGGCCCGGGCGCTGCCCGGCGACGACAGCCAGATCGAGACCTGAAACCGATCGGCGTCCGCTCGTCCGTCACGCCGGAGGCCCGCCCAAAAGGAACGCGGAATGACTGTTGCCGTGTCGAATGCCAAGGACCCGTTGCCCGACGACGCGCCCCACGTTCTCGTGGTCGACGACGATCAGAAGATCCGCGATCTTCTCGCACGATATCTGTTCGAGCACGGGTTTCGAGTCACGACGGCAGCGGACGCGGAGAACGCTCGGAAGGCGATGCGCGGCCTCTCGTTCGATCTCGTGCTGCTCGACGTCATGATGCCCGGCGAAAGTGGTCTTTCGCTCGCCAGGGACCTCAAATCCATCTCGTCCGTGCCCGTGTGTCTTCTCACCGCACGCGCGGAGACCGAGCACCGAATCGAGGGCCTTGAGATCGTTGACGACTACGTGACGAAGCCGTTTGAGCCGCGCGAGCTTCTCCTGAGACTCAAGAACCTGCTTCGCCGCGGACAGCCGGCGGCGTCCTCCCCGACCGACGAAGTGCGCATGGGTCCTTACGTATTCCACATTTCACGCGGAGAGCTGAAGCGGGACGACGAGATCATCAAGCTCACCGAGCGCGAGCGCGATCTCATGCGTCAGCTTGCGACACGGAGGGGATTGCCGATCGCGCGGCACGAGCTTTACAGCGACGACAGCACGGGTTCGGACCGGGCGATCGACGTGCAGGTTAACCGTCTGCGCCGCAAGATCGAGAGCGACCCTTCGAACCCGGTCTATTTGCAAACGGTGCGTGGGAAGGGCTACATCCTCTGCACCGACTGAGCGACGCCCCTCATAGTGTTCCCGGACTTGTGCCCGATGGTTGCCGGTTACAGCATCCCGCCGAAACCGGAGCCGCAGCGGCTCGAAGCCATCATGGCGTGGCTCAAGAAGACGCATATGTCGGTCCTCACCTGGATCGCCGACATCCTGCCGAAGGGGCTCTACGCCCGGGCCCTCATCATCATCATTACGCCGATCGTCGTGCTCGAGGGCGTTATCGCGTTCGTGTTCATGGAGCGACACTGGCAGGCCGTCACGCGGCGCCTTTCGGAGGCGACGGCGCGCGATATCGCGGCCGTGATCGAGATCTATGATGCGAACAGGGACGTGACGGCCGTCTCGCGTTTGATCGAACTCAGCCGCAACAAACTCAATCTCTCGATGCAGGTTCTGCCCGCCGGCGACCTTCCAGCACCGGGACCGAAACCGTTCTTCGATCTTCTCGACCGCGCGCTCTCGCGCGAAATCTCGAAGCACGTGAAGCGGCCATTCTGGGTCGATACCGTGGGCGCCTCGAAGCTCGTTGAAATCCGTGTGAAGCACGACAGCGCCATTCTGCGTTTCATCGCGACGCGCAGCCAGACCTACGCATCGAACTCGCACATCTTCCTGCTCTGGATGATCGGGACATCCGTCATCCTGCTCTCGGTCGCGATCCTCTTCCTGCGCAACCAGATCCGTCCGATTTTGCGGTTAGCCGAAGCGGCCGACGCGTTCGGCAAGGGGCGTCCGTTTCCCGAAGAATTCAAGCCGCGGGGCGCACGCGAGGTGCGTCAAGCCTCGCAATCATTCATCGAGATGCGCGATCGCATCACACAGCACGTGGAACAGCGGACAACGATGCTCGCGGGGGTCAGTCATGATCTCCGAACGATCCTGACGCGCTTCAAGCTCGAGCTTGCATTTCTCGATGACGGGCCGGAGGTCCGCTCGCTGCGCTCGGACGTCAATGAGATGCAGCATATGCTTGAGGACTATCTCGCGTTCGCGCGCGGGGACGGCGGCGAAGTGGCTATCCCGACAAACCTGCGCGAGCTTCTCGAAGAAGTGTACGAAGAAAGCCAGGCCTATGGCACGCCAATCGAACTCAAGCTACGGCGCAGCAAGAAGGACCTCGTTCTGCCTCTGAAGCGCAACGCGTTCAAGCGGGCGGTCACAAACCTCGTCTCGAACGCGGTCAGGTACGGCGACAGGATCGTCATCCGCGCCGCGACCGAGGGCCAGTGGCTGCGCGTCGAGGTCGACGACAATGGGCCGGGCATTCCGGTCGAGGAACGGGAAAACGTGTTCCGGCCGTTCTACCGGATCGACAAGGCGCGCAACCAGGATTCGGGGAATTCCGGTCTCGGCCTCGCCATCGCGCGGGACATCGCCAAGAGCCACGGCGGCAACGTGACCCTCGGCGAAAGCTCGATGGGCGGGCTTCGCGCCATCATCTCCGTCCCGCTCTGACGGGGCGCTGCCGTTCCGCTCAATAGCGTGTCGTCAAGTCGGTCAGCCAGGCTGGAGATATCTCGACGAGGGCCGCTTCCACGCGCTTGTCGAGGCCTGATGCCACCATGATTGCGGCGGCGAGGAGGAGCAATCCGAGGCCGGCTTTCGCACCTCGTCCGATGCCGAGAAGCCGGCCGCGCCAGCGCATCATGACATCGCGCGAGATGAGGCCCAGTGCCAGGAGCGGCAGCGCCGCGCCGATGCCAAACGTCGCCATCGTCAGCGCGACCGAGCCGAGGTTCTCCCCCCGGGCCGCCAGGACCGAGGCCGCGCCGAGCGTCGGGCCGACACACGGGGCCCAGACCGCGCCGAGCAGGACGCCGAGCATCGCCTGACCGATCAGACCGGACGTGGAGAAGCGTCCGAGCCGGCTTTCGATCCAATTCCCCGCCGGTCCTCCGGCAGCCGCAAGTTGCGCCTGAGCGGCCGGCAGCAGAAGCAAGAGGCCCAATCCGCCGAGCAATAGCGCGCCGAGCAGACGGAACAGGTCCCCATCGAGGCCGATCGCGTAGCCGATCGTCGCGACGAAGAGGCCGATGGCCGTAAACGAAACCGCCAATCCCGCGGCCAAGGCCACCGGACCTGAGCGATGTTCGGCGGCCGCGGTCGCCAGGACGATCGGCACGAGCGGCAGAACGCACGGAGATAGAATCGAGAGGACGCCGGCAAGAAATGCGAGCGCGATGGTGGCTCCGTCCACGACGCCACTCCGTCAGAGGGCCGAACGCGCGAGCTTTTCGATCGCTTCGGCGTTGGTTACGCCCGTCGCCCGCGCCGTCTCAGTCGAACCCTTGAAGGCGATGATGGTCGACTGTTTCGTGATGTTCAGCATCTTTCGCGCCTCGGCCTGGCCGTCATAGTCGATCGTCATCGCGACGACATTCTTGAAGTCGGGGCTCGCGGCGAGCGTCTTCAAGGGGCCCACCTGCGCCTTGCAGGTCGGGCACCAATCGGCGTGAACGTGGATCACGATCGACTTGCCGGATTTCTGCGCCTCGGCGAACGTGGCTGGATCGAACTTCGTGAACTCGGACGCGAGCGCCATTCCGGTCGAGAAAGCAAGAACAGCCAGTGCCGTCACGATGGATTTCAGCATGCGTCGTCTCCTTGCATATATGTCCGATAGTCGGCCAGTCGCCGGTCGTTTCAGCCGCTCGCCGAAGCGTGGCGCACGTGCCCATGGGATTCTTTACGATCGGGCGCGCCGTCAGTTTCGGTAGGCTCTGTCGAGATTGCGGACGGTGTCGAAAGATTTCGCCCTATCGACGTTCTTCATGCCGGCCAGTTTCGCGCTGTCGACATCCGCACCGTTGAAATCGGCGCCCGACACATCGGCACCCTGCAGAACGGCTCCCGAGAGATCGGCTCCGGCCAGCACGGCATCTTTGAGGTCCGCATCGGTCAGATCGGCGAACATCAGATCCGACTCGACCATGTTCGCGCCCCTGAAGCTCGCGCGTGCGAGGTTCGCGCCTTCGAAGCCTTTCTTGACGATGGCCCGCTGGTTCTTGCGGCCGGGTGAAAGATCGGCGTGATCGAAGCGCGCGTCGGCGAGGCTCGCCTGCGAGAAGTTCGATTTGACTTTCGCGCCGGAGAAATCGGCGTGATCGAATTTCGACTTGATGAACTGTGCCCCGATGAGGCTCGCGCCCCTGAAATTGACCCCGTGGAAGTCGGCTTCGAGCGCCCAGACGGCATCGAGGTTCGCACCTTCGAAGTTGGCGCCGGCGAGCTTTGTCTTGTTCAAGCGCGCCGTCTTCATATCGGCGCCCTTGAAGTCGATGTTGGAGAGATCGAGACCGTTGAGGCTCTTGCCCGAGAAATCAGCCGGTGCGGCGGGCGAGGCGGCAGCGAGGACCGCTTCGACTTCCGCGCGCGTCATTTCCGCGGCCGTGAACGCGGGCGAGGACATGTCGAGGCTCTGGAAGGGGTCCTGCGCCGCAACGCCAGACACAGATGATGCGATCGTGGCGAGCGCGAGGATGGAGGCGATCAACTTTGTCATTAATGGCAGACCTGCTGCGGCGAAGGCATGGCGCGCCGTACTACGCGCGATGAGCGGGCGGGATCACGACGGCGTGGCGGGGGCGACGCGCCCCTGCGGTCAGCTCCAGTTCCTGTTGGACCTCAGTTGCGATACGCCTTCTCGAGGTTCTTCGCCTGATCGAGGTTTTTCGCCTTGTCGGCGTTTTTCATGGCCCCGATCCTCGCCGAGTTGACGTCCGCGCCCGCGAAGTTCACGCCTGCCACGTCGGCGTCGGCCAGATCAGCGCCGGCGATCTCGCTCTCGGAGAGATCGGCGCCGGAGAGGTCCGCGCCGCGGAGCGAGGCGAACTCCAGGAGGGCCCGTGACAGGTTCGCTCCCTTGAAGGACGCGCCTTCGAGGTTCGTCGAGCGGAACGTGCCGCGCATGAGGCCCATGGACTGGTTCTTTTCGTCGGCAGAGAGATCGGCGCCGTCGAGCTTCGCGCCCGTCATGCTGGCCTTCGAGAAGTCGCCCGCGACCCGGGCGCCTGTGAGGTCGGCCCCGTCGAGCTTCGCGCCTATGAGCTGGGTTCCGAACATGCTGACGCCCTTCAAGTTGGCGCCGGTCCAATCGGAGTTCAGCGACCATGCGCTGTCCAGATTGACGCCTTCGAGGTTCGAGCCTTTGAAGCTGACGCCCATGAGGCGCGCGGACTGGAACGACACGCGGCGCAGATCGAGGCCGGAAAGATCGAGCTTATTGAGAGACTTGCCGGAGAGGTCGAGCGTCTTGCCGGCCTCGAGGCCCTTGAGCGCCGCCTCGATGTCGGCGCGGGACATCTCGGACATCGTATAAGCCTCGCCGGTCAGATCGACCATGTCGAGCATGCTCTGGGCGGCGGCCCATCCGGGCGCTGCCAGCAACCCAATCAGGACGGCCACAGCCCTCACGCGCATTCGCATGTCGTTTCCCCTTTTTCGTTCCATTTTTTGGTGTTCCGAGAGCACTTCCACCAGACGGAAATGCCGGTCAACCCGCCGGGTCCGCCGGAGGATCCCCGCGGGCTCGACTTTCGATGGACTGAAGCGCAACCCGCTACGCCGGTCGGTGACCAGGATCACAGAGGAGTGGCGAAGGATTGCCATATCAGCCGTTTAAGGCGCGAGCCAGCTTCCGGACCACCGGGTGCCGTCCCAGCACCAGCTCGCGCGGCGGTGGCCTTCGATCGCAAGATAGAGCCATTCGACGTGATCTATTGTCAGCACCAGGACGGCGAAGTTCGCTTCGCCGTCATCGCCCAGCGCGTAGCGTGCGTCGGGCGGCGGGGCGTCGAGCGGCTTCGCGATCGGGCGGCCGGGCGTGTCCGCCTGTTCATAACAGAGCCGGCTCTGGGGGCGTGACGACCGCCAAGCCGCCTGCGCCACGTCGTCGGCCATATGAAGTGTGGCGGCGGCGGACAACCTCACCTGGATCTTGGCGCGCGGATCGTAGGCGAGAATGCTTGCGCGGGACGCACTTCCGAGGTGCGCGATCTTGGCCGAGCGCCTGTCTGTGTGAAAGCGGAGCGTGCGTGAGGCGCGTTCGACGCCGCGCAGGACCATGATTCGCGCGGCCGGCTCGCCGTTCTCCGCAATGGTGGCGACGGCCGGCGTATGGAAGGCCGAGCGACGGTCGGAGACGCCACGCTCGAAGAGACTCCACGCGTGAGCCAGCGAGGCGTCGAGATCGTTGTAGTAGGGGGGAAGCGAGCGCGCGGTGGCGGGCGTAAGATCCGGCGTGTTGTCATGTTCCGGGAGAGACGCTGGTGGCGTGGGCGTTGTCATGCTCCCTCTTACGGTCTTTGAGCATCGGCAGACGTGCATGACCCATCCGACAGACACGGACATCAGGGACCTAGCCCTTGAAATCGCGGGGTGCAGGCCCGCAGGACGGACGGCCTGCCCGTCGGAGGTCGCCAGGGGGCTTGCTCGAATTGACGGTCCGACCGAGGCATGGCGATGTCTGATGCCCGCCGTTCACAGGGTGCTCGAGGCGCTCGAACAGGAGGGCGCGATTGTTCGCACCCAGGGCGGCCGACCCGTCCTCAAGGTGTCGATTCGCGGCGCCTACAGGTTCATGAGGCGCCCGGACAACGGAGTCCCGGGTGGTTGAGCCCTGCTCTCCACGCCATGCCGGCTACTGATCGCCCTCGGCGGCGACTTCGGTCGATGGCGGGGCGGTCAGCGCCTCCATGACGTGCGGCGGAACCAGAACCTTGTCGATCACATGGATAATGCCGTCGCTCGCCACGAGGTCGGACGAGACGATGCGGGCGCCTTCGATCTCGATGTCCCTGGTCTCACGGCTCTTGTTGACGACGAGTTCGGACCCGTCGATCGCCGAGACGATGTAGGACCTCGTCGGTGCCGTCAGGAGCCGCTCGGTCGTATAGAGTCCGGGAAGGGCGTGAAAGAGGAGAAGGTCGGTTAGGTGACCGCGGTTCTCGGGCGCCAGGAGGCGCGTCTTGATGTCTGCGGGGAGCGCGTCGAAGGCTGCGTCGGTTGGCGCTAGCAGCGTCAACGGACCGACGTCGACCTCGGGGTTGTCGAGGCCCGCGAGGCGCGTCGCCTCCATCATCCGACCCAAGACACCCGCGGCAACCGCCATGCGCTTGAGGTTCGGTTCGGCAGACGCCGGTTCATCTGAGAGTGCCGGCGCGGGCACGAACCACATGAGCGCCACAGACAGAATTGCGATCGAGAAGAACGTTGAGGCGGCGCGCGCGCCAAGTCGCATGGATCGTCCCCAAAAGACACTGCTGCGAGCGCACTGACAGGCGAAGCACGAACGACCGAACCTGTCGGAACCCCGAGCCGGCGCATCATCCCCATCCCGATGCGCGAGAGCGTCTTTTTCAAGGTCTCAGTATTTGTCCGCGACTTCAACTGCGAAAATCAGAAAGTTTGAGGATAGGAACGAAATTCAGACTCGCCGCCGCGAACGCATCCGCAGCACCATCCTGACGATCGACGATCGTGATCACACGCACGATCTCCGCGCCTTCGGATCGGAGCGCGGCCGCCGCCTTCAGAGCCGAGCCGCCGGTCGTCGTCACATCCTCGACAATCGCGACGCGCTTGCCCTTCATGCTGTCGCCGCGGACAAGGCCTTCGACCAGGCTCTGTGTGCCGTGTTCTTTCGCCTGCTTGCGGATGAAGAAGGCCCCGACGCGGCGACCGCGCACGTCAGAGACAGCAGCTACGGCTGTCGCGATGGGGACGGCCCCCATCTCGAGGCCGCCGACGAGGTCGACGGGCGTATCCACCAGTTCGCCGAGCACGAGGTCGGCGATGAGGCGGGCGCCCTCGGGGTCGAGCATCGTCGGCTTCATATTGAAATAGAACGTGGAGGTCTTGCCCGAAGCCAAGCGGATTTCAGGGCCTTCCTGGAACGAGCGCGCCTTGACGATTTCGATCAGCCGTCGCTTGCCTTCGGCCTGATCCCCCAATCCTTCGACCCCGCCCATCCTTTGTCTCCTTCCCTCGCCGGCCGATGGGGCCGGTCCAAACCGCGGGCACCTCGCGCGGACCCTGTCACCCTGTCAAGCGGACGGACCTGACCTAAAGAGGTAAAGCGTTCGATTTTCACCGGGATTTCAGGGGTCGATGCGTGGTCGCGCCCCCTGACGTCCTGCAGGCTATTCGACTATATTGATACCGGTGGGCGCTTTGTGCCGCCCGAAACCGAGGACCCGCCCCTATGTTCGATCCCCAGAACCCGCCTGAACTCGATGTCGAAGCGTGGGTCAACGCGCCAGAGCCGCGGACTTTGAAGTCGCTCAAGGGGCGCGTGGTCGTCGTTTCGGCATTCCAGCTCCACTGCCCCGGATCACTAAAGCATGGGCTTCCACAGGCGGCACGCCTGACCGACAGCTTCAACGACGACGAAGTGGCCGTCATCGCCCTCAACACGGCCTTTGAAGACCGCGCGATGCAAACGCCCGAGGCGCTCGAAGCGTTCGCGGCCAAGCAGGGGTTCCATTTCGCGATCGCCAAGGACGCCACCGACAAGGGTGAACTGACCAAGACGATGGCGGCCTATGAAATCCAGGGCACGCCGACGACACTCATCTTCGACCGGCAGGGCCGCTTGAGGCGCCACTATCTCGGCCGGGTCGACGACATGCGGCTCGCCGCGGAAGTCATGGCGCTCTGCATGGAGGCGCCCAACGCGGCCGTCGAGCAGTCCATGGCCGTCGAGCGGCGGCTCGCGGCGGCGCTCATCGATCCCGATCAGCACGAGCACGCGGGCGGCTGCTGCGGCGGGCATCATCATCACGACCATGACCACGCGCACGGAGAAGCCGGATGCTGCGGCGGACATGGGCACGAGCACGGTCACGACCATGACCACCAGCACGCACATGGCGGCGCAAAGGCCGAAGGCTGCGACGGTCACGGCGGCTGCGGGTGCAAGCACTGAGAGGACCACATCCCGCCGAAGCGGCCCGTCCGGAGAAGTTACGGCGGCGAAACTGCTCCGTCGATGATCCCGCGACCCGTTCGCTCTCGAAGAAGCGCGTCCACTTCGGACCATGCTGGCAGGCTGCGTCGTGCGCCAAGCCCACGACATGCGAGGGCGGCTGTGGCGCTTGCTATACGCGCGCATTCGGCGTCCGGGAAGCCCCTCGCCAGAGCCAGCGTGAATGCGCCGTGAAATGCGTCCCCCGCTCCCGTCGTATCGACGATCGGGACGAGCAACGGCGGCTGTGATTGGAGTTGTCCGTCGTCGCCGAGCCAGACGTAGCCTTCGGCCCCGCGCGTAACGCCGGCGTGGACGCGGCCGAGGTCTCGCACGGCCGCGAGTGCCGAGGCCAGATCGCCGCCTTCGGCGCGGCTCTCGAGGGCCGGGGCCGAGAAGATCGCATGACTGGCGAGTGCCAACACCTCGTCGGGGACGTGGCCCGCTCCGACATCGACATCGAGGACGCACGGCACGCCGGCTTCGCGCGCCGCGAGAAAGGCCGCGACCGTCGCCTCGCGCCAGGCATTGTCGCTCAGGATAGCGCCGGCCGATGCGACGGTGTCGAGGGGCAGGCCGTCGAGGCTGGAGGGCATCGCGTGATCGCGCTCGCCGATAACAAGGCGCCCTCCGGCGCCGTCCACGATGACGGCAGCGGTCGAGGATCGCGCGCCGGGATGGATTTGGACGTGGCTTGTCCCGACACGAAGACGCGCGAGATCGGCGATGATGTCCTCACCCGTGCGGTCGCCACCGACCCGGCTCCAGAGTTCCACCCGTCCGCCGAGCCGCGAGATGGCCGCCGCGGCGTTGGCCGCCACGCCGCCTCCGCTCGCGGCATGCTCAAGGGCGCGGACCTTGGTCGGGCGATCTGGAAATTCGGCGATGCGATAGACGTTGTCCCAGGCGGAGTGGCCGATGACGATCACGGGGAATTCAAGGGTTGCGTCGGGCATCTGCTTGTCCCCCGGTCCGGAATGAGCAAACGTCGGCGCCCGACGAGCAGTGCGTCAGTCAGAGCCCGACGTCACGCGCCGAGTGCCTGCATGATCTCATTCTGCGCCTCGCGGGCGCGCGGCGTCCATGATGCCGCATTCGACGTCACGAGGTTGGCCTCGGACTTCAGAATGACGCCATCGTCGAGAATGCGGAGCCCGTTCGCCTTCAGCGTCGCGCCGGTCGTGGTGATGTCAACGATCAGTTCCGCCGTGCCCGCGGCCGGCGCGCCTTCGGTGGCGCCGAGACTTTCGACGATCCGATAGTCGGTGACGCCCTTATCGAGGAAGAACCGACGTGTGATGTTGAGATACTTCGTAGCCACGCGGAACCAGCGGCCGTGGTTCTGGCGAAACTGCGCAGCCATTTCGTCGAGATCGGCCATGGTGCGCACGTCGATCCAGAAATCGGGCACGGCGACGACGACGTCGGCGTGCCCGAAGCCGAGCTTCTTCAGGAACTCGATGCGCGTATCCGCGTCCGACATCTGCTCGCGGATGAGGTCTTCGCCGGTGACGCCCATGTGGACGCGGCCTGTCTTCAGATACCAGGCGATCTCGGACGCCGAAACGTAGGCGACCTCGACCGAAGAGAGACCCGCGATCTCGCCGCGGTAGCCGCGCTCGGAGCCCGTCTTGCGCAACTCGAGCCCAGCGGCGGCCAGAAACTCGGTCGTCCTTTCCATGAGCCGGCCCTTCGACGGGACGGCGAAAATGAGGCCATCCGTCGTCATGCGCGCGCCTCCTTGACGGCCGTCAACAGGCGCTCGGTGTGAATGGCCGCGCCGACGGCGTCGACATCGGCCGGTGCGCCGACTTCGGCCAGGAGGTCGTCATAGCGTCCGCCGCCCGCGACGGGGCTTGCCTCGCCGAGGCCCGGGACGACGACTTCGAAGACGAAGCCCGTGTAGTATTCAAGCGAGCGGCCGAAGTCGGCCGAGAAGTTGGCGTGCACGACATCGACGCCTGCGTCGGCCAGGGCTTTCAAGCGCGCGTGATAGGCGTCGACTGCGGGGGCGATCCGGAGGCCTTTGTCGCGCATCAGATCCTTGAGGCAAGCGCCCGCGGCCCGCGCGGGTCCCTCGATCGCGAGATAGCGTTCGATGATCGCGACGGTCTCCTCGGGGATCGCTTCAGCCCTGGCATCCTCAACCCGCGCGCGGAGGATGGCGGCGACCTCATCGGTGCCGCGCGTTCCGAAGGCTTCGATACCCGAGGCAGCCAATTGCTCGTTGAGCGCCGTGACGCCTCTCGTGGGGTCCGAGCCGCCGAGCGATGCGATCAGCATCGGCGGCAGCGAGGCGATCGAGACCGACCGAGGTCCCGCCAGGCGCTTCATCTCGGCCAGAAACGCATCGGGCCGCCAGAACATGTGCTTCAAGCGCTCGCGGGCGCGATCGGGCAGGTCGATGGCATCCATCACAGCCCGGAAAAGCCCAAGGTCGCCGAAGCGCAGCGCGAAATCTTTGACGCCGGCCGACCGGATCGCCTCAATGATCGTCGCGACGACACGCGCTTCTGCCTTTTCGCGATTTTCCGAGCCGAAGCATTCGATGCCGGCCTGGCGGAACTCGCGCGGGTGGGCGCCGTCAGAGCCGACAGGCTGGAAGCGGAAAGCGGCGCCGTTGTAGCAGTAGCGCGCACTTTTCGTGCCGCCCGTGCGTTCGACATGGAGGCGGCACGTCGGCACCGTGAGATCGGGCCGCAAGCACAGTTCGTCGCCGTCGGGATCGGTGAAGACGTACGTGCGTGCGCGCAAAGCCTCGCCGATGACGTCGAGAAAGACGCCGGCCGGCTGGATGATGGCCGGGGATACGGCCTCGTAGCCCGCCTTAATGAAGACGCTCATGATCTTCTGGGCCTGGGCTTCGAGAGCCTCGAACTGTTTCGCCGTCTCGGCGGGCATGGGATCCCATCTCCCGCTTCCGATCACGCCCCTCGGGGCCTCGGAAGCCTATGTGGCGTGGCGTGCCAGAATTTCGCGGACGGCTTCGACAAGTTGTGTCTCAGGGACCGCGACCTGAGCGGGCCGCGCCGCCTTCCATTCCTTGTTGTCCTTGATCGCCGCGGCGGCCTTCGCGCCCTCGACGAGGTCCTTCAATGTTACTTCCGCGCGCGCACGCTCGTCCGAGCCCTGGATCACAGCCACGGGGGCATTGCGCTTGTCGGCGTATTTCATCTGCGCCTTCATGCCGGCGCTGCCGAGGTACATCTCCGCCCGGATGCCACCCTCGCGGAGCATCTGCGTCAAGCGCTGGTATTGCGCGAGCTCGGCCTTGTCCATGACGATGACGATGACGGGGCCTTGGGCGTCTGCGCCCGTGCGCCCCAGCGTGCGGAGTGCCGACTGGAGACGCGAGACGCCGATCGAGAAGCCGGTTGCCGGCACGCGCTCGCCCGTGAACCGCTCGACCAAATCGTCGTAGCGCCCGCCGCCGCCGACCGAGCCAAATCGCACGGTTTCGCCGTCCTCGTTCTTCACCGGGAACAGCAGCTCCGCCTCGAAGACGGGGCCAGTGTAATATTCGAGGCCGCGGACGACGGAGGGATCGAACGCGATGCGATCCGCGCCATAGCCGGCCGCACGGACGAGACTTTCGATCACCGCAAGTTCGGCCATGCCGTCGTTCGCGCGCTCGTTGCCTGCGATCAGCGGCGTGACGCGGGAGATCGCGGCATCGCGTGGACCTTCGCTTGCTGCCAGGAATGCGGTCACGACACCAGCCTTCGCCGTATCGAGGCCAGCGCCGGGCGTAAAGTCGCCGCTCTCGTCTTTGCGGCCCTTGCCGAGGAGCATCGCGACGCCCTCGACGCCGAACTTGTCGAACTTGTCCATGGCGCGCAGCACGGTCAGACGACGCGCGGCGTCGTTCGGCGCTGCGGGATCGATACCCGCGAGTTCGAGAACGCCGTCGAGAACTTTGCGGCTATTGACCTTCAGAATGTAATCGCCGCGCGCGATGCCGAGCGCTTCCAGCGTATCGGCGGCGAGCATCAGCATTTCGGCATCGGCCGCGACGCTCTCCGCGCCGACGGTATCGGCGTCGAACTGGGTGAACTGGCGGAAGCGGCCAGGTCCCGGCTTCTCGTTGCGGAAGACGGAGCCCGTCGCATAGCGCCGGAAGGGCTTCGGCAGGGTTTGGAAGTTCTCAGCCACGTAGCGCGCAAGCGGGGCGGTCAGGTCGTAGCGCAGCGACAGCCACTGATCATCGTCGTCCTGGAACGAGAAGACGCCGGCGTTCGGACGATCCTGATCGGGCAGAAACTTGCCCAGCGCCTCGGTGTATTCGATGGCCGGCGTTTCAAGCGGCTCGAAGCCATACCGCTCGTAGACGTCGCGGATCTTCGCGAGCATGGCTTGCGCGTCGCGCAGCTCCGCCGCCCCGATGTCGCGGAAACCTTTCGGCAGCCGCGCCAGCGGACGCTGAGGCGTCTCGATTTTTTCGACTTTGGCCATCGCCTCAGGATAGTTGCATAGGGCGCGCGAGCGCCGGGTGCCGGTTCGTCGGGCCTTATAGCGGATCGGGCCCCTGGCGCAAATCAGACGCGGGGGCTACGGCCTCAGCCGCCGAGAAAGAGCTTCATGCCGCGCGCGAGGTTCATGAACCCGTCGTGCTTCCCGGCGGCTTTCCGGGCGGCTTCTTTGAGGCGGTGCGCGCCGAGCGCCAAATAGCCTTTCGCACTGAGTGCTATGCGAAGCTCGACCAGCGGCTCGGCCTCGACACCGAAGCCGTGTTTGAAGGCATAATCGCCGATCCCCATGTCGAACGTGCGGATTCCGCGTGCCGTGAAGTACCGCATGGCTTCGAGGATCACGAGGCGACCCGGCGAGAGCCGCTTCCAGTCCCCGCCTGCCGTAGAGATGCGGAGGGCGGTGAAACTTTCTCCATCCGCAATGCCCAAGAGAGCGGCGCACGTCTCTCCGCCGGCCGCCAGCGTGAATATGTGGGCAAAGCCGGTCTGCGTTCCGGCTCGGAGCAGGTCCTCGTAGAACGCGTGATACTCGGGCCGGTCGAGCAGATAGGAACCGCCTTGCGCGTGGCGGCGCTCGGACTGCTGGTCCTCAAGAACGCGATAGGCCGCGCGGATCTCGTCAGCCGTCTCGGCGCGGCGGAATTCCGGCACGCCATGCTCCGCAAGGAGGCGATAGCAACGCTCGGCTTCCTTGCGATATTTCTTGCCCCGTGCGCGCAGAAGGTCCTCGACCGTGCTTTCGACCACGATCGCGTTCCGGCTCATGCGGGATGACACGACGTCGGTAAGGAGCGCCAGCGGGTTCAATCGCCCGCTGATCCGGCGGGGCATGTTCTCGAGCCGTACGATGTCGGCTCTCGGCAGCGCAGGCTTGACGGCGCGCCAGAGTTCTTCGGCTGCGTGAGGCTCTTGAGGGGCCACGGGGCCCAGAACAGGCGCGCCGTAGTCCGACACGCCGAAGGAGGGGAACGAGAGGATCGAGAGGCCGCCCTTGTCTTGGCGCAAGACCGGCAGAACGAGCGCCAGTTCCGACGTTTCGGCCGCTCGTACGACGATGGCGAAGGGTTCAGCCTTCGCCGCCGTGGCGAGCGTTGCGAACATCGAAGCGAGCCAAAGCGGATGCTGAAACGCCGTCGTGGCGGCATCGGCCGCCGACAAGGCGTCCGCGACGGCGTCGCGCGCGGACCCTTCACCCGCCACAACGCGTACGTCATAGCGCCGCACCGCACCCTTGGCGCACGTCCGCGCCCCGGATGCGGCAAACGTCCGACGACTGTCCGCGACGAACGTCATTCCGCAGCCAGAGGCAGATCGACGACTTTGCCGAGTTCAGCTTCATCGAGCACGAACTGGATCGGACGGCGGGACTTTCGCGCCTTCTTCAGAAGGCCTGAGCGGCGGACGCCCGCCTGCATCGCGGCCTTCATCCAGAAGCCCGGACCCGAGGTCGCGCGGCTCTGCGGCGCCATCCCCGCGTGATTGCGAAGAATGCCGTTCGCCATGTTGACGATCTGCGAGCGCCGGATGGATTCGGTCCAATATTCGGTCGTCATCGAAATGTTGAGGCAGTCGAGGTTCTCGACGCGATGGGGCGCGTTCAAGGGCCAGTGGAGCATTTCGCCCGGGCCGATCTCGAAAACTTTCGCGGCGGCGTCGTAGGACGCCTCGTAGGGGATGTCGACTTCGACCTCATAGAGCGCGATGCGCTCGAGCTGCTCACCCGTGAGGTAGGGCGCGGTCGTCGGGTAGAGATAAACGCGCTTGCGACCGTGAAGCTGCCACAGGGACTGCCCGGGCAAATCCATGTGGTAATAGACTTGGGCGAGGGGCGACGAGATCAGAATTCCGCACGTGCGGTGGTAGGTCTCGTAGCCCGGCACGTGCTGGCGGATTTCCTCGAAAATATGATCGAGCACCTCGCGGTAGCGATCGTCGACGGCGGAGATGTTACGCAGATTGAGCCACATGCGCCCACGCCGGATCGCTTCGATAACTTTGGCGCCCGAGAGCTTCCCGATGTCGCCCTCTCGCCAAAGACGGCGGTTCGAGCCCTGCGGCCCCATCTCGACTAGCGCATAGTGCTGGCGGGGATATCGCTCGATCAGTTCGGCCAGCGCCTCGATCGAATAGAGCGGGTGCTGGCTCAAGCGGTGCGACAGTCGAAGGGGCTCGGATGCCCAGGCGGCCGTGTGCTCGGGCTTCCAGTCGGTAAAGATGGGATCGGTCATGGATCAGGGTCCTACGCAGAACGCGCTCGGGCCTCGTCTCAGCAAGGCGCGGGCCATGATCGCGAAACATTATCCCCTCCGCGCCCACGCATCCACGGGGGCCCGCGATCGTGTCGCGCTGTCCAAACCGGCACACTGCCTCAAACTCTGACAGCCGACGCTGTCCCGGATCGGCATTCGTGCCTCCCGCGCCACGGCCAGAAGGGATTTCGCCGCCGAGTTGTCATGTGTCACGCGACGGCGGTCGAATCCGTCGTACATAACGGCGTTTACCATCCGAATTCCGTCTTGAATGGTTGCCCCATGCGCACGCCGGTTCTGATCTGGTTCGCCGCTTTCGTGGTTGCGGGCGTCATGCCGCTTCCCGTTACGACGGGCTATGTGCCACCTGCCGCAGCCGAAGAGGCGAGCCTCGGGAGCACTTTCACCGCTCTTCCCGGCCGTTGGACCGGCCAAGGCCGGCTCGGCTACAAGGACGGCAAGATGGAGACGGTGACGTGCCGGGCGACGTACTTCCGCGGCGAAACCGCATCGAACCTTCGACAGACGATCCGCTGCGCGACGGCGAGCGGGAAAATCGAGCTGAAAAGCGAGATTACGGAACACGAGGGCAAGCTCAGCGGCAGCTGGGTCGAGCAGATGTTCGAGCTTGCCGGTGAACTCTCGGGGGAAATCACGCCTAAAGGGCTGCGCGTGACCGTCAAGGGTGAGAACCTCGACGCCAACATGGACATCATCGTCCGCGAGAACAAACAGGTTGTCGAAATCCAGTTCCACAACACTTCGCTCGTCGGGATGACGCTCATTCTCGACCGCTCGTCGAGTGCCGGCGGAGAAAGCTGAACGGCCGGCGCGGAAGGGCGAGTGAACCCAAAAGGGGCAGTTGGCTCGCCGCCGATCGACCTGCTACGCTTTCAACCGCCCCCCCCGAATGGGAAAGTGAAACCCGGCATCGACGGAACGAGGCAGCGGCGTGGAGCCCGGCAAACCTCCAAAACGGACGTCCCACCCGAGCCGGGCCGATCGCCTGGCGGTTGAACTCCGCGCCAATCTCAAGCGCCGGAAGGATCAGGCCCGGGCGCGGCAGGACGCTGACGCGCCTGTTCCCGGCCGAGACGACGCCGCCGCGCCGGATGATGCCCCGCAGGAGCCGGGACGGCCGGATCTCCCCAAGACCGATCCCTAAGTCGCCTGGCGATCCATGACTGGACGGTGCCCAATGGGCCACGTTCGGCTACTTCGCCGCTTGCCGCCGGGCCGCGACACGGACTAAGCATCCCGTTCTCGCCAACGGCCTCGAAAGCGGAAAATCGCACCGAGCTCAGGGCGCGAGGAAAAAAAAACGGGAACACGACAGCATGGATCGAATTCGCATCACGGGCGGCCAGCGCCTCAACGGCGTCATTCCCATCTCGGGCGCGAAAAATGCCGCGCTGCCGCTCATGATCGCCAGCATGCTGACGCCCGAGCGCGTGACACTGAAGAACGTTCCCAATCTCGCCGACGTCAATCTCCTCGGCCGCATCCTGCGCAATCACGGCGTCGACCTCACGATCGACGGCAAGCGCTCGCAGCCGAACCTTCAAGGCGAAACGTTCCATCTCTCCGCGCGCGAGATCGTCGACACCACGGCGCCCTATGAAATGGTTTCGCGGATGCGCGCAAGCTTCTGGGTCCTCGGACCTCTCGTCGCGCGGATGGGCGAGGCGCGCGTCTCGCTGCCGGGCGGCTGCGCGATCGGCACGCGGCCGGTCGATCTCCACCTGACTGGCCTCAAGGCGCTCGGGGCCGAGATCGACATCGAAGCGGGCTACGTGGTCGCGAAAGCGCCAAAAGGGCTCCACGGCGCGCACATCATTTTCCCGAAAGTCTCCGTCGGCGCGACGCACAACGTGCTGCTCGCAGCGGCGCTCGCAAAGGGCGAGACGCTCATCGAGAACGCGGCGCGCGAACCCGAGGTCGGAGACGTCGCATCCCTCCTCGTCAAGATGGGCGTCAAGATCGACGGCATCGGGACATCCGTTCTGCGCATCCAGGGACGCGACCGGCTGGATGGGGCCATTCACACGGTTCTCCCGGATCGCATCGAGACGGGCACGTTCGCGATGGCGGTCGCGGCGACGGGCGGCGATGTCCTGCTCGAAGGGACCCGCGCCGACCTCCTACCAAATGCTCTCGATGTGCTCGCGACAACGGGCGCCAGCGTCGTTCCAACCGAGGGGGGGATCAGAATTACGCGCAATGGCGGGGACATCGAGCCCATTTCGGTCGAAACGCAGCCGTTTCCTGGGTTCCCGACCGATCTTCAGGCCCAGCTCATGGCCCTCATGACACGCGCGCACGGAACGAGCGTCATTCGCGAGACGATCTTCGAGAACCGCTTCATGCACGTGCAAGAGCTCGCGCGGTTCGGCGCCGACATTCATCTGCATGGTGACACCGCGACTATCAAGGGCATGCCGAAGCTCACGGGCGCGCCCGTAATGGCTACGGACCTGCGCGCGTCAGTCTCACTCGTCATCGCAGGCCTCATGGCCGAGGGCGAGACGATGATCAACCGCGTCTACCACCTCGACCGCGGCTTCGAGCGGCTCGAGGAGAAGCTCTCGCGTTGCGGCGCCGCGATTGAACGCATCAGCGCGGGGTGAGGGCCGCATTCGCCTCGACCGCCCGCGCAATCGCGGGAACGCCCGCGTTACTTTGCCTCGATGCGTACAGCGGGAGCCGGCGTCTTGAGATCGTGAGCATCCTGCCCCTTCGCCGGGATCTGATCCCAGTTCACGGTTACATCGCCACACCGCTGCTCGACCGCGAAATAGACCTTGCTCTTCGGCTTGAATGCATCGCTGAAGAAGCCGATGAGGATGAATTCGTCGTAGTGTTCGTCGGCCAGCGGACCACCCGTCCAAGTGACCCGCTTCGCACCCTCCGCGAGCTTCGATCCGTGAAAATAGTCATAGCTCCGTGCATACGGCCCGCGCTCGACTGAAAGCGTCCAACCGGGCTTCGGAGCGGGCTTCACGCCGATGAAGCCCTCCGGAATGACGATAGTTAACTCGGTCGTCGCACTTCCCGAGCAGCCGTGCGGCACGCCAAATATCGCTTTGTAAGATCCTGGCGATGACATCTTTCTATCGAGGATGACGTGTGCCGAGGCTGTCGTAACAGTCAAGAATGCAGCGAGTGCGGTGGAGAAAAATCGGACCGTGGGAAACCGCATTTGTGAACCCTATCTCAATGCGCGTGTTCATGGTGTTGATCGCCGGGCGCGACTTCGATAGTCGCGCCGAAACTTGCAAACAGAGCGCGGCGCCCCGGCGAAAGCGCCGCTTCCGAAGCCGCCAAAGCGTTCGCGATGGTCTCGGCATCCGAACTGGGCACGCCGGCTTCGGTCAGCCCGGCGGCGGAGCGCAACCCATCTCCGCCGCAAAGCAAAATCGACCACTTCGAGCCGTCACGGCGCAGCAGCGCCCGGCCGCCCTTTTCCCCCTGTACCCAGCTCGCGACCGCGTGACTTCCGCTCGCGGCCACGATGTCCACCTCAACGGGCGCTTCTGGGCGGTCGAAGAGATGTTTGAGGGTCGTACTGATCTCGGCCGTCGCCTGCGGAGACTGGCCCGCAACGACCGCTGTTGCGCAGATTGCGAAAACCAGCGCAAAAATCGGTGCGACCGCAAGCCATCGATGAGGGCTACCTTGTCTGGGGTCGAAGATCATATTCGCCATGGTCTCACCATTTCACCTGAACCCCACCGTAGACCGCCCGGCCATTTCCCGGCTCGAAGAACGCCGATCGGTCCGGATCGGCGACATTCGTAATGCCGGTCGAGGCGATATAGGCTTCGTCGGCGAGGTTGCGGCCTTCGACATAGGCGGCAAACTTCTCAGTCTCGTAGCCGAGCTTGGCGCCCCAGATCGCATACGCCTCGGTGTCGAGCGTATTGGCGCTGTCGATGTAGTAGGCATCCGGGACCCATTCGACATTGGGTCCGAAGTAAACGCCGGACGGATGCTTATATAGAACCTCGGCGCGCAGGAAATGACGGGGGGCACCGGGGATCTCGTTATTTCCGAAAAGCGCGTCATCGTCGTAGCGGAAGTCGCTGAACGTATATGCCGCGTTGAGCCAGACTTTGTCTGACTCGCTGCCGCCCACCATCAGCCCCTTGAATATTGCGGCGCCGATCCCGGCCTCGATGCCTTGGTGGATCGTCTCGTCTGCGTTGGCCACGATGCAGAAGTCGGCCACCGGGAAGGGCGCCATGCACAGAAGCTCGTCGTCGATGTCGGCCCGATAGAGTGCAAGGTCCCAGGTGAAGTCTTCCGTCCGCCCGCGCGTTCCGATTTCGTATGTCGTCGCACGCTGCGCCTTGGCGTTGAAGGGCTGCCCGAAGATCGGCGTATTTTCACCGAACGACGGGACTTCCGCGCTACGGGAAACATTCGCGAAGACCTGGGCGGTCGGCGTCACGTCCCAGAGCACGCCCGCTTTCGGGCTCCAGAGATCGAACTCGCTTTCGCCACTGGCATCGCCCTGGACGTTCGAACGGTCGCGAACGGCGTGCAGGAACTGGGTGCCTGCGACGAGAGCAATTTGCGGCATCACGTAGAACGAGTTCTCGATATACGCCGAGACATTCTCGGAACTGTCGATCGTTCGAACAAACAGAGGGCCGCGCGCCGCTCCGGGCCCTATTCCATAGAGCCGAGAGTCAACTTCTCCGTTATGAACATTGCCCCCCGCGACAAGACGGTTCCTGAAGCCCGCGACCTCGGTGTCAGCCGTCACTCGAGCAAACCCGCCGTAATCCTCGTACTGGTAGTCGAGCCAAAGAAAGATCGGATGCATCAGGTGGCGATCGACATAGAAGCCACCGAACTCGACGAATGAGCCGGGAGCAATGCGAAAGGTCGTTTTGTTGGCGACCCGGACGGAATCGACATTGCGCTGCCAGTCGTTCAAGACGTTGATGCCCTGTGCAGTCGTAGGATCGGTAAGGGCTTGCTCCTTCGTGACGGAGCCCGGAATCCGCTGATCAATCGAGTTGGCATTCAGATAAAACCGCGTTTCGATGTCATCGGTCAGTCGGTAGCCGATGTTCATCGTACCGCGGACGCTCTCGCCATCACTGTGGTCCCGGAAGCCGTCCTGTTCCTGCCACGTGCCGCTGATGAAATAGTCCGCAGCTCCCGAGACCGCGCCCGAACTCGCCGAGACCTTCCGGAAGCCGAAGCTGCCAACGTCGACCCGGCCACCGAAAAGTGCCGCGTCGTATCCGGTTGGCATCACGAAATTGATCGCGCCGCCGAGCGAATTCGATCCGAACCGCAGGGCATTGCCGCCCTTGAAAACTTCAATGTAGCGATATGCGGAGGGATCGATTTCCTGGAAGTCGCCGAACCCGTCCGCCGTGTTGATCGGGATGCCATCCATGTACAGTTGGAGGCCGCGGAGGTGGAAGTTGCGCGAAAGGCCTGATCCGCGGATCGAAAGGCGACTGTCCTCGCCCCATTTGGGTTGCACGAAAACACCCGGAACGTAGTCGAGTGCGTCCTTGATCGTCACAGCCGGAGTGTTTGACTGATATTCGTCACCATCGACCACATCGACGCCACCTGGCGTCCGCTCGATCTCGGCTCGCGCTTCTGCCGCCGTCGGAACTCCGAGGCTCCCTGAGCGCGTGCCGGGCAATACGGGCGAGACCGGCGCCTGTCCATCATCTGAACCCGATGCCGCAGGAGGCATCGGCTCGGCGAGCGCTGCTCCTTCGGCCACCGGTGCCGCCGCTTCATTGCTTGCGGCGGGGGAGGGCTTCGCCTTGTTCGCAGCTTTCTTCTTGGCAGCGTTGGGCTGGGTAACCTCGATTGGCGGCAGAGGTGCTGCGGCATCGGGCGGGCCGGCTGGTTCCTGTGCCCATGCGGCAATGGGCACCAACGAGACCGCAATGGAAGTCACAGAAGCAGTTACGGAGATTGGAGCGCGCGGCACGCGCTTGAAAATGGCAGTCATCTTACCTTCACTCCCGAAATGCGAAACGACGGCGTCAGCGCACGAAAGCGCCGACTGCAGCTTCAGTCATTCAGGCGTAAAGGGGTGGTCCACGCTGGCCGAGGACAGGCCCAGCCCGCACGGGAGGACGCGTGATTTCCGTTTCGGAAACCTCGACCAGTTCGAACGACGGCCAAACGATGGCCAGTCTATCGCTCACCGGTGCTGCAGCATGTGCGAAGATTGAAAATGCGCAGAGCTGTTCGGAGGCAGTTTGCTTTCCGGTTGGTGCGTCACCCATGTCGTCGATCGACACGGTCTTTGCACCCATGCTCGTGCAGATGACGAGTTTAAAGCCCCCATCCGCAATCGATACAAGCTCCGGCATGAAGCCCGCCGGAGTCAACGCGCGAAGCACAAACGACGCGACCATGAGACAAGCCAGCCACCGGCCGACCGATCCGCTTCGCAACGATTTGCGCCAAGACATCATTTGAAACACTACGCCTGCGCGGCAGTTCATTCCGCCATAAGGCTACAGTTTATAAGCGTGCTAGAGCGCAGCCGGTTCAAGCCAATTATGTCGAGGCTCATTGCATGCGAGTTCGAGGTTGCCAAACGGCAACACACATGCGGCTCACGCTTCCCGCAGTACCGGCAGCAATCCTTTCACGATATTCGAGTTGCCGACGATCACCTCGCCCGTATCGAGCATCTTGTCGCCACCCTCAAGATCGTGCGCGATGCCGCCCGCCTCTCGAATGATGACGATGCCGGCGGCCATGTCCCAGGGCTTGATATTGCGCTCCCAATAGGCGTCGAAGCGGCCGGCGGCGGTCCAGGCGAGGTCGAGCGAGGCCGAGCCCGTGCGGCGCACTCCTGAGACTTCCCGCATCGTCGCCTTGATCTCTTTCAGGAAGACCGGGTGGCCCGGGCGGCCGCGATGGGGAATGCCGGTCGCGACGACCGCATCGGCGATCGTGCGGCGCGCGGCGACGCGGAGACGGCGCTTGTCGTTGAGATAGGCGCCGCGGCCCTTCTCGGCCGTGAACATTTCATCGCTGATGGGATTGTAGACGACGCCGGCGACCAACTGGCCCTCGCGTTCGAGACCGATCGAAATCGCGAACAGCGGAATGCCGTGAAGGAAGTTCGTGGTGCCGTCCAACGGATCGACGATCCAGCGGTGCGTCTTGTCCGCACCTTCGACCAAACCCCGCTCCTCCATCAGGAAGCCGTACTGCGGACGTGCCTTGGACAGTTCCTTGAAGATGGTTTCTTCCGCGCGGAGATCGGCCGCCGAGACGAAATTGGCCGGCCCCTTGATCGAAACCTGCAACTGCTCGACTTCGCCGAAATCGCGGACGAGCCCGCGCCCGGCCTTGCGCGCGGCGGAGGTCATGACGTTCATCAGAGCTGTTGCAGCCATGGGGCGGGGACCCGTTCTTTCCAGTGCCGGAATGTCGAAGAGCGAATGGGGCGCTAGCATAGGGGACGCAGAAAAGTGCCGCCCCGGACGTTGCGGCTCCGCGTGTCACCATTTCCTTAGTGATCGTGGGTACTAACGGAAGGCGAGACGTTTGTCCTGCCATTCCTGCGCGGCCTTTTGGGCCTCGGCCAGGTCCTTGTCCGACAGCGACTTCAGGACAAGGTCGAGCTTTTCGTCCGTGATGCCCCCGGCCTTCGCGATGAGCCGCCACTTGGCCGCTTCGAACGAATTCTGAGGGATCCCGGCAATCCCTTCGAGATAGACGTGCGCCAGCCTGTTCTGCGCGCCGGGAACACCTTTCTCCGCGGAGCCACGCAGGTAGTCGATCGCTTTCGCCTCGTCCACTTTGAGACCCATGCCTCTCAGCAGCATGACGGCATATTCGTACTCCGCCGCCATATGCCCCTGCGCAGCGGCCCGCGACATCCACCGGGCGGCCTCGAGCGCATCGTTCGGAACGCCCGCGCCATTCTGATAGAGCACGGCGAGATCGTACTGGGCCTGGGCCAGCCCCTTCTCGGCGGCATACTGGATGTGCTTTGCGCCGCGATGGGGGTTTTCGGGCTTCCCGTCTCCGCTCAGGAACAAGAGACCGAGGTTATAGTTCGCCATCGGATCGCCGGTCATGGCGGCCTTCTCGAACATCGCGCCAGCGGCCACGCGGTCTTTGCCGACACCGCGGCCTTCAGCCAGCATGTTTCCAAATGCGAGCATCGCCGGCACGTCGCCGAGTTCGGCGGCGCGGGCGTACCAGCGCGCGGCGGTGATGTCGTCCTTCGCAACGCCATGGCCGCCCTCGTAAATGCGGCCGACGAGGGTGTGGGCCTGGGGATCGCCGAGGCCGGCTCGTTGTTCGGCGAGGGACAGGGCCGTCAGATACTTGCCTTGGTCGAACGCGATATAGGCGCTGTCGTCGCCGCCGCTCTTGGTGGCGGGAGCGGCCGATTTGGGATCGCCGGACGCGGAACCGTCTTCCTTCGAACTGCTCGTGGCACCCTGGAGTGCGCCGAGATCGAGTGGAACGGTGCCGGTCGCGACCAGCACGACACCGGCGCCGATTGCCGCGCCGACGACAACGACGGCCGCGATGATCGCTGGTTTCATGGGATCACACTCCCGTTTGTGAGATGGCCGCGGGGCCGAAGACGGAGAGATAGGGCCGCAGTATTGCGGTGACATCGGCTGGCGTTGCATCGGCAGGTAGTCGAATGGCGATGAAGTCGGCGCCAGCGTCGGCCAGAGCACGGGCGTCCCCGGCCATGTCGACGTCGAAGGCCACACACGGCACCTCGAAAATCTCGCTCCACCAGCCGACGAGATCCTCGCGCCGCTCGCGCGCCGTCTCGCGGTCGCCCACGTGCGCTGGAATGCCAAACGCCACGTAGTCGGCGCCCTCCTCGCCGAGCTGCATCGCGTCGTGGCGCGAGCGTCCCGCGTCGGCGCCGACGATGAAGCGCTGGCCGAGGCTTTCGCGTGCCGCCTTGTAGCGCGCCGCGATGTCGTCGGACGCTCTCAGATGCACGCCGTCCGCCTTGACGATGCGTGCCAGATCCGCGTCGTCGGAGACGAGGGCGGCCGCCCCTTTCCGCTGCGCTGTCGCGACGAGGGCCGCGAGGATCGCCACATCCTTCGCAGCATTGCCGCCGAGGTCGAAGAGCAGGGAGGCCGGAACGAGGACCGCAAGGATCGCGTCGAGGCGTGCGGCGTCTTCCGCAACTCCCGACGCTGGCAGGATCACGTAGGGGCCAGACTGTGCCCCGGCTTCAGACGGACCGTTCGGGGGCACGCACTTCTCCGGTCTTGTTCTCGGTTGTCGGGTCAGAGTTCGAAGGCCGGCACCCAGCACGACCCGAAGCGAAGGGGGGCGTCATTCGGTTCGATTGAGGCAGAAAAGTGGCGCCAAGACACAGGCCCCGGCCGCCGGGCCGGCTGATTTTCCCCACCTGATGCGTTTCCCTCGATGTTCATCCCTACAATCGCCACTGTACCGGATGACTCTTGTGCTGATACCGTCGGCAATCGATTTGACGATTTGTCCCGACAGGAACGGAACGGAGACGGCGGAGCATGCGGAGCGCAAGGGCAAAGACCCAGTCGGGCCTCAAGGCGGGGCTTTGGGCCGTTCTGGCGGCGCTGGTTCCGGTTCAGATGCAGCCCGCCGCCGCGCAAGGGGCTCCCGACGGAACTACGGCCGCGACGTCGGTTGCGCCGTCGCAGCTCCCACCAGCCGGGACGGCGGGTAGCAAACGTTCAAGCGACGATCCGGCATCCGCCGCGGCGGGCTCAACGCCACCTTGGCAGCGTCCAGCCGGAACCGCGGGCAGCAAGCGGTCGAGCGATGAGCCGACATCCGCCACGGCCGCGCCGCCCGCGTCCGCCGCACCGGGAACAGCAGGAAGCGGCACCTCTCAATCGACGACGGCCGCGACGACGGACCCGGCTTCGCCCGCTCCCGGCGCGCCGTCACCCGCAGCCGCTCCCGTCGCGGAAGCGCCGAAACCCACCCCACCCACCGTGCTCGGGGCACGTACAGCTCTCGCAGACCCCGCGTTCGTAGCCCGGGCTCATCCCGACGACGTGACCGCGGCCATCGCCTTCTATGGCTCGGTGAGCGCGCCGATCTGGGTCAAGCCCGATGCGATCGACGAGCGCGGCCTAGGCCTCATCAGTGCGGTCAAGCACGCGCCGGAGTGGGGACTCGATGCGTCGGACTATCCGCTGCCGTCGAGCCAGACCGGCATCGGACCGGATCAGATCGGGAAAGTCGAGGCGCAACTCACGCTGACGGCACTCTCGTATGCGCGTCATGCGCGCGGCGGGCGCGTCCAACCTTCGTCGGTTTCGCAGCTCTTCGATCTCACGCCGCCGATCAAGGACCCCAGCACCGTTCTCGCGGGCCTCGCGACGGCGGGTGATGCCAAGTCTTATCTCGAGGGCCTGCATCCCAAGCACCCGCAGTTCGTGAAGCTGCAGAAGGCGCTCGTCGCCGCCCTCGGCGGGCCTGAGCCCGAAACGCCGAAGGACCCGGCCCTGACCGTCCGGCTTCCGGCCAAAGGCGCCACCGTGAAGCCCGGCTCGCTCCACCCCGACATCGCGCTCCTGCGCCAGCGGCTATCGGTGCCCGCGACCGTCGAGGGACAAGAGACGCTGCTCGACGACAAGCTCGCGACGGCGCTTATCGAGTTTCAGACGCAGAACGGGCTCAAGGCGAACGGGGCGTTGACGCCGCGCACGCGGCAGGCGCTAAACGCCGCGATCGAACCGCCGCGCGAGAAGGGCTCCGAAGCGCGACGGATCGCGCTCAACATGGAACGCTGGCGCTGGATGCCCGAAAACCTCGGGGCCTTTCATGTGCTCAACAACGTGCCGGAGTTCACGACGCGCACGTTCAAGAACGACAAGGTCGTGTTCCAGGAGAAGATCGTCGTCGGCCTGCCTGAATGGCCAACGCCATCGTTCTCGGCGGAAATGAAGACGATCGAGTACAATCCCTCGTGGGGTGTGCCGGACGGCATCCGAGAAAAGGAACTGAAACCGCGCTTGAAGCGCGCGGGCGGCGGGGGGTTCTTCGATCAACTCTTCGGCGGGGGAGGAGGCGGCTCGCAAGTGCTGCGCGCCTATGGGCTCACGGCCTACCGTAATGGCAAGCCTGTCAATCCGGACAGCGTCGACTGGTCGAGCGCGGACTTGCGCCAATACAGCTTCATCCAGCCGCCGGGTGAAAAGAACCCGCTCGGCTTCGTGAAGTTCATGTTCCCCAATACGCACGACGTCTACATGCACGACACGGTTGCGCGCGAACTGTTCCAGCAGTCGCGGCGGGCCTACTCGCACGGCTGCATCCGGGTGCAGAACCCGCAGCGGTTCGCTGAAGTGCTCTTGGCGGAAGACAAGGGATGGTCGTCGGATCGGGTGGCGAGCGCGCGGCGTTCGTCTGAAAGGATCACGCTCGACCGGCATATCTGGGTGCACAATGTCTACATGACGGCATGGGTGCAGGACGACGGCAAGCTCTCGACATTCGGCGACCTCTACGGCATGGACAGCCGGCTTTCGACAGCGCTCGGCGGACGTCCGATCCCGTCCTTCGAGAACCGTCAGGACGATGTCGAGACGGCCTCGATCGCCGAGGACGGCGGTGATCCGGGCACGGTCCCACCGGGCGAACAGAAGAAGAAAAAGTCCGAGAAGAAAGACAGCAAGAAGGCCGCGCAGTCCAAATACAGCGTGCCGCGCGATCTCTCCGAAGCCATGTCCGGGCTCTACGCGAACTGATACGACGGACGGGCAGCCTCACCCCCCGATTAACACGCGGGTTCCCGGACGGCGCAGGAGCGCCGGTCCACCCGATGCCGTCATCCTGGCGAAAGCCAGGACCCAGATAGGCGTCCGCTCAAAGAGCGGAGCATGAGGTGCGGTCGTCGCCGCGGCTGAGTTCCATTGGAATGGTCCCGTCGCCGAAGCTCAACTGGGTCCTGGCTTTCGCCAGGATGACGGAGCGAAATTGCAACCCCCGGACATGCGCGTGCCGCACAATCTGGGGACCGGTCTCTTTATGTGAGCCAGGAGCAATCGAAAAAATCCCACGGTTCCCGGACGGCGCTTGGTGACATTGCCAGCACGCGTGGCCGCGTCCCGCCGGTTCAAACGGTCGGGCCACCGTCGATCTTGAAGCGGTTGCGAATGCGTCCGTCGAGTTGATCGCGAAGCGCGCGGTAGGCAGTCGCCTTGCGAGCGCGCGGAACATCGCCGCTCAGCAACGAGGGATCGAAGGTCGGCCAGTATTCGACGTCGACCAGCATGATACGCGTGAACTCGAGCGCGTGGTGATGCGCTTCGGGCGAGAGCGTGATGATGGTATCGAAAGTGTGCCGTCCGAGATCGCGGAATTCGCGCGGCTCGTGGGACGTCAAATCGATGCCGATCTCATCCATGACGGCCATCGCGAATGGGTCGTTCAAGCCGCGTATGACACCCGCCGACGTGACCGAGAGGCGCGCGCCCGCGTAATGCACCAGCAGTGCCGCGGCCATTGGCGAGCGGACAGCGTTATAGGTGCACGCGAACAGAACGCGAGGTTTCGGGCCCGCCGCGGAATTCACGGCTCATCCCTTCCAGTGGAGCGCCGCGACGAGCGTGAAGAGGCGCCGCGCGGTGTCGAAATCCACGCTGATCTTGCCGTCGAGCTTCTCCATCAGGAGATTGCTGCCCTCGTCATGGAGCCCGCGGCGACCGACGTCGATCGCCTCGATGCGGGATGGCTGCCCCGACCGGATGGCCTGATAGTAGCTGTCGAGGACGAGGAAGTAATCCTTCAAGAGGCGCTTGAACGGCATCAACGGAATCATATGCGTCGCGACGCGGTCCGCGTCGGTCTCCGGCGTCACCTTGAAGACCAGCCGGTCATCGGCGATCGCAAGGTCGAGTCGATAGGGGCCGTTATCCTCGCCCGCGAGAGCGAATACGTTGCCGTCGAGGATGTCGAAGATCGCGACCTCACGCTCATGTTCGATCGCGGAATTTCCACGCGTGACGGAATTCGGATCGATCCTAATCTCGATCAGTCGGTCGCGGCTCGGCGCGTCGGGGGTATCGTCGCTCGTCATCGCGCACCTCAGCCCTTGCCGCTCAAGCGGATTGCGACCGAGCGATGATGGGCTTCCAGGCCCTCGGCGCGCGCGAGCACCATGGCGGCGTTCGCGACCCGGCCGAGTGCGGTCGCGTCGAGCTTCAGGATCGAGGTGCGCTTCATGAAATCGAGCACCCCTAGGCCGGACGAGAAGCGCGCGCTTCGCGCGGTGGGCAGTACATGGTTCGAACCCGCCACATAGTCGCCGATCACTTCGGGCGTGTGCGCGCCGATGAAGATCGCGCCCGCATTCCGGATGCGCGCCGCAAGCCCTTCGCTGTCGGCCGTTGCGATCTCGAGATGCTCGGCGGCAATCCGATCGGCCAGTGGCGGGGCCTCGTCCATGGACCGGAGAATGATCGAGGCACCGAAGACGTTCCAGCTTTCGCCGGCAATGTTTCCCCGAGGCAGTGTCGCCAGTTGACGCGAGACCGCCGCTTCCACGGCATGTGCGAAACCTTCGTCGTCGGTCATCAGGATGGACTGCGCCGCACGGTCGTGCTCGGCCTGCGCGAGGAGATCGGCGGCAATCCATTCGGGATCGTTGTCGCGGTCCGCGATGACGAGCACTTCCGACGGCCCGGCGATGCTGTCGATGCCGACGGTGCCGAAGACCTGACGCTTGGCGGCGGCCACGTAGGAATTGCCGGGTCCGACGATCTTGACAACAGGACGGACGGTCGCCGTGCCGTAGGCGAGGGCCGCCACTGCCTGTGCGCCCCCGATCCGATAGATTTCCTCGACGCCTGCGAGGCGCGCGGCAGCCAGCACGAGGGGGTTGATCTCGCCCTTGGGAGCGGGGACGACCATCACGATGCGCGGCACGCCCGCGACCTTCGCAGGAATGGCGTTCATCAGAACGGAACTCGGATAGGCGGCGAGGCCACCCGGCACATAGAGGCCGGCGCTTTCGACCGCAGTCCAGCGGTCGCCGAGTTCCACCCCTGTCTCATCGGTGTAGCGGTCGCTCGCCGGAAGCGTGCGGACATGATGGGCGCGGATGCGGTCGGCAGCGAAGTGCAGCGCATCGAGCGCCTCGGCCGAGCACTTGGCAACCGCTGCGTCGACCTCCGCCGCGGTCACGCGGATGCCCAACTTGCCGAGATCGACCTCGTCGAAGCGGCGCGAGAGATCGATGAGGGCCTCGTCGCCGCGCGCCCTGACGTCGGCGATGATGGCACGCACCGTGTCGTCGACCTCGGTGGAGACTTCGCGCTTCTCGGTCAGGAACGCCGTGAACTTCTCCTCGAAGCCGACATCGGATGTATTCAAAACTCTCGGCATGGGGAACTTTCGATCAGGAGGTATTCGGGAGAACCGGTGCGCTCAGACCGTGCCGTCGTCCGGCGCGTCGTCAGGACGCCCGTCGGGGTGACTGGGCTTCGATAGCGTCTGCCAGGCGGCGCCGAGATCGCGCATCTCCGCTTCGACGCAATCGACGTCGAGGCGGATCATGCCGCCGCCGGCGAAGTTCAGGATAATGCGGCCCTCGGGAGGCTCGCTCCCCGGTTCGAACTGGAGCGTCAGGAGGGACAGGATCTGCTTCGAGTCCGTGCGATCGATGCCGGCGAGTTTCACATTGCCGACGTGCTCGAAGCGCAGACCTGTCTGGCGGCGCACGAACCCTCTAAGACGCGACTTCGGGCCCGGCCCCAGCGCGTCGGCCCAATCAAATCGGTTCAGGACGAGCGCGAAGCGGCGTTCGGCCTTAAGGAATGTGATTTCGGAGACCTTCACGACGGCATCTTGCAGATGCGCGGCGAGGATCGCGAGGTCCTCGGCATCGAACGCGATCAGCTTGAGAGGTTTGATGTCTCTAGCGGTCATGGTTGCGACGGGTCATCTGGCAAAGGTCGGGCGAGATTGGGATCGCGCCCGGGGAGGGATCGGGCGGTGATACCGGCCGGTCGCACACGATGCAACCGGCCGCATGTCTCAGCCTCGATCTTGTGCCGCGGCCGGCGGCGCGGCCGGGGCGTATCAGCGCTTCCGGGCCGGCTGATCAATCCAGTCGCGTGAGCCGTGACCGCCCTGGGCCTTGCCGAGCTTGCCGTTCTGGCCTTGCTGGCCGTGCCGGCTCTTCAACCGGTCGTCGGGGCGCGGCCCGCGGGACGGGGCATGGTGGCGGTCCGGGCGAAGACCATCCCGGAGAAAGCGGACATGCTCAAGGCCTTGCGAGGCCGCATCGGCCTCGTCCCTGCGCTTCGGAGCGGAGGAACCGTCCCGGGTGTCCGCGCGAGGCGCGTGGTTCCGACGCTCGTCGCGACGATCGTGGGGCCGCGCGCTGCGATGGCGGTCACGATGGTTCTCCGAACGGGGCCCCTCCGGCTGACGGTTGTCGAGGCGGTCGGCCGACGGACGGCCATGGTTCCGCCCGCCGCGTTCGCCCTGAACGCCGGGAGCGCCGTGCGCGCCTTGCCCACCGCCATGCCCGCGACGCTCGGCTCCACGACCCTCGAACGAGCGGCCTTCGTGCCTGTGTCCATCATGATCGCGGCGGCCATGGTCTTGACGCCGTTCGTTGGCTGGCCCGTCGGCTCGTTCATTGGCTGGCCGCTCTCGGCGCCCCTCGTGCGTGCGGGGTCCGTCTGTCCGCTTTTCGGCGCGGCGCGGAGCCTCGCCGTCGTCGCGATGGGACGTGTGTCGACGTCCCCGGTCCGACCGCGTCGAGTGCGCGTGGCGTTCGGGGCGGCCTGACCGTTCCCGGCGATCCTGATGCTCGGGCGCCTCGCGCTTCTCGGGCGGCGCGGCGGCAATCATGGCTGCCAGCCGTTCACAACCGACGCGGCTCTCGGACGGAATCGTCTGACGGGTCAGGCGCTCGATGTCGCGAAGATAGGGCCGCTCCTCGGCATCGACGAGAGAGATCGCGATGCCTTCGGCACCCGCGCGCGCGGTGCGGCCGATGCGGTGCACGTAGCTCTCGGGCACGTTCGGCATTTCGTAGTTGATGACGTGCGAAACTGCGTCGATGTCGATGCCGCGCGCGGCGATGTCGGTCGCGATCAGCGCCCGGATGCGCGAGGCCTTGAAGTCCGCCATGGCTGCAATGCGCTGCGGCTGGCTCTTGTTGCCGTGTATGGCGGCGCACGCGACGCCTGCGGACTCGAGATAGCGGGCGACGCGATCAGCACCCCGCTTCGTCCGGGTGAACACGATCGTGCGCGCGAGATCAGCATCGGCGAACAGTTCGGCCAGTAGCGCGCGCTTCTTGGTCTGCTCGACGTGAATGACCTTCTGCGTGACGCGATCGGCAGTTTTCGCGACGGGCGTCACCGCGACTTTCACGGGGTCCTTCAGAAGCTCGGCGGCGAGTGCGCCGATCTCGTGGGGCATGGTCGCGGAGAAGAAGAGGCTCTGGCGACGGTGCGAGAGCTTGGCGATGATCTGTCGGATCGGGCGGATGAAGCCCAGGTCCATCATCTGATCGGCTTCGTCGAGGACGAGGATCTCGGTGCCTTCGAGCGTCACGTTGCGCTCGGTCATGTGGTCGATGAGGCGCCCGGGAGTGGCGACCAGGATGTCGACGCCGCGCGAGAGCTGGTCACGCTGCGGTTTGTGGCCGACGCCACCGAAGACGACGGTAACCGAGAAGCCCATATGCCGGCCGTAGGTGCGGAAGCTCTCCGCGATCTGGGTCGCGAGTTCGCGGGTCGGCGACAGGATGAGCGCGCGGACACCCTTGTGAGGGGCGGGATGCCGGTTGGCGTCCAGGCGCTGCAGGATTGGCAGCGCGAAGGCGGCCGTCTTGCCGGTGCCTGTCTGCGCGAGACCCAGGATGTCCTTGCCGTCGAGGATGGAGGGGATGGCCGCCGCCTGGATCGGCGTCGGATTGGTGTAGCCCTCGGTGTCGAGCGCCTTCAGGAGGCGCGGGTCGAGGCCGAGGTCGTTGAATGTGGTCACGTGATGCTTCTTTCCATGGCGATCCGCTCATCGCGCCAGCCGGCCCGCCCATCTGGGGGTCTGGGTCTCGCGCCGTGCGTGGCGGACGTGTGAACAGGCTCGTGCGCGAGCGGCTGTCGTCGACAACGCGACTGACGACCGAGCACGAACGGATGCTCACGAGGCGCCCTGCGTGCCGGGGCAGCCGATTTTTTGGGAGGACAGAGGCGCTGACCGGAGGACCTGACCGTCGGAAATCACTCGACGTCAGAAGGCGTTGGCCTTGGGTCCCGTCACGCGGTCACGCGCCGATGGGCCGGCGCAGTGCACGCCGGATAGGAGTCGTATCTCATGTTGCGCCGCAAAATGCAAGCCCAGCGCACGTTACTGGATTTTCAGTTCCGCGACGCCGACGGCGAGATTGAGCCCGGTCTGGCCCTGGATGCTCAAAGGCTGGAGCGAAAACGCGTTCTCGGAGCCGCCGACGAGCACCTTGCCGCCACCCCCGACGCCGACGGACGCATCGGCCGTCGCGCCGACGTAGCTTCCGGTGAGTGCGCGGGACTCGTAGCGGTTGCTCGGCGCGAAGACGGCCCAGACCATGACGCTGTTCCCGGTGACGCCGATATCGAGCCCGATCCGGGTGATGGTCGCTTCGTAGGCCTCGCCCGGACCGCCGTTCGCCGGCAGGAACGTGCAGTCATACGACTTCGCCGATCCCACGATCAGGCCGACGCCCGCGCCGCCCGTGCATTCGAGCGTGCCGACCTGGACGGTCGACTGCGCGCTCGCGGGCGCGGTGAAACACACCGCAACGGCCAGAACGGCTGCAAGGCTCGTCGCCTGAGTGACGCGCGACATGGGCTGCTTCCTCCGTACTCCGGAACAGGGTGCCAGCGCCGACGGCCGATCGAAACTTGTCGGACGCACAGCTCGTGAGACACACCTATACATCGGACGCGGCGCGACCTTGCGCAAGATCAATGGTCCCAGGAGTTTCATCCGGTGCGCTGGCGTTCCGCCCGTTGTGCCGCCTGCCAGCGCCGCCGGGTCAGACGATGATGAAGTCCGCCCGCGTGATCGAGAGGTTCAATCCGGTTGTCGCGAAGACGACGGCGCCGCCGGCTCCGGTGCCGTTCGAGTCATAAATCAACTGGCCGTTGGCCGGATTGTAGATGATCCGGTCAGTACCATCATGCGCCGCCGTTCCCCGGTGGAATTGGTCCGCGGACAAGATCGTATTAACCGCGCCGGTGACACTGAAGAACGCGTTGTCGATCTTGAACTGGTCCTGCGGAACGTTGAAATCCGTCAACGCATCGCGGCTCGTCGACGACACCGCTGCATTGAACAGAAACGTGTCATTGCCCGCGCCGCCGGTCAGGCGGTCGAGGCCCGTACCGCCCGCAAGCGTGTCGGCACCGGCGCCGCCCGAGAGCGTGTCGTTGCCGACACCACCGAACAACTGGTCGTTTCCGTTGTTGCCGTTCAGCGTATTCCTCGCGACGTTGCCGACGATGACGTCATTGTTCGAGCCGCCGTTCGCGTTCTCGATCAAGGAGCGGCCGTCGTTCTTGTGAAGGAGCGCGTTCGCGATAGAGCCGCGCGCGAAAATTCCGTCACCCAGATTGGCCTTCTGGGCCGAACTTGGCGTCGACCACTGACCCGGATTGAGGTTGACGACGACGACGGTCGTGTAATTTGAGAAGTTGTACGTATCGACACCGCCGCCGTCCCAAATGGTCAGGAAGATCTTGTTGTGGAACGGTCGGCCCTGGCTCACGCCATTGATGAAGGTCTCGCCTGTCGTCGGGCTCCAGCTGTAAGTCGTCGCACTCGCATTGAAAGCGTAGTTTGCGCCGTACATGTATTGAAGGGCCGCGATATCGTTCTGCATGAACGTCGTGGGGTAGTCGAGATTGAGGTTGCCCGACGCGATCCTCCCCGGTGAGTTGTTGTAGGTCATGACCGAATATTCCTGGCTGTCGTGATTGGGCGGCAGCGTTGGAAAATTCTGACCGTGACTGGTGCTGGTCTGGTGGCCATGCTTCAAGCCTGCGGCATGACCCAGCTCGTGCATGATGCCGGCGGCGTATGCGAACCCGCCGATCTGAGGTGAATTGTAGTTCCCTTTCGAGAACCAGAGGTCGCCTTGGGTGTAGGCTGGGAAGGCTGGATCGGGCGGGTTTGCTTCTGCAGATGGGTTCTGAGCGTTGAAGCCGGGTGCATGCCAGCCGATCCCACCCTGATTCAGGTAATTGATCTGCGTGGCTTCGCCCCACCGGATATTACCGTCGGCGGGATTTGGGGCCTGCGTGAAATTCAATCCGCATACATTGTCGATGTTCCGCATCGCGCGGATCGCGGCGTTGATCTGTGTTGCGTTGAAGGCTTCGAATTCGAAAATGCCCTGACTATACTGCCAGCCGAAAACGTTCTGCGGAAAGCTGTACGTCAGAGTTGTGAAGTCCCACTTGTAGCCCCACAGAATTCCGTCAATGTCGCGGTTCCCGGAAAGATTGACGACTGTCGGCATTGTGATCACCTCGGTGCGCGCGGCCTGACCTTCCGCCGGCCAAACAAATGTTCCAACCATTCCAACGAAACCTGCGGGTCAGAATAGTCCGCGCAAGGTCAATCCGCATCGGACCAAAGTCCCGCATGCGTTGTCGATTAACGTTCAGTTAGCTCATGCGTGACATTCGACCGTGCCGTTCGATCAGGGGTAGAGCCGCGTCGTCTGCCATGGTTCACCTTCGCTCGTGCGGCGGAAGACGACACGGTCGTGAAGCCGCCAGGGCCGATCGTGCCAAAGTTCGATCTCGACCGGCGTGATGCGAAATCCGGACCAATGGGGCGGACGGGGAATTTCGCCGACCATGAAGCGTGCCGTTGCAGCAGCCAGGGCTTTTTCAAGCGCGAACCGGCTTTCAAGAGGACGGGACTGGTCGGAGGCCCAAGCGCCAATTCGGGACAATCGCGCGCGGGATGCGAAGTATGCGTCTGCTTCGGCCGGCGAGACGGGCGTCACGCGACCCCGCGCGCGAACCTGACGATGGAGGCTCTTCCAATGCATGACGAGTGCTGCCTGGGGGTTGCCGGCCAGTTCACGACCTTTGGCGCTGCCGAGGTTGGTGTAGAAAACGAAGCCGCGTCCCGGTGTTCCAGGCGGGTCGACGCCCTTCAAGAGGACCATCCGAACGTTCGGCAGCCCGTTCGCGTCGGCCGTCGCGAGCGCCATGGCATTGGGATCGTTGGGCTCCGAAAGTTCGGCGTCCTTGTACCAGCGGGCGAAAAGCTCGAACGGGTCGTCGCCGCCTGCCAGTTCGATAGCAGCGGGGGGCATGTCGGGCAGAGCGGCGGGCGTTTCAGCCATACGTGGAACTTTCCGTAATCTCAGTTGCCGATGCTGCGGCCGACCCGAAGTGCCGGCGCCGGTCGGTTTGCATAGTCGTGCGAGCCTTAACATGTGGCCCGAACGGGTGCAGCTGAAACACCGTTCAATAACTTCTTAAGGCTCGGGTGGCACACTCCTTCTTCGACGCCTGTGGCGTCGTGTGTTCCCTGTCGTATCCGTTCGCGTTCGTGTGGAGTGCCATGAGTGATCGTTTCGGGTTGCCGCTGGCAACCGCTGTCGCCACTGCCATCACATTGGCATCGGCGGCATTTCTCTTTGCCACGTTCGCCTCCGCCGAACCGCAGGCCGCGCCCAATACCGTTCGGGCGGAAGACCCCAAGCGGGATTTCGCTAAACCCCGGACGGACGGACAACCCCTCGATCAGGGCGACGAACTGGCGGCCCTTTCGAGCGTGCAATTTGCCCTCATGACAGTGCCGGATGGCTCGACCTACGTCTGGCATCGGCGCAACGGCCGTCTGTCGGGCCTCGTCAAGCCAACGACCTCGTTCCGGTCCCCGTCGGGTGCCGTCTGCCGCAACGTCATCGTCATGCTGACGAGCGGGACCAGGACCGAAAAAGTCGAGGGGATCGCCTGCCGCGGGCGGCACGGGGTCTGGAGCCTCGAAGGCTGACTGCAGAGCATTTGAGAGCAAGCCTCTGATTTCGCGAACAAATACCTTTGGTCCATTGCTATTCGTAGCGGGTTCGAAGATGTTTCGGGCGCGTATCGCGCGACGCCTTTGCCGCGCCTTTGGACATCTGGACCGAAGGGGGCATTTGTGTAGGATGCCGCCCGTTTCTGGCCGACAAAACAAAAGGATTTCGAGCCCATGAGCGAGACGGGAGCGGGCGCTGGCGTGCCGGCAGGCAATCTGATGGCCGGCAAGCGCGGTCTCGTCATGGGTATCGCGAACAACCGCTCGATCGCCTGGGGGATTGCAAAGGCCGTTGCGCTCCAGGGCGCGGAATTGGCCGTGACCTACCAGGGCGATGCCTTGAAGAAGCGGGTCGAGCCGTTGGCGGCGGACCTCGGCGCGAAACTCGTCCTCCCGTGCGACGTCTCCGACAAGGCCTCGATCGACTTGCTGTTCGCCGAAATCGAGAAAGTCTGGGGCCGGCTCGATTTCCTCGTCCACGCCATCGCGTTCTCGGACAAGAACGAACTGGACGGCCGATACGTCGACACGAGCGAAGCGAACTTCACGCAGACGATGCTCATCTCCTGCTATTCGCTGACGGCTCTCGCCCAGCGGGCCGAGCGACTCATGACCGATGGCGGCTCGATCATCACACTCACGTACTACGGCGCCGAGAAGGTCATGCCGCACTACAACGTCATGGGTGTCGCCAAGGCCGCGCTAGAAGCGTCGGTCCGTTACCTGGCCGCCGACCTCGGCAAGACCGGTATCCGCGTCAACGCGATTTCTGCCGGACCGATCAAGACTCTCGCGGCCGCTGGCATTTCGGATTTCCGGTATATCCTGCGCTGGAACGAGTACAACTCACCGCTGCGCCGGACGGTCACCATCGAGGACGTGGGCGGAGCCGGTCTTTATCTCCTCTCCGACCTCTCGCGCGGAGTCACGGGCGAAGTTCATCACGTGGACAGCGGCTACCACGTGCAAGGCATGAAGAACGAGGATGCGCCCGACATCTCCGTCGTGAAGTCCGAGGGGATCTGACCGCCTGACCGAAAGGGCGAGCCGCGCGAAGCCGCGGTGGAAAGACAGGCGATGCGCCCCGGCACGACGATCTATTTCATCCGGCATGGCGAGACCGACTGGAACGCGGCGCGGCGCTACCAGGGGCAGGTCGATATTCCACTCAACGACAAAGGGCGGGGACAGGCACTCCGCAACGGTCGCATCCTCTGCCAATTGCTGCCTCAGATCGCAGATTGCGAGTTCGTCTCCAGTCCGCTCGGGCGCGCGCGTGAAACGATGGCGATCATTCGGACCGCGCTCGGCCTCGCGCCTGACGCCTATCGGGTCGATCCGGCGATTGTGGAACTCTCCTACGGTTTGTGGGAGGGCGTTCTGCAAGACGATCTTCCGATGATCGATCCCAACGGCATTGCGGAACGAAGTCTCGATCCCTTTCACTGGCGTCCGCAAAACGGCGAGAGCTATGCCGATCTCCTCGCAAGGACGATCTCCTGGGTCGATGGCGTCGAACGCGACACGGTCGTCGCGTCGCACGGTGGCGTATCGCGCTGTCTCCGCGCGCATCTTCTCGGGCTCGACCCTCGCGGCATTCCGGAACTCGAAAGCCCGCAGGATCGCGTGCTCGTCATCCGTCGCGGCGAGATGTCGTGGATGTGAAGCTAGGACGCGATGGAACGATTCCGTACCCCTCGGCGATCGCTCTCCATCACGCTTGGGAGCTTCACATGAACAAACTCGCCCTCGTCGCCTGTCTCGTCACGATCGCGCTCGCCGGTTGCCGGCGCGAGGAAGTGCAGTCGGTCTACGAGCCCATGAAGCTCGGCGGCGCCCTCCACCCACAAGAGAAGTAGTCGATGACGCGTGTTCCGAACGCGCGGGCGATCGATTTGCCCGGAACGCAGATCGGGAACGCACGCCGATCGTTGGAAATTTCAGAGAGAGACGTGGGAGACGGGCATGCGTCCACTTCTTCTCATCGGCGTCTGTTTGGGCGTCTGCCTGTCGCTCGCCACTCTCGGCGGTATCGCCGCCCGCGCAACAGAACCACTGACCCCCGCGGACGAATTCCAGCGCATCGATGATCCCCGCGAACGGGCGATCGCGGCGTTCCGGGAAGCCGGGCGCGTCCTTCAGCATCCGCGCTGCCTCAACTGCCATCCGGCTGGCGAGCGACCGCGTCAGGGCATGGACATGCACATTCACCAGCAGGGTGTGGTACGGGGAGAGGACGGGCTCGGCGCGACCGCCATGCGCTGCACCACTTGTCATGGATCCGCGAATTTCGATCCCGGTGGCGTGCCGGGGCATCCGATGTGGCATCTCGCTCCCATCGAAATGGCCTGGGAAGGGAAATCGCTCGGCGAAATCTGCGAACAGATCAAGGACCCCCAGCGCAACGGTGGAAAGTCGCTCACGGACATCGTCAAGCACATGACCGACGACACGCTCGTCGGCTGGGCTTGGACTCCGGGACGCGGCCGAGAGCCGGTTCCGGGAACACAGCGGGAATTCGGCGCGCTCTTCGCCTACTGGGCTGAGAACGGCGCGCATTGTCCGACGTCTTGAACTCGTTCACCGTTCTCGGTCGGGAGCCATCATTGGGTGTCCGGCCGCGCGGGCTTGCGGACCGGCAACGGGATGGCGGGCGGCACGAACGCGGGCGGCGTTTTCGGCTGGACCCGCTTCACCGGAGGAACGAGGACGCCCGGGCCGCTATCCCCAGCGGGTCCATCGGCCGGCTCGACCTTTTGAGACGGCGCCGAATCGCCTTCCGCGTCCTCCGCTTTCGTGGCTGGCGCTTTCGTGGCGGGCGCTTTCGTGGCGGGCGTTTCCGTGGCGGGCGCGCTCGCGGCACTGGCACAGAGAGCCGTCCCTGCGATCACCAGAAACATCGCGCGTCCCAACCGTCCCGTCGCCAAGGTCAGGCTCCTCGCGCTTTCAACGCCCACGGACAACATTGGTAACATGCTTCAAGGCCCGTGCTCGGAAACAGAAAGAGCCGGAGCTAGCGGCTCCGGCTCTTTCCAACGC
The DNA here is from genome assembly GCA_033765145.1 of Hyphomicrobium sp. Lineage (GTDB taxonomy): Bacteria > Pseudomonadota > Alphaproteobacteria > Rhizobiales > Hyphomicrobiaceae > JAGVSR01. Next base: position 77,763 of record JANRIH010000032.1, on the reverse strand, counting down.
GAGCGCGCTCGAGGCGGTTGCTCAGACCGCCGGGAGCGCCTCAAAAGTTCGTGCACACGCGAACTCGGCCACGACATGCGGGGCCGTCACCCCCACACCCCATGCCGTTCTCGTCTCCTTTCCTTGCAGGGAGGTGCGAGACACGCGGAACTCACCTAGCTCTAACTGCGTCGGGCCGGCGTTGTCATCACCGCGCCGTCTTCGATCGACCTTGCCGAGGCGGGCGGCGGACCCTATGACTGGCCCGCCGGACCGCGCCGAGCCGGGGCGGGACCCGGCCAAGCCCTTGAAGAACAACACCCCTTCTGCCGGCCTGCGGACACCGCGCTTTTCATGTCACACAATACATTCGGACATCTCTTTCGCGTCACGACCTGGGGCGAGAGCCACGGGTTCGGGATCGGCTGCGTCGTGGACGGATGCCCACCCGGGCTGCCGATCGAAGCGAGCGAGATCCAGGCCTATCTCGACAAGCGCAAACCCGGCCAGTCGCGCTTCGTCACGCAGCGGCGGGAACCCGATGAAGTCGAGATTCTATCCGGCGTCTTCGACGACGGAGCCGGCCGGCAGGTGACGACGGGAACGCCCATTTCGCTATTGATCCGCAACGTCGATCAGCGGTCGAAGGACTATGGCGACATCGCCCAGAAATTCCGCCCCGGTCACGCCGACTATACCTATCACGCGAAGTATGGAATTCGCGACTACCGGGGAGGCGGGCGATCGTCCGCGCGTGAGACGGCGGCGCGCGTAGCGGCGGGCGCCATCGCGCGCAAGGTGCTCGGCGCCGGCGTCACGATCCGGGGGGCGCTCGTCCAGATCGGCCGCGAGAAGATCGACCGCGCCCGCTGGGACTGGGACGAGGTCGGGAACAATCCGTTCTTCGGGCCCGACGCGGTCGCGGCAAAGGTCTGGGAAGACTATCTCGACGCCATCCGCAAGGCGGGCTCGTCCATCGGCGCGATCGTCGAAGTCGTCGCGGAAGGTGTGCCGGCCGGCTGGGGCGCGCCGCTCTACGGCAAGCTCGACCAGGACCTCGCGGGCGCGATGATGTCGATCAACGCCGTCAAGGGCGTCGAGATCGGCGCGGGCATGGGTGCTGCCGAACTGACGGGCGAGGAAAATGCCGACGAGATGCGGCCCAACGCGACGCCGCATGGGCGTCACCACGGACCCGGGTTCACATCCAACCACGCCGGCGGCATTCTCGGCGGCATCTCGACTGGGCAGCCGATCGTCGTGCGGTTCGCGGTGAAGCCGACGTCGTCGATTCTCAGCCCGAGAAAGACCGTCACTGTTTCGGGTGAAGCCACCGAGATCGTCACGAAAGGCCGTCATGATCCGTGTGTCGGCATCCGCGCCGTACCGGTCGGGGAGGCTATGATGGCGTGCGTTCTCGCCGACCACATGCTGCGCCATCGCGGGCAGTGCGGTTGAGCGTGTTCGCCTGCTCGCCGGATTCCCCAGAGATGCTCACCCGACCCATCGCATTCCAAGGATAATCGGCATGGCGCGCAACCCGTTCCGCACTGTTCTGGCGTCGGCGATGGTGGCGGCGCTCGCGTGGGCACAGGGCGCCGCAGCGGGTGAGATCGACGAGGCGCGTCTTTCGGCTGCCAGACTGGAGGCCGAAAGCTGGCTCCATCATGGACGCGACCTCACGGGGCAGCGCTTCTCGCCGCTCGATCAGGTCTCGCGGACGACGGTCGGGAAGCTGGTACCAAAGTGGATCTATCAGACGGGTGCGGCCGCGACGTTCCAGACGACGCCGCTCGTCGCCGACGGCATCATGTTTCTGACAGCCCCCTTCTCGCACGTCATGGCCGTCGACGCCGCGACGGGCCGCGAAATCTGGCGCTATGAGCACAAGCGCCCGAAAGACTCCAAGCTCTGTTGCGGTCCCGCCAACCGCGGTGCCGCGCTCGGCTATGGCAAGGTCTTCGTCGCCACCGTTGATGCACGCCTCGTCGCGCTCGATCAGAAATCGGGCGCCGTCGTCTGGGATATTCCGATGGCGGTGGCGGATGGAGGCCCGACGGAGGACAAGGCGCAACTCGACGCCGGGAACCCGGCGCTCAAAGGTACGGTCACGGGATCGACGGGCGTCGGCGCGGCTTCGGCGCCCCTCGTGATCGACGGAAAGGTGATCGCCGGCATCACGGGTGTCGGCTACGGCCTGCATCTCGACAGCGACCGGCCGGGCGCACCACTTGGCACCGTCGTCGGGATCGCGGGACGCTACGGCCGCCCCGGCTTCCTCGCCGCCTACGACGCCGCCACGGGCCGGAAATTATGGCAATTCGATACGACGCAGGCGGGATGGGAAGGCGCGATGCGCGCGGAGACGGCCTATGGCGTGAAACTCCCGCGCGACATTGCCACCGAGACGGCAGACCTGCCGAAGCATCGCGACGCGTGGCGCTTCGGCGGCGGATCAGTCTGGCACTCGCCGGTCGCGGACATCGAACGCGGCCTCATCTATCTCGGTATCGGCAATCCCTCGCCGCAGGCCGCGGGCGAAAGCCGGCCGGGCGACAACCTCTATACATCGTCCCTGGTGGCACTCGACATCGCGACGGGCAAGATCCGCTGGCACTATCAGCAGGTGCCGCACGATTTGTGGGGCTACGACGTCGCCAGTCCCCCGGCACTGTTCGACCTCTTACACGACGGCACGAGCATCCCGGCCATCGGCCAGGCATCGAAGCTCGGATGGTACTTCGTGCACGACCGGCGCGACGGCAAATTGCTCACACGCTCGGAGGCGTTCGTGCCGCAAGACAATCTGTTTGCCGCGCCGACGCGTGAAGGGATCGTCATCTCGCCCGGTGTCGGCGGCGGCTCGAACTGGTCTCCCGCCGCCGTCGATCCGGCTCGCGGGCTCGCGTTCGTCGCGGCGATGCATCTGCCGACCCGCTACCAGACGGCCGAGCTTCCCGCCTCCGATGGAAAGCCAGCGGTCACTTACTACACGTTCGAGCCCGCGAAGGGCCCGAGTTGGGGGCTTCTCTCGGCGATCGAATTGGGTTCAGGCACACTTCGCTGGCAGGTCAAGACCGACGAGCCGCTCGTCGGGGGCACGCTCGCGACCGCCGGCGGTCTCGTATTCAATGGCGAGGGCAACGGCACGTTCTCAGCGCATGACGCCGAAACCGGCGCACGCCTCTGGAGCTTCAATTGCGGCGCGGGCGTCAACGCACCGCCGGTCAGTTACGCGGTTCGTGGCAAGCAGTTCATCGCGGTTGCGGCCGGGGGGAGCCAGATCTGGGGCTTCCGGCAGGGCGGCGCCCTCATCGCATTCGGTCTTCCGGATTAACTCTGCCAGCATCGGCTCAGGGGCACGGCGATCGAGGGACACGCCCGTGCGCGGCTTGATTTCGCCGGCGTTCTCCGTTCATCTTTTTTTGAATGGTGGCTGCCGCAAGGTGCTGAATGGACCCCGAGATCGCCGACGTTCAGCGGACCCTCGAATTCGCCCAGTCGCATGAACTCGCGCGCCGGTTCCTTCCCGCGCCGTTCGTGGGCGCGGCGATCGGACTCGTCCTCGTGACGCCGTTCGACGGCCGTGACGTGGAGGGCGGCCCCATGCTGCTCGGCTCGGCAGTGATCCTCATCTCGCTCGCGTCTCTCGGGGTCATCATCTACCGGCGCATGAGCCCAAGCGTTCCGAGCATCGTGCTTTCGCCACAGGGCATTCTATTTCGCGACCTCTCGGAGAAGGTCATCCCCTGGAATGAAATCCGTTCGGTCGGCATCGCCTTCGTGCAGGAGGCACGCGACTTCAATTCGACGAAGGTGACGAAGCTCACCGTCTCGAAAGGGTTTTTCCGAATGCTGACCGCAGGCCATTTTCATCTGAGCGTCATGGCGGTCGAAAGCGATGCTCCGGAGATCTATCTCAGCTACTATCATCGGCTTCCGTTCGACGAATTCCACGGGGCGGTTCAAAGACGCTGGCATGCCTTTAGCCATCACGCTTCCGGAAAAACGCTGCCTCCAGAGTTCGCCATCCGGGCGTCGAGCGCGAATGAGGACACGCGAACGCTCGCGGGATCGCGCGGCCCAGCGCCGCGAACGTCCGGTATCGCAATCGAACGCGCGCAGTCGTTTCCAGGGTTCCGCGCCTTCGCCGCACTTCTCGGAAGTTCCTCGCCCGTGTCGTTGTCTGTCACGGCCTTTGCGCTCGCGGCGATCGTCGCGCTCGTCACGAACAACATGGGACTCTGGTCGACCCAACAGCAGATCGAGGGCCGCGCGCGCGCCGCCGAATGGCGCCAGTGGAACGAGCGCTTCGAAGCTGACCGCAAGGCCATGGACGAGAAACTCGAGAAGGACCAGCAAGAACGCGACAAGGCGTTCGCGTGCATGGACCAATATTGGTCGCAGCATGAACTCGGTACCTACACGAAAGATCCCGACTGCATGAAGAACAACAAATAGGAATAATCCGAGCCGTCCACTCGGAATGAGCGGCGCATTCATCGCGAGCGAGCGATGCGGGAAATTTCAATCGTCTGAGCGCGTTCGCATTCGGAACTGGCAACGCCTGCCATTTTCGTTGTGGCAGTTCCGTCACGCGGAATTTGGGTCAATCAGCCTTCTGATTGTCAGGCAAGACCGTTGCCTGTCGATATGCTACAGCGACCATGGTGCGACGAGCGCGCCGACGAGCCCAGCTAAAAGAGGACGCGCGAGACCCATGGCAACGATCCGTCAGTACCGCGCGCTCCTGCCCATCGATCCGACCAACGGAACGATCACGAACCGGACGTCGACGAGCTTCAGGGTGGTCGAGCCTTCATCGCGCCTCGACATCATCGGATCGGGCTTCACCTACAACGCCGAGGGCGAACCGAGGACTGGTTCGATCACGACCGTGCGCTGGTTCATTTCGTCGGTGCTTGCGTTGGAGATCACGGGTATTTCAACGACCGTCGCGTCAGCGCTCGCAAACGGGTTCAGTCCGGCGGTCTTCGGCGCCAGCGACACCTTCTTCGGACATAGCGGCAACGACGACATCGACCTCTTCGGCGGAAACGACCGGGCCGAAAGCTATGGCGGCAACGACTACATGGATGGCGGGTCGGGCAACGACACGCTCACCGGCGGCGCGGGCAACGACACGCTTATCGGCGGCTCCAGCGGCGATCGGATGACAGGCGGCGCCGGCAACGACCTCTTTCGCGTCGATGTCGTGACGGACGTGGTGCTCGACGCGGCCGGCGGCGGGACTACCGATACCATTCAGGCGAGTGGCAGCTACGTCGTTCTTGATTTCCAGGAAATCGAAGTCATCGAGACGGTCAATGCGGTGCTCACCGCAGCGATCAATCTGACCGGCAACGGGTTCTCGCAGAAGATCGTCGGGAACGCCGGCGCAAACGTCCTCAAGGGCGGAGGCGGCAACGACAGCATCATCGGCGGGGCGGGGAACGATTCCCTCGACGGCGGAACGGGGCGGGACACGCTCACCGGTGGGGCAGGCAATGACACGTATGTCGTCAATCAGGCAACTGACGTTGTCGTTGAATTCGCCGGTTCCAGCACGGCCGATCGTGTGGTGGCCAGCAACACAAACTATACCCTCGCAGCCGGCGTCGAAGTGGAGTTCCTGAGCACGATCATCGGACTGACGGACCCGCGCAATCTGACCGGCAACGAGTTCGGCAATACCATCACCGGAAACTGGGGCGCGAACTATCTGAGCGGCATGGCCGGTAACGACAGTCTTTCCGGCACATTGGGGACCGATACTCTCGTCGGTGGGCTCGGCAACGACACGCTGGCGGGAGGAGTCGGGAGTGCTGACTTCTTCGTGTTCAGCTCGAGCCTCGGCGCCGCGAACGTCGATCGCATCACGGACTACGATCCAGTTCAGGACACGATGCGGCTCGAGAACACGGGGGCCGGCCTTTTCAATGCCCTGTCATCCGGCGCACTGGCTCCGAGTGCGTTCGGCAGCGGTGCCGGCCTCACAGCGGCGACGACTGCGCAGGAACGCATCGTCTACAATACGACCACGGGCGACGTGTATTACGACTCCGACGGCGTCGGCGGGGCAGCGGCCGTGAAATTCGCGACCCTCACGACATTGCCTGCCGGCGTATCGGCCGCCGATTTCGTCGTGATCTGACCAAGCGGGCGTGTGGAGCGGCGGCCTTGAAAGGTTGCCGTTGCCACGTGGCATGGCGGGCCATTGGCTCTGTGGCCGGCCAGATCTCTCGGAGGTTTTGGAGGCGCGAGACGACCGGCGGATATTGCCCGCATGTCGCGCGTGTCTCAGGCCGCTGTCCGTACACGGCCTGAAGTTAACCAAACTATAATTGATGTCCTATATATGATCAGGGGCTCTGGGGGGTCCCTAAGGTTCCGGGCGCCGTACGCTGCCCGGTGGACGCAATGACGTCCGCCCCTCGCGTCGCATCCGGATTCCAGATTGCAACGTGGAGACCCCTCATGCGTACCAAACTCAGCCTGCTTATCATGACCGTGGCCAGCTTCGCCTTGGCTGGTGCTTCCCTCGCCCAGACCGCGACGCAGGACATTAACCTCTCGGCCAATGTCTCGTCCTACTGCACGATCGCCGACATCACCAACCCCGCGGCTCTCACGGCCGCCATTCCGGTGACGGAAGGCGTCGTCGACACGACGGACATCACCAACACCATCGCCAGCGTCGCCTGCAACAGCCCCGCAGACATCGTCGCAACGTCGCTTTCGGGTGGCGTCACCACCGGCGGCGCGGCGCCGACGGGCACGACCAACGTCCTCAACTATACGGGCGTTGCAACCTTCGCCGGCGCGACCTCGACCATCGATACGTCCGCGACCGCGGGTGCTGCCGGTAGCGAGGCGGGTAACACCGCGACGACGGCCAACGCTGCGACGGGCAACCTCGTCGTCACCGTGACGCCGGCTCAGCCCTCGCTGCCGCTGGCCCCGAGTGCGGCCTATGCCGACACGCTCCAGGTGACGCTCACCGCCCAGTAATCGGCGCGCCGTCCCTCGCCTCGAGAACTGGATCGGCCGGATCGTCTCCGGCCGATCCCTCCACTCGCTTCTCGCATCATTCAGGAGTCATCATGTCCGCTCGCAAGATGCTGACCTTCTGTGCCGGTATCACGTTCGCGCTCATGTCCTCGTTCGCTGCCAAGGCGATGACCGTTTCGCCGATGCAGGTCGAGATGATGGCCGCCGGCTCCAAGGCAACGGCGCGCGTCACGGTCACGAACAACTCGACCGAACCGCTGCCGGTCGAGGCCGTCATCGCGCGGCTGAAGCTCGACGAGAACGGCCGTCAGTCGACATCGAAGGCGGGCGAGGAATTCCTGATCATGCCGCCGCAGGCGATGATCCCGCCGGGCGGCACTCAGAACTTCCGCGTGCAGTGGCTCGGGGAGCCGCTCATGGATACGAGCGAGAGCTTCCTCTTGTTCATCAATCAGCTTCCGGTGAAGTTGGCGCGCCAGAGCGTCGGCGTTCAAGTCGTCATGAGCCTCGGCGTCATGATCAATGTCGCGCCTGCTCAAGGTCAGCCCGCGTTGAAAATCGTCGGCACCGGCGCCTCGACGGCAAAGAACGGGAAGAAATATCCCGTCGTCACTGTTGAGAATGTGTCCAAGGTCCACGCGCTCCTGCCGCAAGCCACGATGCACCTCAATGGCGATGGCTGGGAGCATACATTGTCGCCGGCGATGCTCGGCGACCGGATCGGCATCGGTCTCGTACAGCCTGGTCGCCGCCGAAAGTTCACGCTTCCTGTCGAATTGCCGCCGGGGGCCCAGGGCTTCGAGGCCGCGATCGAGATGAAACCGAAGAGGTAGTTCCCGCCGACGTGCGCGGGCCATCCCGACCCGCGAAATCGGGAACAGTTCCAGGCGTCGCACCTTAGCCTGACATGTCAGGGGTCGGGCGCGCCTGCTTGTTGCGGCCGTGCTTACAAGGAAAAGAACGTGCGCGTGGGAAGAATTGAGACAGCAGTCCCGTGCGGCTCGGACTACGATGGGCATGCCTCGATGTGTGGCGGCGGACTTCGCCGCTGCCGCACGGGGTGGGCTTGTGTCTCGCCGCACATCTGGCCCTGATCGTCCTCGCTCTCACGTCCGTCACGGCGGCCGTCGCGATCGAATACGCGCAAGAGATTACCAGCCGGCTAAATCCCACCGGCCGCACGATCACAATCACGGTGCCGATCACGGATCACGGACAATCGCTGGGCGACGTCGTGGTGCAGATCACGGCAGAGGACGCCATCCTCGTCGAGGCGACGTCGCTCGTATCCCGCATCACATCCATTCTCAACGAAGAGACGCTCCTGGCGCTCAAGGCGATCGAAGCCGCGCATGGCGCGTACATTCCTGTTGCGGCATTTCCCGCGTCCGGCATCGCACTGTCGTTCGACCCAGGCTTGCAGGAACTGGCCATCGCGCTCACCCCGGAGCAGCGCCCGACCGGACATCTCAGCGTCGGCCACCGCAACGGCCAAATCGTCAGCGGCGCGCTCACGTTGCCTGAATTCGCCGCCGGCTATCTCAACATTTTCGGCGGCATCGACCAGTACTGGGACACTGCGGGACCCAAGGGCAGCATCTACGAGGATCAGCCGAGCGGACGGTTGGAACTCGAGTCCGCCGTCCGCGTCGGGAGCGTCGTCGTCGAGAACCGCGCCGCGTACGATGGGGAGACGGACATCACGATCTGTCCCGAGACCGCCATTTGCACCTACGGTCACGCCGCCGGCTTCAAGCGTCAGACGTCGCGGCTCGTGTACGATATCCCCGAGCATGAAGTCCGCGTCATGCTCGGCGACACCGATCCGATCGCTCAGCCGCTGCAGCACAGTGCGGACATCCTCGGATTATCAATCGAAAAATCCGGCCGCAAACTCAACCCAGGCGAGAGCATCGTCTCGACCGGCCGCAACTCGTTTCGTCTCGAGCGTTCGAGCAGCGTCGAGGTCATCGTCAACGGCGCCAGCCTACAACAAATGAAGCTTCGACCCGGAAACTACACACTGCGTGATTTCAATCTCGCCGCTGGAGCCAACAACGTGGAGCTCGTCATCGTCGATGAAGCGGGCGAGCGCCGATCGCTTCAGTTCAATTCCTATTCAGATCCGGGACTGCTCGCGGAGGGTAAAAGCGAGTGGGCGATCGCGGGCGGCCTTCCATCCTACCTCCTCGATAACGAACGCACGTATGCGGCCGACGCGTTCATGGCGTCCAGTTTCGCGCGTGTCGGCCTCACGGACGACGTGACGGCCGAGGCTGACCTGCAGGGCGACCTCGATGTCGTGATGGGCGGGGCCGGCGTCGTCTTGGGGACGAACTGGGGTGTCGTCGGGCTTCATGCGGCCTACTCGACTGGCGCGCCGGGAGACGGCACCGCATTCAGTTTCGACTGGCGGCTCTTCAATTTCGACGCGATCGGCTCGTCACGCCGGGAGAGCGTCTCGTTCCTCGCCGAATACCGAAGCCCGGACTTCCACACACCCGGCGAGTTCCTTGCGACAGCCGACGGGATCGTGTTCCCCGAATCCACCTACTGGTTGCGCCTCGACGGATCGTACTCCGTTCCCGTCTACGACGAGGTCATGGCGACCCTGTCTCTGCGTTATCAATTCGACGAAGTGGATCGGGCTAGGCGGTCGCCCTATCGGATCGAGGGCGACCGGTACGGGGCGGATGTGACGATCTCGGCGCCGATCGGTGAACTCGCCAGCGCCAGCATGACCGTCGGGTATTCGAACGAACTCCTCCTGCACGATCTCGAAACGGCGACCCCCATCGATCCGGAATTTCGTGTGGGCGTGCGCCTCAACGTCCGGCCGGACGAAGCCACGTCGCTCGCGTCGGGCTACGACACTCTCGGGCAGCAGGCCACGCTTTCCGCCTATCGGACGGACGGCGCGGGCGTCGGACGGTGGGACACGAGCGTCGACGTCCAGAGCCGCGGGTACGACAATTCGGCATCCGTCTCTGCCGGCGGAACCTACTATGGCAACCGCGCGGAGCTGCGGCTCTCCCACTATGCCGACGCCGACGACGTTCGCATCTCCGACGGCCTCGAAGCCTTCTCACGCCAGCGCACGTCTCTTCGCGTTGGGACGGCCATTGCATTCGCCGGCGACAAGGTCGCCTTCGGCGCACCGGTCCGCGGCGGCGCGTTCGCCGTTGTGGTTCCGCATGAAAGCCTGGACGGACACGACGTCTCGGCCGGCAATCTCGACGAACCTCGCGCGGTCGCCGATCAGTGGGGCAACGGGCTCATTGGCGACCTGCCGGCGTATCAGCCGAGTTCGACCGCCATCGACGTCACCGATCTGCCGCTCGGCTACAGCCTCGGCAGCGGCTCGTTCGACACGTTCGCTCCGTACAAGGCCGGTCATATCTTTTCCGTCGGCTCCGCCAATTCCGTGACGGTTTACGGCACGCTGCTGACACGAGACGGCTCCCCGCTTTCCCTCTTGGCAGGCTCGGCCCGAATCGAGGGGTCCGAGGCCACGACCGTCGCCTTGTTCACGAACGGCGAAGGCCGGTTCGGCGCCGAGGGTCTGGCGCCCGGACGCTGGACGGTCGAAATGCCGACCGAGGAGGGAATGCTCGTCTACACCCTCGACGTGCCGGCGGGGGCTGAAGGCCTCGTCAAAGTCGGAACCCTGCAACCGTCCGAGGAGCGCGCCCCATGAGATCCCGCTCACTGTTCGTTTGTCTCGCGATAATCGTCGCCGCGATGACCGTCGCGACGTCGGCTGATGCGCGCTGCACGATCAATTCGGCCGGCTTGTCGGTCTCACCGCTGTCCGCCAATACCGGCACATATACGCCGCCGACCGCACCGGTCGCGCAGTCCGTCACGTTCACGATCTCGGGAACCTACGACACCAACGCGACCGCGGGCACGTGCCGGGTCGGCATCGCGTTCCACAGGACAAGCCTTCCAGCGACCATGGCCCGGTCCGGCGGCGGGGCGACACTGCCCTACACCATCACGACGGCGTCGGGCGGCGGGACGTCACTTCTCTACACCGGCGGCGGCGTCCCCGCTGCCGCAAGCATCCTCATCTCGGCCTTCACGTCCGCGGGTGCCAATCTCAACAACAGGGCCTTTTCGACCACAGTGACCGCCTACTTCCGTCAGGTTCCCGGTTCACCGCAACGCGCCGGCAGCTACAGCGACGCGCCATCGCTCCGAACATTCAACATCCGGCAGAACGGCAACGTCACCCAGCTGACGAGCCAGGCTTTCTCAGTCACTGGAACCGTCGCGCTCTCGTGCACGATCGGCGGCGTGACGTCACCCACTGCCGATAGTGCGACTATTCCGGTTGCAAGCGGCGGCGTCGTCGCGACGACGCCCATCACGCGCAGCTATGCCAACGTCGTGTGCAATTCTCTGACGGCGGTCCAGGCGCGTTCGCTGAGCGGCGCCGTGAAGAATGCTGGTTCAGCTCCCTCGGGCTTCTCGAACATGATCAATTACACCGCCGCCGCCACGTTCTCGGGCGCCACATCCAATCTCAACACAGCGACCATCCCCACGGCGAGCGGCGTCGAAACCGGCACAAGTGCGACGACCGCGTCGGCAACCCCGACTGGCAGCCTGTCCGTGACGATAACACCGCAGACACCGTCGCAGCGCCTCATCTCGGGCGGGTACTCGGATACGCTTAGGATCACCGTCACGGCGCAGTGAGGTCCTGCTCGCGCGATGGCGTGGCGCCTTGGACGCGGCCCGAATGCGGCCGGTTCAATGTTACATCGGTAAAGACAAAACCATCGCGGTGGACCGTCTCCCCGATCGTAACCGGCAGGGCGTGCGCGAACATCGGACCCGCGACAACACAGGTGTGAAACTCGCCGTTCTCGCCGCAGGGATCGACGCCCGCCGGCAGATCGGAGAGGAATGCGCGATCGAAGCGGCGACCTGCGAACGACGGGTCGATTTTTGAAGGATCGACGGTCACGATGATCGTATCAAGGCCGCCCGCAATCATCTCCTCGGCGAGAGCGCGGGTCGGCTTCCGCCAAAGCGGGAACTTTGGCTCAAGACCTGTGCCGGCGAGTTTCGTTTCGCGGTAACGGCGGATGTCCTCGAGAAAGAGATCGCCGAAGGCCATCGCCTCGATCCCGGCGGCCACGGCATCGGCGACGAACCGGCCCATGAGGCGCTCGTAGTCCTCGTTCGAGCAGGGCCAGGGCAGCGGAATGACGTGGAGCGGCAGACCGGCGGCGCGAGCCTGCGCTTCGAGAATTTCGCGCCGGACGCCGTGCATGGCCACACGGTCGAAAGCGGCGTTGGTCGTGGTCACAAGTCCCACGACTTCGATTTTGGGATCAGCGCGCAGAAGGTGCAGCGACCAGGCGCTGTCCTTGCCGCTCGACCAACTCAGAAGGATCTTCATGCCGTGAGCTTGCGCCTCACCATCACCTTCGACAGGAACGCCGGCCACGCACTGACTGCGGCGAGGCCGCATTCTGCGAACACGGCGTCGAGGTCGTCGATCGTATAGTGCCGATAATAGGGCTCATGGAAGCGCTCCGGAAAGCCTTCGAGGAAGCCGTCCCATCCACCCTCCCGATCGCCCTTCTGGAGGCTATCGACGAAAACAAAAACACCGCCGGGTTTCAGCACGCGCGCGATCTCGCGCGCCACGATCCGGCGCACCTCGGGCGGCAGCTCGTGAAAGAGATAGATGGACGTCACGATGTCCTGGCTCGCGTCCTCCAGGGGTATCGCTTCGGCATTTGCTTCGAGCCAGCTCGCAGGACGGAGGCCCCGCATGGCCCGCTCGGCCTCGTTGAGGTAGGGCCGCGAGAGATCGAGCCCCGTCAGCGCCAAGGCTGGATAGGCACGTCGAACTTCGCGAAGGAAGCGCCCGGTCCCGCAGGCGATGTCGAGCAGGGACATCATGCGCTGGTCGCGCCCCATCATGAAGTCGGCAATAGGGCGGAGAGCCTGGCGGCGCATGGCGTGGGCCGTGCCCCGGAACAGTGTCTCGACCTGGACGTCGTAGAGGCGCGCGGACTTGTCGGAGAGGTAGCCGCCGTTCTGGAAATGGAAGTCCTGCACGAAGTAGTCCGGGAGGTGCGTCTCGCCGGCATGGGTGCGGGCGGTCGTCGTCTCGTGGTCGGCGCGGCGCTCGGCGGCGCGGGGCAGGTCGAGGAACATCGCACGCAGGCGATCGATGTGATCGGCGAAGCTTGCCGAACCATCGTCCGAGGTCGCGGCTGCCGCGCCGTCGCGAACGAGTGCGGCATCGCGCCGGAAGAGATCCAGAATGTCCGTCATGATCGTCCGGCTATCGGGGACGACGCGGCCTGCCGGGCGTGGCGGTCGCGGTGCGCCAGCTCTCGCGGCCCGACGTTCCGCGAGCGCGCCGATCCCCGTGTACCACCCGAAGCGTGCGAGGCCTGACGCCAACTCGCGGGCGGCTGTAATCTCCGAAGTCATACGAAACTCCCATTTGTCGCACATGAATGCCGAAGACTAACGCAAGGACAGCACACGCGGATGGCAGAATTCCAGTCGATCGTCATATTGACCGGCGCCGGCATCTCGGCCGAGTCCGGTATCGATACGTTTCGAACGAAAGGCGGTCTTTGGGAAAAGTACAAGATCGAGGACGTCGCGACACCGGATGCCTTCGTAAGGGACCCGAAAAAGGTACTCGACTTCTATAACATGCGCCGCCGCGCACATAAGACGGTTCAGCCCAATGCCGCGCATTTCGCCCTAGCAGACCTGGAAGCTGCGCGTCCCGGCACCGTGACTGTCGTGACCCAGAACATCGATCCACTGCATGAAATGGCCGGCAGCCAAAACCTCATCCACATGCACGGCGAAGCTTTGAAGGCGTGGTGCACGGGGTGTGACGTGCGCTCACACTGGAGGGACGATCTCAGTTTGGAGAGCGTCTGTCCCAACTGCTCGGCCGCCGGCGCCATGCGACCCGACGTCGTCTGGTTCGGCGAGATGCCCTACCACATGGAGCGGATCGCGCGGGCGTTGCACGAGGCCGATCTCTTCATTTCTATCGGCACGAGCGGACACGTCTATCCCGCGTCCGGGTTCGTCGCCCTCGCGCGGCGGAACGGGGCGCATACGGTCGAGCTCAACCTCGAACCATCAGTAGGCCAGTCCTATTTCGCAGAAGCACACCACGGGAAGGCGACGGAAGTCGTGCCCTGGTATGTGGAACAGCTGATCAACGCCGAAAAACGGTAATCGCCTCGACGTGGGGCGACCAGAGGAACTGATCGATCGGCTGCACCGGACCCATCTTGAATCCTGCGTCGATCAGTGTGCGGGCGTCGCGCGCGAGTGTCGCCGGTGCGCAACTGACCGCGACGACGACGGGGACTTTCGAGCGGGCGAGGCGCTCGGTCTGCGCAGCCGCGCCGGCGCGCGGGGGATCGAGCACGACAGCATCGAAGGCTTCCAGTTCTTTCGGCGACAGGGGCTCGCGAAAGAGGTCGCGGACACGCGCTTCGACAGGCTTCAGGCCGGTCGCGCGGCGGTGAGCCGCTTCAAGCGCCGTGATCGCCTTGCGGTCGCTGTCGTAGGCTGTCATCGCGACGTGGCGCGCGAGAGGCAGCGTGAAGGTGCCGACGCCCGAGAAGAGATCGGCGGCTTTCTTGGCTTTTTTCGGCAGCGCCGCGACGACGAAGTCGATCATCATCTGCTCGGCTTCTGGCACGGCTTGAAGGAAGATCTGGGGCGGCACGTCGATCGCGACGCCGCCAATCGTGATCGACGGCTCGGCGCGGACGACGATCGGGTCACCAGCGACGATCAAGCGCGTGACCCGCGCCGCGGAAGCAATGCGCGCCAACTCGGCCCGTTCATCGGGCTTCAGCATCTTGAGGCCATTGGTATAGGCGACATCGAGACCCGCATCGACGCGGGTCACGATGAGACGGCCCGGCGTGTCGTGTGGCATGGCGATGCGACCCATCTCGCGCAGCGCGGGCAATGCGGCGACGATTAGCGGATCGAGGATCGGGCATTCCGCCATGTCGACGAGGGTATGCTGGCCTTCCTCGCGGAACCCGATGCCGACCTTATCGCCACGGCGAACGATGCCGAGAATCGCTCGGCGACGCGTGCCAGGCCCGATGCGATGGACGGGCAGGACTTCGGCGTCGATGCCGCGATGAGCAAAAGCCTCGCGGACGCTCGCCGTCTTCCACGCGGCATAGAGATCGTCCGACAGGTGCTGCGCCACACAGCCCCCGCATGTGCCGAAATGACGGCACTTCTCAGCCACGCGATCGGGGCTTTCCGTGAGGCGGACGGCGGCGCCGTTTCGGGCGATCGACCATCGTTCACCGGGAAGCGCGAATGGTACGTAGACCGGCTCGCCCTCTCCGCGTTCGGCAATGCCGTCGCCCTTCGCGCCGAGCCGCGCGATCTCCACAGTCTCGATCATATCTTGCGCATCAGCGCTCATGGACGGCTCCGAGCAGGAACTCGCGATTTCCGGAGCCGCCTTCGATAGGCGATGGGATCGTTCCTGTCACGCGCCAACCCGGCGTCGCGCCGACGCATTCGGCGACGTTGTCGAGCGCCGACTGCCGGTGCTTGTCGTCCGTGACGATGCCGCGTTTTCCAATGCCCTCGCGCCCGACTTCGAATTGCGGCTTGACCAGCGCCACGAGCCAGGCACGTCCGGCCGCCAACGGCAGGAGAGAAGGCAACACTTTCGCGAGCCCGATGAAACTCAGGTCCGCGACGATCGCGCCCACGGGCTCAGGGATGTCGGCCGAAGTCAGAGAACGGGCATCGCGGCCTTCGATCACCGCGATGCGCGGATCGACGCGCAACCGCTCGTGAAGCTGGCCGTGCCCGACGTCGACCGCGGTCACATGGCGCGCACCGCGCGCGAGCAGCACTTCGGTGAAGCCGCCCGTTGATGCACCGGCATCGAGCGCCGTTCGGCCGCTCACATCAAATGAGAAGGCATCGAGGGCCGCGATCAGTTTCAAGGCGCCGCGGGACACGTAGGCCGTGCCGGCGGCATCCGCGACCGCAATCGCGGCATGGGGCAAGACGGACGCGCCCGCTTTCCGCAGGATCTCGCCGTCTACCGTGACGTGACCGCGGAGGATCGCGTCGCGCGCGCGCGAACGGGTCGGCACGAGGCCGCGCAACACCAATACTTCGTCAAGGCGTCTCGTCATCGCAATCAACGACTTCAGATTCCGCCGACCGGCTTCAGATCGAGGGAATTCGGCTTCGCGCGGATCGACGCCTGAGCTGCGGCGAGGCGCGCGATCGGCACGCGGAACGGAGAGCACGAGACATAATCGAGGCCGATCTCGTGGAAGAACGTGATGGAGTGAGGATCGCCGCCGTGCTCTCCACAGACGCCGATTTTGAGATCGGCCACCGCGCGCCGGCCACCCTCGGTTCCCATGCGGACCAGCGCGCCGACGCCATCTTGGTCGAGTGATACGAAAGGATCGCGATCGAATATACGCTTCGCGCCGTAGTTCGAAAGGATCGGCGCCGCGTCGTCGCGCGAGAGGCCGAGGGCCGTCTGCGTCAGGTCGTTCGTGCCAAACGAGAAGAAGCGCGCGCCATCGGGCTCTTCCGCCAAGGTCTCGGCCATGATCGCCGCACGCGGCAGCTCGATCATCGTGCAGATCTCGAAGGCGACCATCTTGCCGCTGTTTTCGCTCGCGACTTTCGCGGCGACCCCGCGGATGATGCCGGCCAGAATGTCGAACTCGCGACGGTAGGCGACGAGCGGGATCATGATCTCGGGCTTCACGGCGTGGCTGCCTTCAGCCTCGACGGCGATGGCCGCCTCGAAGACGGCTCGCGCCTGCATTTCGGTGATCTCAGGGTAGCGCACGCCGAGCCGGCAACCTCGGAAGCCGAGCATCGGATTGAATTCGGACAGTTCGCTGACGCGCGCCTTCAGTCGTTCGAGGGGCATGCCGAGGGCGCGCGCAACGGGTTCCAGTTCGGCATCGTTGCGGGGCAGGAATTCGTGCAGCGGCGGATCGAGCAGCCGGATCGTGACCGGCAGCGGCGCCATGATGCGAAACAGCTCGATGAAATCCGCCCGCTGCATGGGGAGGATTCTGGCGAGTGCCGCGCGACGGCCTTTCTCGTCGGCGGCGCAGATCATCTCGCGCATGGCCAGAATGCGGCTCTGATCGAAGAACATGTGCTCCGTGCGGCAGAGGCCGATGCCTTCAGCTCCGAAGTTGCGGGCGTGACGCGCGTCGCGCGGCGTGTCGGCGTTGGCACGAACCCTCAAGCGGCGCATCTCGTCAGCCCATCCAATGAGGCGGGCGAACTCGGGGGAT
The DNA here is from genome assembly GCA_033765145.1 of Hyphomicrobium sp. Classification (GTDB taxonomy): domain Bacteria; phylum Pseudomonadota; class Alphaproteobacteria; order Rhizobiales; family Hyphomicrobiaceae; genus JAGVSR01. The sequence continues at coordinate 60,445 of JANRIH010000032.1, read as the reverse complement.
AGCTCGGGCTCGCGCATGGGAACGCGGCCGGCGAGGACCTCGCCCGTGGTGCCGTCGATCGTGATGACGTCGCCTTTCTGGAAGGTGCGCGTTCCGGCGCGGACGGTTCCTTTCGCCATATCGATGCGGAGCGCGCCGGCTCCCGCGACGCAGGGAAGGCCCATGCCACGCGCGATGACGGCGGCGTGGCTCGTCAAGCCCCCGCGCGCGGTCAAGACGCCGACGGAGGCGCTCATGCCGGAGATGTCTTCGGGGCTCGTTTCCGTGCGAACGAGGATCGCCGTGCGGCCCTGCGCGCGCAGCGTCTCGGCGTCTGCCGGTTCGAGCACGATCTCTCCTGACGCGGCTCCGGGGGAGGCAGGCAATCCCCGCGCGACGATATCTTTCACGTGGGAGGGATCGATGGTCGGGTGAAAGAGGTGTCCGAGGCTTTGCGGCTCGATCATCAGGACCGCTTCGGCGCGCGTGATGACGCCTTCGTCCGCCATGTCGACCGCGATCTTGAGCCCGGCCTCGGCGGAGCGCTTGCCCGCCCGGGTCTGGAGAATCCAGATCCGGCCTTCCTGGATCGTGAACTCGACATCCTGCATGTCCCGGTAGTGGGCTTCGAGACGCGACAGAATCCCGACGAGGGAGGCATAGGCTTCGGGCATCTCCTCCTCGAGCGAGGGCTCGGAGGCACGGAGCTTTAAGCGCGCGTTCGCCGTCAGCCGGCGCGGCGTGCGGATGCCCGCCACGATGTCTTCGCCCTGGGCGTTCGGCAGATACTCGCCATAGACCTCGCGCGCGCCGGTCGCGGGGTCGCGGGTGAAGACGACGCCCGTGGCCGACGTTTCACCACGGTTGCCGAAGACCATCGACTGCACCGTGACGGCCGTGCCCCAGTGATCGGGAATGCCGTGGAGGCGGCGATAGGCTTCGGCGCGCTCGTTCCGCCACGAGCGCATGACGGCGGCGATCGCGCCCCAGAGTTGCTCATGCGTGTCCTCGGGAAACGGTTTGCCGGTCTGGCGGGCGACGGCGGACTTGTAGCGGCCGATGATGTCGAGCCACTGGACCGCATCGAGTTCGGTGTCGGAGCCGAGGCCAGCGAGATTTTTGAAGTTGTCGAGGATGTCGGCGAAGAGCCCGTGGTCGACGCCGAGCACGACGTCGCCGTACATTTCGATGAACCGGCGATAACTGTCGTAGGCGAAACGGCGATCGCCGGACTGGCGCACGAGGCCTTCGACCGTCGCGTCGTTGAGCCCAAGGTTCAGAATCGTGTCCATCATGCCGGGCATCGAGGCCTGCGCGCCCGAACGGACGGCAAGCAGAAGCGGCTTTTCAGGATCACCGAATGCGAGACCGAGCGCCTTCCCCGTCGCCGCGACCGCTGTCTCGACGTCCTGTTCGAGGCCATCCGGCATCGTCCCGCCGTTCGCGAGATAGGTCGCCGTCGCCTTCGTGGAAATCGTGAACCCTGGCGGGACCGGAAGTCCAAGACGCGCCATCTCGGCCAGATTAGCGCCCTTGCCGCCGAGTTCGACGGCGAGGCCGGCATGACCGTCGGTCCGATCTGGCCCGAAATGGTAGACCAGCGAGGGATGTGGTGCGTTGCCGGTGCTCGTGTGCCCCATCCGAGACCTCTCCCAAGGGCGCCCGCGCCTGCGATGCGTCAAAAAAGTCGTGCGGAGCATGGCATAGCAGGTCAAAAGAGGCCGTAAAAGACGAGCGGCCGATTTGGACGCGGCCGCCGTTCGCCCGATGAAGGACGCCCATGACAGCCGATCTCGATGCCGTACTCGCCCGCCTCGACACCAATCGCGCGGCGGGTCTCGAGCGCCTGTTCGCGCTCCTCAGGATCGACAGCGTCTCGACCGATCCCGCGTTCGCGGGCAGCTGCCGCCGGGCAGCCGAATGGTGTGCGGAGGCCCTTCGTCAAATTCGCTTCGATGCGTCCGTCCGGCCGACAACGGGCCATCCCATGGTCGTCGCGCACGATCGCGACAGCTATCCCGCCGGCACGCCGCATGTGCTCTTCTACGGGCATTATGATGTGCAGCCGGCCGATCCCATCGAGCTTTGGACTTCGGGTCCCTTCGACCCAATGATCGCGGACGATCCCGCGAACGGAAAAATCATCGTCGCGCGCGGGGCGGAGGACAACAAAGGCCAGCTCATGACGTTCTTCGAGGCCGTCCGGGCCTGGAAGGAAGCGGCGGGACGCCTGCCGCTCAAGGTTTCGGTCATGCTCGAAGGCGAGGAAGAGTGCGGCTCGCCCTCGCTCCCCGGGTTCCTGGCCGAGGCGGGCCGTGAGATCGCGGCCGATCTCGTGCTCGTCTGCGATACCGGCCAATGGGACAAGGATACGCCCGCGATCACAACCATGCTGCGCGGGCTCGCGGGCACGGAAGCCATCCTGACCGGGCCGTCGCGCGACCTGCATTCAGGGATGTACGGTGGCCCCGCGATCAACCCCATCCGCGCACTCGCGAAGGTCATGGCTCAACTGCACGACGACGACGGGCGCGTCGCCGTTCCGGGTTTCTATGACGGGATCGTGCCGCTTCCCGCTCAGCAGAAGCTTCAATGGGAAGAGCTTGGCCGGGAAAGCGGCGCTGCGTTTCTTGCGGGCGTCGGGCTCACGACGCCCGCCGGCGAAAAAGGCTGCTCGATCATCGAGCAGGTCTGGGCGCGGCCGACGCTCGAGTTCAACGGCGTCACGGGCGGCTATCAGGGCGTCGGATCGAAGACCGTCATTCCCTCGAAGGCGTCGGTCAAGATCACGTGCCGTCTCGTGCCGGGACAGGACCCCGACGCGGTCTTGAAAAAGGTTCAGGACTTCATGCGGTCGAAACTGCCGCCGGACTGCACGCTCGACTTCATCGGCACGCGCGGCGGATCGGCGATCGGCTTCGACACGTCAGCACCCGCCGTCAAGGCCGCGGCCCGCGCGCTCGAGGACGAGTGGGGACGTCCGACGGTCATGATGGGCTGCGGCGGCTCGATCCCGATCGTCACGTCGTTCAAGGATGCGCTCGGCATGGACAGTCTGCTGATCGGGTTCGGACTTGACGACGATCGCATCCACAGCCCGAACGAAAAATACAACGTGCGGAGCTTCGAGAAGGGTGCCCGGAGCTGGGCGCGGATTCTTCAGGCCCTCGCGACGCGCTAGTTCAGTCGCGCACCAAATCGACCATCGCCGTGCCAAAGATCGAGGCGATCATCGGTTCGGCGCGCAGTATTCAGAGACGAGCACGAGCGAGGTACGGCAAGTGACGATGCTGGCGCGGTCCCTTCGGGACCTCATGTTGTCCATCGCACTGGCGACGGGCGTTCTGGCGGGCAGCACCGCGGACCTTGCCCAAGCCCAGCGCGACTGGTCCGAGGGCGATGCCTCGCGCGGGGGGCACGTCGCAGGGGAATTCGACGACTATGCGCTCGTCTTGTCCTGGAGCCCGACGCATTGCGCGTCCCCCGCAGGCGATGACGACGACACACAATGCGCGCGGCCGGACGGGCGGCGCTATTCGTTCATCCTCCACGGTCTGTGGCCGCAATACGTGCGGGGATGGCCGGAAAGCTGCCGGACGCGGCGGAAGCCGTTCGTACCGGAAGACGTCATCCAGTCCATGATGGACATCATGCCGAGCCGAGGTCTCATCATCCACGAGTACCGCAAACACGGCACTTGCTCGGGCCTCGACGTCGCGCGCTATTTCGATCTCTCCCGGCGGCTCTTCCAGTCGATCGCAATTCCGGAGCGCTATCTCAATCCGCAAGAGTTGCAGCTCGTCTCACCCGACGGCTTCATTCGAGACATGGTCCGGGCCAATCCAACGCTCAAGCCCGACATGATGGCCGTCTCCTGTGCGGGCCGCGACAACCGTTTGCGCGAGCTTCGCATCTGCTATTCGAAGGACGGCAAGCCCCAACATTGCGGGCCCAATCAGGATCAGCGACGGCTCTGCTCGGCGCGCGAGATGTCGGTGCCGCCCGTGCGTTCGCGCTTCGACCCGCCGCAGAAGACGCCGCGCGGCGTGATCGACTGGAACAATCCCCTGCCCGGTCCTCGCTGATCGGGCCCCTGCGCTGCGAGGAACGTGAGCGCTATCGTCGGGCCGAGCTGTGGATAGTTGCGCTGTTGCGCCGGCAAGGACCTCGCCTCAGGGTTGCCGCCCAACCGCCGAGACTTCCAAACTCGGGCTATGATTCGCTCGCCGCGCCATAGCGTCCCAAATCCGGAACAGCCGGCATCGACGGGCGTCCGCACGATCCAACCAGCCCTTCTGTGGAGCGGTCTTGGATTCCTTTCCGGCATCGTATTCTGGCACGCCGTCGGGTTCTGGGCGTTCGTCTCGGGGATCGTCTATTCAGACGCTGACACGACGACGGCGCGACTGCCGTCAGAGCCTGCCGCTGAAACGGCGCAGGCGGCGGCGCCATCGAGCACGTCGCTTCGCGCGGTATCCGCCCCCTGCACGGTCCTCGCTCTCGACCGTCGGAGTGGGGCGACGACGGCCAGCGGTTGCAGTTCCAAGCAATGGCATCACCGTCTCACAGGCCTCGGAACGCGCGAAGACCGTCAGCTGGTGCCCGCGGACCGAGGCCGGGTGGTGGGCTGGTTGACAGACCTCGCGCCGTTGCAAAGCCCGGAAATGACAGATCCGTGAAGGGTTTGGTGGGGCTTTTCTGCCGTTTTCTCGCAGAAAATCGCCCCAAGAGTCCCGAATTCCCTCAATTCGGGCCATCGCTTAACCCGGCATTATCCAAGACGCCCGATCCTGCCAACGTCGGCCGGCGTTGGGGCCAGTAGCATGCCGCCATGACAGGGCGGATCTGGAGTTCGGTGCATGTTCCGCGGTCTATACCGACGAGTCCAAAAGCTGTCCGTGCAACCCTCGCGTCCCATCGCGTTTCCGTTGACGGCACAATCCATGATAGGCGGCTCGAACGCCGATGCGGCATCGTCCGCGCACTCGTTCGTCTGCGTCATCCCAGCATCGGCCGTCGTACCGGCGCAAACGCAGTTTCCGGGTCTGATCCTGCCTTTCGGCGAACCGCAGGCCCTCGCTCCGCATCTGTTCGCCGGCTCACTCGGCGAGATCGACCTTCAGGGTGCGATCGAGACAGAAGGCCCCGAAACCGGCTATATCGAGACTGGCGATATCGAGACAGATGCCGCCGAACCTGATGCTCGCGTGGTGGGTTCCGGAGACACCAAGTCGAGTAATGAGCAATCCGAAGTCGAAGAGGCCGGCGACGAAGTGATCCTCTTCGAGGTGTCAGGCGCGGACGTCATCGCGTTCGACGCCGTCGCGGTGGACCCAGATCTCGAGACCGCCGTCGCGGTGTCCGATCTCGCGGACCTTCCGGACCTCGTCGGCCATCGCACCGAACGCGACGTCCTGGCGACCGACGACACGAATGATCGCTTGGCCGCAGCCGACGCGGGCTACACGCCGCCGATCGTTGAGCGACTCCTTGCCCAACGCCTCAAGGCTGTCAGCCACCTCAATGGCCCAGCCGGACGCGTCAGCCGGGGTGCGAGCAGGAAGAGCGCATTCGACAAGCCGGTGCCGAAGCGCGAGGCCGCTGCCGTCGTCAAGCGCTCAGCCCGTGCGGAACAGCCGAAACTCCTCGCCCGCAGTCAGAGGCGTTCGGCGACGGCCGATATCATCGTGCTGGACGACGTCCGGCGCGAACGGACCGGGCGCGGCGTCAGCCGCGCGGCATGATGGTGACGGAGAGGATGCGCGTCACGCTGAAGCCTTGAGGCGCTCGGCGCGCCAGACGGCTGGCGCGCGGGCAATGACGCCGAGGCCGGGCTGGCTCGACTGAGCGCCGAGCTTGGTCGGATCGAGGCTCCACTTGGCTGCGATCCGCATGACGTGATCCTCGGTCGGGTGGAGAATCACCTCACCGCCAGCGTCGCCACGCCGGTCCTTCACGCCGCGCAATTCGAAGAGCCTGAGGCCGAGCGTGCGCTCCTCGCGGGTCGGCTTGCCCTTGTTCCAGAGAACGCCGACGTCGCCAACGGCGAAAGCACGGACGAGGCGGCCATCCAGCATGCGAGCCCAGGCAAAGAAATCGATCGGCGGATAGGCCATGAAGTACTGTACTTCGACGAAGCGGGTGCCGAGTGCGAGCAGGAACGGCGTCGACTTGTCGACGAAGTGGCGACCGACCGGCTGAGGCAGGGACAGTCCGACGACGAACGTCCAGCCGTTGACGGGGGGCGAGACGAAGATCTGATGCTCCCCGAGCGCGCGATCATAGACGGCGCCGATGCCCGATCGCCAGTTGCAGGGGTGAGGCCCGATCAGGCCGAGCGCTTCGACGACGGCACCTGTGTCGCGCGTGCGGACCGCGAGCCATGCCATGCGATAGCCGAAGCCCGTGGGCGCGTCGGGCACCGCGCCGTAGAGGACGTTGCCCTGCGACAGTCTCGGCGCCAGATATCGGATCGCGACGAACATCGTCGCGACGACGAGGCCGAGGACGGTCAGAAGCATCGGAATCACGTGTGGGCCCCCGCAGAGGGTCGGACCTTAGAGCGAGGCCCGCCGCGCGATCAAGCCGCCGGCTGCGATTTCCGGTTGACGAGGAGTGATCGGCCGGCGCATCGCGCGGGCGGCGTCATGGAATTCGTTCGGCGACACGGCACGGCGCTGCGGGGCCAACCTGCGGATCGTTCAAGGCAGCGGGGGCAAATCCTCATGACCCGCAGGCTGGCCGCCAAGAGCCGACGAGCACACCTGGAAGAGGGCGATGGCGCGCTCGGCGTATGCGTCAGGCGCGCTGCAGACCGGCGAACGCGATACAAGACACCGCCGCAAATTCATGACCTGACTAGACGTTCTTAGGTTACGGCCGTGACGTTGGCCCGACAGTCTCATGACGGTCCGGTGACGTGGCCCCATCTCCACACCGCCGCAGTCCGCCACTATGTGGATCGGCGGACGCGTCCCGCGACGCGGCGTGCGTGTCCAAATTCAATGGCAAGCGATAGGGAGCCAATACAGATGGCCGGCATGGGTTCCGTCCCCGGCGTGGGACGGTCTTCGGTACGTGGGCGGGGCAGCTCAGACGTCGTCGACTACGAGATCAAGGGCCACGAAATGCAGTTCGTGGAAGTGGAACTCGATCCCGGCGAAAGCGCCGTCGCGGAAGCGGGCTCGATGATGTTCAAGAGCGCGTCGATCCACATGGATACCGTCTTCGGGGACGGATCGCATGCCCATCAGACGAGCGGTTTCGGCTCTAAATTATGGAATGCTGGCAAGCGGTTACTGACGGGCGAAAGCCTGTTCATGACCGTCTTCACACACCAGGGCCAGGGCAAGGCGCGCGTGGCGTTCGCTGCCCCCTATCCAGGACAGATCCTCGCTTATCATCTGGGTGAAATGGGCGGCGCGCTCATCTGCCAGAAGGACTCGTTCCTGGCTGCCGCGAAGGGTGTTACGGTCGGCATTCATTTCCAGAAGCGGATCATGACCGGTCTTTTCGGCGGGGAAGGCTTCATCATGCAGAAGCTAGAAGGAGACGGGCACGTGTTCGTGCATTTCGGCGGCGCGATCGTCGAGCGGACGCTGGCGCCGGGCGAGACGCTGCATGTCGATACCGGGTGCGTCGCGGCCATGACGCCTGACGTCTCGTTCGACATCGTTCGCGCCGGATCGGTCAAATCCATGATCTTCGGAGGCGAAGGCGTGTTCTTCGCCGAGCTTAACGGGCCCGGCACCGTGTGGCTGCAAAGCCTTCCCTTCTCGCGTCTCGCAGGACGGATCATCGCCAACGCCGGTCCCGCGGGCGGGCATGGCGAGGGGTCGGTACTTGGACCGCTCGGCGGGATTTTCGACGGTGACAACAGCAGTTGAGTGGGCAGCGGGCAGCGGGCTTGGCGAGTCTCGCGACGAACGGCAATCGGCAAATCATCGGCCGGGTTTTCGCTGAACGTTTTGGAAATCCAGGCCCAGCACTCGAGATCGGCCAAAACAAAACCGGGGCCCGCGAGGGCCCCGGCTTCGTTATTGGTCTGTCAAGGACAGCCGCAACTCTTCTTAGGGGAAGGTCACGCCGGCCGAGAAGAGGAAGCGCTCGTCGGCCAGGGTCTCGAGACCCGCGTTCGCATCGACTTCCGTATCCCAGTAGCGGAAATCCATGAAGAAGCGCTCGACGGTGATCTTGAGGCCAGCGTTCCAGTAGGTGATTTCGTCGTCACCAAGGAAAAAGCCGCCACCTGCACCGAAGTAGACATCGTTCGCTTCGCTGCCCCAGTAGCCGACGCCGCCGCTAAGCGTCGGAGACCACTCAGCACCGCTGACCGTGAAGGCCGGCAGAGCGTAAGCGACGGTACCTTCGATCGTGTAGGTTTCCGGCGCCGCGATCTCCTGGTCCGGCGTGTAGTAGCCCTTCAGGCCGAACGTGAACTTGTCGACCGTCGTCGATGCCAAAATCTGGAATTCGACATAGTCGGCGTCATCGTTGAAGTCCGCGCCATTCTGGCGATCGCCGTAGGTGTAATAAAGGACGCCGAAGTCCCAGTTCACCGGACCGGTCGAAGGACGGATGCCGGCGTAGTAGTCGACCTCCCAGGGGCCGAGGAAAGCAGCGTCGTCGCCGCCGATGCCCGAGGCCCAGAAGCCCACGTAGGCGATGCCGTAGGTGAACTCCAGGTAGCCCTGAAGGGTTGGATCTTCGTTCGTGAACGAGATGCCGCGAAAGATATAGTCGCTCACGATCGTGAGCGAGCCCGACCAGTTGAACTCGCGATCCTCTGCGGAGGCCGGAGCGGCCGCGGCGAGAGCCAGTGCCGTAGCGCCGACGGCGCCCAAGAGCTTCTTCGTAAGTGTCATCTGCTAACCCCCGTCTGCTGACGCTGACCGGCCCTAACCGAGCAGCACAGGACCCAAGTTGAATCGGCATGTCCTGAGAGAAGAAAGCAACAATCGGCTTCCGTTCACAAGTCAGAAACGCGGGAGAGCGCGCTGTCAGGCGCACACTGTAGCGGATACGCCACTCCCGGTGCTTTTTCAGCAGAAGTTATTGTCATTTCGCCTGTTTTTTGATCACCCCAGCGAGTGTTCAATTCAGCGCTGCACGGAGATATTGCAACCTGCTGGAATGATGCCCTTTTCGAAGCGGCGCACTTGTCGCACGACTGCGCGTGTGGGAACCCTTTCGTCTCAGATTTCCCCCATCGCGGCTGGAACTCCCATCCCCAGCTTACCGCAAAGGCGCTCGCATGCCCCCGGTCGACCAACCTGCACCTTTGGCCCTTGTGACTGGTGCCGCCCGCCGCATCGGACGGGCAATCGCGACCGATCTGGCCGCGGCGGGCTTTGATCTCGCGATCCACTATCGGTCCTCCGTGGACGAGGCGCGCGAACTGGCCGCCTCCATCCGTGCGATGGGGCGGCGCATCGTTCTCATCGAGGCGGATCTTGCCCGGCCGGCGGATGTCGCGGAGATCGTTCCTCGCTGCGTCGCAGCAATCGGGCCGCCGACCTGCCTCGTGAACAACGCTTCGGAGTTTCTGCCCGACACGATCGGTACGGTTTCGGACGCGACCTGGACGCGACATCTGGACATCAATCTCCGTGCGCCCGTCATGCTTGCGAAAGCCATGCAGGAGCATCTGCCTCAAGGCGAAAACGGCAACATCATCAACATCATCGATCAGCGGGTTTGGAAGCTCACACCGGAGTTTTTTTCCTACACGATCTCGAAAGCAGGCCTCTGGACGGCAACACGGACACTCGCTCAGGCACTCGCGCCGCGCATCCGCGTCAATGCGATCGGACCTGGACCGGTGCTCAAGAGCGTCCATCAGACCGAGAACGATTTCTCTGCCGAAGTCCGCTCGACATTGTTGCAGCGCGGCCCGTCTCCCGGGGAGATTGGCGCGGCCGTGCGGTTCATTCTCGCCTCTCCCTCACTCACCGGGCAGATGATCGCGCTCGACGGGGGCCAGCATCTCACCTGGTCTGAACACGACTTGCATGCGGCGAGCACGTTTGGTCGGCCAGAGACTTAACGATCGCTCGGCATTGCCACATTTCGACCTTGGCACCCGCAAACTCCCGCCCAACTCGTCGGCAACAACGATGAGGCTCGACGTGTGGGGAGACGCCGTTAACCACTGGTTAGGGATACCTGCCTAATCCTGGAACGGTGTGTTGGGCTCCCGCATGGGTGCCGCGTTCGATATCGGGTGATCAACATGAAGGCGTCCGCCGGACTGGCCAAACTGGCCACGACCCTTGCCATTTCCGTTGCCGTCCCCCTCGCTCTTTCTCCTCCCGCATCCGCCGAACCTGCGCCAGCCATCAAGGCTTCAGAGGCCAATGCCGTGCCGCAATGCGTCACGCCGGGCCGGCTCATGGTCCTGCTCGAGACGCGGAACAAATCGCTCGACGAGCGCTACAAGGGCATCGCGACCGAATATATGCGCCACGGCGAGCCCATGGGTCTCCGCTGGGACTATGCGTTCTATCAGATGATCGTCGAGACGGGCGCGCTCACGTACACGGGCGATGTCGAGGCGGATCAGAACAACTTCGCAGGGCTTGGCGCGACAGGCAAAGGCGCGAAGGGCGAAAGCTTCGCGGACATCTCGACCGGCGTTAAAGCGCACCTCCAGCACCTCGCCATGTACGCGGGCGAAAAGGTCGACGACGCCGTCGCGGAGCGCACCCGCAAGGTCCAGGAATGGGGCGTGCTCGACAAATGGCATGCGTCGTTCGACGGCAAGGCGATCACCTTCATGGACCTTGCGCGGCAGTGGGCGCCGGGCAGCAAGGGCTATGGCCGGGACATTCTCGCGATCGGCGACGAATTCATGGAAGGGGCCTGCAAGGGTGACGATCCACGGCCGGAACTCGTGGCCGAAGCGCGTGGATCGATTGCCTCGCCCAAGAAGTCCAAGACGGTCAAGACGGACGGCAAGGACACCGAGAAGGGTGTCGGCGCGGATGTGGCGGCCAACGCAATCGCAGAACAGCGCGCCGATGCCGGCGCCGCGAAATCCGCGCTTGGTTCAAACGCCGCGCTCGGCACAACATCCGACGCTGCCGCGCCGCAGGCCGCGGGCGCCGTTCCGGGACCAGCCGTGAAGATTCTCAACCCCGACGCGGCCAAATCGCCTGATGCCGAGATAATGGCCGTCGGCAAGGACGCCGGGAAGAAAACTGAGACCGCGGCCCTTACGGGTTCGGGAGCCGTTGCCGGAGCGTCCGCTGCCGACAAGGCCAAGGGTGACAAGTCTGCATCCTGCCGTGTCTGGACCGCGAGCTACGGCGGCGCCAAGGCGATGATCATCAAGGCGAAGAACGGCGGCACGACGAACTACACCGTGCTCGACGTCAACGAGGGCGCGGAGAAAGTCGAGGCGCAGGCCTACATCACCGCTTACGCCAAGGGTGGGGAGAGCGTTGGGGAATTCGCGGACCAGGCCAAGGCGCTCGACAAGGCGTTCGAGCTTTGCCCCGAGGGCTGATGCGATCCTTCCTGGCCGGCGCCGTCACCACGTTGTCGCTCGCGGTGCTTCTCGCCCCAGAGTCCGTTGTGGCCAAGACCTCGCTTCCGGAAATCCGCAGCAGCGCCGCGAACTTCGTCCCGCGTTGTGCGACGCCGGATCGTCTGATGACGTTTCTCAAGTCGCGCAACCCCGATCTCGATCCCCGCTATCGCGACATCGCGGACTGGTATCGGCACTGGGGCGAGGTGTGGCGGGTCCGCTGGGACTACGCCTTCTTCCAGATGGCGCTCGAAACCAATTTCCTCACGTATCTGAGGCCGGATGGACGGCGCGGCGACGTCGATCCGTTGCAGAACAATTTCGCCGGCATCGGAACGACGGGCGGAGGTGTTCCGGGAGATCGCTACCCCGACGTCAAGACCGGTGTGCTCGCGCAAATCCAGCATCTCGTTGTCTACTCAGGCGAGCGGCTCGAAACGCCCATCGCACCGCGAACGCAACTGAAGCAGGACGACATCCTTTCGGCGTCCCTGAAGTTGAAGCGGTCGGTTCGCTATTCGGATCTCGCGCGGCGATGGGCGGTCGATCCCAAGTATGGCGCCTCGATCGCGTGGGTCGCGTCGGAGTTCCGGGCCAAGCACTGTCAAGGTGCCGATGCGCTCGCGCCGCAGGAAGCCCAACCCTTGCCGAGCAGGGACGTCCGAGCGCCTTCGTCATCGCCCGTCGTCAAGCCCGCTCAGGTCGTGGCGGAGACCGTCGCGCCCACCGCGCCCGTTCCAGGCAAGCTCGCAAGCATCGCGCCGCCGAAGCCGGCGACAAGATTGTCCGAGAGTGGCGGCAAGCTGACCTCGCGGCTCGAAACGAGCAATGAAACTTTGCCGGAGGTCGCGAACGGCGACCGCGCCTGCCGCATCTCGGTCGCGAGCTATGGCGGGCAGAAGAACGTGCTCATTCGCGCCGACGAGGATGGCGCGCTGCATCTCGCGGCGCTGACGGTGCTCGACGGCTTCGAGGACAGCATGACGGCGCGCTTCATCCAATCGCGCATGCCCGGCGGCAAGCCGGTCGGGTGGTTCACAGATCAGCAGTCGGCCCTCGATGCCGCGCGCACGATCTGCGGGGGCTGAGGCCGACGGCGTCACGTTTCATTCCGGCGCGAGATACTTGAGTGCCGCCGTCGAAACCGCTCCACCGATGACACACGGGATGCCGAGCTGGAACTGGCCCATGGCGCCGGCCGCGACGCAGCCGAGTGCCAGAACGGTCTGACCCGTCTGGCCCCACCAGGCATAGTCGCGCTTGTAGGCCGGCCCCTTCGCCTTCAGTTCGTCGATGGCGGTGATGGCTGCCTTTCTGATCTTGTGCGTCTCGAACGTCTCGGCGGCGAAGATCACGTCTCTCAGATGGCGGCGCGAGACGTCCGATGCGGTTTCGAGTTCGTCGGTCAGAGCCGCCTTCAAAACCTCGTCGCGCGTCGCGTTGGACGCGAGCGTCCATTTCGACATGGCGCCGAAGGTCAGCCGTTCGACGTCGTCCTTCTCTTCGACCCATTCGAGCGCCGTGACGATGCGCGCGAGTGCCTTCCGAGAACCCGAACCGAAGTAGTAGCCCCAGTGCGCGTCGAGCACGAATGCGCTTTCGTCGAGCGGCAGATTGAAGAGAGTTTTTCCGTCGCCATAGAGATAGTGCTCGATCAGGACCTTGCGCGCGGGCATACGTTCGGCGAACGCGATCAGCAGGTCGCGCCATTCGGGCAGATCGGAGTACGCGATTGCGCGGACGAGGAAGACCTGATGCTCGGGCGCCAGGGGAAACATGCGCGCCAGGAGTTCGGCAGCGCGCGCGGGTTCCGCCGACAGCGCGCCGGCCATGAAGCCGACGTAGACGCCGGCCTGCTCGAGTTCACGGAAGAGACCGAGTTCGGCCATGGCGTGCACGGCGTCGGGTAGCCGTTCGGGCTCGGGGGTCTCGCGATATCCGTTGATCCATTTGAGCACGGCCTCGGGCTTGTCGAACCGCGGCTTCGACGACTTGGCGTCCGCGATGCCCAAGGCGCCGAGGGCAAACATCGCTATGAGGATGACGACGAACGGCTTACGCATGGGCTGGCACGCGCCAAAGTTGCCTGGACGACCCATTGTCATCCACTCCGGGTCATCCGCGCCGACCGCATGGCCTTTTTGTGGCAACCCCTGGCTTGACGCCTCTGTCCCTGCACCCAATCCTTGCGACATGAACGATCCCGAACAAAACGAGGATGCCGCCGTCGCGGCCGATGCGCCAATCCGTCCGGCGACCGGACCGGCGGTCATTTCGTCCTATCTCAAGACCCTCTCGTCCCAGCCCGGTGTCTACCGGATGATCGATCCCGAAGGGACCGTCATCTACGTCGGCAAGGCTCGGAGCCTCAAGGCGCGCGTCTCGAACTACGCGCGGATCGGCGGGCACACCAATCGGATCGCGCGCATGATTGCGGCTACGGCTTCGATGGAATTCATCACGGTCCGCACCGAGGCCGAGGCGCTGCTGCTCGAAGCCAACCTCATCAAGCGCTTCCGGCCGCGCTTCAACGTGCTGATGCGGGACGACAAGTCGTTCCCCTACATCCTCATCCGGCGGGATACGCCCTCTCCGCAGATCCTGAAACACCGCGGTGCGCGCAACGTGAAAGGCGACTATTTCGGTCCGTTTGCTTCGGCAAGCGCCGTCAACCGCACGATCAACATGCTGCAGCGCGCGTTCCTTTTGCGCTCGTGCTCCGACAGCGTGTTCGACGGGCGATCGCGGCCGTGTCTGCTCTGGCAAATCAAGCGATGCGCCGGACCCTGCACGGGTGAAATCGCGCCCGCAGACTACGACGCGCTCGTCGAGGAGGCGGTGCGGTTCCTGAGAGGCGAAAGTCAGTCCGTGCGCGAGATGTACCAGGCGCTCATGCAGGAGGCAGCGGACAAGCTCGAGTTCGAAAGAGCCGCGAAATACCGCAACCGGCTCTGGGCGCTCGCGCACGTGCAAGCGGACCAGGCCATCAATCCCGAAGGGGTCGAGGAAGCGGACGTCTTCGCCGCGCATCAAGAAGGCGGCCAAACGTGCGTCCAGGTCTTCTTCTTCCGCGCGGGTCAGAACTGGGGCAATCGCGCCTATTACCCGAAAGCCGACCGCGCCATCGCGGTCGAGGACGTTCTCGCGAGCTTCATCGCGCAATTCTACGACGATAAACCGGTGCCGCGGCTCATTCTGCTGTCCCACACGATCCCGGAACAGGAGCTGATGGCGGAAGCGCTGCAGACGAAGGCCGGGCGGCGCGTCGAGATCCGCGTGCCGGAGCGCGGCACGAAGTCGAGCCTCGTCGAGCATGCAGCGCAGAACGCCCGCGAGGCGCTCGGGCGGAAGCTTGCAGAAAGCGCCTCGCAGAGTGCGCTACTCGAGGGCGTCGCGGAGCGGTTCGGGCTCCAGGAGGTGCCGCGCCGGATCGAGGTCTACGACAACAGCCACATCCAGGGCGCCCATGCCGTCGGCGCGATGATCGTCGCGGGTCCCGATGGCTTCGCGAAGAGCCAGTACCGGAAGTTCAATATCCGCTCCGCCGATCTCACGCCCGGCGACGACTACGCCATGATGCGGGAAGTCCTGATGCGGCGGTTCAAACGCCTTGTCAAAGACGACGGCGTGGCGCCCGGCGAACGTCCGTCTGCCGCGGCGGACGACATTCCCGAGCGGCCGGACCTCGTTTTGATCGACGGTGGACAAGGTCAGTTGCAAGTCGCTGTCGATGTTCTCGCCGAGCTCGGGCTATCGGACATTCCGCTCGTCGGTGTCGCCAAGGGACCCGACCGGGACGCAGGCCGGGAACACTTCCACCGTCCTGGTGCGGCCAAATCCTTCATGCTGGAGCCGCGCGACCCCGTGCTCTACTTCGTGCAGCGCTTGCGCGACGAGGCGCATCGGTTCGCGATCGGCACGCACAGGGCCAAGCGGGCGAAAGCCATCTCGGCCAATCCCCTCGATGAGATCGATGGCATCGGCCCGACACGGCGGCGGGCTCTCATGACGCATTTCGGGTCGGCGAAGTCGGTCTCGCGCGCGGGCGTCGAAGACTTGAAGGCGGTCGAGGGCATCTCGGCGGAAATGGCGCAGAAGATCTACGATCATTTCCACGAGCGCCGCGGCTAGGCCGCTCGGCTCAGGCGTGGGCGAGGCGGCGGGCCGCGAGGAGCAGGATCGGCATCGCGATGCCCCAGGCGAGGGCAATCAGAACGAGGCTTCGGGTATAGGGCTCGAGGACGGTCAGCGCGCCGATCTCGCTGCCCGCGTGATAGGCGAGCGGAGCCGCTAACGCCGCCAACACCGCGCCGAGAAGCGGCCTTGCCTGCAGAATGACGAGCGCCCGCGGCAGGAGCGTCGCGAACGACATCCACAGCAAAAGGCTCCATAAAGGCGGGAGCCAAGGCCCGAGGTCTTGGCTTTTGAAGGCGGTGGCGCCGGCCGCCGCCAGGACACTTTCGACGAGAAGGCCGATCCCGAGGCCAACCGCCATCAGAGCCAGTGAACGGGTCCTGTCCGCGCTTGAAACCAAATGGGGTACAAGGGCCGCAAGACACGCGGCAGCCGCCAGGTCCGGCCGGTTATGCGCAGCGCCAATCGCCGCTCCCGCCCAGGCGGCGTAATAGGCGACAATATCAATCAGGATCAATGTCATGCGCTGAAATCGTGGCCTTTGTGCCGCCCTCGGGGCAGATAGAGGGTCGGCCTAGACCGCGGATCACTCCGACATGGCGCGTCTGCCATCGACCGCGTCGCCGCCGCCCCATTGACGCCCTCTCGATCGGATGGTCTTAAGCTCATCCCATGACCGATGCGACCACAAATGCTTCGCGCGCCATGCCCATGAGCCTGCCGAACGTGCTGACCTACGCGCGGATCGCGGCTGTGCCGGCGCTCGTTCTATGTCTCACGCTCTGGCACGGGGATGCGGCACGCTGGACCGCCTTCGGCATCTTCGTCGTGGCCGCCATCACTGACTGGCTCGACGGATTCCTGGCGCGCGCGTGGGAGCAGCAATCGACGCTTGGGCGTATGCTCGATCCCATAGCGGACAAGCTCATCGTCGGCGCGACACTTCTGATGCTCGTCCACGACCGGACCATCGACGGGTACACGGTCTGGGCGGCGGCCATCATCCTCTGCCGCGAGATTCTCGTCTCGGGGCTCCGCGAGTTCCTGGCTGAACTCAACGTCAAGGTTCACGTCACGCAGCTCGCGAAGTGGAAGACGGCGCTGCAGATGCTGGCGCTGGCTTTGCTGCTGGCGGGCCCTGCGGCGGACCATGTTTGGCCATACGTCACGAGCATCGGCCTATCTCTCTTGTGGCTTGCGGCACTGCTGACGCTCGTCACAGGGTTCGACTATCTGAAAGCCGGCGTCAGCCATGCTATGGAACGTTAAGGCGATGGAGCGCTGAATTGGACCGTTCTCATGCCGCCGCCGGCGACCCGGAGCGCCTTGTCACGATCCGCTATTTCGCCTGGGTGCGTGAAAAGATCGGCCGCTCCGAGGATGATTTCGCGCTTCCGGCAAGTGTCGCGACCATTGCCGACCTCGTCGTCTGGCTGCGCGGGCGCGGTCCCGAGTACGAGGCTGCGTTCGCGCGTCCGGATATCGTGCGCGCTGCGATCGCGCAACGGCATGTGAAGCCGTCGGCCGACATCGGCTCGGCGCGCGAGATCGCCTTCTTCCCGCCGGTCACAGGCGGATAAGCGACGGAAGACGTTCGGGCCTCGATCAGGACGTTATCGGAACTGGCATGACTGTCCGCATTCAAACTGAGCCCTTCGACGTCGGCGCCGAGATCGCCCTGCTGACCGACGGGCGGACGGATGCCGGCGCCGTCGTCTCGTTCACGGGGCTCGTCCGCGGGGCGGTCGATGGTACTGCACTCCTTTCGATGACGCTCGAGCACTATCCCGGCATGACGGAAGCCGAACTCGCGCGGGTCGAAGCGGACGCGCGATCGCGCTGGCCACTCGAGGACGTTCTCATCATCCATCGGGTCGGCACGCTGGAGCCCGGCGACGGGATCGTGCTTGTCGTGACAGCGTCACGCCATCGGAAGGCGGCCTTCGAAGCCGCCGAATTCCTTATGGATTATCTGAAGACCCGAGCACCCTTCTGGAAGAAGGAAGAGCTGGCGGATGGTCGGGCGGCGTGGGTCGATGCGCGCGAGAGCGACGCGGACGCGACGGCGCGATGGGCGGTCAAGGCGGCCGACTGAGCGGGCATTTACCCGGCTTTAACCTTTACCAATTCATAACTTCGCCAGACGTTGTCCCGCAAAGCGCCATCATCAGCGGGCAGCGTCGAGACTTGCCCGGTACTTCACCTGTATCGCGTAGACGGGGGTCTTACACGATGATCGACCGGCCCATGGGGCAGCGCGCCCTAATGGCAGCTGCCTGCGCGCAGCTCATCCTATCGACCTTTTGCGGATCGGCCTCCGCCGAGGACGACCCCGCGCGCACACGGCTTGCGCACGTCTCCGAGGCGGCCTCCCCGGCCGTCAAGAACGCCCTCTCCGAAAGCCCCATCGTCAAGGGCACGAGTGCCCGCACGCGTTTCCTGATCGGGCTCGACAAGGGCGTCGACTTCCATGTTATGTCGCTCGGCAATCCGAACCGCGTCGTCGTCGAATTGCCCGAGGTCCAACTCCGCCTGCCTCCCGAGCCTTCGGTCGCTCCGGTCGGACTCGTCGAGAGTTTCCGCGGCGGGGCCGCCGGCCCTGGCAAGACGCGCGTCGTCGTCTACGTGACGCGCCCCGTCATCGTCGAAAAGTCAGAAATCGAAACGGCGCCGGACGGCCGGGGCAAGCTGCTCGCGCTGGAGATCGTGCCGGTCGACGAAGTGGTCAAAGCGAGCGACGGCAAGCCGCTCAAAGAGAAGCCGTCCGCACTCGGGACCGGTGGATTGCAACCCCCGCTCCCGCAGCCCGCGCTTCGGCCGGACGAACTCGACAAGGTCATGTACAAGCCCACGATCGTCATCGATCCCGGGCACGGCGGACATGATACGGGAGCCGTCAAGAACGGCGCTGTCGAGAAGGACGTGGTGCTCGCGTTCGCACGCGCGCTCCGGAAGAAGATCGAGGATACGGGCCGCTATCGCGTGCTCATGACGCGCGACAGCGACTTGTTCGTTCCCCTCGACGAGCGGCGCGCGTTCGCGGAACAGCACAAAGCCGCGCTGTTCATTGCCGTGCACGCCGACTACGCGACGACGGCCGCGCGCGGCGCGACGATCTATTCGCTCCGTGAATCAGTCGCCAATTCTCTCAAGCGCTCCGCCAAAGGCGAGGTTTCGAAGGACGTCCTCTCGGCCAAGGAATTGACGGACGTGAAGAAGGCCAGCAGCGAGATCGATCTCTCCGCGGTCAAGGACATCCTCGCCGACTTCGCCCAGCGCGAAGTCGAGACGACACGCGAACGGACGAACCTCTTTTCGCGGTCCGTCATCGAGTACATGGGCTCGTCGACCAACATGCGCGACGATCCCGATCAGCAGGCGGCTTTCCGTGTCTTGAAGACGGCCCAGTTCCCGTCCGTGCTGATCGAACTCGCGTACGTGACGAACAAGGAAGATGCGGAGCTGCTGAAGTCCGAGTCGTGGCGCGAGAAGGTTTCCGAAAGCATCACGACGGCAGTCGAGAATTACTTCAGCCATCAGATCGCGCGCCTGCCGATGTAGATCGCGCAATTGAAGTGGATACTTTCAACGAGCGTTCAGTTAGATTTTTACACGCCGTCGCAATCGATCGTTCAGTGCGTGCCCATTGCTTGGGCACCGTTAAGAACTGCGAAATCAGATACGTCGATAGTCCGATGACACATCATCTCCTGGGTCATTCGGCATGTCGAAAGCTCGTCTCGGTTCTGTGTTGGAATTCGCGCTCGATCAGCGCGGCGCGATCGCTGCCGTGACGGCCGTCTGCCTGATGGTCCTGATGCTCTCGATCGGGTTGGCCGTCGACATGGGCCGAAGCCAGTCCGTACATGCCGCGATCCAGAACGATCTCGACGCTGCCCTTCTGGGTTCGGCCGCGCAGAGCACCGATCCGAGCGAGCTTCAGGCCAACGCACAAAAGTATTTCGATGCCAACTGGCGCAAGAATCACGGCGTCGAAGGCGCGGTCGCGGTCACCATCGAGACGCCGGAACAGAACATCGTCACCGGCCGCATAACGGTCGATGTCCCGACGTCGTTCATGGCACTGGCCGGCATCGAGAGCGTCAAGGTCGTCGCGACATCGGAAATCGAACTCGCGGGCGAGAATTTAGAAATGGCCCTGGTCCTCGACGTCACGAACTCCATGGCCGGGGCGAAACTCGACGCACTCAAAGCGTCATCGCAATCACTGGTGGAAACGGTGTACAGCAAGCCTCACGCGGAGGAGCGGGTCAGAATTTCCATCGTCCCGTTCGGCGACTATGTGAACGTCGGAACCGCCAACCGCGGGGCGCCTTGGTTGTCGGTCCCTGCCGATACGTCAAACGAGGTCAGCTATTGCTACGACACATCGGATGTCATTGGGCAATCCAATTGCCGGATGGAGACGAGGCAAGGCGACAACGACGGCATTCCCTTCACCTATGAAGCGGAAGTCTGCGATTACCAGTACGGCCCGACCTACAACAAGTGCGTGACGTATACCGATTCCAAGACGTGGTACGGATGCGCGGCTTCACGCGACACGCCGCTCGACACGAAGGACGAGGACTGGACGACGCCGGTACCCGGCGCGATGAATACGCTTTGCGGCAATCCGCTCATGCCGCTCAGTTCCGACAAGGACGCCCTGACAGACTACCTCGGCGGGCTTTCGACGTTCGGCAACACCTACATTCCAGCTGGACTGATGTGGGGCTGGACGACGCTGACTAAGGAAGCGCCCTTCAACGAAGCCACCGGCAGCGGCGAAAAGGTCGATGGCTTGCCTGTCAAGAAGGTCCTGGTGCTGATGACGGATGGCGCCAACACGCGCTCGCCCGACTACGTCAACAAGCACCATGGCGGCACCGACGTCACGCAGGCGAACGCTCACACGCAAGAACTCTGCACGAACATCAAGGCCAAGGGGATCACGGTCTACACAGTCGCGTTCGACGTCACCGATCCTGGCATCAAGGATATCCTCGAGACCTGCGCATCCTCGCCGTCGAAGTTCTTCGATGCGAGCGACAGTGAGGAACTGCACACGGCGTTCTCGACGATCGGCTCAAACCTGGCGCCGCTTCGGATCGCGCGATGAGTATGGTTTGCCGGGCCGGGCCTTGTGGCCACTCCTCCCCCGGCGGCGCTTGATTTCTTTCAGTAATCAAATCAATCAATCGGCCACGTCTGGTTGTCGTGAGCCGAATTCTTCGGCATTCAACCCACAATTTTTGAGGAAAAGCCGCAGCTATCGCCGCTGAACGCCGTGATCTTTAACACCAGTAAAGAATTGCATGCAATTCCTTTGTGGTGCACTCAGTTGAAGGAGCTCATTGAATATGGCGGGCCAGCGTTTTTCGACCGTTTCCCGACGCTGGCTCAGATGCGTGGCCTCGGGCCAACCGCTGCTCTTTCTTCCGATCGGCTTCATACTCGCTGCGGGCGGACTTGCGTTCCTGCCTTCGATCGGCGGCGCTGCGGCAGGCTATTCGGACGACCCAGCTGCCATTCGGTGGGGTCTGAACCGGGTCACGACTGCACGCGACATCTCGTCCGGAGAGGCGAGTTCCGCGAGGGGACAACACCTCTTTGCGGGGGCGGTCGCCGCATCCGACGCGCCAGGCGACGGCGCCGAGCCGTCACAGATGCCCGATGTCTCCCTAGACGGGGAACGGCGCTCGAAGGCGGCAACCGATACGATTTCTGACCTCGCCGATCCCAGCGGCGCGCTCGACATCGCGCTCGTCCTCGACGTCACGAACTCGATGAGCGGCCCAAAGCTCGCAGCCATGAAGACGGCCGCGAAGCATCTTGTCGACCGGTCCTTCGCCGAGAGTGGCGACAAGAACAAGGTCAGGATCGCGGTCGTTCCGTTCGGTGACTATGTCAACGTCGGCGTCGCCCATCGGAATGCGCCGTGGCTCTTGGTGCCGCACGACAGCGCTGAGGAGAGAGAGGCGTGCTTCGAGACGGCGGACGTCATCGGTAAATCGAATTGCCGGAAGGCCACGCTCACCGCACTCAACGACGGCGTGCCCTATGCCTATCAGACGGAGGCGTGCGACGAGCAGCGCGGGCCGACCTATCGGAAATGCGTCAAGTTCGTCGATCAGCAGAGCTGGCATGGCTGTGCTGCGTCGCGCAGTGCCGTTCTCGACGTCAGGGCCGACGACTGGTCGAGCCCTGTTCCCGCCTCGATGAATACGATGTGCGGTTCGCCCATGCGGCCGCTGAGCAGCGACAGCGCGGGATTGAAGTCCTACATCGACGGACTTCGGAGCTACGGCGAGACGTACATTCCGGCCGGACTGTTCTGGGGCTGGGCCGCGCTCTCGAAGACGTCTCCACTCGCCCCTACCGATGAAGCTGGCGCCACGGCCGACAACGCGCGCAAGATCCTGGTTCTCATGACCGACGGCGCCAAAACGCGCTCGGCCGACTATGCTGCCAAGACCCACGCGGGATCGAAGTCCCACGACGCCGACCGGCTTACTCGGGAACTCTGCACCAACATCAAGTCGGCTGGGATCACCATCTACACCGTGGCGCTCGACGTGAACGATCTCAAAATTTCGGGCCTGCTCGAATCCTGCGCCACCGATCCCGGAACGTTTCGTGAGGCCAAGGATGGTCACGAGCTCGATTCCGTGTTCCAGTCAATCGGATCGGCGTTCAGCGCAGACTGATCAAGGCCCCGGACCAATACAGGTTTCGCAGAAACGACGACGGCCGGTCTCTGCCGAGACCGGCCGCTTCATCGTTCGTAGCCGGCGCTGCGATCGCACCGCCGCCGACCCGGCGTCAGTCACACCGTACTTGGGGGACGTTGCGGCTGGAGTTGCATGAGGAGGAGGCGGAGCAGCCAGTCGAGCTCGAGCCTCGAGCCGATCATCGAAACAAGGGACGCGCTTTTCATTACGAGACTAGGACGAAAGTGCTTCAGCATGTGGCACTCCATCTAGGGTCGTGTCCCCGCATCGACCGCGTCTGCAAGCGGTCCCATCGCCTTGTCAGAACGGACCCGCGCGCCACCACTGGCTGGCGACGGAGGCTCCACCCTGGAGGAATGCTCGATGGTATGCGGAGTGATGGACGGCTCTGCGGAATGAATTTGGTGCGGTCCAGAGCAATGCTCCCTCGGGTGGGTCCGTCCAGATCCACCACGCATCGCTCCGGATGAGATTGCCAGTCGGTCGAAACCGGCACAGAGATAATCAAAGGGTATTGCCCCCTCGAAACTCCGACGCACGCACCCTGTCGGAGCACGATCAGCCTGCTGGCCGTGCTCCGCGAGGCTTCCCCCGCCGATCCCGATTCTAGGCGATTCGTGCCGCAGTTGGATGACGGATTAGGAGGCAGGCCGCACGCGCATGCCGCCTCATTTCACGGCGAACGGGCGCGGCGCGGTAGGCCCGCGCGACGACGGCACGCGGGCCAGAACTTCAGGCATTCGACGGGTCAAGCCGCGCCCGGCATCTCGTTCGAGCGCGCCGCGCCCTGCACGGCCTTCTGCACCTTCTCGAACGCGCGCACCTCGATCTGGCGGATGCGCTCGCGGCTGACACCGAACTCGGCGGACAGATCCTCGAGCGTCATCGGCTCCTCGGCCAGGCGGCGCGCCTCAAAAATGCGCCGCTCGCGCTCATTCAGCGTATCGAGCGCCTTGGCGAGGAACGATTTCCGCAAGTCGCGCTCTTCGCTTTCGACGAGGCGTTCCTCCTGATCAGGCGTTTCGTCGACGAGCCAATCCTGCCACTCCCCGCTCTCCTGATCGGCACGGATCGGAGCGTTGAGGGACGCATCGCCGCCGAGACGGCGGTTCATCGAGATGACGTCGGCTTCCGGGACGCCGAGCTTCTTCGCGATGGCGGTCACGTGCTCGGGCCTCAGATCGCCCTCCTCGAGCGCCTGCAGCTGGCTCTTCGTGCGGCGCAAATTGAAGAACAGCTTCTTCTGTGCCGCGGTCGTGCCGACTTTGACAAGGCTCCACGAGCGCAGGATATATTCCTGGATCGACGCCCTGATCCACCACATGGCATAGGTCGCGAGGCGGAACCCGCGATCGGGGTCGAACCGCTTCACGGCCTGCATGAGGCCGACGTTGCCTTCCGAGATCACTTCGCCGATCGGGAGGCCGTAACCGCGATAGCCCATGGCGATGCGCGCAACGAGCCTCAGGTGAGACGTGATGAGCTTCTCGGCGGCCTCGGGATCGGCATGCTCCTGCCAGGCCTTGGCGAGCATGTACTCCTCCGTCGGCTCCAGCATGGGGAACCTGCGGATTTCGTCCAGGTACCGGGAGAGCCCTTGCGAGCCTCCGGCGATCACGGGAACTGCTTTCGACGCCATGTTTCGTGCCCTCCGGACCCACCGTGCCGGTCACCCGGCTCCCTCGGCCCGCTCCTTTGTCGGCGAATTACTCCAAAATGGTGTCTTTCGCCGTCAACTGGAACACCGTTACGCGAATTTCATCTCGGTCGATCCGCGAAACCCGCGCCGATCGTCGCGTTAGATGTTGCGGCTCATTATACGACCGATGGATGCCAATAGTTCCGCGTCGCCACATTAAAGTTGCATATCGCCCGCGCTCACCGCGTCCGACCTGCAGGTGGAACGTGGACGCGACGGAAATCCGTCGCGGCGTGAGCGCGCGGATCGGTGGCGCAGCTCGTCGGCACTGCCGGACGGTGAGTGAGAACGGCGAGAGAGGGCGCGTTCCGTCGTATCGCTCAGCGATCGCGGCGGATTTCGCCTTCCCGGGCGATAGCCTCGATATCGACGCGGTCGGCCCATGAGCGGCCTTCGACCGCGCGGTCGACGCGGTCCGTACGTGAGCCGTTCGGCCAGAGGGCCAGGATCGAGAGGATGAGTAGCGCCAGGAGGCCGACGAAAACGTCCAGAACGCCACCCAGGACGCGCATGTTTCCGTCCCATGCGATGAGGACGAACACGAGGTATAGAGCGGCGAGGATCTTGAAGCGCATGCCCATGGAGAACCGTCCTTTGGGGAGCCGTCCTTTTGAAGCTTCCGAGGGTATCCTCCGAGGGTTAATCCCGCCTCACGATCCGGGACCTAGAACCCGTGCGCCGACGGAATGGTCAAGGAAGCCTTGATGCCGCCTTCGAAAGTTCCGGCGGCCGCGGCGCATCACGACCGCTTCGGGCGGCGCGGTCCCTTGGGCGGTTGTGGCGTGGCGCGGAGAGCGTTCAGGAGCCGCGCAAGGTCGTCCGGAGCCGGGCTTTCGAACACCATGGGACGGCCGGTCCGTGGATGCTCGAAGCCGAGTTCCGTCGCATGGAGAGCCTGACGGCCGAGTGCGGCCAACACCTCGGCCGCGCCGGCTGAGAGGCGTGACGCGCGGGTGAGGAAGCCCTTGCCGTAAATGGGATCGCCGAGGAGTGGGTGCCCGATGTGGGCCATGTGCACGCGGATCTGGTGGGTTCGCCCGGTTTCCAGTTCGAGCCGCAGGAGGGCCGCGACCGGCTTCCCATCAGCGCCCGCGAATGTCTCCAGCACGCGCCAGTGTGTGACCGCGCGCCGTCCGCTTCCGTCACGAACGACGGCGATTTTCGTCCGGTTGGCGTCGGATCGCGAGAGCGCGGCATCGACGGTCCCGAGTGGACGCTCGGGCACGCCCCAGACGACGGCCAGATAGGCGCGAGTGAGACGCCCGTCGGCGCCGTGGGCCTGGAACTGCTCGGAGAGGCTCGCGTGCGCGGCGTCGTTCTTGGCGACGACGAGGAGGCCGGTCGTATCCTTGTCGAGGCGGTGCACGATGCCAGGTCTTCTGACGCCGCCGATGCCTGACAGGCTCTCGCCGCAGTGCGCGATGAGCGCATTTACGAGCGTGCCGGTCGCGTGACCAGCGCTCGGATGGACGACGAGGCCCGCGGGCTTGTCGATGACGACGACGTCCTTGTCCTCATGGATGATCGCGAGCGGGATCGTCTCGCCCTGGGGCTCCGGCGGCATTGCGCCCGGCACCTGGACGACGACGCGGGCGCCAGCCTTCAATTTTGCGCCGGGGTCGCGGACAGGTAAACCGTCGACGGTCACCCGGCCCTCGACGACGAGCGCTTTTAGGCGCGTGCGGGTCTGCCCCGCGACAGCGGCCGCGAGGAAGCGATCCAGCCGATGGCCTGCCGCGTCCGCCCCGACGTCACAAGCCGCCTCGAACGGACCGTCGGTGGCGTCGGGCGCGGGTTCGTCTCCGTCGCCTTCGATCGCATCGTCGAGGCCAATGGGTTCCGCCTCGGCGGCCGCTTCCGCCGCCGCACGCGCTTCGAGTTCCTGCTCTCGCCACGGTCGCTTCCGTCCCATGGGCTCGTCTTTGGAGGTCGGGCGTGGATCGGTCAATGTTTTCAAGCGCGGTAAACGGCCGGAGAGACCCAAAATTCCAGGAACCGTTTGGCCTTGATCGGGGGGAGGGTTGCGCGTATACGACGGTTTCCGTGAGATGTGCCCCGTTCGTCTAGTGGCCTAGGACACCCGCCTCTCACGTGGGCAACAGGGGTTCGAGTCCCCTACGGGGCGCCAGCGGCTCGGTTGGCAATTGAAAATAAAAGAGTTTTCGGCCGGATTGTCCCACCATTCTGTGACCGTCGGAACGGTGGGACATTTTGCAGGCCGCCGGATCGCTGCAGGCTCGCGCGTTATCCGTCCCATGCGCCCCTCGTTCACCCTCGCCCTGGTCGTCGGCGCCGCGCTCGCGGCCGGTGCGGCGACATACACGCCCGGCATCGTCGTCCTCGACGGCGACACCGTCGATCACGCCTGGTGGCGCTGGCGGGTTGAGGGGTGGGATACGCCGGAGATCCGTCAAGCCCGCTGCCCCGAGGAACGGGCGCTCGGTATCCGCGCGCGGGAGCGGCTGCGGAGCCTCACGGCGAGTCCAGGCGTGGCGATTTCGGGTCGGTGGCACCTGGACCGCTACGGACGCCGGATCGGCCGTCTCAGGCTCGCGGACGGGCGGGAAGCGGGCGCCGTTCTGGCGGCCGAGGGTCTCGCGCGGCCCTACGACGGCGGCGCGCGGTCCGGGTGGTGCCCATGAGCCGCCGGTCGTGCTATTTTTGGTGCGTGCGCGTCGACGTTGGACGAGGGCCACGAAATGACGACTGACACGCCAGAGCCGCCACGGCCACCAGACGGGCCGACGCCAGCCCCGGGCACGCTCGCGAAGGACGTGATGTCGAACAGCCGGATCGGACCGCTGGTCAAGGCCGTGATCGCGCTCGAGAAGGCGCTCGCGGGGCTCGGGATGATCAATCCGAACCGGCGCTGGATCGTCACCGTCGACGAGCGCGACGGCATGTGGCTCGAGGCGCTGGCCGTCAAATACACCGGGCGGGGCGCGCATCAGGATCACGACGGACGGCCGTTGACGCCGATCGCGGACGGCACGATCCGGCGGTTCCGCATGGGATTCGTCGAATTTCAGTACCGGTCGACGATTTGAGGGGACGGGGCTCCTATTTCCAACATCGCTAATCTACCCAAAACGCATCTTGCGGGCTAAGCCCGTAGTCGTACATCTCACGCCAGCAATCGAGACCCGTGCTGTCCGCGAGAGGGAGTATATATGGCAGGTTGCCCCACGACGTTTGCCAATCGCGCATCACATCGTCTAGCCGCTTAAGCCACATCTCGAATGTGAGTTCGCCGCCGTGATGCGGATCAGTTGCGGCAGTGTCGTAGCTCACGACCGCCTCCCCAAACGCAAAAACCGCCCCCGACCGGCCACGGGGGGCGCCGGTCGGGGGCATCGCGGGCAGCGGTTGACGCGCCGCGGTCGCCGGGGAGGGACGGCCCCGGCGATCGGTAGAGGGTCTGGGGCCTCAGAAAATGAGGATCAGCGGCACGAGGCAGACCGTCGCGATCCAGAGCGGGCGATAGAGCCGCCGGGCCAGCGCCGCGGAACGCTTTAGCGTCAGCCGCGCGGAATGACCAACAGCATGGCGGACGAGACGCGCGGAGGCCGCTACGTCGGCTGCAGCGGCTGTCATTGCAGACCAAACGCGTGACGGATGACCGGCAGCGCGTCCGGCATCGTGATTTTGCCGATGATGACGCCCAGAATGAGCAGCACCGGCGCCGCCGCTTTCAGAAGGTCGGCCCATTGCGCCAGCGCCGAAGGGCCCGGAGGCGGGGGCGCGGACGCCGGCGGCGGGATCAGCGCCGCGAGCCGGCCCGGCAGTTCCCGCTGCTCGTCGAGCATCGCGAGCATGATCTCGGTCTGTCGGCGGTTCTCCTGCCGGAGTTCGCCCAACAGGAGGCCGATCGAAAAAGTTTCGCCGTTGAAGCTCTGCGGCGAGCCCGTCGGCGATCCGGTCGACGTCGGCGGCGGATAGGACATACGATTTCTCGCGGCTGTCGAAGACGGGCATCGCGTTCACTGGTCGTCCCCCTTTGCACAGACGGCGCCCGCATAGCGCTGCAAGCCCCGCAGCTGGCGGCGGGCGCTCGCGTGGCGGGCGCGGCTCTCGGCGATATAGCGCTCGGTCGCGCGATTGCCAGCGAAGCCGGTGGGCACGTCGGGCACGGGCGGGGGTGCGCGCATGAGGGGCGGCGGCGGGCACCGGAGGCCGACCGTATCGACCGGCGCGGGCTTGCCGCACGCGGCCACGATGAGGGCGGAGACGATCGCCACGACGCGCAAGAGCATCAGCCTTCTCCCTCGGGCGCGCCGGGTCGATCCCAGATCATGATCACAGCGTGGAAATCGTGATGGGTCGGGCGCGGCGTTTTGAGCACGCGCCATCCGCGGGCCTCGAACTCGGCGACCCGCGCGTGCACGACATACTGAAGATAGATATAGCCGGCGCCGTCCGGCACGGTTGCGGCGGGATCAGCGGATGGCATTGAGGCGCGCGATCTGTTCGGCCGGCAGGATGCGGCACTGGTCGGATCCGGCGGCTTCGAGCGCATCGACAAGCGCGCGCTGATTGCGCTCGCCCTCGGACGCCTCGGTCTCGGCCATCTCGTCTTCGAGCGCTTCGAGGCTGGCATTCAGGGTCGCGATCCGCTCCTGATAGTGGGTGTCCCGCTCGGAAAATCCGGCGTCGTAGCGCGCCTCGCCGTAGCGATGGATCGAGAGCGCGACGATCGCAAGACCGCCGGCGAGGATCCAAGCGCGGAGCGGCACGAGGCGCAGAAGGTCGATCATGTCAGACCCCAAATGTGTTGAGCTTAAAGCGGCGATCGAGCCACACGAAGGCGCAGCCGGCGACGGTCAGAACCGAGACCCAGAACGTCGGCGACCGGGCCAAGGCGAGCGCGAACGCCAGCGCGGACACGTCGCCGGACTCGGTCATTTTCGTGACGGCATTGGAGATTTCCGTCGCGGCACCGAGCGCGCCGCCGGCTCCCATGGCGACGGCGGCATTGCCGGTTTTGGATTCGAGCATCGTCGCGGGCGGCGTCGGCACGGGAACGGGCGTGCGTGCGACCAGCGGAGGCTCGGCGGGGACGGGGGCAACATCGAAATCGATGACGCCCGGCCAGATGCGCTTGGCGCGCGCCGTGCCGCCGCGGCGACGGTCGAGACCGTGCGGCTTCACACCGTCACGGATGTTGCCCGTGTTGAGTGCGTCCGAGAGCGTGTCGACATCGTCGGCGCGCGCCCAGCGCGACAGCCCCTTCAAATGCCAGTCGGCGAATGCGGAGCGGATGCCGAGTGCCGGATCGTCGGCGAGCCGCTCGGGCGCGGCGACGAGATCGATCCCGGCGCCGCCCGGCTGCTTCGCAATCTCGGTCCCGATCGCGGCGTAGTTGTCGCGATGCGTGATCTGGGTCGGACCACGGCCGATGTAGCGTGATCCCTGCCGCCAGGGCGTGCCCTCGCGACCGCCGTAGACGAGATCGGCGAGTTCTTTCGGTTTGCCCACGAGGTGGGCCGCCAGCGCCTCGCGCGTGCCGAACCGTGCGCGGAGTTCCGGCTCCCGGTCGAGCGCGACACCGAGGCGATAGCGGTAGACCTCGAGGATACGTTTCGCGGACCGGAAATTCATGTTCTCGGCCATGCGCGCGAGGCGGAGGCCGTTGGTCTCGGCGTCGATCTGGCCCATCAGGTGCACCCAGTCGAGCCGCGTGAAGGCGTAATGTTTCGCGAGCACGGGGCCGAGCGTGGCCAGCGCGTCGAGCCACTCCGGCAGCGCGCGCGGGAACATGCGCGCGAGATCGGCGCGGCTGACGGGTGTGGGCATTCTGGTCACTCCGCTGTCGCAAACATCGACAGTTGCACCGCGCGGACGGCACGTGTGATGTGGCGTTCGATCGTCGGCATGCGGTCCTCGCATTCGGCGGCGGCCGTGATGCGTTTCACGGCAATCTCGAAATACTCCGGGCTCTGTTCGATGCCGACAAACCGGAATCCGTGGCGGATGGCAGCGATGCCGGTTGAACCGGAGCCGGCGAACGGATCAAGCACCACGCCGCCCGTCGCCGTCGTCAATCGGCAGAGCCACGCCATCAGATCGACGGGCTTGACAGTCGGGTGATGATTCGCGACCCTTTGGGTCGATCGCTTGCCGTCGCGCAGCGCGCCCACGCCGCCGTCGCGCAGTCCGAACTCCCGCTCGGCGCGATCGGCCTTCGGGGCATAGAAGAACCGGATGGCATCGCGCGCCGAGGGTGGAAACGACTCCAGCACGTCAATACTGCCGTCGGTCATGACATTCGCTGGCCAGCGGCCAAGGCCATCCACAGGCTTCGCGAATGTCCCATTGAGTCCGCCGCCAAAACAAACGATCGCCGCGCCCGCGCCCGCGCCCGCGCCCGCGCATCCGCCATCAGATCCCACTCTGCACGCATCGATATTGATCGCGCCCGTGCCATGCACGAGCACATTTCCGGCGACAGTTCCGCGGAATGGCTTCCGGGCCAGCGCGATCGGCTCGTGCGCCGGCTTCAGCGCCGTGCCCCATCCTTCCCAGCGCCTCGCGTCATCTGAAATCGCAAGGCCCTTGTCGGCGCGCTCGTAGTGCTGTCCGAACGCGCGCTTCATGTCGTCAGGGAGGGCGCGTGTCTGCCGACCGCGCCATACCCCCCCCCCCGCTTGTCGAGCGCCTTGGCCACGTCAAGAGATTTCGGAAAGCCACTCCCATAGATCCACATCAACTGATCGCGGATCTCAAACCCGGCGTCGTCGATGGCGCTGGCGATGCGGTGATAGGTGCGGCTGCCCGCGAACGCGGTCAGATGCCCGCCTGGTTTCAGCACGTCGAGCGCCCGCGCCCACGTCTCTGGTTGCGAGGCGACGCCGCCCTCCGCGTCCCACGATTTGCCCATGAAACCGAGTTCGTAGGGCGGATCGGTGACGACCGAATGCACGCTCCCCGGATCGAGCGCTGACATCACTTCGGCGCAGTCGCCGAGATAGAGCGTCGCCAAAACCTCGCCGTTGGCCGCGAGTATATCGCGGCGGTCGGCCCAAACAGCGCGGCGGGAACGGGACTTGTTCGGCGCTTTCAATGCTTGGCCCGTCCGCGTTTCGGAGGTGAGGCGATCGGGCGGGCCAGTGCCGCCCGGATGCGGCGGCCCAGTTGCGCGCGATTGCCGTCGTTCAAAATCGTCACGTCGGCCTCGACAACGCCGCGCTCGGACGTATGCGCCGCAGCCGCGACGAGGCCAGGCCGCTCGATGCGGATGACGATCCCGCCCAGCGCGCGGACGGCGGCGGCTTCGTTCGGAAACCGCACGTCATCAGCGATGACGGCGCGCCCGTTTGCCGCGAGCTTCCAGGCCTCGATCCAGATCTCGGGCGCGATCATCTCGCGGCCCCACTCGGTCCCGAGCGTCTGCAGCGCGTGGCGCGCGCTTTTTCCCCCGAGCAGCGCCAGCGGTGCTTCCTTCTCGGCTTGCGTTCCGTACAGGTTGTTTCGCGGCACGCCGAGTGTTTCGAGCATCCGCTTCATCGGCGCCGCGAACGGAATGACCTCGTGCCCGAGACGGCGCGCGAGGTCGCGGGCCGCCGTCGATTTCCCGGCCCCGATCGGCCCCGCGAGGCCGATCACGCGCGGCATCGAGCCCAGCGTCACGATATCCGCCGGCGCTGGTCGCGGACCGGGCTCGGGGTTCGGCCGATCGGACTTCGGAAGCGGGGGCGCGCGGTCCAGCATGGCGGGTCCTCGTGTGCGAATTCCGCAGCGCTTCGAGCACGCGGTAGCCGACGTCGATGTCGTGGTAGACGAGAAACTTGGCGTTGTTCTCGTCGTGCTCGTGGCCCATGATGACGAGCGCGGAGGCGCCGTCCGGGTCGGTCTGATAGCCGAGCCGGTCGGCGTAATGATCGAGCGCCTTGTAGCCACGCACGCGGACCGCGTGCACGTAGCGATCGAGGCCCGCGAGGCCGAAGCGCATATAGCTCTCGGTGTGGAGATGCCCGGCGATCAGCAGCTCCGCATCGGTCGTGAAGCGCGAGGCGCGCAGCATGGCGTGGAGCTGGTGCCACATGGAGTGGCCGGGAAAATTGTGTGCCATGTGAATGCGCCAGGATTTGTCAACGCCCGACGGGCGTCCCGCCTGTGCCGGCGCGCCGGCCCGCAATTCGACGCGAGCGTCCCAATCAAAGACCGGGAAGCGTCCGCCGACGACCTCGCGCAGGATTTCCTGGCCCGAGTTCCAGTCGTCGTGGTTGCCGGTGCAGAGAAACGGCCAGCGGACGCCCGACTCATGAATGAGCCATTTCAGGAGCCGGATGCCGCGACGGTAATCGGTCGACTGGCTGGCATAGAGCCGCGCGAGCTTGCCCGCGTGCGGCCAGTTGTTGGTCATGTCGCCGACCGACGTGGTGTAAACGCCCGGCCGGCGGCCGATGGCCAGATGGTGCTGCATCAGCCGGACGTCGCAGCCGTCGTCGTCGAGATGCGGATCGCCCAGAACGAGGAGTCCGAACGGGCCGTCCTCGGGCACCCGCACGGGTGCGTAGCGTTCGGCCTTTTTGCGCGCTTTCTTGAGGTCGAACAGCCGCGCCTTGGTATCGAGGATCTCTGGAATCGGGAGATCGCTGTCCGGGAATTCGGGCCGCTTGATGCCGTCGTATGCGGTCGGCGGGATCGGTGGCCGCGGGGCCGCAGCGGCGGGCTGGAAGCGCTTTCTGGTGTCGTGGGGGATCGACGGGTCCAATGCGCGTGCGGCCGATTTGACCGTGCGCCAATCGACGCGAAGCTCCTCTGCCGCTCGGGTCCACGTGCCGTGACGTCGATAGGCGTCGAGCGCCGTCTCGGGCGTCAGCATGTCCACTCCTCTCGGAGATATGCGCACAAAAGGCCGATTCAACGCCGCGTCGATCGCGTCATGGCGCTCTCCGTGCCACGACCCTCACGCGAATTCCGCGTCGATTTCGGCATTCGTCGTGATCGTGCCGGAGGCGATCGAGGCCGCCACCGCCTTCTCGGTCGCAAAGCAGTCGCGGATGTGCGCCGAGACGGCGGCATGAATGGCCGTGATCGTCGCCGCGTTGAGCGTCACCCACGAGCCGTTGGAGAGTTTCCACTCCGTCGTCCACGCAGCGTCGAACGAGGCGTCGGTGCGCGCCTGCGCGATCTCGGCGCGGGTCTTGTCGTCGGTGCGGACCGGGATGCCGGACACGGTGATTCCGCCCGTCTGCTTGCGCCAACGCGCATCGGCGGCATAGGTCACGAGCCGCGCCCTCGGTGACGCCGCATCCGCAGCCGCGAGCGCGGCCTCGTGGGCGGACGGGACGCGCAACTGATAGGTGCCATCGTCGAGCGGCTCGCATTCGGCCACACCAGCCGGCAGTTGACTGACGACATTGCTCACCTCGGCGAGCGATTGCACGATGCGCATGAAGTCCCCCAGTGGTGAGATCAGAACAGCCGGACGCCGGCGAGAAAATTATCGCCCGTGGTGTCGCGGTTGGCGCCAGCGGCGTGGTAGCCCCACAATTCCATTTGATCGCCGGCCGCGACGAAGCCGATCCACGCGAGCATCTGCACCGTGGATGACCCGATCACCTGCGTCGCGAGATGCACGCTCGTGCCGTTTTTGCGCAGAATAAGCTGCTCCGACGTGTCGTTCAGAATGTTGCCCTGGAAGTTGAACAGCCAGTACCCGGCGTCGGCGCCCGAGCACGTGAAACGGCTCGACGTCAGTGTCGAGTTGCGCAGATAGCTGTATTCCGTCGTCCCGAGATTGGTGTAGCGCGTCAACGTCGCCGTCGTGATCGTCTGGGTCGAGTTTTCCTTGAGACGAAAATGCGGACGTGCCGCTGTGGCCCACGGCAGAATGCGCCAGGCGCCGGCGCCGCCATCGAGCGTCGTGTCGTAGATAATTTCGACGTAGCGCGCGGCGCCCAGCTCGCCGCCGGCGCATTCGGCCGAAAACCAGTCGAGCACTTTTTTCGCGCCGAGGCCGAACGCATTGAGCGTGGTGGCGCCGGTGTTCGCGGTGACGACCCAGCCCGCGATCTTCATGCCCGTGAACAGCGCTTTCGGCGGCACGACGCCCGCCAGCGCCGTCAGCGTCTGCACATTCGCCGTGCCGCCGAACGTGCCGAAGATGCCGAGGGACGTGGAGCGGCTCATCGCCTGCGCAAGCATCGTCAGGTCGGCATCGGGGCCGATCGTCGGGTCAAGCGTGATCCCGAACGAGGTGACGGCGTTGTTCAGCTCCGTGCCGCGGACATTGTCTTCGGCCGCGGTCAGAACACCCGACGCGGCCGGCGCCGTGTTATCGGCCTTCGTGCCCCATGTGCGCATCGTTTAGCGTCCCCAAAGCAAGAGCGGAATGTTGTTGCCGGCGTTGCCGAGCAGCGTCGACCACGTTTCGACCGATTGATCGGTGGTCGGTAGCGCGCCATAGGTGAAGGCGCGCGAGTAGCCGGTCACGAATGCGGTCGAGACAGAGCCGGAGGCCGTCGAAAAGCCGACGTTATATGTTGCAGCCGTGCCGACCGTCTGGGTCCAGATGCCGCCGGTCAGCGAGCCGGAGCAAACGAACAGGCCCCAGTAGTCGCCGCGCGCGACGACCGCGGCCAAAGATCCGGCGTTATCAAGATAACTGGCGCTGGCCGCCGCGATCTCGCCGCTCTCGACGACGAACTCGCCCGGGAGGCCGTCTTTATTGCGGTAGAGGCCGAGCCGGCAGTTGACGCCGGCCGACGCGCCGCCAAAGCGGAGACCCAGCTTGTTGACCGTCTCGTCGCGCGCGAAGTGCAGCGGGACGGCGTAAAGCGTGTTCGCGGCGACGCCCGTGTTGTTGGCGATGGCCGCGACGTTAAATTGACAGCCGCGGATTGTCGACGGTCCCAGGCGCGGATGGAACGCGGCGCGATCGCCGATACCGTCGCGGAAGAACAGATCCGGATCGGTCGCGCCGGTGGATTGCGCGCCGAACAGCAAGGCATTTGCGGGCGCCGCGATCGGAGTCTTCGTTTTCAGATCAATCGGCGGCATCAGGTTCCCCAGGTCAGAGCGGACGGATACCAGACGAGGTTGTTGTCAGCGCCCCACGTCATGACGGGCGGCTCGGCCGGCAGCGCCAGTGCTGGCGCATCCCAAATGACAATCGAATTCGCGGGCCGGATGCGGTCGATCAGGCACTTGAAGCGCTCATAGCGCTCGGTGCTCGGCAGGTACGGGATCGGATACCCGTCGCCGCGATCGGCGGCGCCATAGTCGTAGCCGCCAAAGTCCGCATTCAGGAGGTCGATGTAGACCCGGAAGCGGCCGAGCTTCGGGAATAGGTCGTAGCGCTTCGGGTAGTCGAAGGCATAGAGCGCGGGCTTCTGGACGATCCAGCCGGGCGTGATCTCGATCACGAGGCCGAAGAGGAGCGCCAGTTCCTTCCAGTCCGCCGCCGTCGTCCAGCGGCGCTTTTCAAGCCGGAACAGGATCTGCTGGCGGCGCTCTTCGAGCGTCGTCGCATCCGGCAGACACTGATCGGGGAGCGAGAGACCCGTCTCCCACTCGCCGATCAATTCCGTCGTCGTGCGCGGGTCGAGCTCCGCGACGAGGCGGCAGAGCGCGGACGAGAGATCGTCGTAGGCCGCCGCGTAGGCTTCGAGGAGGCGGCGCGCCATCTTGCCGGGCGTGCGGAACATCGCCCACGCCACACCGAGCGGGAAGTGCCGCGTCAGCGTGTCGGCGGCCGTGCCGCGCGGCTCGAGCCAGAAGCAGGACATCGGCTAGGCGCACCCGATCATCAAACGCCCCATGTGATCGTGCCGAGGCGGGGCAGCTCGTTGGCGCCGACAGTGACGTTGGCCGACGGCGTCGTCAGTGTGAAAGATTTCAGCGTCGTGCGGCTCTGCGCATCATAGGTGCCGTGGATCGCGCACCGGATCGCGTCGAGCGGCAGGTTCTGCCCGAATGTTGCCACCTCGAGGAACATCTGCTGGAGGCGCGCCTCGACGGCCGCGCGCATCGACGCGGTGTTGGGAACGAGTGTTACGGCGATATTGACCGCGAGCGGCGTCGGCGAGAGGACGATCACGTCCTCTTCGGCCGTGTGCGCGGTCATGATCTGGTCGACGATCGCGGCCTTGACGGTGGCCACTTCGGTCGACGACGGGAACGGATCGGCGTCGCCGTCGCGCATGAAGGCAACCTTCACCTGGCCCTCGTTGACGCCATTGCTGCCCAGCAGCGTGGCCTTGACCACCCAGACGCG
The DNA here is from genome assembly GCA_033765145.1 of Hyphomicrobium sp. Taxonomy (GTDB): domain Bacteria; phylum Pseudomonadota; class Alphaproteobacteria; order Rhizobiales; family Hyphomicrobiaceae; genus JAGVSR01. The sequence goes on along the minus strand of JANRIH010000032.1, from coordinate 24,152 downwards.
GGTGACGCCCGCGACTTGGCGCGCAACGATCTCGATCTCGTCGGCGGTGAACGCCCCGAAATCGGTGCCCAGAGCCTTCAGCACGCGCTCGCGCCACTCTTCCAGGTCCTCTTCGTTCGTGCCGCCCGCGATGCCGCCGAACGTCACGCGGACGGTGGCGTCGAGGCCCGGGGGCGGAACGGGGATCGAGAGCGAGCCGCCGCCGTCGATGTTGCCGGCGGGGCCCAGAACGTCGGCCGAGATGTCGGCGGTGCCCCACGTGCCGGAGAGGATCGGCGATCCGGTGGCGGGCGTCGTGGGTGAGCCCGCGACCGTGTACGTGAATTCATTGTCGGCCGTGACCGTGATCGGGGCCGTCACGTTGTAGGCGCTTTGCGTCGCGCCCGAGATCGCGACCGTCATGCCGGTCGCGAGATAGTGGGGCTCGCTCGTCTCGGCGATCGCGGTCGTGCCGGAGCGCGTGAGGCTCTGGATCACAAGCGATTGAGTCACGACGGCGGAGGCGGCGTCAACCGTGTAGGCCTGTCCGTTGGCGTTGAGCGCGAGGCCGTCCGGGATCAGCGTGCCGTTGGTGCCGGTGAAGACCGCGCGTCCGCGGGCCCCGGCCGCCGCGTTGCGCGGCAGTTTGGTGATCGCGATCCACCAGCCGGCAGCGAAAAAATCCTCCGTCGCTGTCTGCGGGTGCGGTTCGTGGTCGGCGTATTTCTTGAGCGCCACGTACCAGTCGTGCAGTGCCGAGCCGAGCGACTTGACCTTGCCGCCGATATAACTGCGCCGCGACGTCGAGGGATCGAGGCCCGGCACGAACGCGCGCACGTAGGTGGCGAGCGTCGCCACGACGGCCGCGCGATCGGGGATCTGCAAACCCATCTCAGAGCCTCGCGAGAATCGATTGCCGGGTCGCGTCGGCCAATTCGTAGGCGCGGCTCGACGTGCCGCCGTCGGGCTCGGTCACCTCGACCGAGAGCGTGATGCGGCGGCGCGCGGGATCGGCCAGCACTTCGGCCGTCGCCGTGCGGATGAGCCGCGCGTCGACCATCCATTCGAGCGCGATTTCCGCCTCGAGCCGGACGCCGGACGCGACCTCTCCTGTCAATCGGCGCTGCTCATAGAGCCAGAAGCCCGACCCGTGGTTGTCGCCTGGCACCTCGGCCACGAGATTGCCGATCCAGCCGCGGCGGCGCATCGGGTCCGCGACCTCGTCCTCGCGCGCCCGGCGGTCGGAAAAGAGCGAGACGAAAAGTGCGCTCGCGAGGCCCTCTTCAAGCGCCAGATCGCCGGTCGCCGGATCGACGGCGAGATCGTAGATCCCATCCGCCTGTTCGACATAGGCGCAATCGACGAAACGCTCGGTCATGCGGTGTGCGGCCCGGTGCTGTCGGTATGGGTGCCCGACGTTGTCATGTTGCCGGTGTGTTCGATGTCACCGTTGACGACGAGCGGGCCGTTGATCGTGATCTTGCCGTCGTCGCCGAGCACGATCGACTGGCCGTGCGTCCAGTTTTTGAATGTGGACGCGCCGGCCGCCTGTTGATCGACGCGATCCGCGGGTGGCGGCTGAAATATGCCGGCGGCCTTGCCCTCGTCGCCGTCGGGCAGGAACATGATCACCTGACCGCCGACAACCGGCTGCGATTGCACGCCGCCGAGATCGAGGACCGAGACTTCGTATTCGGCGCCGTCGCTTTCGACCGTCGCGATTTTATAGGGCCCCTTGTCGTTCGGCACGCGAAGGACGGTGCCCCAACGAATGTTCCGGCTCATCCCCTCAACCGGCGTCGCCGGCCCCTGTTTCCGATGTGCGCCCGTCGGCCGCCGACCCGGAGGCCTGTTCCGAAAACGCCTCTTTCGGCGCACACGTGATCTCGGTCGTCGCGCCGCCCTCGCGCGACTTCGAGAACTTGACTTTCTGGATGAACAGCTCGGCCGAGATGCGGCAGTGCTGATCGACCACGGCGACGAGATAGCCCGGCCACCAGAGCTGGCCAGGGCCCATCGTGAAGCCCTGGACGGTGGCGGTGTATTCGTAATCGCGCGCCTTGGCGACGTTCGAGACCCAGCGCGCGGACCGCTCCGGGCTTTGCCCGTTGATGCCCTTGCCGGCGCGCATGTGCATCTTGAGTTCGGGCCGGATCGCGGGATCGACGGCCGTGCCTTTCGCGGTCGCCAGCGGGCCGGATTGTGCGTCCGGGTCGCCCTTCGGGCGGCCCTCCCAGTGGCGCGTGTGATTGGTCGATTTTTGCGCGTTGCAGTTGGTTTCGTTGGCGCGATTGAGATCGGCGGTGCGGTAATGCGCGCGCTTGACGTTATTCGAGGGCCCGTCCTCGAACATCTTGATGAGGGCCGACGGGGAGCGCTTCTTCATCTCGTTCCGCGCGATGACGAGATTGCCGCGACCGTCGGTGTTGAGCACGACCTGGCGTTTCTGCGCCCAGGCGTCGGCGAAATTGAAGCCGCGATCATCGATTGACCCGGCGAGCACTTCGCCTGCGCCGTAGGGCTCGGGGCTGACCTCGTCGGTCACGCGGATTTTGGATAGCCCCATCTTGCCGAGCGTGCCTTCGAGCACCTGCTTCAGCGTGACCGGCGGCTGATAATTATGGCCGGGCCCGATCGTCGACTGCACGAAATCCTGCGTGCGGTCCCGGATCGTCGCCTGGAAGGTGTGCGACGCCCACTCGTGGTCGGTCTCGATCTCGCGCACGTTGCCGGTGATGCCGGGGATGCCGGCGAGGATAATTTCCGCCTCGTCGCCGACCTGGATCGGAAACGGGTTGCCGGGCTGCTCGGTAAACGTGAGCGTCGCCGTGCCGGCCGCCTCGTCGAACGCCTGGTCGAGCGTGAATTCGAGCCAGCCATTGAACGCGGCACCGTTGATCTTGACGACCGCGTCGTCGTCTCCGCTTACGAGACCGGCCATGGCTCACGCCCCGGATTGCACGAGGACGGAGACCTGTCCGTCATAGAGCAGCGGCGAGCGGCGCGGATTGTTGGCGACGATGATCGAGGCGTTCTGATCGCTGTCATAGAGCATGTAGGCGAGGACACTTGCCGGGATCGCAGCCGCGTCAATGGTGGTGATCCGAGGCAGCCGCACCTCGCGGTCGCGCAGCACTTCGGAGGCCGCGACGTAAACCTTGGCGATCGCCTGCTGATCGGCAGCCGGAAGTGCGAGGCCCTGCACGCCGTCCCAGGCGTCGGCGAGCCACGTCTCATCGCTCTCGACCTCGTCGGCGGTCGTGTACGTCCGCCCGGCCATCGCGTCGGCGAGGGCGGCCAGCGCGCCCGCCTCGACCGTGTCGGCGAGAGCGTCGAGGCTCTGCCGGCGAAGGGTGAGATCGCGGGTCGACGGGGCCACGGCGGCAGCGGTGAGGCGGACATCGCGGGCGGCGCTGATCACGGCTTTGTAGCCGGCGACCAGCGCCACGTTCGAGATCGACCGGTCCTCGAAGGGCGCCCGGTGGACGGCCGCCAGCAGCGTGCCAAGCCGGTCCGGCTGGTCGACGATCGCACCGGCATCGCGGGCGAGCCGCACGGCGGCGGTGGCGGCGGCGCCGAACCGGTCCAGGCCGGACGTAGCGATCGACGTCACGGCACCCGCGAGCGCCGTCCGGCTCGTGGTCGATTGCGGCGGCGCGAAGCGATCCGCGAACGACGTGAACAGCGACGTGATCGCCGCGCCGGCGAGCCCGGTGACGACGGCGGCGATGCCGGTGACGAGGCCCGGGAAGAGCGGCGGGCCCGTCACCGCGAACGTGATCTCGAAGATCACGACGCCCGAATCGATGTCCTCGCGGATGACCTGATAGGGCCCGACGACGGCGCAGAACTGGGCGCCGTAATGGGGATGCTGGAGCGTTCCCGGTCCCGGCCGATTGAGCGCATTGCGGAGCGCGCGGGTCTGGGCACGGACGCGGAGGCCGTGCACGACGCAGGTCAGGTTGAACTTCGGCGGGCAGTAGCCGTTGTCCTCGGCGTAGCGATGCGCGGCGTCAGGGTATACGTGCAGGATCGTGTTGCGCCCCTCCTCGGTCATATCCCGAGGGACGAGGAACTTCACGCCGCGGAACGAGGCGGGCTGCAGATCATTCGGGCGCATTTTTGATTCCGGTCGGCGCTTCGGATGCCCACTCGCGACTTCGCCGCTCGCATCCGTGCCGGGTCATTGGGTGGGCTGATTTAAGGAGCGACGGGAGCCGCTGGCGCGGCGGTCGATTTTCCGCGCGGGGCAGTGGCGCCGACCGGGATAGAGCCCGATCCGGTCAGCGGTCCGTTGACCTGGCCGCGAACATTAACATCGATCGACTGCGGCACAGTGATCTTGATCGGATCGAGCGAGGTGCGGACGGAGATGTCGCGCTCGGCCTCGGATTGCGGCAGCCGCGACGGGTTTCGCGTCGGCATGTCCCACGCCGGAATGTCGTCTGCTTTGAACGACGAAGGCGGCATCAGGGGCATCTGCGGCGGCATCACGGGAGACGGCGCGCCGCCGAACAGGCGCGACCAGGCGCTTGAGAAGAATTCACCCACCGGTTCGAGTGCTGTCCGCACACCCGCAGTCTGCTCGCGCGCGGCCTGGACGGATTGGGCGCCCTTCTGCGTGATCACCTTGAACCACTCCGGCGCCTCGGGCCAGATGATGGAGATCTGCATCGGGTTCTCGATCGACGCGCGGATTTTGTCCCAGTTGTCCCAGAGCCACGTCGCGCCCTCGACGGCGACGACGAAGACGAGGAGCCGGCGCAGCGCACGAGCGGCAATGGCCGCAGCTCCGAGCGCGCCCGCGAAGCGATAGCCGAGCTGGACCGCGCGGCCGATGCGGGCAGCGCCCGCCGCAATGCCGGTGAATACGCCAGCTAGACCGCCGAGGGCGAGGCGTCCGAGAACGCCGACGAAGCCGGCGAGACCGCGCACGAGCGCACCGATGCCGAGTGTTCGAAACGCCCACGCGACCGCGGCGAGCGGCAAGGCGAAGGCCGCCAACGCGGCAGCGGCCGTCAACGCAAGCCCGGCGATGGTCGCCAGTTCCGGGTTCGTCGCCTGGAAGTGCTCCATGGCGGACACGAAATTGTTCGCGGCCGTCGTCGCGTACCCGGCGAGCTGCTCCATGGCGGGTGTGAGGAAAATGCCGAGCGCGATCGCCGCCTTTTTGGCGGCCCCGTCGATCCGGTTCATCGCCCCTTCGAGGCCCTTAAGTCGTTCATCGAACGAAAGATCGAGCACACCGACGGATCCTTCGAGGGCGGCGCGGTATTTCTCGAATTCCTTGGGATCTATTCCTGCGAGCATCGACCAGAACTGCCCGGCGAGCACGTTGCGGCCGGCAAAAATGTCCTTGAACTTCTTGAGCCCCTCGGCCGTCTTCGTCATCTCGTGGAACATCGCCTGCGTTTTTGCGATGTCGAACTTGCCATCGGTGAAGAACGACTCGGACGACAGACCGTGCTTCTCAAGCTTCTCGCGCATGCCGTTGATCGGCTGGGACAGCGCGCGGATGCCGTACTTCCCCATGTTGCCAATCTGGCTGTCCTGCAGAGCGGGCGCCTTGTTCTTGATGAGCCCGATCGCGGTCAGCATCTCGGCCGTGTTGAAGCGCGAGATGACCTGCTCGCCGACGACGTTTTTATAGGCCTCAATCGAGCCGCCCGCTGTCGCCGCGCCGAGCTTCTGCTGCTGGGCGAGCATGTCGGCCATGCGGACGACCTCGGCCAGTGTGCCGTCGGGCCCGACGATGGCGGCCACGCTTTCGGCAAAATCTTGCGTGGTCTTCCCGGCGGTGTCGATCTTGGCCAGTTTCGAGGCAGCGATCGTTATGCTGCGCGCCAGATCGGCGTCGCCGACGATTTGAGCCGCGTCGCCGGCCGCGTCCATGAGCGTGGCAAAACTCTCGCCGGTGCGGCTCATCTGGTCCTGGATGTCCTTGCGGAGCCGGGCCATCTGATCATCGGTCACGCTGTCGACGAGTGCGCGGAACTTGTTCTCCGCCTTCGACGCCTCGCGCGCCTCGTTGAGGATCATCCTGCCCCAATAGGCAATTCCAAGCGACCCGAACGCGGCGCCAGCCCCCATTTCGCGCCCCCGGCGGCCACCGCGTCCGCCCATGAAAGCCGCGACCTGGGCCTTGGCGAGCGTGTTGACTTGACTGGCGGCCTTCGCGGCCATAGCGCCGTAGCGCGCGAGACCGGATGCGGCAGCGTTGGCAGCATTGCCCGCGGCACGAATCGGCTGGGCCATCGTCTTCGCTGCGGCGGCGAGTTTCCGCGACTGGGCCGAGAACCGGTCCTGCAGCGTGAAGATGTACTGCACGCTGAAGGAGGCCATCGCTCATCCGCAGCTGGAGGCCGCCTTGGCGACGGCCTTGTTGTATTTCACAAGATCGCGCTCGAACGCAGCGAGTTCTTCGACCGGGAGCGCGGCCACGAACTCGTAGCTTAAGCCGCCTTTGTACGCGAGGCAGAGCCAGCGACAGCGGGTGGCCCATTCGTCTTCTTCGAGTCCGCGCCGAGCGCGGCCAAGAAAAAACCGACGAATGCCGACAACACCTTGAACACGGCGTCGAGGCCGCCCTCCTCGCTGATGCTGTCCCACACCTCGTCGGTGACGGGGCAGTCCGTGCCGGTCACGAACGCGAGCTTCGGCTGGTTTGTCAACGTGCGCTTCAGCCATTTCAGGAAGTCGGCATAGCCGTTCTCATCGTAGCCGGCGGCGAGGACCTGGAGCGCGTCGATCTCGGGCGCGGCACCGCTCGCGCCGTCGGATTCGTCCTCGCCGTGATCGACACCTTCATCGGCCGCATCCGGTTTACGATCCGGCCGCGGAAACGCAAGAATGGCGCGCGCGAGGGCCGCCTGCACCTTCGCGTGAACGGCGAGATGCGGGAGCCCAGGCGCGCGCACGGTGATCGACGTGGCTTCCTCGAACTGACCGTTGAACGAGTAGAGAAACGGCTTCTCGAACTCGACGATCTTTTCTCCGCGCATGACACCCCCGTGTGTTGCGGATTGATGAAACGGGCTGGCGCGGGTGCGTGTCGGCACCCGAAGCGCCAGTCAAAAAACACTCAACGCGGCCGGTTGCGAGCCCCGTCAGGGGCGAGTGGGCAGTCTTGGCGGAGCCAAGCTGCGCTTGGACCGAAGGGCGGTAGCGATCAGAGAACCTCTTCGCCTTCCATCTCGATCTCGATGTCGCCCTCGGCCTCGAACGAGGCTTCCGGCTTGTTCGTGACGTACATGGTGACGAACGCCTTCTGATAGGCGCCGTCGACGATGCGCACCGTCGAGGCCTCGCCGCGATTGGTCCTGGCCATCAAGGCCTCAACGCGTAGCAGCATCTGCTTCGTGTTGGCGACCGTGAAAGAGACCTTGGCCTTCAATTCCTCGGCGTTGAGGCCGGCGACGATGTTGACCGCGCCGCCGCCGGCGCTCATCGCGCGGACCTTGGTTTCGCCCGGCACCGCGCGCTTGAACGAATTGGGCTTGATCGGCCAGACGACGCCGTTGACGAAGATCTTCGGCGTCGAGAGCTGACGGGTCTGATCGGTGGTGGCCATGGGGTACAATCCTCGAAGAGTAGCCGCGGCGCGGCACGAGCCAAAGGCGAACGCGCGGCCCGGAGGCGGCATCGCCGCCGAGGACTGCGCGCCCCGTCGGAGCGGCCATCAGCCGCGTGAGATCATTACTGCGTCAGGAAGTTGAACTTCACCGAGCCAATCATCTCGCCGAACTGCGAGACCATGGGCACGTCGGCCGCGACCTCGACGCGGCGCAGCGACGGCTTCAGCGTCACGACGAGGTTGTCCTCGAAGTAGCGCCGGCCATCGAGACCCTTGACGGTGACGGCATCTTCGGCGAGCTCGTCATAGAGCTGCATCAGGTAGGCGCGCACCGACGGCTCGTCGATGATCGCGAAGCCCGCGACCGCGACACCCGCCGTCATGCGGTGCTGGGCGAACTCCTTGCGCACGCCCTTGACGAAATACTCGCGGATGATCGAGTGCGTGTCGCGCCACTCGAGATATTTCCACGTGTCGTCCGGGTTGCCGGCGCCATCGAACTGCCACGTCGTGACGACGACGCCCATGATCACGCCGGTATAACTCTCGTTGTAGCCGACGATCGAGACGCCGGCGTCCTCGAGTTCCGCCTGCTCGGTCTGGGTGTAGCCGGAGCCGCGCAGCGGGCGGTTGCAGTAGAGGATGGGCGTGTTGAAATAGGGCAGCGAGCCCTTGAACGGCGAGCCGAACTGATCCCGGCTCTCGTTCGTGACCACGAGATCGGAGATCGAGACGCCGTCCTCGAAGCGGCGCGCGCGGGCGGCCGCGAACGAGACGGACGTGATGTCCGGCGCCTGCGGCAGATGCGGGCCCTTCCAGGTGGCACCAGTCTCGGGTTCGTTGGTGATGAGCACGATCTCGGAGGTGTTCAGGGCCAGCGCGTCGGACTTTACGTCCGCGAACGCGCGATTGGAGCCGATGAACGCGACACCGTCCTTGATGTCGTTGTCGAGATTCTTGCGCGCGTCGACAAACGTCTTCAGAACCGTCGTCGCATACTGGCTGGGCCAGACGATGGTCTGGTAGCGGATGTTTGCGACCGCATCGAGGATCGAGGTCAGCGTCGGGTCGGTGGCACCAGAAGCCCACCCGGTCAGCGTGAACAAGAGGCCAGGGACCGTGCCCTCGACGATCAGCGGCCAGTCGTTGGCGATCTTTCCGCCGTTCTCCGCCGTGAACGTCACCGTGCCCGTCAACACGCTGGCCACGAACGGGGCCGCGGCGTCGGCGTCGAATTTGGCCTCGATCAGAGCCGCAGCGGCGGCCGCGGCGGTGCCCGACGGGATCGCGACCTCGTAGCGGTGATCGTTGCCGTCGGCAACCGTGACGGTGATCGTCCCGGCGGCCGTCGACGTGCCAGAAACAGCGATCGACGCAGTCGCCTTGGTGGCACCGCCAGCGTCGGCGAGCGCGATGACGTCGAGGTTCGTCCACGGGTTGATCTTGCGGAACCGGCGGGCGAGGAACGCCGCGTGCGAGCGAGCGCCGAAGAGCGCGTTAATCTCGGCCGACGTGCGCGGCACGCCGACGTTGAGACCGGCCGGAGCCGTGCCGCCCGAGAGCTTCTGGCCCACGATCAGCGCGCGCTGATCGTCGAGGCCGGGACGCTGGTCGCGCGTGACCAGATTGAGCGTGACGCGCGGATTCCTGACGTGGGCGTACGACATGGCTTAGCGGCCTTTCTTCGGGGCGGGAGAGGGGGAGACGGGGGCATCTTCGGCCGTACGCGGCGCCGGATCGGAAACGATGCGGACCGCGCCGCAGCCGTGCAGCGCCTCATCGGCGAAGCGCTTGCGCCAGAAGACATCCACGGGCGTGCCGTCCGCGAACGCCGCGATTTCGGCGCGCTTGCCAGGCCGGATGCCGCCGATGGCGACGGGGCCGGTGATCTCGATCGTGATCGTTGTCATGTCGGCGGGTGCTCCAGATAGAACGAGCCGGAGAGCGGCTGCGGGAACCCGTCGTGCAGGATCCCGGTGAAGTCGATGTCGCGCCAGACGCCGGTGCCGACGGGTACGAGGTCGGTGATCGGAGACCCGGCGACGACGCCGGTCGTGTCGGCCGCTTCCCAGGGCGCCACGGCGTCGGACTGCGTGTAGGCGGCGAGCGACTGGAATTCGTAGCCGTGCACATAGACCGCGCCGTCGAAGGCTACGGCGCCGTGCGAGGCCAAAAGCGAGACGTAAGAATCTCCGGCCGCCAATTCGGGGCGGCGGAGATTGAGGCCGTTGAACGTGCGCATCACGGCCGTGAAAAGTGGCCCGTGGCAGAGATCGGACGCGCCGACTTGGCCCGAATAGGACGTCGCCGGCACGAACACGTAGACGTTGAAACCGTCGATCAGGACTTGGCGGAGATCGACCCCCGCATGCACTTCGGCGAGTGCGTCGGTCTTCGAGGATTTCGATCGCGACGTGCGCACTTCCCCGACCGGCGTCACGAACAGATGGCAGGCGCCGACCGTCATCTTGCCGTCGTCGGCGGTGAATTTGCGTTGCGCCCACTTCCAGTCGATCGATCCCCAGGCGCGGATGTTGCGCACGACGGCTGGGGACGCGACGGTCATGGCGCGCGTCACGCCCGGAGGCGCGGGGAACGCGAGACTGGAAGCCCCGGTCACGGTGGCGGCGTGCCATCCCGGAACACCGGGCGGCAGACGCTCGAGCAATTTCTCGGACCCCGAGAGCGTGACGCTCGCGACGGGTCCGCCGGGGACGATGACGAGTTGGTTGCGGGCAGGCACGTCACGCAGCTGGCGTGAGCCATTGACGAGCGCGGACGCGAATCCGGTGAGCGAGACGAATGTGTCGAACGCCGGATAATCCGCGCCGTCGGGTGCCATCGAGAGATCGTGGTCGAAGGCGAGCGTCAGGCGAATATCGCCGTTCGCGAGGACCGTCGCGGCCGTGACCGCGTTGGGGGCGATCGGCCCGTCGGCGATGGCGATCGCGACCGACGTGCCGTTGGCGAGACCGATCGGGGCGGCGAGCGAGAGCACGACGTCGCCGCCGGGCGTCAGCGCCATCGAGGTCGTGGCGAGAGCATCCGAGAACAGCGATGTCAGTGCCGGCAGCCGCATGGCGGCGTGCAGCACGATAGGTGTAATCTGTATTGAGGCCCCCGATTCCCGCCGCGCCAGCGGCGCACCGCGCGGTTGCCGCGACCGCAGGGAGCGGTGGGCAACCGAAGCGCGGCAGAAAAAATCACCCCCCCACGATCCGCCGGAACGTCACCTGTCCGAGCAGGTTTTCGACCGTCGATCCGGCGTCGCGAACGGCGTTGCCGAGATTGGGCCGCGCCGCCATCTTCGAAGTGCCCAATTCCTGATAGATGCCATGGGTCGCGCCGACGCCGAACCGCAGCATGTTGGCGCCCGAGACCTCGTAATCGGCCGAGCCGTAGAGTTGACCGGTGCGGATCGCGGAATAGCCGCCAGGCGCGGACGCCTGGTGGCTCCCGTAAACGCGACCGCCGCCCGCGCCCTGCATGCCGCCCTGGACGGTGCGGACGAGCACTTGGCCGGCCATGTGCGAGGCCTGCATGAGGCCGACGCGGAAGTTCTCGGCCGCCGCATCGAGCTGGCCGAGCACGCGGCCCTCGCCCTCAACGCTGAAACCGCCGGCCATGTTGATTCTCGCTCGGATCGCCTCCGGCAATGCCACGCGAGCTAGTGTGCCAGCGGCCGGACTGTACTAGATCACCGCGCGGCGGGCTGGTCCTCGTCGCCCATGCGGGCGCAATGGAGCTTCAGCCAGTCGTCGCGCTCATCGACGTTCTCGACCGCGAGGATGCGATAGAGATTGCCGGCCGCGTCACGGACCCGGTCGCGCACGTCGAACGCCACCGGCGTCCAGCGGATCGTCATCTCGTACGTCGCGCGTTCGCCGGCGATCTCGACGCGCGACCACTCCGAAACGCCGGTCCGGGTCTTGATCGCCGCGCGCGGGGACAGCACGGTCTGATAGGTGTGCACGGGCTCCGCCGATCCCGGAGCGGCGTTCGCGAGCGCGCGGCGCTGGATCGAGATGGTGTGGCGGAGATCGCCCGCGCAGATTTTCGGCTTGCAGCTCACGCGATGACGAGGCCCATGTAGAGATAGGGCTGCAACAGCATCGCCGCCGTCTCGGGGAGCGCGCTCGGGCGTGAGTTCTTCATGGCGTAGACGGTTCCGCCGCCGCCGTCGTCGCAGCCGCAGTCGCCGCGATTGGCGTCGAGTTTCGCGGCCGTCATCAGGATCGCGAGCTTGACGTCAGCCGGCACGGAGGCCACATCCGCCCACCCGGCCTCGTAGACGGCGCGCACGGCGTCGTCACGGACCGCGATGTCGGGCCATTCGGCGTCCGCACCGAGGACAACGCGCGCAGCATGCTGCCCGGTCGGCTGGACGTGATACGTCGCCGTCGGGACCGTCGTGATCTCGCCCGTCCCGTCAGCCACGATGTCGATTCGCGTCATCGACGCAAACGGCCGGATGCAGAGCGCGAACCGCTCGTGCGTGAGGTTCATGGCGGCCGTGACCGTCACGCGGCGGACACGGATCGAGGCAAACGCTTCGACGGCGCGCATGGCGGCGACGATGAACGCGGTCAATTCCACATCGCGCGAGGTGTCCTCGGGCGGGAGGCCGATGTGCGTTTTAAGCTCCGCCACCGAAACCGGCAGCCACGCTCCCTCGCCCGCGAACGTGTGGACCGGATAGAGCGCGCGCGGGGCCAGCAGCATCGGATCAGCGGGTCGGGATCACGGTGCGATAGCCGCGCACCTCGACGATGTTTCCGCCGGGCCCGCGGCGCGAATAGGGATCGGTCATGCCGTCGGACTGGGCTTTTTCCGCCGCCGCCTTGGCCGTTGCACGCGAGGCGATGCGCGTGGTCTCGGCTTTCAACTGCGCGGTCTGCGTGGCGGAGAGCTTGCGCGGCGTTCCTTTTGCGGGACTCACGGCCGCATCGCCCGCGCCCGCCCCTTCCTCCGCCTTCGCGCCGCCCGCCAATCCTGTTGCAAGCGCTGTCGCACCGGCCACGAGCGCGGCAGTCCCGCCGATAAACAATGCCGGTCGTGACCTCATTCCAGTCGTCGCTTTGTGCATGGCCATTGTGCCGGCCGCAACACCGGCAGCGCCGCCGACTACGAGCGGCGTTTGTGGATCGTCCACAGAGGAGCCATCATCCGCCTTCGCACCGCCGGTGGCAGCGTCAGCGATCATCACGCCGCCGACCGCGAGCATGCCGAGACCGCCCGCCGTGCGGCCGAGATTGGCCGCGCGGGAAGCGAGCGTCTTCGGCGTGATGAACGATTTGTCGGCCGCGCTTTTGAGCGTGCCGAGCCCGGCGATCGCCACCGCCGCGCCGAGACCGGCCGTCAACGCCGTGTCGACCGCATCGCCGGCCGCACCGCGCACCTTGTCGAGCGCGGCCATCTGCGCTTTCGTCGGCTTGCCGCCGGCCGCGAGCGTCTTCTCTGCTGCGGCGGCGTTGGCCTTGTCGGCCGCGGCCTTGGCGTCATATTTCATCGTCTCGCCTTCGGCGCCGAGACCGATCAGCGATGGCGCGCCGAAGCCGACCGTGTTAGCCGCGCCGACCGCCGTGGCCGTGATCGCGGCTGCCACTTTGTTCACCGTGTCGTCGCCCGCCTTCGCCGCCAGCTCGTCGTAGACCGACAGCGCGCCGCCTGTGACAACGTCCGCACCGGCCTTGGCACCCGCGAGCGACGCATCGAGCGTCGAGTCGCCGGCTTCGGCCGACGAATTGTAGGCGTCGAGCGCCATGTAACCAGCCACGGCCGGCAGCGCCAGCACGGAGAGCTTCGCCGCGCCCTTGGCGACGGTTCTGCTGGCTGACTTGACCGCGTTCGCAGCATCGTCCGCAACCCCACGGATCTCCGCCAGAGCGTCCTGCGCAGCGGCCTGGTTCGCGGCATTCGCGAACCCGCGCGGGCCGCCCTTCGGAGTTTTCGCCGTCTTCGCAGTCTTCGCCATCGCTCCGGCTCCGTCAGTCCTCTGAGACATGCCAGCGATCATTTTGCGCGACGCTGACTTCGCGCCCTTCGGCGCTTTCGATTTCTGCGCGCCGGCCGCCTTCGGTTCCGGCGCCACGGCATCGGCTTCCGGCATCGGTTTCCGTATCGACACGAGGTCCTCGCCGCGCGCGATCGCCCGGCCCTGCTCGATCTGAGCCATCGCCTTCACGTCGGCGATCTTCTTCGGTGCGTAAGACGCCGCGGCCTCATGCGCGAGCACCGTGCCGCCAGCGACGATCTCGGCCGTGCCGAGCGCGCCGTAGATCGCCTGCGCGGTCTCGCTGTCCTTGCTCTCGCCATACGCCCGCGTCGCGAGCCCCATGGCGATCAGACCGCCGCCGGTGATCAAACCGGCCCGGCCGCGGCCCGGCCGCGAGACGCCGGTCTTGTCAGCGACGGCGACCGTCGCCTTCAGCTTAGCGGTCGACCGCTTGCCGTTGTTGCTAGCGCCGCCAGCCCTTTCCGTGAGCTTCGCGGCTTCGCCGCCGAGCGCTTTCAACGCCTCGTTCTTGGCGTCGATCGAACGGATGATCATCCCGTCGACGATGTGCGCGGCCCCCGCGCCCGCCGCAAGCCCCGTCGCATAAGTGCCGCCCTGCACCAGAAGCTCGAATGTCTCGCGCTCAGATCGCGCGGCAGCCTCGTCCGCGCGCTTCTTCGCGTCCGCCGCCGTTTGCGTTTCGAGCCGGCGCTGTTCCGCGTCGAGGCGCTTCGCCTCGGTCTCCGCGCGGATGCGTTCGGCGTCCGCCTTCGCGCGCTCGGCATCGGCCTGCGACGCCGCGGCCTTGGCTTCAGCCTCGGCCTGTTTCGCCCGCGCCTCCGCCGCCTTCCGAGCGTTCAGGTCGGACGATTTCTTTTTCTCAGGCATGGCGGGGCTCCTCGATCAGATGGAGGGCTACTTCTTCGCCCGCGTCCGTTTTGCGGCGGGCGCGGGCGCCGGCACGGGATCGAACTCAGGATCGGACGTCTCGCCATCGACGCCAGCGCCAGTGTCCTCGTCATCAGCGCTGGCGGCCAGGATCGCGGCGACGTCCTCCTCTGACAGCGCCTCGGCGCGGCCCTGCGAGACGAAGTGATCGGCGTCGGCCTTGTCCGAGAACGCGACGATTTCGTTTTCCTCGATGTCACGGATGACGCGGTCGACGCACCAGCTGGCGTTTTCCTTCGAAATCACAAAGTGCATGATCGTCCCCTTCGTGGCGCCCGGCGGCGCGCTTCGTCGATCGGAAAGGCGTCAGGGGTCAGACCCGGAGGGCCCGACCCCCGTTATGCTTAGACTTCGAACGAGCTCTGCGGGATCGGCGCGTGCATCGGGTGGCCGAGAACGACGCTCGCCGCGATGGCCGTGCCAGTGCCGTGCGTGCCAGAAAAGTCGGCAAGCAGCTTGAGATAGCGCTTTTTGCCGATGTAGCCGACGCCATGCACCTCGGTGTCGGCGGCGGCCTTGGCCGCGATGAGCGAGCGGATGATGCCGCCCAATCCGAGCGTCTCGCCGTAGGGCATAACGACGTCGGCGGCTTCCACGGCGGTATAGGTGCCAGCGCTCTCGTCGCAGTGCGTGAGCTTAAACTCGACCTTGTTGGTGGCATCGAACGTGATGCCGCCGACGCCCACGTGCGTGCACACGAGCGCCGATTTGAAATCGAGACAATCGATGGCGGCGGGCGTGTTGTCCGCTGCGAGAACCGCCGGTGTGATGGCGGCCACGACCTTGGTCGTGGACTTCGAGTCGTAGTCAGCCATAGTTTTTTCCTCAGTCTAAATGCCGCCACGCGGCTGCGAGCAGAGCGAGCCGCGCGGACCGCAGCGTCGCGAAAGCGATGCGAGGACTGCGCGCCCCCGCGGAGATCCGGCGCCGAAGCGCCGGATCGTGAGCGCAGAAGTTTCTTACTTGATCTTCAGGATCTTGATCGCCTCGGGCAGGATCACCTGACCCGTGAGGTAGCGGGTGAACGTGAACTCGACGATCGACTGCTTCTTCTTCGTGTAATCGTCGCGAACGAGCGAGATGCCGGCGCGATCGAAGATTTCGTAGCCGCGACGGAGATCGCCGCAGATGATCGGCTTGGTGTTCGACGTCGTCGGCACGTGGCTGTCGAGGTCGATCATGTCGGCGGAGTAGGGAACGCCGAAGATCGTCGCGGGCGAGGTGCCGCCTGACGGCACGGGCGACCAGATCGGATGCCCGTCCGTGCCTTTGAGCTTCCAGATCTCCGACAGCGTCGTGCGGTTCATGAAGAACGCGATCTGCTGGCCGCGCTTCATTTTGCCGATGATCGTAGCGAAGTCCTCGAACGCGAGAACGCCGGTCGTCGCGGTCGAGACCACTTCGCAGCGGCTGTCGGCGACGATGCCCTTCGGACCCTTGACGCCAGTGCCGAACAGACAGTTGTAACCCTCGCCGTTGGCGAACGCCTCAAACACGTCCTGGATCATCTCCGCTTCCATGTTGAAAGCGGACGACATCAGCATGTCCATGCTGATCGGCACGGTCCAGGACTGGCGATAGACCGTGACGGTTTCCTGGCCATACTGCGAGATGCCCTCGTCGCCGCTCTCAAGCTCGCCCTCGAACGGAGCGCGGCCGAGACCCTTGATGCGGCGCGGCACCTCCAGCGTCTTGCCGGACATCGTGCGCACGCGGCAGAACATGCGTACCGGCGAGATTTCGGTGATGTTCTTGCGCAGTTCCGTGTCCATCGGCGTCGGGATCAGGAACCCGCCGGCCGTGTCGCTGTCGGTGCGCAGCGTCTTGGCTTCGAGCGCGTCGTTCAGCACGCCCTTCTTCACGTAGGTCTCGAACGCCTTGTACTCCGGCGCGTCGCGGCCGTCGGCATCGCTCTTGACACCCTTGGTCGCGATGGTCTGCTCGAGGTCCTTGACGCGGCCGTCGAGGTCGGCGGCCTTCTTCTCGGCCTCCGCCTTGGCGTCCTCGATGATCTTCAAGGCCTTGGCGTGCTTCGACGCTTCGGCTTCGTACTTGGTCAGAAACTCCTCGACCTTCTTCACGGTCTCGGTGTTCTTGGTGTCGACCGCCTTGTGAAGCTGATCGAGAGCCGACTTGACGTCGCCCTGCATCTTCTTCAGCTCGGCGGTCATTTCCGGGGCGTCCAGCACCTCGGACTTGCGCTCGATATAGCCCATTCTAGAGCCCTTCTGCTGTGTTGCGGATCATGCCGGCGAGATCGAAAACACCCGCCTTGCCCTCACCGGCCTCCCGCCGGCTCTTCTCGCCGCGACCATCCCGGTCGAGACGCACGATGCGCTTGGCCAGCTCATCCGAGATGCCAACCGCTTTCAGGTGAGCCTCGCGCTCACGATCGGAGAATTCGTTCCAGTCCTTGATGCCGAGCCGCTCGGATTTGACGGTCGAAACCGTCGCCTCGGGGTTCATCGGCATGTTGACGAGGCTGATCTCGAAGAGATCGGCTTTTTCGATGTGGCGCAGACCGCCCTTCATCGATTTCTGCTTCACGCGATAGCCGATCGACACGCCTTTGAGGCCGCGGCGCTTGACCTGCGGGATGAGGCGCTTCGCGACGAAGGCGTCGTCCTTCGGCAGCTCGCCCTTGAACCACAGCCCGCGCGCGTCTTCCTTGGCGTCGACGATCGCGCCGATCGGCGCGTCTTCCATCTTGTGGTTGAAGAAAAACAGCGGCATGCCGCGCTTGGCGAGACTGTCGGCGAACGCACCCTTGACGACGACGTCTCCGCCTAGATCCTCGTTGCCGAACACGGACGCATAGCCCGTGATCGTCCAGACGTCGTCGCCCTCGACGACGCCCTTCTCCTCGATGTCGACGAGGTGGCCGTACTCGCGCAGCATGTCTCGGCTGTCCTTCAGGGTGAGCGGGCGGGCGCACGGCGCGCCGCTTCATCCGCCATCGCGTTCGTGGCTTCCACGGACCGGCGCATGAGCCCGTCCAATCCCGTCCCCCGGTAGTCGGGCGCGATCGACGGCGCGCCGAGAACATGGCGGCCGTCCGGGCCGCGATAAATGGACGCCGAGGCGACGACGTCGCGCCCGCGCCGGATGGTCATGGCCCCGTCCCGGACCGTCATCATGGCAATGCCGCCATCCGGCAGCACGACCGTCGCGCTCATGCGTCCGGTCGGAAACGTGACAGAGATCGTGGGCGTTTTCGGCCGGTTCGAGCCGATCGGCGCGCCCGGCGCACGCTGACGGCGGGCCGGCAGCTTCGGCGTCGCGACACCGAGCGGCACGCGCGTCCCGTCCGGCTTCTGGAGGTAGTAATCGGCCCAGCAGCGGCAGTTGATCGTGTTGCCGATCGACGCCCCGAGCGAGCTGTCGCCCGGGAACCGCAGCACCTCTCCGCCAACCTCGAACGGGTTCTCGACGAGCTGCGACTGATTGTGAGCGAGGCGATGCGCTTCGCGTTCGCGGCCGTCGAGGAGCGAGTTCCAGACCTTGACGATTACGCATTGTTCTGCGCCGGGCGGCACGACGGTGATCCGTCCGCGCGCGGCGGCCGCGGCGCGGACAGCTTCCGACACGTCCTGCGTGTTCGCGTTCGCGATGGCCGCGAGCCGCGTGCCGAGCGATTTCGCGACGGCTTTCAGCGTTGAAATCAGCACGACGGACCATTTGCCGCCCACCTTGGGCATCACAGCCGCGTCCGATTTCTGCGCGCTTTCGGCGGCCCGCAGATCCTTCACGATCGACGCGATGATCCAGTCTGCCTGGCGCGCGGCCTTCGAGGCCAGCGACTGCGCGAGGCGCGGGTCACGAACCGCCGCGAGACCGAGTGTTTCGCCCGCGATCATCGCATCCGGATCGAATGCGGCCACGATCGCGGCGTAGTGTGTTTCAAGCACGCGGCGAAGATCGATACGCGCCTCACCGGCCGCGGCCTCGCCGCCGAACCCGCGCGATCTCTCGTCCGCCCAGGCCGAGAGAAACGTCCGCGCCCAGCGGGCCAACGCCTCAGTTGAGCGCCGCTCGAGCCGGAGCTTTCGGTGGAGGATCGCCTGCGGCGTCATCGTCGTCCCGGTCCTCGCCCGCGCCCGCGCGGTTCGGCGCGGCGTCGTCGCCGAAGCCGGTGAACAGATCCGTGTAGGTCGGCACGAGGCCCGGCATGTCGAGGATGTTGTCGCCGCCGGCCATCGGCTCGTAGCCGACGATCATGCGCGCTTCGTTCTTCGTGATCATGCCGCCCGATAGAAGCGAGTCGGCCTTTTCGATCGCCTGTTTCGCAAGCACGTTCGCGGTCAATTCGTCGTGGACGAGTTCGATCTCTTCGCCCAACCGATGCGAGAGCGTGCGGGCGAGCGCGCCGTAGACGATCGCGAACGTCGGCAGCACGGCGTTGTCGTAGAACGCGCGCCACGCCGCCTCGTAATTGTTGAAGGTCTGGGCCTCGACGGCAAAGAGCGTGGTCGGCACGTTGTAGCGGGCGACGATCGCCTCATCGACGGCCTTGACGAGCGCGCCCCAGTCCATGTCGCGCGGCGTCATCATCATCGACGTGAAGTCGGCCTCGCCGCCGCCGGTGATCAAGACGCCGCCGGCGTTCCTGGCGCCCTGGGCGCTGTCGCGGAAATCGGCCATGATCTGCTCGCGCTGATCAGGCGTCAGCGCATTCTTGAACGACAGCACGCCGCCCAATCGCGCACCCTTCTGCATCAGCGAGCGGTTGTGGACGAGTCCCTGCATCTTCAATTCGACGTCCGCGCGCACGGCCTGCAGGCGCGAGAGCCCGACGCCCTTGATGTCGCCCGCGATGTCGTAGACCGGCACGATTTCGCCGACGAGCCCGTCGAGCCAGCGGAAGTCGGCGCGGACCATCTCGCGCGCGAACCGCAGCGTGCGGCGCGGCTCGTTCAGCATCACCTGATCGGGCCAGCCGTCGGTGCCCTCGATCACGGTGGCGTGACGTGTCGGCAGCACATCGAGCGAGAGCGGCATGCGCCGCACATTGCCGACCACGTGCACATAGGCCGTGCCGGTCGTCAGCACCTGGACGGCGATTTCCTTGACGAGCCGCCGACGGTCGCGATTGAACCCGGGCTTCGCCAGCAGCAGTGCGGCGGCGTGTCCGTCGACGATCTCACCGTCGACTTTCGCCACCGGCACGAGCGCCGCGACCTGGTCGGCGATGAGATCGACGACCTTGGCGAACGTGCCGACGGATTTATAGAGCGCCCACGCCTGCTGCGGCGTGATATCGCCCGACATGCCGGCGAAGAGGCCATAGACGGGCGCCGGGCGGCCGGAAACCGGCTCCGCGACGGCAGCCTTGAAGCCGAGCGCCGATCCCAAAACGGCGCGCGCGCGATCGATGAGGCCCATCAGACGATCGCCTTGATGACGAGGCCCGCCGTCGTGCCGGTCGCCTTCACGCGCGCCACGCCGACGGGAATATAGGTCCACGACGCGGCGGGCAGATTGGCCCAGGTGTCAGCGGTGCCGTCGATCGAGACGAACGCCACCTGCCCCGACGTGAGGCCGGGCACGTAGACGCCGAGCGAGCGCGCCGCCATCGGCAGATCGGCGTTGTCGTTCGGCGTCACGGTGAACGATCGGAGGCCGGGCGACGCAGCGCCGTGCGCGTGGCCGGCAAAAGGGTTCCACATCGCTCACACCATCCCGTAATATTGGACGGTCTGCCCAAGCGACAATTCCGAGAGCGCCCAGACGGCGGCATCGAGCCGGTCCGGCGAGCGATCGCCCATGTAGCCGGCCGTGGTCATGTTGACCATCTGGTCCTCGAGTTCGGTGAACGTGTCGGCGTGATCGACTTCGCCCTTGGCGTAGAGGTTCGAGACTGGTTCGGCGCGCACCGCCTTGCCGCGCGAATGATGCACGACCTCGACCGGAACGTGAGGGTCCTCCGTCTGGAGCGTATGGCGCACCATTTCGCCGCCGAAGTTGACCTCTGCGACAATTGTATCGGCTCGAAACTCGTGATACGCGCGGATGGCGGCGCGGGCCCATTGGGCGGGCGAACCGCGCATCGAGCGATCGGCGAGGACGACGTAATGGCCCGCCTTGATCCGGCCAGCGACCACGATGCCGATTTCGTCGGACCGCTTGTCTTCGGCCCCCGATGCGCCAGACGGATCGACCGATACGATCACCCGCTCGCACATCTCGGACGCCGCGGCGGCGCCGCCAAGTTTCATGCCGCGACCGCGCGCACCATCCACGCTTTCGTAGGTCCAGAGCGCGTTGTCGAGTTCGCCCGTAAACAAGCCAAGCTTGAAGCGCCGCCGCTGACGGTCGGGCAGCGCGTCCAGAATATCGAGATACTCAGGCGCCAGGTTCTCCCGGTTGTCGTCCGGGTTCATGACCAGCGAGACGTAATTCTCGCCGTCGCGCAGCGGAGCGCGCGTTTTCGGGTCGCGGCGATCGACGAATGCCCGCGCCGTCCAATGCTGTGTGCCGGGCGGGTTGCAGTCGTAATACGCCTTGAGCTTCAGTCCCGTCTTCTGAGCGAGACGGGTCGATGCCATGAGCACCGAATCCCAGGAAATCTGCGAACACTCGTTGAAATAGAGCGTCGCGAATTCCTGCCCGAGGACCTTTTCGGTACGCTCCTTGTCGTCGAGGCCGCAGAAGTAGATTTCGCTGCCGTTCGGCAGGCGAGCGATCCAGTCGGTTTTGCTGATCGCGATTCTGAGGTCCGGGAAGCAGAGCTTCGAGACCTTCGGAAACGTATCGAATATGACCGACGTCTTGATGTGGTTGAACCGATGCCGGAAGATCGCGTGCCGGCTTTCAGGGGCCTTGGCCGCGCGCACGATCAATGCGCGGACGAGCGCAAAAGTTTTCCCCGAACGGCTCCCACCGTAGAGCATCACATGGCGGGCGGGACCGCCAAGAAGAAGCGTGGCTTCCTGCTGTTTCGGGGTAAGGCGTGTCCGCGGGCCCGCGTCAGAGCGCGGCGTCGGCATCCGTGATCATGATGCTGATCGGACCGCCTCCCTTGCCGCCGAGCTCGCCTTCGATTGGAATTTTGAAGGCGCCGAAGTGCTGGCCGAGGTCTTTCAATGCGGCCCGCTTATCGTGCAGCTTGAACCGCACGCGGCGCACGTCGCGCGCATCATCTCCGCGCCCCTCGACGAAATCCTCGACCACCACCTCCGAGATTGCGGCCATCTGCTGGCGCGAGAGATCGGCCAACGCCACGGCCGGGTCACCGCCCGCCGTGATGTGCAGGTAGTCGCCCATGTTGGAGAAGCCGATCGCCGCCATCTCCTGGAGTATCCGCTCGACGCTGAGGTCGAAGGCTTTTTCCGCCTTGTCGGCGACCAGGACCCTCAATTCATCGAGTCTTTTCTGAATCTTATCGGTCGCGAGAAGTTGCGAGGCCTTGACTGCGCGGCTCTGCGGCGTCCACTTCCGGCTCTTCGGATATGCGGCCGCGTAGCTCGCCGCGCCGTTGTCAGAGAGCGCATAGGATTGACAGAACCGCTCCTGCAGCGCGGTCAGTTTCTCGCCGACGCGCGGCTTGCGTTTCTTGGCCATTTTCTATTCACCGGTTGAAGAATCGGGGCCGCGCGACCGGTGGCGCGATCCGCGCCGCCTTCGCGGCGTGCGCCGCCAGCGCCCTAGCCGCATTCGCGGCAGCGGCTAGGGCGCGCGGCACGTCCGCCGAGCGCGCGGCGCGGGCAATGCGGGACCGGTGCTCACGGCAATCGCAGGTCATGTTGGCTTGCTCGCTCGGCTTCGCCTTCGGCAAAACCCTCGCTCGTCTTCGCGGGCTCGTCTTCGCGGTCTGGGCCGTCTCGATCGCACAAAGGATCAGGGTGTCGTCGGCCGCCGGATCGGAGCCCGGAAAATGCAAAACCCGGAGCGGTGGAACCGTCCGGGCGCAGCTCTCGCGAGCATGGCAAAACGAATCACATGATTTGGGTTATCTGGTCAAGGGCCGCTTTGCTCGGAAAGCAAGGCGATCCGAGCCCCCATCGCGCCGCGCTGGCTCACGGATGAAACAGCACAATCAATCCCGCGAGCGCGGCGGCCATCGCGACCTTCACGAGCCCGAGCTGAAGGAGCGGAGAGAGGCCCTGGATATCTTTTGCCGGCGCTTCAGGCGCCGGTGTGGCGCCCGCGCGGGGCCAATTATCATTCGTCGCCATCATCATCTCATCACCCATTCGTCGCCGCCGATGGTGCCACCTTGGCCTTCCGTCCACGCCGATCGCGGACCGCATCCGGTATCGGCGCGATATCCGCCAGTACCAGCGCCTGCTCGGGACGGGCGATGAGCAATCGCAGCACAACCGCGACCGCACCCGGCACCGCGGCCTCGCCCGAGGCCCACCGCTGACCGGCCCGGCCGGAATATCCGAGTGCCCGCGAAAATCCCTCCTGAGCGTAGCCGAACCGCGCCAGCGCCGCGCGGAACTCGTCCGCCGTCATGCGCGGCCGGGTCGCCTTCGCGGAGGCGGCACGCGACGACGACCGGCCGGACATTGTCGCGGTCGAATTCACTGGCTTTTTGACGGGGGCGGCACTCATGGGCGGGCAAATCCAATCGAAGCGCGTGACCAACACGACGTTTTGTCGGCTGCTGTGCGCATAATGTGGCATAGAACACGACGTATCGTCCCTAATTCACGAAAAAGTGATCAGAAAACACGACTTTGAGTCCGCTTTGATGCCGGAACGTTCCGTGATCCCGCTTGAATAACACGACGTTTCGTCGTATATTAAGACTAGATCGAGCCGGCCCCCGCCGGGGCGAGCTAGACGGTCCGGGACCTACAGGACCGACGCGACGAGCGAAGCCGGAAACCTCCGGCGAGACAAGCGGACAGAAGGCGGGGACATCCGGACGACAGAACGACCAGCCCGCGAGGTATTGCCGAAGGCGATCCGAGCGGGCCAGACACAAAGGCGAAACCGCCGATGGCGAAGCGTGCCCAGCGCACGCTCGCACATTCGACGGTCTGCCGGTTGCAGCCGGCACTGATGAGCCTAGGAGACACACGATGTTTGCTTATCTCACGATCCTCTCAACAGCGATCGCTGGCCTCGCCGGCGTGACACCCCTCGTCATCCTCGCCGGCGCTGCGATCCTCACCGGGATCAGCGCCACGATGCACCGGGATATCTACCGGCGAGCATCGGAAACGGCGGGCGGCCGGGCCCTCGCGCTCGACACGCTCGCCCAATCGGCGATGAACGGTTGCGTCGCTTGCGGCGCGGCCTGGACGCTCGGGTACGCTTTGAGAGTGATCGCCTAAGGCGAAACCTAGCCCCGCGCACTTTGGATGCGCTTCGGTTGCCCACCCGCAACCGCGCGGGGCGACGGTCGCGGGGTCCAGCCCCGCCTGATGAGCCTACCTCAGTAACAATCCGGCCCGCTGTTGGCCCCGTCGTTGGCGCGACGGGCAGCGGGCCGTTGACAGCCTAGGAGGGATGTCATGTCAAAAAATATCACGGCCGACCGCGTGCTGGCAATCGCGGCCGGGTTTCGGTGGTGTCTCAGGTGTTTTGAATTTTCTTCGGGCGGCCAGTCTTCGGGGCTGCTGCGTCCATGATGGCGCACAGGTCTTCCATCGTCATCAGCTTCGAGGTCAGGCCCGCAGCCATGGCCGGAGTGACTTTGAGCGTCTT
>JANRIH010000024.1:0-86503 GCA_033765145.1 Hyphomicrobium sp. | reverse complement strand
CCGCGCTTGCCGCGCACTTCGATCTCAAGGATGGTTTCGGCAGTCGCATCGTCTTTAACGATGCTGACATCGCGATACTCTAGGCGGCGGGCTTCATCGGGCCGCAGGCCGGTATTCGCCATGAACAGGACGAAATCGTGAAGCTGCTCGCTCTGCCATTTGTAACGCGACTTGCGCGGCTGCTGCGCGCGCCGCCGGGTTGCCTCGTAAAGCCGCTTGTATTCTTCAGGCGAAAACCACGCCCGGTGCGAGATTTTAGGCGCTGATCTGTAGGGTTCCGAGAGGTCTGGCAGGTATTGCAGCCAGCCATGGCGCAGCGCCGTCTTGAGCACCTGCCGCAGGCAAACGATGTCCTGGTGCATGGTATTGCGCGCGGGCGGCTTGCCCCACTTGGCCATCGCAAGCGCCCGGCGATGGATGCGGTATTCCTGGATTTTGCCTGAGCTGACCTCTGAGAGGCCAAGGTCGCCGAAGAAGGGATTGAGGTAAACGCGAAGGCGTATCTTGTGACCCTCGATGTAACCAGGATGCCTCTGTCCTTCCGTGATGATCTCGAACTCGCGCATGAACTGCGCGGATGCATCGCGGAAGGTCTTTTCCGTCTTGATCTCGCCGCGGCGGTGCTTGCCCTTGAGTTCAAGATACCAGTCCTCGGCGAAGTCCTTGGCTTTACCAAGACTCTCTTCGCGCGTCGTCACGCGGCGGTTCTTGCCGGCAAGATAGGCCGAGCACTGCCAGTGCTTGCCGTCGCCGCGCCGGTAGATATGGACGCGGCCACCCATGATGGTGTGGTGCTCTGCCATGAGCGAACCTTGCGAAAATGCGAGGGACCGGATGTGAAAATGTGTAAGTCTTGTGAAAGCCTACTTTGAGCAGGTTTCACAGCCAAGAACTCTCATAAGCCTTGGTAAAAAGAAACAAATCTGCGGTTACACCGGGTAGACAGAACCAATTTTAAGTCCTGTGTGTCTACCGGTTCCACCACGTCCGCGGGGAGGGAAACTGTTATGCAGGCATGCCACGGCGACCGCAATCACGACCATCGAATGATCCCCGTCGCACGCCCGCTGCGCGTAGCGAAATCCCCCTCGTCCACCCCGCCGCCGAAGATGATCGCAGCTCGCAAGAGAAGATAAAGCACCAAAGCGTTGAGCACGTGCCAGACGGCATGCGTGCCCCGGACCCGGCCGAAGAGCTCCGTCGAAGCACAGAATTCGAAGTCGACTGTCCGAAACCCGAGCGACACCGCGAAGACCACTCCGGCCCCGAGCACGAACCAGGACGCTCCGTGACGGCGCCACAACAGGACAGCCCCGACGATCAAGAGCGCCGCGAGCGCCGGCAGGTAGGCCCGTGAGCCGTTGAGACAGGGTCGCTCCGCGGCCGCGGTGAACGGCATCAGATTACCGCTGCAGGGCATAAGTTCGACCGCCCGCATGGCGGCGACGAAAGTGACGAGCGACACCAGCGTGAGGACCCACGACGCTCCGAGAAAGCGGCGCACGGCGTACCCGAGATACGCCAGCATGAAGACCCCGATGGGCGCGGTATCGGCGACCGACGCCCAGCGCGTCGCATAGGTGTGAAACAGGAAACTGCCAAAGCCGATGAGGAACAGCAGCGCAACGAGCGTCCACTCGACGACACGACGAGACGAACCAACCTGCGACGCCAGCAACGAAGTCGCGAAGATGGCCGAAACGAAAAACGCTCCGTTTGAAAGTGCATTGAACGGCTCCGCCCAGAAGAGTGCGCTCGTACCCCGCTCACAGTAGGCGAAGACCTTTTCCCACCCACCCATATCCGTCATGCCCATTCCTAAGCCGTGCGGCCAATACCCCAAAACGACCGCGATCGACGGGTTCCTGCTGCGGATCCAAAGCCGCACCGAATGCCAGTGTCACGCACGGAATGGCGACGCGCCGACGAGCGGAACAGGACAGCGGATGTTTGCCGTTGTACAATTGATGGCATTGCCGCCATCGAGCCATCAAGGAGGGCTAACGATGATCCGCATGTTGCCGAAGGTATTCGCCGTGTCGAGCATAGTCGCCATTCTATCGTCCGATCCGGGCGCCGCCGATTTCCTGACGTCAAAGGAAAAGGCCACGGGCAAGGTGACCGCCTGCAGTTGGCAGAATGAAGACCGCTGCTACACCGCGAAGATCGAAAAAGGACGCTTCGGCCCCCAAATGCGCCTCAACGGTGGCACGGTTCTCGACTGCGCCGGCGATTGCCGGGACACGCTGCGCCGGGCTACCGTCGATTTCTGGGACGATCAGCGCGAACGCAGCCGCGATTGATTTGAGGCCTCGATCGATCGTTCCGAATAGGACGTCAGTTCTCGGCGCGCCGATCTGGCGTCGGATCATCCTTTGGCTCCGACCCCGCTGCTTTCGTCATCAGTGCCAACAATTCATCCGGCTTATCGATGTCGATCGTGTGTGGATGCTTGGGGTCGGACTTGCCGACAAGATCGGTGCGGATGTCGCCGTCCGGCGATAGGAAGATCGTCCGCGGCACATAGGTTCCATCCGGCGCGAAGGCCCCGTTTGCGATCTTGTCCTGATCGGCATCGACGAGGATCATGACGAAATTCTTCGATGCCGCGACGATGCGGTCGTCCTTGAACACGCTGCGATACTGCTTGCAGGCCGTGCACCACGAGGCGTGAAAGACCATGACCACGGTCTTTCCCGATTGTGTCGCGGCCGGGATGCCGGTCTTGAGCGAATGCCAGGCAATCTGCGGCGCATTCCAGAGATCGGCCAATGCGGGCGCGTCGGCGCGCACCGGGATCATGGTGCCGAGCGTGGCCAAGGCGAGCAGCGCCGCCATCGCAGGAAATCTCGTACTAGAGCGCATCATGGTCGTCCTCGATGTTGTGGGCGTGCATCCACAAAAGTTCTTACGCGCTATGTAGAGCTTGGATTGCCCATCGAACCGGCGTTTTATCCGCCGGGGACCGCCGCCGCAACGCCCAACAGCGGCGCGATGCGGGCGACGATGCGCGCTGTGGTCGGCGCCGCGTTGCGCCCGGCTGTCACCTCGCCGTCGGTCGCCGCGACGCCACGCGGCTCGAACAGCATCACGAGGGTCACATACCGGGGTGCCGACATCGGGAACGCGCCGAGAAACGAGGAAATGACGGACTTTTTCCGGTATCCGCCCTTGGCCGCGATCTCCGCTGTCCCCGTCTTGCCGCCGACATCGTATCCGGGAACATCGGCACGCCGGCCGGTTCCAGCCCCATCCGTCACGTTGAGCCGCATGAGATCACGCAGCCGCCGGCTCGTGTCGGCACCCACGAGCTTCGGCCCACCGGCCGGAGCCGCATCGTCCCGCGCGACGAACGTCGGCCGGACCGCACGCCCGCCGTTGATGAGCCCGGCGGTCGCCGCGACGAGCTGAAGCGGCGTGACGGCGAGGCCGTGGCCGTAGGCAATCGTCACTTGCTCCGTCCGGCCGAAATGATCTGGCACGAGGGGCCGCGGCGACGTTCCGAGTTCCGTATCGATCGCGTCCAGCAGTCCGAGACGCTGGAGAAATCCGCGCTGCCGGTCCGCGCCCGCCTCGAGCGCCAGGAGACCTGCGCCGACATTCGACGAATGGATGAAGACTTCCGACACCGACATGGGGCGGCCGAGTGGGTGCAAATCGGCGATCTCATAGCGCCCAAGCCGCAATGGCGCCGTGGTATCGACGAGGCTCTCGGGCGACTTGCCCTGTTCGAGCGCCATCGCAATCGTCATCAGCTTCAGGACCGAACCGAGTTCGTACACCCCGCCGTTCACCCGGTCGATACGGTCCGGGTCGCGCACCTCGACGCCAAGCATGGGATCGACGCCGGGGAGCGACACCGAAGCGACGACTTCACCCGACGAGGCATCCATGACGATGCCCGCGGCCGCCTTGGCATCGTAGCGCACGATGGCGGCCTCGAGTTCGTCCTCGACCGCGTGAGACACGCCGACATCGAGGGAGAGCCTGAGCGGCGCTTTGGTCGAAAGCCGCGCCGCGTGAACGGTCTCTATACCGCGCGCCGCATCGAGCCAGCGCTCGAGCCCGGTGAGACCCTTGTTGTCGATATCGACTTGGCCGAGGACATGCCCCCCGATCCGTCCGCTCGGGTAGGTGCGTCGCACTTCGTCGCGCAGAAAAATACCCGGAAGGCCGAGATTATGGATTTTTTGGGCGAGTCGCGGACTGAGTGCCCGCCGGACCCACACGAAACGCTTCCGGTCGCCGAGCGACTTCCTGAGCGTTTTGGCATCGAGATCGGGCAACACCTGCGCGAGTTTCTCCGCCGTTTCGTCGGCATCGAACACCAGGCCGGGATCGGCGGCGAGTGAGGGAACCTGCACGTCCGTTGCGAGGAGCCGCCCGTGCCGGTCGACGATGTCGGGACGCGCGACGTTCGTCGCCGGCTCCGCGGTGATCATGGAGATGCGGGCGCCGGTATCGCGGTCGGCTGACGCCGCGAGCCACACGAGCTGCGCCGCGACAACAGTGAACAGCCCGCTGATGACGAGCGCGACGAATCGTGATCGCTGACGCGAGAATGCCGACGTGGCGGCAGCGGAACGTCCCGCGGCGGTCATCGTCATCGAACCGGCCTCACTGACCCGTGGAACTCGTCGTGATGGCGGCTTCGCCCGCCGTAAGTCCCGGGAGCAGATTGTTCGCCGTCATCGGCTCGAGGCCCTGCGCGCGCGCCATGGGCTCGATCCGCTCGGGCCGCGCGAGATGCGCGCGTTCGGCGCGGAGCACCGCGATGTCGCTGCGTGCGCGCTCAGCGAGGCGTTCGCGCTCCTGCAAACGGCTTTCGGCGAGGCGCGTGTCGTAGTTGAGGCCGTAGAGCAGGAATGCGCTGGAGAGAGCGAGAAATGCGGCGACGATATTGAGAGTACGCATGCGATGAACTCCCGTCACAAAAAGGCGGACGGCACGGCAACGCTCATGTTGCCGATCCCGGGGCGGCGGCCGGCGGAGCAGCGGTTCTGACCGCGGCCCTCAATCGTGCCGAGCGTGCACGCGGGTTAGCGTCCAATTCACCTTGAGAAGGTGTTAACGGACGAGAGTTAAGAATCCGGAAACTGGGTTCGTAAAATTCGACCGATGTCGGCGGCAAATGCCGCGAACTTTGCGGCGCTTTCCCAGCCCTTTCCGTGAGGAAGCGCTTGACGATGCGATCCTCGAGACTGTGGAACGTGATGACGACGAGCCGGCCACCGGGTTTCAGTACGCGCTCGGCGGCCAGGAGCGCCCGCTCGAGTTCGCCAAGCTCATCGTTGAGGTGGATCCTGAGCGCCTGGAACGTCCGCGTCGCAGGATGTTTGCCCTCCTCCTTGTGTCCGTGGAAGACACGGAGCACAAGATCAGCGAGGTCCCTCGTCCTTGCAAATGGCTGATCCTCGCGCCGCCTAACGATCGCACGAGCGATAGCCCGCGAGCGCCGCTCCTCGCCGAACGTGTAGATGACGTCCGCGATCAACTCTTCCTTGGCGCTATTGAGGAAGTCCGCAGCGCTTGGTCCGCTGCCCGACATGCGCATGTCGAGCGGACCATCGTTCTGGAATGAGAACCCACGTGCCGCCTGATCGAGCTGCATCGACGACACGCCGATATCGAGTACGACCCCGTCAACGGGATCTACCCCGGCCTCGTGCGCCACCGCATCGAGTTCGCCGAACACCGTTTCGACGAGGATCAAACGCGGGGCGAACTCCGCGACGAGGGCCTGCCCGCCGGCGACGGCGGTCGGATCCCGATCGAGTGCCAGGACACGGCAGTCCGCGGTTTCGAGAATGGCGCGCGAATAGCCGCCCGCCCCGAAAGTCCCGTCAATGTAAGTCTCGCCGCCTCTCGGCTCGAGCGCTGTCAGCACCTCGGAGATCAGCACGGGAATGTGCCACGGCTTCGGGCTCTCGCCCCCTTCCGCGCTCATTCCCGTGCTCCTCCGCCGCCATCCTCGTCGGAATGGCCGCTCCCCGCTGCGAACAATTTGCGGTGCTGCTGAACTTTGGCGCGGGCCGTAGTCCGGCGTTCTTCGAAGCGCTCGGGCGCCCACATTTGAAACTTGTCGCCAAGCCCGACAAAAGTGATTTCGGTTCCGATGTCCGCGTGGGCGCGAAGCGATTGAGGAAGGACGATGCGTCCATCCCCATCGATCGAGAGAACCTGGACGTCGCCGTAGAGTGCGACAGAGAGCTGGTCTCGCTCGTCCGAATAATCCGGCAGGCCAGCGAGAAGCCCGTCGATCTTCTTCGCAAGTCTCTCGCCGCCCGCATCGAGTGCCGGAGCATCGAGCGAAGGGTAGCAGTAGATGCCGCCAGCATAGCCGTCACGTTCGAGAACCGTGCGGAAGGGTGCCGGGACGGAGACACGTCCCTTGGCGTCGACCTTGTTCGTGAATGTCGAGACAAAGCGGTCCATCCCCCGAAATCGAGCCTCGCCCCCAAACGCAGAACCCATCCCTTCCCGGCCGACCGGTGGGACCGTGGCGGTCGCTCGTGCTTCGGGCCCTCTCTCCGAAGCCGGCGCCACACCACGGAATCCCTACCCGGTGCGGTCGGGCACTCATGGGATGGCATGGAATTTTATGGGCGTCAATGGATTGTTAAGGATTTTAAGAGGTGTGCGACGGGCGTTGCTGGACGGGCACGCCGACGCAGACGAAACCGCCCCGAACGCTGTGCCGGGACGGCTCCAATTCGATCGAAAAAACGGAGGTCAAGGGGCGAAGCGAGCGCCCGCGCGCGATCTAGACCCGCATGATCCGATCACGCCTTCGATTCGAGCCAGGGCTTCAGCATCGCGACGATTTCGTGCGCGTAGGAATCGTCCGCGGCGTACTTGGTCCCGGAAAGAAACCGATACCAGAACGCGCCGTGAATGAGATGCGCCAGGGCATCCACGTCGACGTCCCGCCGGAATTGGCCAAGCTCGAACCCATGCCGGAAAACGCGCCTCAACGCTTCACAGCGAATGCGATGGACGCGGTCATAGAGCTTCGTCCGGAAGTCCGGATCGAGCTGCGCTTCCGCGATGAGGCTCCTGACCCCCTTCGCCACAAGTTCGTTGCGCATGAACGCGAAGAACCGCTTGAGATCGGCCTCGAGGTCCGCGAACGCGTCGCCCGACGCGATGAGCGGCGGCATGCGGCTCAACGAATGCTCCGTGTAGGCCTCGAGCACGAGGTCCGCCTTCGACGGCCACCAACGGTAGATCGACTGCTTCCCCACCTTGGCCTTGGCCGCGATGGCATCGATGGACACGTCCCGGTAGGCCTCCGCGCCGATGAGATCGACGGCGGCATCGAGAATGGCCTGCCGGGTCGCCTCGCTGCGCGGACGCCCAGGCGCACGCCGCATCGTTCCTGCTTCGAGATCGTCTGTGTTCAAGGAGATGCCCTCGGGCCGAGCACGGGGAAAATCGCGTGTGCGCTCGGATGCACACTGATGATGACAAATAATACGAACCGGTCCGTATGTAAATAACGCGCCTGGACAAAACGATCCCCGAACGGCTCGACTGGAGCCGCCCACGAAATATAAATTAATACAATAAATTCAGCAATTTGAAAGGAAAAAGCTCGCGTCACGCGGTCCGATCACGACTCTGTGAATACGAACCGTATCGTTTCTTATTGCAATTACGATACGGAACGGTTAGTTTCCAAACATCGGACGCGGCCAACACACTGAGCCCAGGTCCTGAGCAGCAGAAGACCGAACTCGAACCAACCCGTCGAACAATCAGGAGACCACCATGAAAGCCCTTCTCATCGCCGCCATCGCAAGCATCGCATTCGCAGCCACCGGCATCGCACCCTCCCACGCCGACAGCTTCACCGTTCACGGCTACCAGGGCACCAGCTACGGCCGCTGATCCCGAACTCGAAATTTCTGAACCCCAATCCACCACCCCAAACCAACCCCGAGGAAAATCCCATGTCCAACATCCTGAAAATCGCTCTCGTCGCTGTGGCTCTCGCATCGGGCGCCGTCACGGCCAACGCCGACAGCTTCGCCGTCCATGGCTACCAGGGCACCAGCTACGGCCGCTGATCCCGAACTCGAAATTTCTGAACCCCAAACCACCACCCCAAACCAACCCTGAGGAAAATCCCATGTCCAACATCCTGAAAATCGCTCTCGTCGCTGTGGCTCTCGCATCGGGCGCCGTCACGGCCAACGCCGACAGCTTCGCCGTCCACGGCTACCAGGGCACCAGCTACGGCCGCTGATCCCGAACTCGAAATTTCTGAACCCCAATCCACCACCCCAAACCAACCCCGAGGAAAATACCATGTCCAACATCCTGAAAATCGCTCTCGTCGCTGTGGCTCTCGCATCGGGCGCCGTCACGGCCAACGCCGACAGCTTCACCGTCCACGGCTACCAGGGCACCAGCTACGGCCGCTGATCCGTCGGAAATTGGCAGCTCGACGACACCCTCCCTTGCGAGCTGCCGATCCGAGATCGTCCATGAACGACAAACGCCCGGCCGATCAATCGGCCGGGCGTAATCTTCAACGCGCGCATCACGCGATGCGGCCACGCAACTCCTGAAACCGTAACCCACAGTCGCCTAGAGCGAAGTTGGGCCCTCCGGGCTCGCCGGCTGGGCGTCCGAAGGCGCGGCCGATCCGGACTTCTCTTCCGGTGCCGGCGTCTCCGGCTTCACGCCACCGTCGGCGGGAGCTGTCGAGCCATCCGCCGCGGCTCCGCCCTCGGTCGCGCCTTTCTCACCCTCGGTTGCAGCGGCTGGCGGCGGAGAGGATGCCCCCGCATCTGCAGCCGGGGCTTCAACTGGTGTGGTGCTGGCTTCGGGTGTGGCCGCGCTCGACGACGGCGATGCCGCGTCTGTGCCGGCGGCCGAGTCCGTCGACGGGGTCGCGGCGGGCGTCTCGGTCGCAGCGGCAGCCGGCGCATCGCCCGCGGCCGGTGACGCTGCCGGATCGGTCGTCGCCGTCGCAGGAGCCGGCTCCGAAGGCGCCGCCGACGGCGCATCGGTGGGCGTTCCCGCTGCGGTATCGCCCGGAGGTGCCGCGCTCGAAGCCGCATCCGGTGCTGTCGGTGCGGGAGCGGCATCGGGGGCCGGCGTTGCGGTCGTCGTTGCGGCTTCGCCTGTCGGAGACGGAGCAGCCTCCGGAGCAGGAGCGGCCGTGTCGGATGGCGCACTCGGAGCCGCAGCATCCGCGGGCGGCGTCCCGGCAGCCGTGTCCTCCGTCGGCCGTGCGGCCGGCGCGGCTTCGATGGGCTGCGCTGCGGGGTCCGTCGCGGCCGTTGCTTCGGCTGGTGCTGCGGGTTCAGCGGTGCTGTCGACGGCAGCGGCGGCGGGTGCCCCGTCCGGCGTCGCCGCGGCCGCGGGCGTCTCGCTTGCCTCCGGCGTAGCCGATGGAATGACCTTGCCGATCTCCTCGAGGAGCTTCGCCTTTTCCTTCGCAACGATCTCTTCGACCCGCGCGATGGCTTGCTCGGCACTCGACCGGGCCGCCTTGGCGGTCGCCAGGTCGTTGGTCGCCGACGACAGCTTGGCGGTCAATTCCTCGACCTGCTTGGTGAGCGAATCTGCCTTTTCCTGCGCGGCTTTCTTGATGTCCTCGATCCCGGCGAGCTGCCGGTGCGCCTCGTTTCGCGAGGCCGTCATCCAGCCCGCTGCCAGCAGCGAGAGAACGGTCGCTGCAATGAGCAGCACCTTCGTGGAATCCATGGTGATCACTCCCTAGTCCGCACGCTCCCGCGACGATCCTCCTCGCGAAAAACGAGGAGTGCCGCGATGTTCTTATCCAGGAAGTCTAAGCCTTCACACCGATGAGGTGAATAGGTGACTTCAAGAGAGTTGGCGTGAAGGTTGAGGTCAGCCCGAAATCTCGGAAGCCCTGACGCACTCGGAAAATCATCGTCGCTGCACTGCAAAACGTCCGCGATCGGGTCTTGCGGAATGGAGCAAAGTGTCAGCTGGCCTGTAAGCCGGGTTCTGTCTGGAGTTGCCTCCGCGACGGTCATTCATCTGGGACGCCCATCGCTGGACGCCTCGTGCAACCAACCCGGATGGCGGGCCTGGAAACGGGCTCCGACGCCAAGTCTCCTTGCGTCGTGGCCATCCCTATTTGGTCTTGCTCCGGATGGGGTTTGCCCTGCCAGCGCCGTTACCGGAGCCGCGGTGCGCTCTTACCGCACCGTTTCACCCTTGCCATTGGCCGAAGCCGCAGGCGGTTTGTTTTCTGTGGCACTTTCCCTGGGGTCGCCCCCGGCGGCCGTTAGCCGCCATCCTGCTTCCATGGAGCCCGGACTTTCCTCCACCCGCGTGCCGCAAGGGCCATAACGCCCAGCGCGCGAGCAGCAACCGCCCGGCCAGCTGACGGTAAACACATGGGCATCCCGATGTTCACTCGTCAAGTCGGCGACCGCGCCATGATCAACCGGCGCTGATCGAGGTGGCGTGATAGATCGGGCGATACCGGCGCGCGCTGATCGTGATCCGCGTTCCAATCTGCGGCTGCGGCTGGCCCTGGACGACAAAGACGACCGACAGTCCGCTGTCAGTGACGAGTTCCCCGAAAATCCCGGTGACCGATCGAACGGTCCCCGAAAAGACTTGGGTTCCCGGCTCGAAGAGTTCGAGATCACCCATGGCAAGGCTCCAACTCGCGTTTCCGACAGACACTGCCACGCGCAGCCGACGATTGCGCCCCCGACCTGAGACCAATTCCATGCCGCACGGTTGAGACAGGCGTGTGGCCGGAGCGCTCAAGGAGATGCGATCATAGTCCGAACGCGTCGCTCAGGCGACGAGCGGCGAAACGTTGGCAACGAGACGCTGCAGCGTCACGAGCGTCGAACGGTCGAGGCGGCTGTCGACACGTTCGGGGCGGAAATGCAATTGGAACGCCCGGAGCACAAACCCCATCTCGGTGTCGATCGCCCCGTCCTGCGCGAGCCCGTAACCGTAGTGGCGGAGGAGGAGACGCGCCTCGTGGACGTCCGCCGTCTCTTCTCCCAGTCCCAGTCCGGCATCCGACTGAGCAACGGGTTCGGGCGGAACCCAAACGCCGACCCGATGACCGGCCAGCCCTTCCCAATCGAACTTCTCGCCGGGGTCCACTTTCCGCGACGGCGCCACATCCGAGTGGGCCAGCGCACGCTTCGGCTCGATGCCGTGCCGGTCCATGATGTCCCGCGACAGCGCCGTGACCGCCGCCATCTGTTCGCGCGGAAAATCAGGGTACCCGTGCGCGTGACCCGGGTTCTGGATCTCGATCCCTATCGAAACGGAATTGAGATCGGTCTCGCCCGCCCAGAACGAAACGCCCGCATGCCACGCCCGCTTGTCCTCGGCGACCATCTGGATGATGCGTCCGTCGGTATCGATCACGTAGTGGCACGAAACCTTGCAGTCCGGCCGCGAAAGGACGTCGAGCGCGCGCTCGACGGTCGGCAGCCCGGTATAGTGCAGGATGAGCGCGCTCGGCGTCTTACCGCCGATCCGAGGCTCGATATTCGGCGACGGATGGAGTGCCGCGACGAGACCACTGTCGGGACGCGTGATCATGACCTCGCTCATCCGCCGGATCGCACGACGATGGACTTGTAGGCGGCATTGATCGCCGCCGTTTTCGCGCCCGCCGCTTTGACGACCGCAGGCGGCGCTCCGGCGGCGATGAGCCGGTCGGGATGATTGTCGCGCACGAGCCGCCGCCACTGCGCCTTGACCTCCCGCGGGCTCGCGTCCGGGGGCAATCCGAGGATCGTGAACGGGCTATCGGGGTCATGAACGAAACGCGCGCGCAAGACCTGATAGTCGACATCCGAGAAGCCGAACCGGCAGGCCACTTTCTTGAGAAAGCCATCCTCCGCCGGATGCAGCACGCCGTCCGCGCACGCGATGTAGATGAGGCATTCGAGCACCCGCGTCTTGGTCTCCGGATCGTCGGACAGGAGTGTCGCGACCCGGTCGGCGTAGACCTCGAAACCCGTGACATCCTCTTTCGCGACTTCATAGACGTGTCGGATGTCTCGGCATTGTGCTGGCTCGACTTCGAGAAAGGCTTCGAAGGCCTCGGCCTCTACCCTGACCGCCACGCCGTCCGCCGCCGCCATCTTCGCGGCCAGCGCCGTGAACGCGCTCGTGAAGGCGCCGGTCGCGATCCCCGGACGCCGGCGCGGCCAGAACTGCCGGAGCCAATGCGCAACGCGCGCAACAAGGCCCGTCGTCTCGGGCCGCCGCTCGGACCCGAGTCCCTGGCCAAGTGTTCGATCGATCATGCCCGATCACTAACCTGTTTTTCGTCGTACTTGAAGGGCGTCGGGAGACTGCTACAGATCGCCCGCGGCACGCCGCCGAATGAGCCCGGAACGATCGCATGACAGACCTTCGCCGCGACGGCTGGCACTTCTCAATCGACCGTGGCGGCACATTCACGGACGTCGTCGGCCGGTCTCCAGACGGCACCGTGAAAGTCGCGAAAGTGTTGTCCGTCGATGCCGCCGCCTACGACGACGCGGCCCTCCATGGCATCCGACTGTTGCTCGGCCTCGCGCCGGGCGCGTCACTTTTCGACGCGCCGATCGCAAGCGTCAAGATGGGCACCACCGTCGCGACCAACGCACTCCTCGAGCGCAAGGGCGTTCCGACCGCGCTCGTCGTCACGAAGGGCTTCGAGGACCAGCTCGAAATCGGCACTCAGGCGCGGCGGGATATCTTTGCATTGAAGGTCGAAAAGCCCGACATGCTCTATGCGCGCGTGATCGGTGCGGACGAGCGCATCTGCGCCGACGGCCACATCGAGAAAGCGCTCGACGAAGGCGCGCTATCGAGAGACCTCGTTCAAGCGCGCGACAACGGCCTGCGCGCCGTCGCCATCGTGTTCATGCATGGCTATAAGTATCCCGCCCACGAAGCCCGCGCCGCCGCGATCGCCCGCGAGATCGGCTTCGACGACGTGTCTGCGAGCCACGAGGTCTCCGCCCTCATCAAGTTCGTCGGTCGCGGCGACACCACGGTCGCCAACGCCTACCTCTCACCTGCCCTCGATCGCTATGTCGCGAAGGTGGCCGGAGCACTGGGCCCGGCGACCCGCCTCTCCTTCATGTCGTCATCTGGTGGCCTCACGAATGCCGATCACTTCCGCGCCCGCGACGCAATCCTGTCCGGCCCCGCGGGCGGCGTGATCGGCATGGTGGAAACCGCTCGCACAGCGGGCTTTCAGAGAGTCGTCGGCTTCGACATGGGCGGAACATCGACGGACGTCTCGCACTTCGCCGGCACGTATGAACGCACGTTCGAGCAGGAGGTGGCCGGCGCCCGCCTTCGTGTGCCGATGCTCGACGTCCTGACGGTGGCGGCCGGCGGCGGATCGATCGTCGCCTTCGTCGGCCAGCGTCTCGTCGTCGGCCCGGCGAGCGCGGGCTCGGACCCGGGTCCCTTATGCTACGGCAAGGGCGGGCCATTGACGGTCACCGATGCCAACCTTGTGACCGGCCGCCTCGATCCCGCCAGCCTGCCCGCGATCTTCGGAAAGGACGGCCGCTCAAGGCTCGATCGGTCGGCAGCCGAGGCGGCCTTTGCCGCGCTCGCCCGCGACCTCGGCGGCGGTCACACCGCTGAAAGCCTCGCGGAAGGCGCGCTGAGGATCGCGAACGAGAAAATGGCCGCCGCCGTCGAGAAGATCTCGATCGCGAGGGGGTACGAAGTCTCTAAATACGCATTGCAGTGCTTCGGCTCGGCCGGCGGGCAGCACGCGACCGCCGTCGCCGACGCACTCGGCATCTCGACCGTTCTCATTCATCCGTTGTCCGGCCTCCTGTCGGCCTACGGGATCGGCATTGCGCCCGAGCGCGCGAGCCGCGTCCGTTCCCTCGACATTCCACTCTCGGATGCTGCGATGCGCGAGGTTGAGCATCTGGCCTGGAAGCTCGGCGACGATGTCACGGAAGAACTTCTCGACCGAGGCATCGAACATGACGCCATCGCGATCGAGACGACGCTCCATCTCCGCTATCACGGCACCGAGACGGCACTGCCCGTTCCTCTGAGCGAACGGGCGTTCATGCTGCGCGATTTCGAGGCCCACCATCGCGCACGCTTCGGTTTCATCTCACCCGACCGCGGTCTCGTCATTGCGCTGATTGAGGTGGAGGCCAAAAGCAGCACGTCGATGCCTGAGATGATCTGCGATCTCTTTCCTGTCCCGCGCGAACCGCTACCGGAAACAGCGCGGATGTTCACGGACGGCGCGTGGCACGATGCCCCCTTGAAACATCGCGCCTCGCTCGCGCCCGGGGATACGCTCGACGGACCGGCACTCCTGATCGAGCCGAACCAGACGATCGTCGTCGAAGCAGGCTGGCGCGCCGCGATCACCGAACGCAACGATGTCCTGTTGAAGCGCACTGTCCCTGCCTTGACGGCGCCGTCCGAGATGTCCGGCGCGCCCGATCCCGTGCTGCTCGAAATCTTCAACAATCGCTTCATGGGAATAGCGGAAGCGATGGGTGAAGCGCTGCGTCAGACGGCGCAGTCGGTGAACATCAAGGAACGGCTCGACTTCTCCTGTGCCGTCTTCGATGCCGCGGGCGATCTCGTCGCCAACGCTCCGCACGTGCCGGTCCATCTCGGTAGTATGGACGCATCGGTTCGGGCCGTCATGAAACGCTTCGGCGATGCAATCCGCGACGGCGATAGCTTTCTGCTCAACGCTCCCTATGACGGTGGCACGCACTTACCCGATTTGACGGTCGTGACGCCGGTCTTCATAGACAGCGACTTGAAGCCCCACTTTTTCGTGGCAAGCCGCGGCCATCACGCGGACATCGGCGGCCTCACGCCCGGCTCGATGTCGCCGCGCGCGACGTCGATCGAGGAAGAAGGCGTCGTCATTGAAGGCGTCCGCCTCGTCGAAGGCGGAACCCTGCGCGAAGCCGACATTCGCGCCATCTTGAACGGAGCCCGCTGGCCGGCCCGCAATCCCAACGAGAACATCGCCGATCTCAAAGCGCAGCTGGCCGCAAACATGCGCGGCGTCTCGGCGCTCCGCGAACTGGTTGCCGAACAGGGGCGCACAACGGTCGTCCGCTACATGGGCTTCATCCAGGATGCGGCAGAGGAGGCGGTCCGCCGCCTAGTCGCGACACTCGACGACGGAACTTTCGCTATAGAGACCGACGAAGGCCACCTGATCGCCGTGGCGATCACGATCGACCGCAAGGCGCGCTCCGCCGTCATCGACTTCGCCGGCACCGCACCACAATCCACAACGAGCCACAATGCACCCGAGCCCGTGACACGTGCCGCAGTGCTCTACGTCGTCCGCGTGTTGTCAGGTGCGGCCATCCCCATGAACGCGGGCTGCCTTCGCCCGATCGAGATCCGCATTCCTGAAGGGTCGATGCTGGCGCCGCGTCACCCCGCACCTGTCGTCGCTGGCAATACCGAAACGAGCCAGGTCGTCACCAATGCCTTGTTTGCCGCACTCGGAAAGCTCGCGCCAGCGCAGGGCACGATGAACAATCTGACGTTCGGCAACGACCGGGTGCAGTACTACGAGACGATTTGTTCGGGCGCCTCTGCAGGGCCCGACTTCGATGGCGCGTCCGCGGTGCATGTTCACATGACGAACACGCGCCTGACCGACCCCGAGGTGCTGGAAACGCGCTTCCCCGTTCTTCTGGAGGAATTCTCGATCCGCCGCGGGTCTGGCGGCGCGGGCCGCCACCATGGCGGCAATGGTGTCCGGCGAACCATCCGGTTCCTCGAACCCATGCACGTGTCCATGTTGTCGGGCTTTCGAAAACGGCGACCGCCGGGGCTCCAGGGCGGCGACCCGGGAGAGAGCGGCCGAAACACGATCCGTCGCGGCGCGGGCGGCACGGAAGATCTCGGCGGCTCGGGCGAGACCGACGTTTTCCCCGGCGATTCCATCATGATCGAAACGCCGACCGGGGGCGGCTTCGGCAAGCGCTGACGGTGCGCCGAGGCCACTGTCGCGCGGCCCCGCAGCAACAATCGCACGACGTTTCCACCACGTCCGCTTTCATTCCTGCCGGAATCGGGCATTCTTCCCGAATAGGTCCGGGCCGCGCCAACTGCGGCGGTTGCCCCCCCCCGGAAAGGCAGTCGATGCCGCGCATCGCCACGCTCTGCCTCCTGACAGCCCTCGCCGCGAGCCCAGCCGCGGCGACAGAGCCGTTCACGTTCACTCTCGTCTCCCCTGAAGCTGACTTCACAGCCCGCGAAGTGACCGCGATCCTCTATCGCGCCGAGGTAGGCGGAACGCCTGATTTCACCGGCCGCGACCTCACCTACCTCGACCTTTCTGCCCTCGACTTCAAAGGCGCCAAGCTCACACGCGCCGACCTCTACGGCACCGACTTCACGAACGCCAACCTGAAGGGTGCCGACCTCGAAGCGGCGCGTCTCGATCGCGCGGTTCTGATCAAGACCGATCTCTCGGGCGCCAATCTCGCCGGCGCAAGCATCTACCGGCCGACCGTCTATTCCGACCTCAACGCGCTTCTGACCGACGCCCCTCGCTTCCGCGGCGCCAACATGGCGCGCGTTAAGGTTCAGGCCGATCTATCGGGCGCAGATTTCGCAGGCGCGGATTTGACGGACGCCGACTTTCACCCGCTCGAGGACCGCCCAGGCGAAGGGACGCTCGTGACCCTCCGGCGCAATGTCGTCAAATCCTGCGACTTCTCCGGCGTGCGGGCCGAGCGCGCCAATTTTTCGGAAGCCGTTCTGACGTTCTCGCGTATGACGGGTGCGAGCCTCAAAGGTGCCAATTTCCGCGACGCCGATCTTTCGATGGTCGATTTCAGCGGCGCCGATCTGTCGGGCGCGGATCTGACCGGTGCGGATCTCGATGGCGCAAAGCTCGCAGGCGCCCGCGGTCTCGACACCGTCATCGGCCTCGACAAGACCGTGAACCTCGACAAGGCGTTCCGCTGAGCGCCCTGGCTCTCCCCGAATGGACCTTACCTAAAAACAGACGGGTTCCCGGACGGCATGGAACGCCGATCCGGGATCGTCACCTGTCGAAATTTGCCGCTATCGGAGCCTCGGCGCGACGAGCGGCGCCTTAGGCCGATCCCTTCTTGCGCTCGGCGAGAAACGCATCGAACTCAGCGCGGTCGCGGGCGAACCTCAATTGATCGAGGAACTCGGAAAACGCCTGCGCATCCTCGTCGAGTTGCCGCAGCACGTCAGCGCGATAGCAATCGAACGCCGAATGTCCAGTCGTGGCGGTCACGGACCTATCGGCGCCCGGCTGACAATCGCTTCGATTTGAAGCCCGAGGCGCGGCCTCCCGGACACCGCGAAATTTCGCGCTGAGCCACTGGCCGGCAGACCCGGCAGTCCGCCGAACTCGACCGACACTCTGCGATACCGATTGAGCCATGCTCACCGCAGGCCTCGTCGCCGGCGCGATCCGCTGTCGCGCGAGAAAGTAAGTCATGGTGGCCCCGACGAGCGCGCCACCGCCCGCGGCCCACCAGATCGCGAAGTGTCTCGGCATGGTTCGTTGTTCTCCGAAGGACGTCGATATGGTCCGTCAAGGTCGGGACGAGTGTGTCACGTCGCCTTCGACGCGACACACCCCTCCGAATGATGAGCCCAATCGTATGGCCCGAATGTCGGGCGTCAGACCGCCGGCTGCGCGCCGGCATCATCCGA
Organism: Hyphomicrobium sp.; assembly: GCA_033765145.1. Classification (GTDB taxonomy): domain Bacteria; phylum Pseudomonadota; class Alphaproteobacteria; order Rhizobiales; family Hyphomicrobiaceae; genus JAGVSR01. The sequence continues at coordinate 68,821 of JANRIH010000024.1, read as the reverse complement.
TCCCGGAACCTTGTTTGCCGAATCCGCCGCGCGCGCCTTGCGGTCGGCCATGAAGGCGTCGAACTCCGAGCGGTCCTTGGCGAGCCTCAGACGCTCGAGGAAATCGCGGAACTCCCGCTGCTCCTCTTCGAGCCGCTTCAGCGTCTCTTCGCGATATTCATCGAAGGCGCGATTGCCGGACGAGCCGCGATGCAGACCCGAAGATCGCGCCTCGCTGCGCCATTCCTCCCTTCGTCGCTCCCACGTGTCCGCGAACCGCGACGACCAATCCCGCTTCTCACCGTGCCAACCGCATCCCATGCGTCCACTCCAGATCAGATAGGCCAAGACTGCGAGCCCTAAGGGCCAGAAGATAATGAAACCGGCGACCATCAGGGCAATCCACGCCGGCTTGCCCCACTCGTCGAGTTTCATAACCATCTCGTTCATGTCACCCTCGCTGAGGATCCCTGTCATTAATGTGAATGTTTATTACATTCACATATTTGGAGCGCTGGTAGATCGTCGTCAAGGCCCGGCTGGCGGAAAAATGCGATCGTTGAGAAGTCCATGACCCCGTGACGGCCGGATCAGCCCACTTTGGCGCGGCATTCGATCCTGGAACGCTATTCGCCGGCCAATCCGTCGAGATAAATGAGGGTCGCCGCTTCGAGCAGGTCCTCGGGCCGCATCGGGATCGGTCGCCGCGCCCGGTCGCCGCGCGCGAAAAGAGCCGCGATGCCATGCGAGAGTGCCCAGATGTGAAGCGCCATCATCATCGCGGGCGGCCGGCGTTCCTTCGGAAGAGGGGCCAGCACAGCCTCACACGCTTCGCGCAGGACGCCAAAGGCGCGATCACCCTCGAGCCTCAAGTCGGGATAGTCCGCCGCACTTAGACCCGACTCGAACATCGCCGCGAAATACGCCGGCTCTTCGCGCGCGAAGGCGAGATAGGCCCGGCCGACCCGCTCGAAGGCCTCCCGCGCCCCGGGCTTACCGCCCCCCCAGGCCGCCGCGAGCGCATCCGCGAACGCCGCAAACCCCTGCCGCGCCACATCGGCCAGAAGCGCGTCCCGATCGCGGAAATGCCGATACGGCGCGGCGGGCGAGACACCCGCCGCCCGCGCGGCCTCCGCGAACGTGAAACCCGCCGGCCCTTTCTCGGATATGAGATCGAGCGCGGCCTTGATGAGGGCCTCGCGCAGATTGCCGTGATGGTAGCTGCGCCGCGTGCCCGGCGGACCATCACCCCGGCCGCTGTCGTCTTTGCCCCAACTCATGGGGCGCTCTCATACCGGAAATGACCGGCTGGCGCATCAGCCGCGGGATCAGCCCTCTGCCCGTTCATAATCCGCGATGTGGCGCGCGAGATCGAGGTAGGGCGCGCTCGTCGCACCCGTCCGCGCGGCGATTTCCGCAAGTTCGGCCCTCGCACGATCGGGCTCGCCGCGCGTGAGATACGCCTCACCAAGATACGCGCGCGCGACCGTGTAATTGGGATTGATGGCGAGCGCCGCATCATAAAGCGGCAGCGCAGCCGCAACATCACCGAGTTTCCGCGTGGCGAACCCGATGTAGGTGAGCACACGCTCGTCCTTCACGCGCACACGCTCGAGGATCGCCCGCGCCTCCTGATAACGGCCCGTCTTGGCGAGCCAGTACCCGGCGTGGAACAGTTCGTCGTCTGCGGCCGTAAGTTGCACGGAACCTATGCAGGCCTGCCAAGCCGACGACCCGATATCGGTCGACGCGCAACGGCTGCTCGGCGGAGCAGTGTCTTTGGAGAAAGCGGGCACCTGGCGATGATTATCGGCCAAGGACGCGCCACACGCGCCGAAAGTGAGAAACACGGCCGAAACGAGCGAAAGTTCAAGTGACGTAGGCCGCATGTCGAGTGTCTCCGAAGGCAATGGCGAGCAAGGCGCGAGCGCTATGTGCCAGAAAACGGCACCAGAACGCAAACGGCCCAGGATCTCGTGAAACAGGGCCGAATGTGCCTGATGCCGTTCGGACCGCCAAGCGGTCTCTTGCCGCAATTCGGAGATGTGGATCAGCCGGACTGCCCGACAAAGTCCGAGATGTGGCGTGCGAGATTGACATAGGCCGTGCAACCCACCCCGCACCGGCTCTCGATCTCCGACAACTGCACCCGCGCGCTGTCGAGGTCGCCCTTCGAGAGATACGCCTCGCCGAGATACTCTCGCGCTAGCACGTAGTTGGGATCGATCGACAGCGCTTTCTGGTAGTAGGGCAGCGCAGCCTCGACGCGACCGAGCTTGCGCGTGGCAAAACCGGTGGCGTTCAGAATGCGCGGATCGTCTTTGTTGGCGGCCAGAGCAAGAACCCGGAGCGCTTCGGTGTACTGACCCTCGCGGGCCATCCAGTAGGCCGCATTGAAGATTTCGTCGTCGGACGCTTCACCCGCGCTCGGTTTGCATGCGGCCTTGTTCTTGTTCTCGGGCTTCGTGCAGTCGACCTTCTTCTTCGGCGCGCCGAAATCCGCCTCAGCCGAGATCGGAAGAGCGACCAGGAGCGCAGCGAATAAGGCGGCCACGAATTTACGAACGGTCGTCATTGCATCTCATCCTGTCGATTTGAGCTTCGAACCCGGCAGCCCGTAGGATAGCCGTCGGCCATACTCCCGTAAACGACGCGGCAGCCAACTCGGATGATCCGAGCCGGTCTCTGGCCACTGGGCGGTTCGGTCGAGACCGGGAAAACGGGGGGCGAACCGCATATGGTCACTTTACGCCCGCAATCGGCGCCTCAATGTGACAATTACCGGAACAGGGGATCTGACGAGCGTGATCTGGCGGCGCCGCAACGATGGTTTCGAATGGAAGGCCTACGTGCCGACCATGGTCCTGGCGCGCCGGAAAGCGCGTCAGGAGAAGATCGCCGAGGTGCGCGAAGCGGCGGTTGAGGGCTTGAAGGAGGCCGGCCGCCGCGGGCTCGAAGCTGGCGCCGAAGGGGCCCGCATCGCGGGCGCTGGTCTCGAGGCGGGCGTCCGGAAGATCGCGGAGCTCCCAGCCCAGGGCATGGAAGTCGCCGCACCCGAGATCGCCCGCGTTCATCGGCAAGTGTCGCGCAAGATCGCGCCGCTGACGGCGTGGATCACCGGTGTCCGAACGGCGCTCGTGATCGTCGCCGTCGTCGCAGGCGGAATGGGAATTGTGCGTGCGATTCAGTTCGGGCTCGATCAGGACGCGCGGATCGCCCTCATCGTTGCCGCCGGAGCGGCCACCCTCATCGCCATCGCCCGCCTGTTCGCGCCGCCCGACGACAATGCCACGACGACGCGGCTCGTGCGCGCGCTGAAGGAGCGCTTCGCAGCGCCGTCCGCGGCGAGCGACGAGAGCCGATCACCCGCCACCCACAAAGCCACATCGGCGGGAGCGCCGCCGAACGCGACGACTATCGTCGAGGTCCCGGCGCTTCCCTGGCCGCTCGCGGCTGCAGCCCTATTCGCGGCCCTTATGGTCTGGCTGGCATGGCCGGTTCTCGTCTCTGGCCCATCGGTCCCGGACCGACCCGCCGAGCGATCAGCTGCCGCCGACGTGGATGCAATGGAAGGCGTCGCAGCATCGGAACGCAGTGGCGACATTTCAGGTCGCGCGCGCGCCATCGATCCCGGGCGCATCCGAATTGGAACCCGGTTCGTCACCCTGAGCGGCATCGAACCGCTGGCACCCGACCAGACCTGCCGGACGGAAGCCGGACGCGTGTGGAACTGCGGCGCAGCCGCGACGTCCGCGCTGTCGAGACTCGTGCGCGGGTCGGTCGTCGTCTGCGACCCCGAACAGGCCTTGAGCGACAGTGATGCGATCGCGACCTGCGAGGCGCGCGGTCGCGATGTCGCCGCCGAACTCGTTCGCCAGGGTCACGCCTTCGCGTCGGGTGTTCTGTCATCGCCCTACAGAAAGGAAGAAGCCGAGGCAGCAGAGAGCAAGTCGGGCGTTTGGGCGGGAGAGGGTGAACGCGCCGAGGCGTGGCGAAAGAGGTTATGGGAGGAGGCCGCGGCCAAGCGACCGGAAGGCTGCCCGATCAAAGCCCGCAGCGTGCGCGGTCACCGCGAATACCTGACGCCCGAAATGAAGGGCTACGCCAGGGCTGAAATGAACGAGGCCGAAGGCGACAAGTGGTTCTGCACGGAAACGGAAGCCGAAGCTGCCGGGTTTACCCGGCGCGTCCGTTGAAGCGGCCACGATCTGCGTCCAACGGGCAGAGCCAGCCATTCGGTATCGCGAAATAAGAAGCCCGCGGTCGGGGGGAGGACCGCGGGCACAACAACACGGCGCGTCTTTGGGGGGTGAGGGACGGGGCCGCGCGTCTGAAGTCATGAAACCGCGTCTCTGCCGATTGCGCAAGGCATCGGCGGACGAAATTCTTCAGCACGATGAAGAAAGTCTGAAGACGCAATACCAAGGAGTTGAGAACGTCCGATGACCGCCGAACGGAGCGGTCGCCGCAATCGAAGGCCCGAGACCAGCCGGCGACTTACAAGCCCCCGCCCAGAAGCCTTTCAGCGACTTCGTCCGGTTCCTCGGTCTTCTGATCTTCGGGATGAACTTCCTTGGATGCGACGGCCTGCTCGTCACCATGCGTCGCAGTTGACGGCGGTGCCTCGGGTTCACCGTCCTTCCAGCGAATACTGAGCGGCGAAATGAGCACCTGGGTATCTTCGGCCGCCTTCGCGGGCCCGAACAACGATCCGAACGAGACGTCGGCCAGCACACCCGCGATCTTGATATCGCTCTGCCGCCGCAACATCGCCGATTGCTCACCCACGAGCTTTCCGTCGATCCAGAGCCGTGCCATGCCATCACGCGCGCCAGGCCGGTTGAGCACGATCTCCTGCTCGACGAGCGCCCATCGTCCGCGCGGCAGCTGCCCTCTCGACCGCGCCACGGGCAGATACTGCCAGCCGTTGTCGTTGGCATACTGCGCCATAATGGAGAGAAGACCTTCCTTGCTCCAGCCCACGCGCAGCGCCGATCCGGTGCCCGGACGGGGTTCAGCCCGCGCATCGAAATCGCGGCCTGCGAAAAGGCCGGGCAACATACCCTGTTCGGCGAACTTGAAATCCTTGGGCACGAAAACGCTGTAGCTGAGACACGCGGATGTCGCCTCGCCCATCTCGTGGGGTATCCACGAGAAGCTGGCGCCGCCACGGATGCCTTTCTCGCCAAATCCGCTGCCTGTGCCCTTGGCGAGCTTGATCTTCAAGGCATCGTCGAAGCCCTGCGCACCCGTGGCATCCACGACTTCGGTGTTTTCGAGCATGCCGAATTCGGTGAAACCGGCCCGGGCCTGCAGCCCGACCGGCGTCATCCGCTCGCCATCGAGAGTGCGGAAGCCAAGTTCGGTAACGGTTTCGTAACGCTTGGCGCAGACTGACGTCACGTTGTGCGACGTGAGCGACATCAGGATCCAGCCGCCAACCACGAGCACGGCGAAGAGGCCGACCCCGTTGGCAACCAGTTTGACGGGTGTCATTTCATACATTCGCCAAGCACCCGAACCTTCAGAATTCCGCCACAGAATGCCTACTGAGCATTGCAGCGGAACGATAACGAAAATTACTGAATGCTTTGCAAACCTTGTCCGCGCGCCCTTGCGCCTGGATTGCCATCGGGGAGGGTTCCGTGACGAACGCCCCCCCGCATGCCCGCGATCAGACGATCAGCAGCCCGTCCGCAAGCATGCTCTGCAGTGTCATTCCGTGAACGTTCTCGAGGACGGCGACATCCCAGGTCTTGTTGGCGATCTGGACCGAGACGGTGGTGCCATCCGTGCCGTCCTTGACCGAAAAGACCGAGGCATAGTCGCCCTTTTTGACGGACTTTCCGAAATCGGTGAGATCGAGCTTGTCGCCGGAGCCGAAGTCCGTGACGTGATCGACACCCAGATGCGTGTTTCCCGAACGGATATCCTTCGAGAGCCAGACGAATGTGTCGGCTCCCTCACCGCCAGTCAGGAAATCGGCGCCGCCGAGACCGCGAATCCAGTCGTTGCCCCCGCCGGCATCGATCGTCTCCGCCCGGCTCGAGCCCGTGAACGTATCGGCATAATCCGAACCGATGTAGCGCTCGAAGCCCGTGAAGCTGTCAGACGAGAACCCGCTCGAACCCGACTTCCCGATGTTGATCCCGAGGCCCGAGAGAGCACCGGAGTAGTCGAGCGTGTCGATGCCCGATCCGCCTATAAGCCGATCGTTGCCGCCGCCTGCGAGGACCGTGTCGTCGCCACCCGCAGCATTGACGAAATCCGATCCTGCACCATCCGAAAGGACGTTCGCGAGTTTCGACCCCGTGATCGTGTCGCCAAGGCGCGTGCCAACGATGCCTTCTATTCCCTTGAGGCGCGAAAGGTCGTCGCCCGTGGCCGTGCCGGCTGCCAGATCGACCGTAACGCCCGCGCCGCGCGCCGAGAAATCGAGGGTGTCGAAACCATCCCCGCCGTCGTAGGCGTCGTTCCCAAGCCCATCGACGATCCAGTCGTCGCCGGCCTCGCCGTAGACCTTGTCGTTCCCCCCGCCGCCGATCAGCGTATCGCCCGCCCCGCCGCCATAGATCGCGTCATTGCCGTCGGCGCCGTAGATGGTATCGCTCGTCACGGCCGAAGCGGCCGTCACGTTGAGAATGCCGCTCGTGGCGGCCATCGACGCGCCGACTTCGGCGATCGCCGTGACCGTCAGTGTGACGGGACCCGCCTGCGCGAGAATCAGCGTCAACTGATCGAGATCACCGGCACCGAGCGTCCACGTGCCGTCGGAATTGCGAACACCCACCGACAGGCTGGCGCCCGAAGGAACGCCGCCGATGACGATTTCGAGCGTTTCGCCCTGTGCCGGCGTGCGAAGAGCCGCCGCAATGTCGAGGGCAGCAGTCATGGCCATGTTGGCGCCATCGCCACGGATCGTGTCGTTGCCAGCGCCGCCGATGATAACATCGCCATGCACCGCGACAGCATCGGCGACGATGAGCACCGGAGCGTCAGCCACGGCGTTGACCGCGACGGTGATGTCCTGCGTGAAGGAAGCGCCGGACGTGTCCGTCACGCGGACGGTGAAGCGGTCCGATCCGCTCCAATCGGCTGGCGGCGCAAAGCTGAAAGCGCCCGTGTCGGCATCGAGCGCCAGGCTGCCGGAATTGGGCCCCGTTACGATCGTGTAGGTCAGCACGTCTCCATCGGGATCGGTGGCCGAGACAGTGCCCGAAAGCGTGCGATCCTCATCGGTCGAGTGGAAAACCGAAGACGCACCGGTCGGCGCCTGATTGAGGAAGCTCGCAAGCGAACGCGCGACGCCATCGACGGTGATGTCGAGCGCTTCGACAGTCGAAACGGTGAGACCGAGCGATGAAAACGTGAAGGTCGGGCTCGTCGTCTCGGCCGCTGTCCGTGCGCTCGACCAAGTTTGATAGGCGGCGAGATCAGCGCGCAAGGCCTCAGTCACATCTCCGCCGACGAGCGCGATGAGGAGCCTGTCGAAACCTTCCCCGCCGACAATCGTATCGACGCCCTGGCCGGCTTGGACGACGAAGGTATCGTCGCCCGCTTCGCCCTGGAGGAGATCGTCACCTGCACCACCCGCGAGCGTGTCATTGCCCGTGCCGCCGGACAGACGGTCGTTGCCCTCCCCGCCCGACATGACGTCGTTGCCGCCGTCGCCAAGCAGGATGTCGTTGCCAATGCCGCCGTCGATGAGATCGTTTCCGCCGCCACCGTAGATGCCGTCGTTACCATCCTCGCCATAGATGCGGTCGTCGCCAGCGTCACCCGTCAGAATGTCCGCGCCGAGCCCGCCGAAGATATCGTCGTTGCCTGCGCCCCCGTTGATGCGGTCGTTGCCGGCCCCGCCCTCGATGCGATCCGCATCGATCGTGCCTGACATGACATCATTTGCAGTAGTGCCGACGAGCACGGCCATAGGTTGCAGTCCTGAGCAAATCCGTTACTTCGAAAGCAACTCTACGCGCGGAGCTCCTATCAAAGCCTCCAGTGAAAACTTCGAATTGAAGAGAATTCGAGCGGCTGTTCAGAAAACGGCGAAGGGGCGCCGGATGCCCTCCCGCGCCCCGTCGACGACTGCGATTCGTTATCAATAGATGAACATGCCGTCCGACGCCTGCGCCATCGCATCCTCGACCGCGACGCCCTTGAGTTCGACGACATCCGCGAACTGCCCCCCCGTCTTGACCGAAAGCATCGTGCCACCGCTGGTCGCACGCAACGCGACGGCATCCATGATGTTCTGGGGCGCGCCCTTGGCGAAGAAGTCCGAGAGGTCGATCGCGTCGCCGGCCGCATAGTCGTTGATGACGTCGATGCCCTGGTGAACGCCGCTGCGGATCACGTCCCGCGCGAAGAACGTGAAGGTATCCATTCCCTCGCCACCCGTGTAGGTGTCGACACCGGCCCGACCGTTGAAAACGTCGTCACCCGCGCCGCCATCGAACGAATTGGCGCCCGCGCTGCCCATCATGCGGTCCGCAAACGCGGTCCCGACGACATGCTCAACGCCGTTGACCCCATCGATGCCGACAGCCTCGCCCTTGCTCACAGACCCCGCGCTGAGATCGACACCGATGCCGTCCGCGAGCCGGCTGTAGTCGAGCGTGTCGTACCCGTCTCCACCGCGAATGCTATCGTTGCCATAGCCCCCGATCATCAGATCGAGACCCGAGCCACCCGACATGAGGTCGTCGCCGAGATCGCCCTGAAGATAATCGTCCCCGCTCGAACCCTCCAGCTGATCGTTCCCGGCGCCGCCATAGAGACTGTCGTTGCCGCTGTTGCCGTCGACCACATCGTCGTCGCCGCCAGCATTCAGGTAGTCGTTGCCCTTGCCGCCCGAGAGCGTATCGAACCCCGTGCTCCCGAAAACGATATCCTCGCCTTCTCCGCCCGAGATATCGTCAGAACCGTTGCCGCCGTAGATGCGATCGTTGCCGAGGTTGCCCCAGATGATGTGCGAGCCGCCGCCGGCGTAGATCGAATCGTCGCCGTCGTTGCCGTAGATGAGGTCGTCTCCTTCGAGCGCGTAGATGGAGTCGTCCCCGCCCATGCCCCGGATCTCGTCGTTCCCGGCCGTCCCGCTGATCGTGTCGCTGTCCTCGGTCCCGACGATGACTGCCATGGTACGCTCTCCGGCCGCTGCGATTGTTACGAGTCTTGATTTTCAGACCCGCGAACTTCAGGCTGTTTCAAAGCGAATTGCCCGCCTGACATTGAGAGCTTATCAACACCCATGAAACGAGAAATTCACTCGACCGCTCGAATGCGCATTGAATAAAAATAAAATTCGATGCAACGAAGCAATTCGATCAAAATCGAAACACAAAGATGCCAAAAAACTCGGAAGAGAAACAGAATTGAAAGGTTGCTTTGAAGTCGAATAATTCGGCATCCAGAAACAATTTATTTCCCAATTCGCATGGCGCCTCGGCGGCGCAAAAAAGAACCCCGCCAGCGGAACTGACGGGGCCGAGGTTTTGGGAGAGATCTTTGTTGGTTTCGGACGGCGCCGGGCAGAGCCGGCGCCGATGGATCAGGTGAGGATCATGCCGCTCGCCAGGAGATCGTTGGCGCTCATGTCGTCGATCGTCACGACATCGACGAAGCTCGAGCCGATCTTGACCGACAGCTTGGCGTCGCCGTTGACGTCCGCAACCTTCACGACGTCGCTGAGCTTCGAGTATGACTGACCCTTGAGAAGCGCCTTGATGTCGATGCGGTCGCCCGCCTCGAGATCGGCGATCGTGTCCATACCGAGGTGCTGACCACTCGACCCGACCACGTCCTTCATCGACCACTGGAAGGTGTCGCGGCCAGCGCCACCCTTCAGCATGTCCGCGCCGCCGAGGCCACGGATCACGTCGTCGCCGGCGCCGCCGTTGATGACGTTCGCGTCCTTGCTGCCCTTGATGTTGTCGCCGAACGCGGAACCGACGATGGCTTCGAAGCCCTTGAGGGTGTCCGCACCCATGCCGACGGCACTCGACTTCGAGAGGTCGATCGTCATCGCCTGCTTGGCGCCCGAGAAGTCTATCGTGTCGAAGCCAGCGCTGCCGACGTAAGCGTCGTTGCCTTCGCCGGCAAAGACCTTGTCGTCGCCGGAGTTGCCATCCACGCGATCGTTGCCGAGGCCGTCACGGATCGTGTCGTTGCCCGAGCCGCCCGAGATCACGTCGTGCCCCGCGCCACCGTTGATGGTGTCGTTGCCCGAGTTGCCCCAGATCTGATCGTTGCCCGCGCCGCCCATGACCTTGTCGTTTCCGGCCATACCGAACAGCTTGTCGTCGCCGACGCCGCCGCGGATCACATCGTGATCGGTCGAGATCACACCCGAGCTGACCTTCGAGAGAAGTGCCGCGTTCGTCTGACCGACCTTCATCGTGAAGACCGAGTCGTCGAAATCCTTGTCGCCACCGCCCCAGAGATCTTCGAAGCCGATCTTGACCGTGCCGTCCGCAACCGAGATCTGGCCCTTGACGTGGTCGAGCTTGTCTCCATTGAGACCCGAGATCGAGTGGAACACCGAGTTGCCGTACTGCGACGTAACGACCGTCTCGACACCCTTCTCGCTCACATGGACGAGCTTCACTTCCTTGCCCGAGTTCACGTTGCCGGCCTTGCCATCCGAACCGACGAACTTGAAGCTGCCCTTCGTGTCGGACAGGAGCTTGGCCATTCCGGACTGGTCGAAGCCATTCGGGACGACGAAGAAGCCGATCCGCTCGCCGGCCTTGAGATCCACGTCGACCGAGCTCACGCCGCCGACGAGGTCCCCGCCCGACCCCTTGAGCGAAGCATTCTCGAACAGCACCTCGACGCCGTAGATCGAGCCGTCCTTCGCGATCTTGTAGAGGCCGAGGGCATTGCGATAGCCAGCACTCTCGTAGTCGAACGTCACCGTCGCCGTCGTATCAACGGACGCGCGGAACTTCGACATGTCGGCCGCGCCGCCGAGCGAACCGGCGCCGAAGATCTGGTCGTTGCCGACCTGGCCATAGAGCGCGTCGTCACCGCTGCCGCCCATGATGAAGTCGTCACCATCACCGCCCTTCACGGTGTCGTTCGACCCTTTGCCGTACATGAGGTTCGCGTGCTCGTCGCCCTCGAGGGTGTCGACGCGGCTTGTGCCGATGATCGTGTCGTCGTGATCGGCATCCTCCGCGGCAGCCTTCTCGGCAGCAGCCTTCTCAGCTGCGGCCTTCTCGGCAGCAGCCTTCTCAGCCGCAGCCTTCTCGGCAGCGGCCTTCTCAGCAGCAGCCTTCTCGGCAGCAGCCTTCTCGGCAGCGGCCTTCTCAGCAGCAGCCTTCTCAGCCGCAGCCTTCTCGGCAGCGGCCTTCTCAGCAGCAGCCTTCTCGGCAGCGGCCTTTTCGGCGGCAGCCTTCTCGGCGGCGGCCTTCTCAGCAGCAGCCTTCTCGGCGGCAGCCTTCTCGGCAGCAGCCTTCTCGGCAGCGGCCTTCTCAGCAGCGGCCTTCTCGGCAGCAGCCTTCTCGGCAGCAGCCTTCTCAGCAGCAGCCTTCTCAGCAGCAGCCTTCTCAGCAGCAGCCTTCTCGGCAGCGACCTTCTCGGCAGCAGCCTTCTCGGCAGCAGCCTTCTCGGCAGCAGCCTTCTCGGCAGCAGCCTTCTCGGCAGCGGCCTTCTCGGCGCGCTCCTTCTCAGCCTTCTCAGCAGCTTCCTTCTCGGCCTTTTCTTTCTCGGCCTTCTCGTTCATCGAACCGCGACCATTGTCGGAATGACCGTCATCATTGTGGTCGCCGTCGCCGTGACCACGGCCGTCGTGCTTGTCATCGTCGGAGTTGGACTTTCCAGAGCCGTTCTTCTCGGCCTGCGCCATCTTCTCGAGCCAATCCTCGGAAACCTTGAGCGATGCGTTGTCGATGAGACCGCCGTAGCTGTCATTGTCGCCCGACGATTCACGGAACTCGATGCGATCCTTGCCGCCCGTGCCGGTCACGACGAACGAAGCCTGGCTCCATGATGTCTGTGTCGGATCGACCGACCCGACCATCTTCCCATTCCAGTAGATCTCGATGGTGTCCGAACCCGCCTTGCTGTCCGCCCGCTTCATGTAGTCGAAGCTGAAAGTGTACTCGACGCCGGCCTTAGTCTGGACATCCTGATAGATGTTCGACTGGCGATGATCCGCGTCGAGCTCAACGATGTTCTTGCCGTCCGTCGGCTTGGTGCCGTTGAAGTTTTTGCCCCAGACTTCGATGCCGGAGTCGGATTTCCAGCCCCCGACGGATGCGAGCGTGGTCCACGTGTTGGCGCGCACGTCGGCCTGCTCGAAGCCGCCATCGACCAGCAGCTCGTCGCCTTCGCCGAACTTCTGCATCTCTTTATCGTAGTCCATTTGCTCACCTGCTGACATCGGCGCCTGCGAACGCCACAAAAAATCGCTTCACGGCAAAGCACATGCTCGACCGCCCTCTGACTTATGGACGACACTACACGTGCCCCCCGAAACAACTCGTGCAAGGACGATCTGAATTTTACTTTGAATTTGCAGAGAATTTGATCGGTCTCCCGGAATATCGGAAAAACATAGAAAAACCGGCCGATTTGCATCGGCCGGCTTCAGAAACGCGGCGTTCGGGATCTTAATTCGCGCTGAAAAATTCCTTACCAGGCGATACCCTGATATGAGGCATCCGCCGGCACGTGACGCCAGAGCCGCGCGAGATCAAGAACCGCGACGCGCGGATTGCGCGCGCTGACGGCCGCGCGGAATTCATCCGTCGCATGGCTGACGACGACGACGTCGGAGCCATCGACGAGTTGGGCGGCGCTATCGACCGTCAGCGCTTCGAGTTCGTCCATCAGTCGCGCCTGACTCGGCACCGCATGGCGGACATAGTCGATCTGGCCCTGCAGCAAGGGCCCGAAGTCGAGATTGGCGTCGTAGGCGCTGAGCGTCTCGCCCTTGGCCAGGAGCTGGGCCATGAGTTCGAGTGTCGGGCTCTCGCGGAGGTCGTCGGTGTTGGGCTTGAACGTGACGCCGAGAAAGCCGATCCGCTGTCCCGCGAACGGCTCGAGAAGCATCACGGCCTGGTCGATATGCCGCGCGTTCGAGATTGAGAGGCTGTCGACGAGCGGCACCTCGACGCCGAGTTCGCGCGCAATGTGGCTGACCGCGCGCACTTCCTTCGGCAGGCACGAGCCGCCGAATGCAAAGCCCGGCTTCAGGTAATAGGGCGAGAGATTGAGCTTCGTGTCCTTGACGAAGATGTTCATGACTTCATGGCTGTCGATCCCGATCGCCTTGCAGAGGCGGCCGACCTCGTTGCCGAAAGCAACCTTGGCGGCATGCCAGACGTTGTCGACATACTTCACCATCTCCGCGGCCGCGATCGTGGTGAAGATCACCTTGTCGTCGACCGTGGCATAGATCGCCGTGACGCAGGCCTCGGCCCGCTTGTCCGATGCGCCGACAACCGTCTTCGGCGGGGAGAAGAAGTCCGCGACCGCCACGCCTTCGCGCAGGAATTCTGGATTGAAGCAGACGCCGAAATCCGGTCCGAGCGACTTGCCGGACGCCTTCTCGATCTCCGGCACTACGACGTCCATCGTCGTGCCCGGCGGAACCGAGCAGCGCAGGACGACCACGTGATATGTGTCCTTGAGCGCGAGTGCCTGTCCGATGGCGCGGCTCGCCTGCCGGACGAAGGTGAAATCGCAACCGCCGTCCTTCGAGGTCGGTGTGCCGACCGAAAGGAACGTCACGTCGGTGTCGAGAACGGCCGCGACGAGGTTCTGCGTCGCGTCGATGTGCCCGCTGCCGACGCCCTCCGCCAGAAGTTCGCCAAGCCGCTCTTCCACGATCGGCGAACGCCCGGTCCGGATCGCATCGACCTTTTCCCGCGAGACGTCGACGCCAACCATTCGGAACCCGAGATGAGACAGGCAGGCCATCGACACCGCGCCCACGTATCCGAGGCCGATAACGCTGATCGCCGGCTTGTCGACCTCAGTCTTGCTCCGCGGAGCCATATGCGGCGCCGCCGCCTCGGCTCCGACCGGTACCGTCATGTTCATGTCTGCTGCTCCCACATCGCCGGTCACACCCGGCTGAACGCCACCCCGAAGCAGGTCCGGTTCGCGCGAGCGCACGCTGACGACACCGCTTCAATGATCGGCACTATGGATGGGAGAGACCCAAGGACGGCTGAAACAAATGCCGCAAATTTTACGGAGTTTAGGGACTTTTTCGCACGCTGCGACTCGTGTGTCGTCGCGCCGCTAGCCGAGCACCATGACCTGGATGAACCCGAGGCTCGGTGCCTTGATGAGGCCGGTATAGATCACGACGACGACGAGCAGCGACACGAACGAGAGCGTCGTAAGCCAGGCCGCCATGGCTTCCCGAAATCGGACGATCCAGGCATCACCTGTAAACCCTTGCTTCTGGTTGCCGCGGTTGGACCACTTCTGCTTGGCAAGCCGCCACATCATGTAGACCTTGACCGCTGCGTTGAGGAGCTGGTTCGCATAGAGGGTCCAGACGTAGCCGAGATCGACACGGCGCGCGTACCGGAACAGCACCATCGACAGCATCCCGCGCGTGATCGCGATGTAGACCACGTATGCCGCCAGAAAGGATGTGCCCATCTTCACGGTGCCCGCGAACGCCAGCATGGGAGAGAACAGCATCGTCCACATCGCGAGCCGCTGGTCGACGCAGCACCACCAGATGAAGAACGGCATGCGCCGCGGCCCGAGCTGGATCGCCCGTTGACCGTTTCGCAACATGTTGCCCGACCAGCGCCTGAGGTTCTCGACCATGCGCGTGACGCCAGAGCCTTCGACGACTTCGATCGTCGTGCCCGCAGCATCGGGCACGTAAGTCATTTTCACGCCATGCTTGAGGAGCGTGTACCACGTGCTCTTGTCGTCGCCGGAGAGGAAGCGGAACGTGCCCCAGAGCCAGTGGTTGAGGTAATCGGCCTCCTGCAGCCGGATGAACTCATGACTCGTGATGTGCGTCGCGCGGAAGACGGAAAAGCGCCCCGTCAGCGTTAGGACGCGATTTGATAGAGCATGGCTCTGCATCGCGAGTCGCCGCTGCGAGAAACGCATGTCGAGCCACGTCTGCATCCAGCGCGGTCCCTTGACGAGCACGTATTCGTCGGTCGTCAGCGCGTGGAGTTCCGGGTCGAACGCAAACAGCGGGAAACAGCGCCGCATGGCGCCGGGATGGAGAACGAAATCGCCATCCATGAAGATGACGAGATCATTCTTGCCGAGCCCCTCACGCGACATGGCGCGCAGGATGAGCGCGATCGCGACGCGCTTGCCGGGCTGATTCTGGCGGATGATCCTGAGCGTGATGTCGAGATCACTCGCAACGAGCTTCAGATGCCGCGCGATCTTCTGCTCGTCGGAGGCTTCCGAGGAGCCGAGCCAGATCGTGGCCGGAACACCTGCTTCGCGAATTTCCTCCGCCAGCGCGCGAATGACCGCTTCCGAAATCTCTCGATGCTCGCGGAACGTGGTCATCTGGATGTGGATATGCCGCGGCCGCCAGCCCGAGGCCCAGAGCGCCGCGGCGCGATCCCGCATCTTGGGATAGGTGATCTTCTCGAACACCAGGGCGCGCATGAAGTGGTTGAACCACCAGAGATAGCGCCAGATGCCGAGCAACCCGATCACATACATGATCTCGCGGTTGGACGCGTCCCAGATCGAATTCGGCACGACCTCGAGGAAGATGAAGCAGATCGACCAGAAGAGAAAGATTTGTGCGAGAACCGTGAACGACCACTTCTCACTGAATGGAAGCGGCTTTGTCGGATCCTCGAGAACGAGGCCACCGTTTGCGAGTTGCCCGTTTGCAGCCTGCATGGCGCCCGATCCTAGAGCCCGAGGAGGCCGCTGAGGCCCGAGATCGCGGGACTGGTGGAACGCTGGTCGAAGACGGCGATGACCGGCAGTCCCGGCCTGTACTTGTCCTCGTCGCGCACCTTTTCCGGCTCGTCGAACGCGATTGTCACCATCGCCGAGCGATCGTGCTGGCCGCGCCATTCATAGGCCATGATGCCCTGCGCTTCCTGCTCGCGCACGAACCCCGTCGTGCGGTCGATTTCGGAAATGCGGCCCGTGAGCGTTTCGCCGAGTGCCGGCATGAAAAGCTGCACTTCGTCGCCGAGCCCGACGCGCATCACTTCGTCTTGCTTCAGCCAAGCCGTGACATGCCGCCTGTTGCGGTTCTCGATGATCGCGACCACGTCGCCGCGCTTGACCTGCGCGCCCTCGGGCTTCCTGACTTCCAACACCCGCGCATCGAACGGCGCCCGCACGGCATCGCGCTCGCGCTGATTGAGATAGGAAATGTGCCGCTGCTGGGAGAGCAGAATCTCGTGCTCGATGAGCCGCACTTCAGCCTCGAGATCCTTGACGCTGCCGATGAGGTCCGCACTGCCGATCGTCTCGTTGCCCGAGAACATCCGCTTGCCGTAGTTGTTCGACGCGAGGTCGATGCGCGCGGAAAGTTCGACCTGCCGGATCGCGAGTTCCTTGCGGATCTTCAAGACATCGGTCTGTGCCTCGTTGAGCTTCACGTCCGTCGTGTACCCTTTCGAATGGAGGCTCGCGAGACGCCCCTGGTTCTCTTCCGCGATCTTCACCTGAGCCATCAGGCTCTCGATCTCGATCCGCGTCTGTTCGATGTTCTTCATCTCGACCGCGGCATAGCTCTTCGCGCGATCGAGTTCCTCGGCTTGCCGGCGTTTCGCATAGGCGAGCTTGGCCTTGCGCTCCTTGACCTCAAGGTCGGCAATCTCGATCTCACGCTCGACCGTGCTGTCAATAACGCGCAGGATGACGTCGCTCGACTTGATGTCCTGGCCGGGTGCCAACGCGCCGATCTCGACCTGCCCGTCCGCGTGCGCGACGATCGCTTCGACCGGCGCCGTGATGACCGCGCTCTCGACCTCGAGCTTGAAGAAGTTCGAATAGAACAGGATCGACGCATACGTGAAGACCGCCGTCCCGAGCGCGAGATAGACACCGGACATGACGACGGTCTTGACCGGCCAGCGGCGGACCGGAACCTGGCCGTCCTGCGCCTTGGGAAGATCGGGCTGGAGCGAGGCCGGCGTCACCGGCACGTCGATGCGCTGGATCGTATCCTCGACATCGACCATCGAGCCGCGGATAAGCTCCTCGATGAAATGTTGCATCAACTCCCGCTCGCGCTCGCCAATCTGGGTATAGCGGACGGCGAACATGCCTTCGGCGGGATTGGTGCGAACGACCTCTGCCTCTATCTTGAAGCGGACGTCGAAGCCCTGGAACGGCAGCGTAAGATCGAGGGGAATTTCCGTACCGGTCGCGGGGACAGCGCCTTCGAAGCGTTCGACGCGCAGCCCGCCGAGTGACCAGTCCGCGGCGCGGGCGGTAATGCCGGAATACTCGACGAACAACGGCGCGGTCACGCGGTGGTGCCGCCGCTGATCAGGCCGCTCCCGTTTGATTTTGACCGCCATACGCCGGTTACCGATACGCAATACGCCACTTCAAGGCGGCAACTGACGCTGCCTCCCGCATTAAATGGTTTGACACGGAAAGGGTTAACATCGATTTCGCGCGTGCAATCCGAATACGGAGAACCGCGAAAAACTCATGTATTGTCGGGGAAACAGTGAACGCGCGCTTTCGCGGCAATCAATCGATGATCTTGCCCGGATTAAGAATTCGGTAAGGATCGAGCGCCGCCTTGATCGCTCGCATGGCGGAAAGCGCTTCACCCGCCTCCACCGCAAGAAGCGACTTCTTCCGTTCTCCGATCCCATGCTCGCCGGTCGACGTGCCGCCGGCCGCGATAGCCCGCCGCGCAATTCCGTCGACGAAGCGGTGCAGTCGATCGCATTGAGTCCCGTCCGCCGGGTCGATCATCGCGATGGCGTGGAAATTCCCGTCCCCCACATGACCGAGGATGGGGGCGTCGAGTTGCAGTGCCTCCGCGTCCCGCGCGGCGGCCTCGATGGCGTCCGCAAGCTCCGACAGCGGCACACAGGCGTCGGTCACGACGGGCGTGCGCCCCGGCCAGAACGATTTGACGGCCCAGAACGCATCGTGCCGGCCCCGCCAGAGTTGTCGCCGGTCGGCATCTTGAAGAGCGGCCTCGGCAAGCCGTCCGCCGGCACCGTCAGCGATCTCCGCCATGAGCCTCGCGTGTTCGGCCACGGCCTCCGGCGATCCCTCGATGTCGACAAAAAGGACCGGACCGTCCTCAGGTAATCGCGTGCCGGAATACCGGTTGATCGCCGTGGCCATCCGCTGGTCGATAAGCTCGATCCGCGAGAGATCGAGACCCGACTGGATGGCGAGGACCGTGGCATCCGCTGCCGCGCGGAGAGAGGGAAACGCAAGTATGCCAGACCATGCGGTCGCGGGCCTCGGCCAGAGCCGCAACGTCAGGCCGACGATGATACCGAGCGTTCCTTCCGAACCGACGAAGAGCCGCGTCAGATCGTAGCCTGCGGCCGATTTCCTGGCGCGGCTCCCGGTGTTGACGAGACGACCGTCGGCGAGCACGACCGATAGCGCCATCACGTTGTCGCGCATGGAGCCATAGCGAACAGTCGTCGTGCCCGAGGCCCGCGTCGCGGCCATGCCCCCGAGGGTTGCATGCCGCGCACCGGGATCGACCGGAAAGAAGAGACCCGTGTCGCGCAATTCCGTGTCGAGCTGCGTGAGCGTGACGCCGGGCTCTACGACGATGTCGAGATCATCGGCGTGAACGGCAATGATGCGGTTCATCTTCGAAAGATCGAGCGAAAGCCCGCCATCGGGCGCGTTCGTATGCCCTTCGAGCGACGTGCCCGCGCCAAACGGGATGATCGGCACGCGGTGAGTGGCGGCGATCACGACCGCGGCCTCGACGTCTTGGACGGTTTCGGCCATCAGCACGGCGTCCGGCACGGAGGCCGGCAGCCACGTGAGCGTGTTGGCGTGCTGGCCGCGAACCGCGTCACCCGTGATGAACTTCCCGCCGAAGTGCGCCGCGAGCGCTGCGAGACCAGCACCGAACCGAGCATCAAGTGTAGAGACGTCAGCGACCGAGCCTGGGTGATGCGACGGACATTCCATATCTCTGGCCAGCCTCCTGACTGCCGGGCGCCAGCGTCTCCCGCCGTGTCCCGTCAGCGACAGTGCCATCAAACGGTCCCGCCGGAACACTGTTATCTCGCGGCTGAAGCCTTTTCGAGAGATGAACCATGCGCTATGGCGGTTGAAGGCCATCGACGCCTGCCGAACAGCGAGTAAGCGACATGCGGTTTCCAAGCCTTCTCTTCGCGCTGATCCTCACCGGTTGGATGGCCCTCGGGCTGCCGGTTTGGGCCGAGGACTTGATCGAGATCGGTTCGGCCGAGATCGACGTGTCGAAGGCCGGCAGCGTGACCATCGATGTCTCGACCGCGAAGGGCGGCTTCCGCTCCGTCCGCATTCGAAACGCCGGCGAGAACGCCATCGACGTCAGCCAGGTTCGAGTGGTCTATGACGATCAGAGCTTCCATCTCGAAGAGCGGCAGATCAACATGCGCGGCGGCGAGCGCAGTCGCGCCATCGATCCCGCCAAGAAGGACCGTTTCATCAATTCCGTCGTCGTCACGTGGAACGCATCGTCAGGCGCGACGACAGTGAAGGTTCTCGGTGACCAGTCGCGCGCGGGCCGGCGGATGGAGCGAGCCGCCGCGCCAGCCGTCGCCAATAACCCGGCGCCGTCGCCGTCAGGGTCGTCAGCGATCAAGAAGGGCGAGAAGCTGACCGAAGACGGCATTCTGTTCGGCCACAAGCTGGTGCCACTCGCGCGCGAACAGGAGACGATCGAAGTCGGCCGCGAGATCGGCAAGTTCGATCGCATTCGACTTCGCGTTCTGGGAAGCCCGATCTTCGTCGACAAGGCGAAAATCACCTATGCCGACGGCACACGTCAGGATGTGACAATCGTCGACGAATTGAAGGCCGACACCCAGACGAGCTGGATCGAGATCGACGGCAACAAGTTCATCGCGACGATCGAACTCACCTACCGGCCGAAATTGGACAGCAAGAACCACTCGCGAATCGAAATTACCGGCGAATATGCGAAGACATGGCTCGGCGCGTCCGGCGAAGGCGTAAAGTTCAACGAAGGATGGGTTCTCTTGGGCGCGCAAACGGCGGGCTTCACCGGCTATGACCGCGATCTGATCCCCGTGAGCCCGAACGAGGGCGGGTTTGCGCGGTTGCGCGTCGTCGCGAAGGACCGCGCGATCACGCTTCGAGAAATCCGCGTCGTCTTCCAGTCGGGCCCCGACGAAGTCTTCCAGATGCGCGAGCGGGTCGAGCCGGGAAAGCCTTATGGTCCCTTGGAATTCAAGGTTGGCCGAGCGGCCATCAAGGAGATCCGGGCGCGCTATCGTTCTCGATTCGATCTGTCGAAAGGCCTGACGAATCTATTCGAAGGAACCCCGGCCGTCGTCGAAATCTGGGGTCAGCACTAGGCCGCGTCGAGCTTTGCGATCAGCAGCGGTGTCGCACCGCATCACGCAATCTGATGGAGCTGACGCATCGCAACACGACGTGAACGGCCGACCGTGCCGGAGCGCCAATGGCGGGAGCGGCCAGATGTACCGGGCCTGCTGCACCTAAAGTGCGTCGGCGAAAGCACGCTGCGCTGCTTTTCACACATCAGTTTCAAGTGCGCGTCTTGATCTATCGCCCGGGCGCGACGACTGTGCTACGGCCTTCACGTTGCGCAAGGTCGCGCTGCTCGCCAAGAACTGGACCCTTCCCGCCGTGCAAACCGCCTCCGCCGCCGCGCAGCCCAAAAGTGCCAGCCTCGACTCTGTGCCACACGATAGATCAGCCAATGCCATCATCGACCGCGCAGCCCAGGAGCTGAATACGGAGGCCTTGAAGGTCACAGCTCGCCGCATGGCACTCCACTGCATGGCCTTCCGGGGCGCCGACAATCGCCGCGCAATCCAGCAGATCGTGACGACGACGATCCCCTTCGTCGCCATCGTGGCGGCGATGTTCGCGACTGTCGATACGCACTACTGGCTGACGCTGATGCTCGCGATACCTGCAGGCGGCCTCCTCGTCCGCTATTTCATCATTCAGCACGACTGCGGACACGGCTCTTTCTTTTCGACGACGCAGGCAAACACGTGGACCGGGCGCGCCATCAGTCTTTTGACGATCACGCCCTACGGCCTGTGGCGCCGCGAGCATGCCCAGCATCACGCGGGCTCCGGCCATCTCGAGAAGCGCGGCGTCGGCGATATCAAGACACTGACCATCGCAGAATATGAGAAGCTCTCGCCGCTGCAGCAGCTCGGCTATCGCATCTACCGACATCCGCTGTTTCTGTTTGGCTTCGGCGTGCCGTTTTATTTCGCGGTCATTCAGCGCCTGCCCTGGCTGCACCCCTATCCGCCGCGTGATACATGGTCGAGCGTCATGGGCCTCAACGTGGTGCTTGTGGCTGTCTGGGGAACGGTCGGCTGGTTCGTGGGGTATGATCGCCTGTTCTGGATCGCATGGCCAATGCTGCACATCGCGACCGCAGTCGGCGGCTGGCTGTTCTTCATCCAGCACCAGTTCGAAGATACGGTCTGGGACGGCGCGGACGAGTGGTCGTTCCAGGTCGCCGCACTCCATGGCAGCTCGTACTACGTCCTCCATCCGGTGCTGAACTGGTTCACGGGCTCCATCGGCCTGCACCACATCCACCATCTGAACAGTATGATCCCGAACTACAAGCTCGACGCCTGCCTCGCTGCCAGCCAGGAACTTCAATCGATCAATCGCTTGACGCTCTTCGATAGCCTGTCGTGCGCGCGTCTGAAGCTCTGGGACGAAGCCGGCCGCAGGCTCGTGACGTTCGAGGAAGCATCGACACTTAGAGCTTGATTGTCTGGGAGAGCGCTGCAGACTTCAGCGGACCGGCAGCGCTGCGCAGTATGCCGTCCGAGGCTATTCCAGCGGCCAGGATCGATCCCAAACCTCAAATCGCGCGCTCTTTGGCGCGCTCAACGCTTCGACGACGGCCATTCGGTCGAAGCCGTGCAGCCGGACTTGCATCGTCATGACGAGATCGTGCTCGCCGGCCATGCCCATCGGCACGTGCAGCGTCGTCCGGCCGTCGACGTGCTCGAGGATCCAATCGAGACGGGGCGACGCATCCCCATCGCATCGAACCGTGATCGCGAGGCGTCCGATGTCCGACCACCGGATGATGTCGGCGTCGCGCCCGCTGCTCTGAACCCTGATTTCCTCGGGGTCGCTGCTAACCGACCCGTCTGGTATCGCAGCCTTCGGCATTCGCGGCCTCGGCTCCAGCATGAGCACCCTGGAAAGCCAGTCGAGCATGAGACGGCGCCGCACCTCCTGCGGTCTGTGGTGATCGTCGTGCTGACCACAGCACAACGACGCATCGCAGGGGGCCCAAGGGTGGGACCCGCGATGCACCGACTATACCTGGAAACGATGGAGCCTGCGACGCCTATGCCGGTTTGTCGCCTGACGTCACGCAGCGAGCGGTGTCACGCGCCGGCGGCTATGCTCACGCCGCGGCCTTGTTGACAGCGCCCGGCCGGGCATTGCGTACTTCGGCGTCGACCTGACTCTCATACTTGCCGAAGTTCGCTTCGAACATGCCGACAAGTTTCCGAGCCGTCTCGTCGTAAAGCGCCGGGTCGGCCCACGTTGCCCTCGGATCGAGGACTTTGCCGTCGAGACCGGGCACCGCCACGGGCACGTCGAACCCGAACACCGGATCGGTCCGCATCGGCAGGCTCTTCAGTTCACCCGAAAGCGCGGCATTGAGCAGAGCGCGCGTCAGCTTGATCGGCATGCGGGTCCCCGTGCCAAACTTGCCGCCCGTCCAGCCGGTGTTGACGAGCCAGCAATCGACGCCGTGCTCTGCGATGAGGCGGCGCAACAGCGATCCGTATTCCGCAGGGTGCCGCGGCATGAACGGCGCGCCGAAGCAGGTCGAGAACGTCGCCTGCGGTTCGCTGCCCATGCCCTTTTCGGTACCCGCGACCTTGGCCGTATATCCGGACAGGAAATGGTAGACCGCCTGCGCAGCGGAGAGCTTGGCGATTGGCGGCATGACGCCGAATGCATCCGCCGTCAGCATGACGATGTTCTTCGGATGTCCGGCAACACCTGTTGCGCTGGCGTTCGGGATCGCCTCGAGCGGATAGGCGGCACGCGTGTTCTCGGTGAGCCGCCCGTCGTCGAAATCGGCGGCGCCCGTGATGGGATTGACGATCACATTCTCGAGCACGGTCGCGAAGCGCGACGCCGCCGCATGGATCTCGGGTTCGGCCTCCTTCGAAAGCCGGATCGTCTTGGCGTAGCACCCGCCTTCGAAATTGAAGATTCCGCGCGGCGACCAGCCGTGCTCGTCGTCACCGATGAGGGTGCGCTTGGGGTCCGCGGAGAGCGTTGTCTTGCCCGTTCCGGAAAGTCCGAAGAAGACGGCGCTATCGCCCTGCGCGCCGACGTTGGCCGAGCAGTGCATCGGCATGACGCCCTTCTGCGGCAGGCGGTAGTTGAGATAGCTGAACACACTCTTCTTGATTTCACCCGCATAGGACGTGCCGCCGATGAGCACGATGCGCCGCGTGAAATTGCAGGCGATGACGGTTTCCGATCGCGTGCCGTGATAGTCGGGCGCCGCGCGGAACGACGGCAGCGCAACGATCGTCAGACCCGGCGTGAAGTTTTCGAGGTCTCCCATGTCCGGACGGCGCAGAAGGTGGCGAATGAAGAGTGCGTGCCAGGCATATTCGCAGAAGACCCGCGTCGGGAGCCGGCTGCCGGCATCAGCGCCCGCGAAGAGATCCTGGACGTAGAGTTCCTTGAGCTTCGCGAACGACAGGAAATCTTGCAGGAGCCGTTCGAACTGCTCCTCGCTCATGCTCTTGTTGTTGTCCCACCAGATGGCCCCCTCGGTGTCGGCGTCCCGGACGATGAACTTGTCCGCAACTGACCGCCCGGTGTGCTGGCCGGTCTCGACGACAAACGCGCCGCTGGCGGCGAGCCGCCCCTCATTCCGCCGGACCGCGATCTCGACGAGTTCCGGCACCGTGTTGTTGATCGAAAGCTTGCGGCAGGCGTTGAGCGGGAAGATTTCGGAGGACATGGATTCCAGTCTCATGGGCGAGGGGACCGGCTCGGTCTCTCGACCTCCGGCACCCGAGTTCGACGGGTTCGGTCGGTGGGCGCGGTCGCTCCCTTGGGACGCGAAAATGGTTCGCCCGATCGTTCAGCGCCGGACGCTTCAGAGGGCGAGACACTACACCAATGGGTAGTCTAGTCCCACCTGAATTAGCGGTACGTCACCAACGAAGTGCACTCAATCGGCCCATAGTCGAACGAGCATTCCTGCGATGCGCCGGCGAACGTCAATCGCCGACCCGAAGCCTTTTGACGAGCTTCACGAGTTCGACGCGAACTTCATTCGGTGAGCGGGCAATATTCGAGAAATTTATTCTAGCAGACCGTCCGGCGCTCGCGAGATCGAACCCTTCCGGATCGACCCCGGTCATCCGCCAGGCGCCCGGCTCGACGGCCCCGCCCGTCGAATGTGCGGCATAAAGTGCGACCGCATCGGCGTGATCCTTGTTCATGTGCGCAATGACGTCCGCTTCGCCGGCCACGAGATCCGACGCGGCTGAGTGATCGACGAGCAGTTCGTCGCGCGTGAGATCGATGATGCGTCCGAACCCGCCCACGAAATGCGCGTTCGCGATGTCGAAAGTATAGAAGTCGAAATCCGCAAACCCGGCGTACAGCTCGGCCTCGGGGTGGCGCGAAAGGTATCGCCTCCTGTGCGTCTCGCTGACCGCCGGCAGGACACGGCCCTGGATCGAGACCCGCCCGCCCGCGAGCGGGTTTCCGGCCCCATCCGTCCCGTCCAGAAGCAGGCTAGCCCTCGGATCTGCCAACAAATTCTGCGTGTGAAGTGCGAGACGCGAGATGAGCAGGATCGGCGTGCCGTCCGGCTCCGTCGCGATGGCCACGAGCGAGGCGTAGGGGCCGCCGCCGTCCCGCGCGAGGGTCGCGAGCGACCCTTTGAGCGAACGGCGGAGTATGCGCCGCGCGGCCACGTCCGGACCTTCGTCTCGACCCGTCTCGGTCATCGGTCGTCCTTTCTTCAGGGAAGCCCGAACCGGGCTGCCTCATTGCGTTCCCGGCCCGTTCAGGTAGGGTTCAGCCGCAAGCGTGCAAGTCTGCATCGCCTCAATTGATCCAAGTTGAGGCCATAATGCGCCGCGGGCCGGGCTGCCGTGAGCGCCCGCTACGAGCCCGCTACGAGGATGACGGATCATGAAAGAGAAGACCACGATCGCGCTGGTCGACGATGAGCGCAATATTCTGACCTCGCTCGGCATGGCGCTCGAAGCCGAAGGTTACAAAGTGCGCACCTACAACGACGGCGCCTCGGCCCTCGAGGCCCTGTCGGAAGACCCCGCCGATCTCGGCATCTTCGATATCAAGATGCCGCGCATGGACGGCATGGAACTCCTCCGCCGCGTCCGCCAGCAGTCCGACATGCCGGTGATCTTCCTCACATCGAAGGACGAGGAAATCGACGAGTTGTTCGGCCTCAAGATGGGCGCCGACGATTACATCACGAAGCCGTTCTCCCAGCGCCTGATCGTCGAGCGCGTCCGCGCGATCCTGCGCCGCTTCGCGCCGAAGGACGGCCAACCCGCCCAGCCCGAGGTGTCGCGCACGCTCGAGCGGGGGAAACTGAAGCTCGACCCCGAGCGTCACACCTGCCATTGGGACAACCGGCCCGTCACCCTGACGGTGACCGAGTTCCTGATCCTTCAGGCCCTCGCGACACGGCCGGGCGTCGTCAAGACCCGCGATGCTCTAATGGATGCGGCCTACGACGATCAGGTGTACGTCGACGACCGCACCATCGACAGCCACATCAAGCGCTTGAGAAAGAAGTTCAAGCAGGTCGACGACGACTTCGACGTGATCGAGACACTCTACGGCGTCGGCTACCGCTTCAAGGAATAGTCGTCACGCCGCCACCAGCGCCGGGAACGCCCCCGACTCCTTGACGAACGGGCACCCGTGGCCTCTCCGGCGCCCTCGTGCGAGCAACGTGCCGGCTGTTGAGCTGGAACTGTGGATCGGAGCCCTGACGTGACGTTCGAGTCGGAGCGCTTTCCGCCGTTGGGCGGTCTCGACGATTGGATGTCGAAGGCCGGCCGACGGATTGCGTCGGCGCTCCGCCGCCTGCAACCTCGCCGCATCGCGCGCCGCCTCTCGCGCTTCAGGCTCTTTCAGCTCACCTCGGCGAGCCTCGTTAGGCGCATCCTGATCGCCAACCTCGCCGGACTCGTGATCATGATCGGCGGCATTCTCTACTTCAACCAGTATCACGAATGGCTGGTGGACGCGAAAAAGGAAAGTCTCCGCACACAGGGCGAACTGATCGCGGCCGCGATCGCGTGCGACGCGCGCGTCGAAAAGGGCGGCAACATCGAGATCGATCTCGACAAGTCAGGCGGCGCTTTCCAGGTTCCCTTTCGGGACGACGGCTTTGCGGCCCTCCAGCTCTCGATCAATCCCGCGCGCGTGACACCGATCCTGCGCCGCCTCATTCAGCACACCAAGAACCGTGCGCGCATCTACGGCCGCGACGGCACGCCGATCGTCGACAGCGCCGAATTTCTCGTTCGCGGACAGTTGACACGACCGGCCGCCGCCGAACCGGACAAGAAACCCAAGACGAAGAACTTCTGGACGCGATTGACGTCGTTCGTCATCGACGAGCACCTCCCCGTCTATCGCGAGATCGGAAACGCCAAGGGTACGGCTTATCCCGAAGTCCGCGCGGCGCTGGCCGGAACGCCAACACCGCTTCTACTCTTGAATGAGGACGGCGAGCAGATCGTCTCCATGGCCGTCCCCATCCGTCGCGCGAATGCGATTCTTGGCGCGCTCCTCCTTTCGACAAAGCCCGGCGAAATCGACCGCACCCTGATGCGCGAGCGCCAGCGCATCCTGACATTGGCCGCCATCGCGCTCATCGCGACGATCATCTCCTCGCTCGTTCTGGCGCGCACTGTCGCCGGTCCGATCCGCCGCCTCTCCGAAGCCGCCGAGCTTGTTTCGCGCAACATCTCCGCACGGCAGGACCTGCCCGACTATTCGGATCGCAACGACGAGGTCGGCCAGCTCGCCAAGGCGTTCCGGGCGATGACGGCCGCGCTATATCGGCGGATCGAGGCGAGCGAAAGTTTCGCGGCAGACGTGGCTCACGAACTGAAGAATCCGCTGACCGCGGCCCGCTCGACCGCAGAAAGTCTCGTCTACGCAAAAACACTCGAGCAGCGGGACGAACTCGTGCGTCAGATCCAGAACGAGTTGAAGCGCCTCAATCGTCTCATCACCGACGTCTCGAACGCGTCGCGCCTGGACGCGGAACTCGCGCGCCAGGCCATGAAGCCGACCAGCGTCACCAGCGTGATCGAGAGCGTCGCGCTGATCTTCCGCGACATTCTCTCGGAAGATACCCGAAAAGTCCGCATCGACGCCGAGCCGACGCGCGACCCGCTCGCGTTCATGGTCAATGGCGACGAAGGCCGTCTCGGCCAGGTCGTCACCAATCTCATCGACAACGCCGTCTCATTCTCACCTCCAGAAAGCGAAGTGGTCGTCCGGCTGAGCCACTCCCCGACCCACGTGGACATCATGATCGACGATAGCGGTCCGGGCATCCCGGACGACCGCCTCGCCATCATCTTCGACCGCTTCTATACCGACCGACCCCAATCCGAGGCTTTGCGCGGCAAGAACTCGGGCCTCGGGTTGTCGATTTCACGTGAGATCATCAGAGCGCACGAGGGTGAGATCTGGGCCGAGAACCGCCGGCGATCCGGCGCGGGTCCCGAGACGCCACCCGACGGCGCGCGCTTTGTCGTGCGCCTGCCGCGCCTTCAGACGACCCAGCGCGGAGGATCGGCCGGTGGCCGCCGGTTCGGATAATCCGTCTCTCATCGTCCATGCAACGGCCGTCCGCCTCGGGCCGCGCGCGGCGTTGATCCGCGGCCAATCGGGAAGCGGGAAATCCGATCTCGCCCTCCGGTGCCTCGGCCTGGCGCGTTCGGTCCTTGCACCGGCGCCCATGGAACTCGTGGCCGATGACCAGGTCTGCCTGACGCGCGTCGGGATCGAACTCTTGGCGTCATCGCCCGCTCCCTTGGCCGGTCTCATCGAAGTGCGCGGGCTCGGAATTCTACGCGTACCCTTCCACGCACCCGCTCCAGTTGTCCTCCTCGTCGATCTTGTCGTGTCCGGCGGTGTCGAGCGCTATCCCGATCCGTGGCCGACCGAAATCATCATGGGCCTCGAACTGCCCGTCATGCGGCTGGCCGCGTTCGAGGCATCCGCCCCCCTGAAATTGGCCATGGCCCTCGAACGCCAGCCCTGGCTCGGAGATAGGACTTGAGTACAACGCCCAGAGCGCAATCGGGGGGACGGACCCGCGCGCTGCGACCCAAACCTCTTTGATCGTCCGCCGAACAGTTGTAAGTCTCCGGCCGCCAGGTGGCGGGCCCCTCTGGTTGGCTCCGGAAGGTGGGCGATGGGGCGATCCCCAGCCTCGCCACGCGTGTGCCGAGATGCGGCCGGCCTCGCTCGAGAAGCGTCGCAACATGCAGAGCAAAGCGGCATGATTGGATTGGTCATTGTCACTCATGGCGGTCTGGCGCAGGAGTTCCGCTCCGCACTCGAGCACATCGTCGGACGTCAGCCTTTGCTCGAGACGGTGTCGATCGGTCCCGAGGACGATATGCAGTTGCGCCGCGCCGAGATTCTCGAAGCCACGCGGCGCGCCGACGAAGGCGAAGGCGTCATCATTCTGACGGACATGTTCGGCGGCACGCCGTCGAACCTCGCGATTTCGATCATGGACGAATCCAAAGCGGAGGTGATCGCGGGGATCAATCTCCCGATCCTCGTGAAGCTCGCGAGTCTCCGGCGCGAATTGCCGATGGCTGAAGCCGTCTCGCGCGCTCGTGAGGCGGGCCGCAAATACATCAAGGTGGCCAGCCAAGAGCTGTCGGGCGAGAGCTGAGCCCCGATGCCGCAGATCGACAGTCCGCATCCCGAAGCCGTCGTGACGGTCATCAACCGCAAGGGTTTGCACGCGCGGGCATCGGCGAAGTTCGTGAAGTGCGCTGAAACCTACAAAGCTAATATCGTCGTCACGCGCGACGGCCAGTCGGTCGGCGGCACTTCGATCATGGGTCTCATGATGCTCGCAGCTGGACCAGGATCGCAGCTCCATATCCGCGCCGATGGTCCCGAGGGGCCCGAAGCACTCGAAGCCCTCGTCAACCTCGTCGAGACGGGGTTCGGCGAAGAACTCGCCGAAGACGGCTGAGCCCGGCAGCATGGCATAGCCGCCGGGCCCGAAGTCGTCCGTCCACTTCTGCGACTACTTCGACAGGTAGAGCGCCGAGATCTTGAGCGCGATGTCACGGAACGCCTGCTTCAAACCAGCGCCGTCGTCCGCGAGATACGCGTGCCCGGGCGTCGTCGCACATCGTTCGAGCGTATTGATCGCGCTCTGATTGCCGCCGAGATCGAAGCCGACGGTATAGACCGTGATGCCTTCCGCCTTCATGGCCGTGCACAGTGCCTTCGCCTGATTGTCCGACGTGGCGTTGGCAGGCGAATTCGGTGTCGGCGCATTCGCCGTGCCGCTCGCGATACCATGCACGGTGTATTGCGTATTGTATTCGCCGTCCGTCATCAGGATCGCGATCTTGTTGGTCTTGGTCCCATCATAGGCCGCGGGCTTGCTGGCCTCGGGCAGGATCGGCGCCCACTTGGGCGAGATCATGTACCAGGCCCATGCGGTGCCGAGATGCCCGGCGGTCGTCCCGCTGACCGTCAGACGGTCGATCTTGTCGACGAGCATCGCTTTGTCATTCGACAACGGAACGATTTCGCTGCGCGATCCGAGCGGGCATTCCGATCGCGTCGGCGAACGCTCGACGTACATCGGCATGATCCATTTGTTGGCACTCGGCAAGGCATCGGTGTAGGCATTGGTCCCCGACCGCTCGACGGCACACGGGGACGCGCGTTCGAACCGCTTCTGGCACGTGCCGCCGCATTTCGCGTTCATGTGTCCCGGGCCGTACTTGGCCGCGCTCATGGCCGGGTCTGCGACCTGATCGTAGAGCCACGTCGGAGGACGCACCGCGGCCGAGAATGGAACGAGTGCGACACGTGCCGTGTGCTCGCTCTGGTCGTCCCAGACGACGATGTTGACGAGGTCCTTCGCGGCCTCCTTCATGTCGTCGACTTTCGTTCCGGCCATCGAGCCTGAAACGTCGAGCATGAGGCCGATCTCGAGGTCGATGTCTGAATTGCCGCCGACGGCGAGCTGTGCCTTCGAGTATTCGGACCCCGAGAGATTGAGCAGCGGCAGCGTATCGATTCCGAAGATCGCGAGGACCGGCGTTTCGATCGAGGCATTGCCGGTGACGCCGAACGCCATCCCGTCGTCTTGGACTGAAAATGCAATGGTATCGACAGCCAGCGGAAGCCGGGACTTCGTGTTCGACTTGTAGTAGCGCATCGCTGAGGCCTCAGCCGTCCCATGGTCGGCACCGACCTGCAATTGGCGACCACCGGCCAGCACCGCCGCATCGAGAGCCGCAAGCGTGTCTTGCCGCGCGTGCAGCCAGCGCGCGATATCGACCGCAGCGCCCATGGCCGCGAACATGGCAAGCGCCATGAGGCCGAACATGATTGCGATGTCGCCACCGCGATTGGCCACAAAATCAGAAATGGCCCCCCGAGTGCGCCGAACGACGGCCACGGCGCCACGGCGCTGCCGGTTCTTCACAACGTCGGTCATGACTGTCAGTGCCTCCTCGATTTCAGAGCATGCTGGATTATTAGACTCAGTGTTCGTAGTAAAAGTTAAGATACGTAGAAACAGAGAGGGAATTTAATCTGAGTAAAACTTGTATGAATATAGAATTTTGTTCAAATTATTGTATTCAAAGCAATACAAAATTAATAAAGTAAGCTTGGGACACCACTGAAATACTTGGAATTTTACTGAGGACGGATAGCGACTGCGGGTGTCGGGCCTTGCGTCATGACCCGATCCGATCGCAGATCTATGCAGATATAAAGACTTGCATATATCTTGTTGCCCCTCAGGAAGCACGCCGGTATAGGGAGCCGGGGCGGAGCCAGCGGCAAAGGCCTCCGGGGCGTGCGGCCGGACCGGACCCGGCACCGTTCGCGCGCCGCCGGACCCGACCGCGACCCACCGACCGCGAAATCGCTACGGCCACGGCCGCAAACCGAACGTTTGAACCACCGTCTAGGGAGCCCTGAATGCCCGCCACCACCGACTACATCGTCAAGGACATCGGCCTCGCCGAATGGGGCCGGAAGGAAATCTCGATCGCCGAGACGGAAATGCCCGGCCTAATGGCGACGCGCGCCGAATACGGTCCGGCCCAGCCTCTGAAGGGCGCACGCATTGCCGGCTCGTTGCACATGACGATCCAGACGGCCGTCTTGATCGAGACATTGAAGGCCCTCGGCGCCGACATCCGCTGGGTCTCGTGCAACATCTATTCGACCCAGGACCACGCCGCGGCCGCCATCGCCGCCGCCGGCATCCCAGTCTTCGCCTGGAAGGGCGAGAGCCTCGTCGACTACTGGAATTACACCCACAAACTCTTCGAGTGGGGCGACGGCGGCATGCCGAACATGATCCTCGATGATGGTGGCGACGCGACCCTCTACATCCACTTGGGCGTCCGCGCCGAAGGCGGCGACACGGCGTTCCTCGACAAGCCAGGCTCCGAGGAAGAGGAAATCCTCTTCGCACTCATCAAGCGCTCGCTCAAGGAGCAGCCGAAAGGCTGGTTCGGTGAGGTCGCGAAGTCGATTCGTGGCGTGTCCGAGGAAACGACGACCGGTGTTCACCGGCTCTACGAAATGCAGAAGGCCGGCAAGCTTCTGTTCCCCGCCATCAACGTCAACGACGCCGTGACGAAGTCGAAGTTCGACAACCTCTACGGCTGCCGCGAATCGCTGGTCGACGGCATCCGCCGCGGCACGGACGTCATGATGGCCGGCAAGATCGCCATGGTCGCCGGCTTCGGCGACGTCGGCAAAGGCTCGGCCGCTTCTCTCCGTCAGGCCGGCTGCCGCGTGATCGTCTCCGAAATCGACCCGATCTGCGCACTCCAGGCCGCCATGGAGGGCTATGAGGTCACGACGATGGAAGAGGCTGCACCTCGTGCCGACATTTTCGTCACCGCAACCGGCAACAAGGATGTCATCACGATCGACCACATGCGCGCCATGAAGGATCGCGCCATCGTGTGCAACATCGGTCACTTCGACAACGAGATTCAGGTCGCCGGCTTGAAGAACCTCAAGTGGAGCAACGTGAAGCCGCAGGTTGACGAGATCGAGTTCCCCGACGGCCACCGCATCCTGCTCCTGTCGGAAGGCCGCCTCGTGAACCTCGGCAACGCGATGGGCCATCCGTCGTTCGTCATGTCGGCATCGTTCACCAACCAGACGCTGGCCCAGATCGAACTCTGGACCAATCCGGGGAAGTACGAGCGCAAGGTCTATACGCTGCCGAAGCACCTCGACGAGAAGGTCGCGCGCCTGCATCTCGAGAAGATCGGCGTGAAGCTCACGAAACTGCGCCCGGATCAGGCCGAATACATCGGCGTCAAGGCCGAGGGCCCGTTCAAGGCCGATCACTACCGCTACTGATCCGAACAGGCTGCGATGGACGGCCGACCCGCACGGCGCCGCGCCTCGAGCGTGGCGCCGTTCTTATTCCGGCACTGTGGGCCGGTCGCACTGGCCAGCCTGCTTTGTGGTGCCCATAATCTCGAGAAACGATTCGCTCCCGCGGAGTCTGGCGTCAAGAGGAGCGCCCCCGATCCCACCCGACAGCGCCGATCCGCGTCCCGGAGCCCATGCCGACCATCCCCTCGAGCCCAAGGCTCAACAACACTCGCCTGGAATTGGCACTGTTGCTGTTGGCCAGCATCGCCATCGTGCTCGTCGTGACGACGACGATCGCGCAAGGCGTCGCACTCGGCCTTGACAGGCTGGGGCTCGGGACCATCGTGATGATCGGCCTTGTTTCGATGGCCGTCCTCGCGACGTCCTACGTTGTATTCGCCGCCATAGCAGCGTCGCGACGGCGGTCGGAGTTGCGCAAGCGCGAGGTCGAGGACCTGAAGCGCCGGCTCTCGACCGCCGAGGCGCTGATCCGCGCCGAGCCGCAGATCCTCATCTTCTGGGAGCAGGGCAAGGGCCTGACCGTGCTTGCCCAGAGCCTCGAAGGCGTCCCGGGCTTGCCGACGAACCAGGCCGAGCTTCTGAGATTCGGTTTCTGGCTCGAAACCAAGTCGGCCACCGAATTGAAGAGCGGCCTCGATCGCCTGTTCGCGGACGGACAGGCCTTCAACATGATCCTGCGCACGCTGGCCGCCGGTCACATCGAGGCCGACGGACGCGCCGCCGGAAGTCGCGCCATTCTCCGGCTCCGCGACGTTGCCGGCTACAAGCGCGACCTCGGGCTGATCCTCGATCACCAGAAATCGATTGCGCGTGACATCCGCTCCTGCCGCGCGCTGCTGAACGCACTCCCGAGCCCCGCATGGCTGCGCGACGGCCGCGGGCGGATCACGTGGGTCAACAGTGCCTACGTCAGGGCTGTCGAGGCCCGCGACGAGCGCGAGGTCATTGCCGGTCAGCTCGAGTTGATCGAGAGCCGCCAGCGCCGCGCGATCGAGCGAGCCCACAAGTCGGGCAAGTCATTCGACGAGCGCTTGCCACTGATCATCACGGGCGAACAGCGCCCCCACCGCGTTATCGCGTTGCCGCTCGCTGAGGCGACGGCCTCGATCGCACTCGATCTCGCCGCTATCGAGAGCGCCCAAAGTGAACTCGACCGCCTCTCGACGGCCTACGACCGAACGCTCGACCGCGTGACGACGGCCGTGGCGATCTTCGGCCCGGATCGCCGCCTCAACTATCACAATGTTGCTTACGCCCGCCTGTTCCAGCTCGACGACGACTGGCTGCGCTCCGGCCCCGACGACGGCACGATCATCGATCAGCTGCGCGATCAGGGCCGCCTGCCCGAAGTCGCGAACTTCCGTGAGTGGAAGACGCGCCTCCTGTCAGCGTACGACGCGACAGGGGAGCTTGAAGACTGGTGGCATCTCTCCGACGGTCGCGTGCTTCACGTCACCGCCGCCCGCCGTCCAGACGGCGGCGTCACCTATCTCTACGATGACGCAACCGAGCGTTTGGCGCTCGAAAGCCGTTACGTTGCCCTAACCCGTGTCCAGGGCGAAACGCTGAACAGCCTGACGGAAGGCGTGGCCGTGTTCGCCACCGACGGACGTCTCACACTCTTCAATACCGCCTTCGCGCGCATCTGGCGCATGGCCCGCCGCGACTTGCAGAACCGGCCGCATATCGACGATTTCGTGCGAAACGCGCGCGTGCTCTATGAAGACGACGTCACCTGGAGCCGCATCGCGCAGTCCGTCACGGCATTGTCGGCCGAGCGCGAGAACCTGTCCGGCCAGATGCTGCGCCCGGACATGAGTGTGATCGACTTTGCCGCGACGCCCTTGCCGGATGGAGCCATGCTGCTGACGTTCGCCGACGTGACGGACGCGAAACGCTATGAGCGTGCGCTCGAGGAACGCAACGAGGCCCTCGTTGCGGCCGACCGCGTGAAGAACCAGTTCATCGGGCATGTGTCCTATGAGTTGAGAACGCCGCTCACGAACATCATCGGGTTCAGTGAACTTCTGGCGACCCCCCATACGGGCGACCTCAACGAGCGCCAGCGCACGTATCTCGATCACATCTCTGCATCGTCGCGCACCCTGTTGGCGATCATCGACGACATCCTCGATCTCGCGACAATCGATGCCGGCGCGCTCGATCTGCGGCTCGATCCCGTCTCGCCGCGCGACATCATCGACGCGACCATTCTCGCCGTTCGCGAGCGCGCCGTGAACGCCGATCTGACACTGGATGTCGCCGTCGCAGACGATGTCCAAGAGTTCTATGCGGACGAAAGCCGCGTTCGCCAGATCCTCTATAACCTGGTCTCGAACGCCGTCGGCTTCTCGAAGACCGGCGGCACCGTGATGCTGTCATGCTGGCGCGAGCACGGCGACATCGTTTTCGAGGTCGAGGATCAGGGCGTCGGCATCCCACTCGACCAGCAGGCGAGCGTCTGGGATCGCTTCGAAAGCCGCGCGCAGGGCTCGGCTCATCGCGGCGCCGGTCTCGGCCTCTCGATCGTCAAGAGCCTCGTGGAACTGCACAAAGGCCGCGTCACCCTGCACTCGACCCCTGGCATCGGCACCCGCGTCACGGTACGGTTGCCCGAGCGTCCCGAGGGCGCTCTTATGAACACGAACGCCCCGACCGAGCCGACGCTTGCAGCCCCTGCCAAAGCACACATGGATCATCAGAAGCGCGGATGAGGACGACGTCCGGCGGATCGCCGAGGCGTTGGCCATAAAGCTGCGCGCCGGTGACGTGGTGACGCTCACCGGCGAACTCGGTGCGGGAAAAACGACGCTTGCGCGCGCTTTCATCCGCGCGGTTCTTGGCGAGCCTGACGCCGAGGTTCCAAGCCCGACATTTTCTCTCGTTCAGACCTACACGCATCCGCGATTTGCCGTCGCGCACGCCGACCTCTATCGCGTGAGCGACGAGGCGGAAGTCTTGGAACTCGGCCTCGACGACGCTGCGGCTGCGGGCGTCATCCTTGTCGAGTGGCCCGAACGCGCGCCGGCCCTTCTAAAGCGCGAGAACGCCATCGAAATCAGGATCGATGAATGCGCCGCGCCAGAGCGCCGCGCTATCACGATCGAAGCCACGGGCGATGCAGCCAAGCGCCTCGAACGGGCCGAGGCGATCTGGACGTTCCTATCCGCGCGACGCGAATGGCGCCCGGCACGCGTGACCTACCTTCAAGGAGACGCGTCCGTCCGGGCTTACGCGCGATTGCAAGGCGGACCGTGCCCCGCAATCTTGATGGACTGGCCCGAGCAGCCCGACGGCCCGCCCGTCCGCGACGGCCTCTCCTACAGCCGCATCGCACATCTTGCGGAAGGCACCCGCGCGTTCGACGCGATCGCGTCGCTGCTGATCGACGCCGGATTGCGTGCGCCCCGCATCCTTGATCGGGACCACGCCCAGGGCGTGCTGTTGATCGACGATCTCGGAGATCGCGTGTTCGGAAGTGAAGTGGCTGAAGGCGCACCGCTGGAACCGCTCTGGCGCGCCGCCACGCTCACCCTGGTCGAACTCCGCCACATGACCTCAGATCGCATCGCGACTTGGAACGCCCGACGCGATGCGATCTGGCGCATTCCGCCCATGGATCTGCAAACGCTCGCCATCGAAACAGAACTCCTGATCGACTGGTATTGGCCGCTCGTCTGGGGCATGCAGATTCCCGACGCGGTGCGCGCAGCGTTTGGTGAAGCCTGGATGCCCGTCTTCCGTCGCGTGACGTCAGAACTCCAGGGACTTGCACTCCGCGACTATCATTCGCCGAACCTGCTGTGGCTATCCGATGCGCCGCCCGCCACAGGGAGCGATGTCGATCGTGCCGTGAAATCTGTCGGCATCATCGATTTCCAGGATGCGCTGATCGCCCATCCGGCCTACGACCTCGTCTCGCTCTTGCAGGATGCCCGTCTCGATGTACCGTCGGACGTCGAAACGCGCCTTCTCGACCTTTATGTCCGATCCGTTCGCGAGCGAGAGCCTGCATTCGATGATGCGGCCTTCCGCGCCGCCTATGCTGCACTCGGGGCCCAGAGAAACACAAAAATCCTCGGGATATTCGCGCGACTGAACGTGCGGGACGGCAAACCGCAGTATCTCCGCCACATACCGAGACTATGGCGCTATTTGGAGCGTGATCTGGCGCACCCTGGTCTCGAAGGTGTCAAGGCATGGTTCGACGAAAATCTCCCAGCCCGGTCGAGAGTGCTGGCATCGTGAGAGCAAAGGCGGCGACGTCCGGCAAGATTTCCGCGGCCATGGTGCTCGGCGCCGGCCTCGGCAAACGCATGCGGCCGCTGACGGACGTCATTCCGAAACCCCTCGTGCGTCTCGCCGGAAAGCCTCTCATCGATCATGTTCTCGACGGCATCGCCCGCGCCGGCATTGCGACGGCCGTCGTCAACGTCCACTACATGGCCGACAGCATGATCGCGCATCTGGCGACGAGGACCTCGCCCGCGATCGTCATCTCGGACGAACGCGAGGTCCTGCTCGAAACCGGCGGAGGCGTGGTCAAGGCCCTTCCGCTGCTCGGAGGAACGCCTTTCCTCATCCACAATTCGGATACGGTCTGGATCGAAGGCGTCGGATCGAACCTCGAGCGCCTCATCGCCGCGTGGGACGCCGAACGCATGGACAGCCTGTTGCTGCTCGCCCCGGTTTCCCAGTCTATCGGCTACGACGGCCACGGCGATTTCAACATGGAGGCGACG
Source organism: Hyphomicrobium sp. (assembly GCA_033765145.1). GTDB lineage: Bacteria > Pseudomonadota > Alphaproteobacteria > Rhizobiales > Hyphomicrobiaceae > JAGVSR01. Next base: position 31,250 of record JANRIH010000024.1, on the reverse strand, counting down.
GGTCACGTGACACGGCGCCAGGAGCGGCGCGAAGCCCCGTTCGTTTTCGCCGGCGTCTCGATCGCCCATCCACGCCTGTTCGATGGCGCTCCCGACGGCGCGTTCTCGCTCAACCTTGTCTGGAATCGTGCGATAGAGCGCGATCGTCTTTACGGCGTCCGTCTGGAAGGGACCTGGATGCACGTTGGCGACCCTTCGGCACTCGAAGCGGCGGAGGCACGAATAGCACTCGAAACAGCCTGACGGCGAGTGAATGAGCCGGGTCGCGAATACTGCGACTGAAGAGGAACGAGCCCAGGTGACCCGATCACGCGCCTTGAAGCCAGCCGTCTATTCCATTCCCGCGGGCCGGCCGTTTCTCGACTGCCTCGCGGCCGCGCTGCTCGACGGTCACCTTCCCCGTCCGATGGGACCGCGCCCGTCGCCGATCGATCTTTCCGCAATTACGCTCTACCTGCCGACGCGGCGCGCGACACGTGTCCTCGAAGAGGCTTTCCTGCGCGTGGGCTCCGCGCGCGCGCTCCTCCTGCCGCGCATCGTCCCGATTTCCGAGGGCAACGAGGATCAATCGCTCATCACCGCTCTGACGGCGGCCGAAGCGCGCGCCGTAAGCATCGGTCCCGCGATCTCGGAAATGCACCGTCGGCTCGCATTGACCCAACTCGTCCAGCGCTGGTCGGATGCCATGCGCGCCAGCGTCATCGGCGACGGTCGCGATATGGCGCCCGTCGCATCGGCGGGAACGGGAACGCCGGCACAAGCCGCGACCCTCGCCGCCGAACTCGCGAGACTCATGGATATGGTCGAGACCGAAGATGCCGATCTCGGGCGCATAACGAACCTCGTTCCCGACCACCACTCCGAGCATTGGCAGAAAACGATAGAATTTCTGAAAATCGTCACGGCGTATTGGCCGGAATATCTTGCGGAGCGCGACCTCATCTCGCCGGCCGGACGCCGCTCGGCCGTCATTCGCGCCGAAGCCGAACGCCTTCGAGCGCTGCCCCCGCAAGGACCGGTCATCGTCGCGGGCGTCACAGGTTCCATTCCCGCAACCGTCGAGCTGATGGCCGCGGTCGCAGACTTGGACAATGGCGCCATCATCCTGCCGGGTCTCGACATCGGTTTGGATGATCCATCCTGGGACGCGATCGCGGCCGGCGACGACAAGGCAATCGGGCATCCTGAGCATCCCCAATATGGCTTCGTGAAGCTCCTGCGCGCGCTCGGCATTTCGAGGACCGATGTCGCGATCCTCGAAGGCGCTGCCTCATCGGGCCCGGTCGCATCTCGCGAGGCCTTTCTCTCCGAAGCCATGCGCCCCTCCGCGACGACAGCGGCCTGGTCGGACTATGCGGCGCGCTTGTCCCGGTCACGCACGCTGGACGATGCACTGGACGGTCTGTCGCTGATCGAAGCCCCGACGGCGCAGGATGAAGCGGAAGTCGTCGCGTTGATCCTGCGTGAAGCGCTCGAAACGCCGGGGCGCACGGCGGCGCTTGTTTCGCCGGATCGCCTCCTCGCCCGCCGCGTCGCGGCACGGCTCGAAGCCTGGGGCATCGACGTGGACGACAGCGCCGGGCGGCCACTCGCGAAAACCGTCCCCGGTGCGTTCTTGGATCTCCTGGTCGAGGCCGTTTCGGAAGGCTTCACGCCGACGGCCACGATGGCACTTCTGAAACATCCGCTGACGCGCCTCGAACTCGACCCATTCCGCGTTCGCGTCGCCGCGCGCGCCTTGGAAATCGCAGCGTTCCGCGCGCCCTACATCGGGAGCGGTCTCGCCGGAATAACGGCGGCGCTCGAACGGGCCCGCGCCGAGGTGGCCGACAAGGAACGGCGCGGCCTCGCGATCCGCCGCCTGTTCCCCGAGGATTGGGACGCCGCGTTCGATCTCGTCGCGCGCCTCGAAGCCGCGTCTCTGCCGCTCGCGAGCCTCATGGTACGCGACGAGCCACAGGACTTGCGAACGCTGACAGCCGCCCATGTCTCGGCGGCCGAATTGATCGCGCGCACGTCCGACGGAAGCGATGGCGATGCGGAAGCGTCTCAGCTCTGGACTGGAGAAGCCGGCGAAGCAGCCCAGAGCTTCTTCATGGAGATCGCCGACGAAATGCTCCCGGCCGTCACGATCCCGCCCGCCGACTACCCCGACCTTTACCGGAGCCTCGTTGCAGGCATTAACGTCCGTCCGAAAGTTCCGGTTCATCCGCGCCTATCGATCTGGGGCCCATTCGAAGCGCGCCTTCAGCAGACCGACGTCACGATCCTCGGGTCTCTGAACGACGGCACATGGCCCGAGAGCGCCGATCCTGGACCCTGGCTCAATCGGCCGATGCGCGCAGAGCTTGGTCTCCCCTCGCCCGAGGAAAAATTGGGCCAGGCTGCGCACGACTTCGCATCACTTGCGGCCGGTCCGACCGTCTACATGACCCGCGCCGAGAAGATCGACGGCGTGCCGACGGTGCCGTCTCGCTGGCTCTTGCGGATCAAGGCGCTGCTCGACGGAGCCGGCGCCGCAGATCGGCTCGAACCGGCCGCCCCGTGGCTGCCCTGGGCCCGCGCGCGCGACGCCGCGCCCCGGCAACCGCCGCGATCGGCCCCCGAACCGAAGCCGCCGCTGTCGATGCGGCCCCGCAAGATGTCCGTGTCACGCATCGAGACATGGCTCGCGAACCCCTATGCGATCTTCGCCCGCGAGATCCTCGCGTTGGAACGGCTGAGCCCGCTCGGAGAGGAACCGAGCGCCGCGCTCCGCGGCAGCATCATTCACGCGGCTCTGGCCAAGTTTTCGCTCAGCTATCCCGATCACCTGCCGGACGACATCCGGCGCACGCTGATGGGCATGGCGAACGGCATTCTCGACCAGTACCGAACCCATCCCCGCATCGCGGCGTTCTGGATTCCGCGTTTCGAACGGTTCGCGAGATGGTTCGCGGATACGGAGCCCGCCCGTCGGCAAGGCATTCTGAAGATCGTTGCCGAAACACGCGGCGCGCTCGTGATACCGGCGCCTGGCGGGCCCTTCGAATTGCACGCCCGCGCGGACCGCATCGACGTCTCGAAGAATGGCGCCGTGATCACGGACTACAAGACAGGCGCTGTGCCGAAGGATGCAGCCGTGATCGCCGGCATCTCACCTCAGTTGCCGCTCGAAGCGGCCATCGCACGCCGCGGCGCGGGTTTTGCCAACGTCCCCCCGGGCCCCGTGATCGCGCTCCGCTACATCCACGTGAGCGGCGGAGACGAGCCGGGCCGATCGCACGACGTCCAGTGTGAAGACATGGGCGATCTAGTTGAGAGAACCTACGACGGCCTCGCGGGTCACATCGCACGTTTCGACGATCCCGCAACGCCCTATCGGCCGGTTCGAAGGGCGCGCTATTCCTACGACTATGACGACTATGCCCATCTGGCACGCGTAGCCGAGTGGTCGGCGGCGAGTGAGAACGGCGGGGGGACCGAGGCATGAGTGCGGCCCAGCGCATACAGATGACGGACGACGTCGCCGAGACGACCCAGCGTCAGATGTCGGCCGCTGACCCCGCCGCCTCCGTCTGGGTGAGCGCCAACGCGGGCACCGGCAAGACCCACGTTCTGACGAGCCGCGTCCTTCGTCTTCTCCTGTCGGGTACGCCGCCCGCCAGCATTCTCTGCCTCACCTACACGAAGGCCGCCGCATCCGAGATGTCCGCGCGCGTCTTCGGTTCGTTGGCGAAATGGGTGACGTTGCCCGACGCGGAACTCGATCAGCGCATCCGGGAACTGACCGCGCGCGCTCCCGATGACGATGAGCGGGCACGCGCGCGAACACTCTTCACCGCCGCGATCGAGACACCGGGTGGCTTCAAGGTACAAACGATCCACGCCTTCTCAGAACGTCTGCTCCAGCGCTTTCCTCTTGAAGCCGGCGTGACACCCGGCTTTGCGATCCTCGACGAGGCGACGGCACGGGACCTGAAGCGCGAAGCCATCGACGCCGTTTTGTCGAAAGCCGCCTCGAGCCCGTCGTCGGCGCTCGGCCGAGCGCTGCAAACGGCCATCGCCTACGCCATCGAAACCCGATTCGACGAGATCCTTGGCGACGCCATCGCGAACCGCACTTGGCTCGACAATGCCGTGCGCATGCCCGAGGAGCGCGTCGGCAAACGAAAACTTTCCGGCCTTGACCGGGTCGAGCACCTGTTCCGGGCGCATTTCGAGATTGCCGACGACGCCACCGTGGAGCGTACCATGGCCACGGCGGCGGACCTCCTGTCTCCTGGAGACGCTGAGCGCCTGGCGCTGATCTTCGATCAGGGCTCGAAGAAAGACGCGAAGCACGCCGCAGAGCTGCGCGCGATCCGCGATGCAAAGACCGCGGATCAGCGTTTCGAAGCCCTATCGGAACTTCTTCTGGACAGTAAGGATGCGCCTCGCAGAAAATTTGCGACAAAGGCGGTCCTGGCAATCGAGCCCTCGATCGATGACACGCTCTCGCGCCTGTCGACACGATTTGACGTTCTTAGAAAGACGCTGAAGGCGCTCGAAGTCCTCGCCGCGACCATGGCTCTGCATCACTTGGGCGACGCCGTGCTGCAGACCTACCAGACCTTGAAGGCGCGACGCGCGGCTCTCGACTTCGACGACCTCATCGTCAAGACCCGCAATCTGCTACTGACCGGCGCCAGCACCGAATGGGTGCTCTACAAGCTCGACGGCGGTCTCGATCATATTCTGGTCGACGAAAGCCAGGACACGAGTCCCGAGCAATGGCAGGTCGTGGAAGCGTTGGCCGCCGAATTCTTCGCGGGCGAAGGTTCGCACGCAAATCCGCAGACGATCTTCGCCGTCGGAGACGAGAAGCAGTCGATCTACTCGTTCCAGGGCGCGGCACCCGAAATGTTCGCCGAGATGGGGCAGCGCTTCGAGACCCTGGCGCGGCAGGCGGGGGCCACATGGCGCCGGATCGGACTCGACGTGTCGTTCCGGACCGTCGCGCCCGTGCTGACGGCGGTCGATGCCGTCTTCAGAGATACGTCTCGAACTCCGGGCCTTACGTCCGGCACCGACGCCATCCGGCACATCGCGAAGCGCATCGGTCACGCGGGCCGCGTCGAACTCTGGCCGACCGAAAAAGCCGATCCGGGCGCTGAAACCGATGCTTGGGCGCCGCTCGAGGAGCGTGTCGGCACCGAGCCCGAAGTGCGCCTCGCCAACAAGATCGCCGGAACAATCGCGCAATGGCTCGCGCACGGCGAAGAGCTTGCCTCCGAGGGCCGCAAGCTCCGCGCCGGGGACATCATGATCCTCGTCCGCAATCGCAGACCGTTCGCCGGTCCCATGGTTGCGGCGCTGAAATCGCGGAACATTGCCGTCGCCGGAGCGGACCGGTTGACGTTGACCGCGCACATCGCGGTTTCTGATTTGATCTCGCTCGGCCATTTCCTGACGCTGCCCGAGGACGATCTCGCGCTCGCCGAGGTCTTGAAGAGCCCGCTCTTCGATCTCGACGATGACGATCTCCTCGCGTTCGCGCCAGGACGCAAAGGCACGCTGTGGAAGGCGCTCCTCGACGCAAGCGCGGTCAATCCCCGCCTTGCAACGGCCGCATCGACCCTGAAGCGCTGGCGCAAGAAGGCAGACTTCGCCCCGCCGTTCGAGTTCTGGTCGAACCTCCTCGAACGCGACGGCATGCGCCAACGTCTTCTCGCCCGCCTCGGCCCCGAAGCCGCCGATCCCATCGACGAATTCCTGAGCTTCGCAATCGCCTTCGACGATCGCGCGCCACCCTCCCTCACGAGCTTTCTCTCCGCACTCCAGTCCGAGAACCCGGAACTGAAGCGCGATATGGACATGAGCCGCGACGAGGTGCGCGTCATGACCATCCACGGCGCAAAAGGTCTCGAAGCGCCCGTCGTTTTTCTCCCCGACACCTGCGCCGGACGCTCGCAGGCGAGGAACGCCGGCCGGCCGCTCCTACTCGACCCCTTCGTCAGCGGCGGAGCCGCAATCGAAGGCCGCCCGTTCGTCTGGCCCGTCAAAGGCGCCAAGGTTCTCGACGCCATAGAGGAGGCGAGGGCTCGGGAGGCCGAACGCGATGACGAAGAGAGGAACCGACTGCTGTACGTTGCGATGACCCGCGCGCGCGACCGCCTCATCGTCACCGGTTACGAGGGCAAGAAGGGCCGGACGAGCGGCTGCTGGTACGACAAAGTCGCGGACGTGTTGTCAAAGATTCCTGGCTCCGAACGGCCCGAAGGAGGCCCGGACGCACCGACCCTCATCCTCGAAGCGCTACAGTCCATCGATCCGGAACCGTCACGGGTAGGAAAGAGCTCCACGGCGGCCGCCACGACACGGCCGGTCTGGGCAACGACGCCCGCGCCCCGCGAGGCATCTCTGGCTGTTCCTCTCGCTCCGTCACGACTGGCGCCCTACGACACCGACGACGAAGGCGACCCGAAGCCGATGGAGCCGCCGCGCGACGCGCTCGCCGAGCCTGCGCCGCCTCGACCGTCGAGCGGCACTGGCGGAACGAGCGACAGGTTCCTGCGCGGCGTGCTGACACATGGCCTTCTGGAACACCTTCCGGAACTTCCGGTGGCAAAGAGGAATGAGGCTGCGCTGGCATTCGTTGCCGCCCGTGCCGGGACGCTGCCAAAGCGGGTTCAGACGGGCATTGTCCGCGAGGTGATCACCATCCTCAATGATCCCGGGTTCGCGCCCTTGTTCGGGCCGGACAGCCGCGCGGAGGTCGCCATCGCCGCCGAGATCGCCAATCCCCATGGCCGCGCCGCACCGTTGCGATTGACGGGACAGATCGATCGATTGGCGATCGTGGGCCAAACCGTGCTGATCGTCGACTACAAGACGAACAGGCTCGCCCCTACCGCGCTCGTCGACGTGGCGGAAACCTATCTCTTGCAGTTGGCCGCATACCGGCTGGCCTTGGCGGCGATCTATCCCGGCCATACGGTCCGCGCCGCGCTCCTGTGGACGGAAGCGCCGAAACTGATGGAGATTCCGGCGATTGTTCTCGACGATGCGACGGCGCGATTGTGGCGGCTTGATCGCGCACGTCTTGACCCTGCCCCACCGCCCACCTAATTAATGGCTCGACACCGATTTGGCGCCGTGACCGTCTCCGGTCCGGCTTTTGAGAAAGCTGAAAATATGTCCAATACACCAAGTGTTTCGGACAGCACCTTCGACGAGATCGTGCTGAAATCTGCCGAGCCCGTGGTTGTCGACTTTTTTGCCGAGTGGTGCGGTCCCTGTAAGGCGATGGCGCCCGCTCTCGACCAGGTCGCTGCCGAGATGCAGGGCAAGGTCAAGGTCGTGAAGGTGGACGTCGATCAGAACCCCGCCATCACTGCGAAGTACAACATCCGCGCCATGCCGACGCTCATCGTCTTCAAGAACGGCGAGGTCGCCGCACAGCACGTCGGCGCGCTGGTGCAGAAGAAGAAGCTCGAGGACTGGGTCACAGGCTCGATCACGGCCTGAGACGTCCGAAATTCGAACGTGAAGAGAAGGCTCCGCGATAAATCCGCGGGGCCTTTTTCGTCTCCCGACCTTCAGTTGCCGTGAACCTCGACGCCTTCCTGGATCGCCAGGATATGGCCGGCGAGATAGAGTGAGCCGCAGATGAGAATACGTTTGGGCTCGGGATCGAGCGCCTCGATATGCGCGAGCGCAGCTTCGATATCGGAAGCCGAGGTCGCGGACAGCCCAACGGTGCGGGCAACATCGGCAAGCGCGTCCGGCGCAAACGGCTGTTCATGCGCGCCGGGGATCGGAACCGTCACGACATGCCGGACAAGACCCCGAAATGGCGCAAGGAAACCGGCGGCGTCCTTGAGGCCCATCATCCCCGCGACGACGTAGAGCGTCTTCGGCGATCGCTCCTCGAGATCGGCGAGCGTCTGCGCTAGCACGATGCCAGCTGCCGGATTGTGCCCGCCGTCGAGCCACAGCTCCGATGTGGCGCGCAAACCATCCGGTAACGGTCCGCTGTCCAGGCGCTGCATGCGCGCCGGCCATCGCGCTGTCGACAGGCCGCGCTCGATGGCGGTCTCGTCGATGACCAGCCGCGACATCGCCAGCGCCGCCGCGACGGCCGTCGCGGCGTTGACGATCTGGTGCCGTCCGAAGAGCGAAGGCAACGGCAGATCGAGCACGCGGTCTTCCGTCTGCACGACGAGCCGGCCGTTTTGTTCGAAGGCGTCGAAATCCTGCCCCCAGACAGTCAAGGGCGCGCCGGCCCTCCGCCCCGCTTCGACGATGACGTCGAGCGCGTCATCGCTCTGCTGCGAGATGACGGCCGGCACACCGCGCTTCAGAATGCCAGCCTTCTCGCGCGCGATGTCCCGCAGCGTCGGTCCGAGCTTCTCCGCATGATCCATCGACACGGGCGTGATGATGCAGAGCTCGGGCCGCGCGACGACGTTGGTGGCGTCGAGCCGGCCGCCGAGCCCGACTTCGAGCAGGAGCACGTCGGCCGCCGTTTCCGCAAACGCGAGGAATGCCGCCGCGGTCGTGATCTCGAATTGCGTGATGTCGTCCCCGTCGTTGACGCTCTGCGTCCGAATGAGGACGTCGACCAGAAGATCTTCCGAGATCGGCCGCGAAAGCCCATCGCGCCCCGCAAGCTCGATCCGTTCGTGGAATCGTACGAGATGCGGCGACGTATAGACGTGCACGCGCCGGCCGGCCGCGATCAGCATGGCCTTCAGGAACGCCGTCGTTGACCCTTTGCCGTTGGTCCCGGCGATGTGCACCACCGGCGGCAGCCGTCTCTGCGGATCGCCGAGCTTGCCAAGCAGGCGCTCGATCCGTCCGAGCGACAGGTCGATGAGCTTCGGATGCAGGAGCTTCAGATCGGCGAGAAGCTTGTCGCTCTGTGCCATGAGCCGCCCTCTGCGGTCTGATGGGCCAAGGCCCCGGCTTTCAACGTCGTCACGAGATGAGACCAGGCCGTTATAGACCTTGGAACGGCGTGTGTGGCCCTCGCCGCCTCAAGATTTCGAAGCGTCCTTGTTTGCCGCAGATTTGTCGCGGGCCGACGCGTCCGCTCTTGTCCGCGGGAACCGGTCGCTGTCCGGAACCGGCTCAGGATCGACGATGGATCGGTCGTCCTTCCCCGCAGCGACAAGCTGGCCCTCGACTTTGTGACCATTGAGATGCGTCTTCTGATCGACCTTCTGTGCGCCGGACCCGGTCAACAGACGGCAGAGACGCGCCAGCGTTTCCCGGAGCTTGTGCCGGTGCACGACCATGTCGATCATGCCATGCTCGAGCAGATATTCCGAGCGCTGGAAGCCTTCGGGCAATTGCTCTCGGATCGTCTGCTGGATGACGCGCGGCCCGGCGAAACAGATGAGCGCACCAGGCTCCGCGATGTGGACATCGCCGAGCATCGCGTAGGACGCGGTCACACCGCCCGTCGTCGGATCGGTGAGGACGACGAGATAGGGCAGTCCCGCTTCGCGCAATCTCTGCACCGCGATCGTCGACCGCGGCATCTGCATGAGCGACAGGATGCCTTCCTGCATGCGCGCGCCACCCGAGGCCGCGAACAGGATGAAGGGCGACTTGATCGCGACGGCCCGCAGCATACCCGTGATGACGGCCTCGCCGGCCGCCATGCCGAGTGAGCCGCCCATGAACTCGAAATCCTGCGCCGCAGCCACGACCTTCTGACCCTCGAGCCGGCCCTCGCCGATGAGCACTGCATCCTCGAGCGTGGTCTTGGTCTTCGCGTCTTTGAGACGGTCCGTATAGCGCCGGCCGTCGCGGAACTTGAGCGGGTCCTGCGGCACGGGCGGCACGGGAACGACATCATAGGCGCCGCCGTCGAAGAGATTGCCGAGCCGCGCCCTGGCGCCGATGCGCATGTGGAAATCGGAGCCCGGCACGACGAACTGATTGGCTTCGAGGTCCTTGTAGAAGACCATCTGACCGGTCTCGGGGCACTTGACCCAGAGATTGTCCGGCACTTCGCGCTTGGTCGTCAGGAAGCTCCGAATCTTCGGCCTGACGACATTGTTGATCCAGTTCACGAATTTCGCTCCTCAACGCCCGAAGTCGGGCGGGATCGCCGGTCTGTCAGTGGTTGGTCCCAGGACCGGCCGCTAGATTTCTCGGGCCGCATTGTGTCGGTGAGGGGGCCGCGGTCAAGCCCGGCGACGGCGCCCAGTCGCCACACATGTCGCCACACATGTCGCCACACACATCGCCATTCATGCCGGACGGACTATCGTTGCCCGAACCAGCGACCCGGCAGGAGACCGCCGCTCGGCCCCTCGCGATGCGCACGATGAGACCGGTCCGGCACTCTTCAGGTTGTCTTCAAGGCCGCGCTGAGACCGGCGACGAGTTGTAGAACGGAATTCACCGTTTGGCCAGTCGCCTTGCCGGCCCCGTCCAGTGATTGCGCTATCGTGGTTACGAGCGCCGACCCGACGACCACGCCGTCGGCGATCTTCGCGAGCTGCGCCGCCTGCTCGGGGGATCGGACACCGAAGCCAACGGCCACCGGCAAGTTGGTCTCACCCTTGATGCGCGCGACATTGCCCGCAACATCCGTCACGATCGGCGCCGCAGCGCCCGTGATGCCCGTGATCGAAACGTAATACACGAAGCCCGAGGTATTCTTAAGCACGGCAGGAAGGCGCGCCGCGTCCGTCGTCGGCGTCGCAAGACGGATGAAATTGAGCCCGCGCTCCACGGCCGGTAGGCAAAGCTCGTCATCCGCCTCCGGCGGCACGTCGACCACGATAAGACCGTCGACACCGGCCGCCTTGGCATCGTCGAGGAACCGCTCGTTGCCGTAAACATAGATGGGATTGTAGTAGCCCATGAGGACGATCGGCGTCTCGGCGTCCTTCGCTCGAAAGGCGCGCACCATCGCGAGCGTCTTGACCATCGTCTGCCCGGCCTTCAACGCGCGTTGCCCCGACATCTGGATCGGCGGGCCGTCGGCCATCGGGTCGGAAAACGGCATACCGAGTTCGACGATGTCGGCGCCGGCCGCCGGCAGCCCGGCGAGGATGGCGGCCGAGGTCTCGGCATCGGGATCACCGGCCGTGATGAAGGTAACGAGCGCGGCGCGGCCGTCGGCCTTGAGCTTGGCGAAGCGCGTCTCGATGCGAGAGCTCGTCACTGTGTTCGCGTTCATATCTCGTCGGGTCCTGAGCGATCCGCCGCTCCTAGGACGCAATTGCAACAGGGTCAAGGGCGCGCCGCGCGCCTTGACGAAAAGTCCTAGGTTGGTTGGAAGCCGACGGCAGATCGGCTATCGAAGAACAGAGGAACTTCCGTCTCGATCGGGGCATGGCATGTCAAGCTGGCGTACGAGGGTACAATCCAACATGAGGCGTTTGTGCCTGGCTGCCATCTTTGCCCTAGTGTCGGCGGCCGGCCTCGCCGCGCTCGCCGGTGACGTGACAGCCCGAGAGACGCGCCCGGAACGCCCCGCCGAGGTTGTCGCGCCGCGCGAAGCGGGCGAGCCGATCATGGCGATTGTTTCCATCAAGACCCAGCAGGTCACGTTTTACGATGCCGAAGGCTGGATCCTCCGCGCACCAGTCTCGACAGGCATGAAAGGGCGCGAGACGCCGGCCGGCGTCTTCTCCATCCTCGAGAAGAAGGCGGATCATCGCTCGAACCTCTATGACGATGCCGAGATGCCCCACATGCAGCGTCTCACCTGGAACGGCATCGCGATGCATGGCGGCCCGCTGCCGGGATACGCCGCCTCGAAAGGTTGCGTGCGCCTGCCATACGGCTTTGCGAGGACAGTTTTCGACAAGACTCGGCTCGGGATGCGGGTGATTGTTTCGCCGGATGAGACGACACCGGTCGAGATCTCCCATTCAGCGCTGCTGGTGCCGGACGCGAAATTCGTGGCAGCAGCTCCGGAACGTGCCGCGGCACTCGACCTTGAGGCGGCGGAAGCAGCCAAGGCCGTGTCCGAGGCGAAGAAGGCCGCCAAGACGGCGGCGCGCGAGGCGGCGGCACTTTCCGCATCGCTCCGTAAACTGGAACGACAGAAGGCCGCTGCCGACGCAGAGCTCAAGAGTGCCGAGAAGGCATTGGCGAATGCGAAGACGGACAAGGCGAGGGCGCGAGCCGAGGAACGCAAGCTCAAGGCTGGTCCGAAGGCCGCGGAACTTGAGACAAAGCTCGAAGCCGCGAGAGCCGAAGCGCAGCCGAAACTCGATGCCGCGACCGCGTCAAAGGAAGCGGTCAAGGCCGCCACCGACAAAATGACCGCGACAGCCAAGGCAGCGAGCGATGCGAAGCTCGCTCTGGAACCCGTCTCAATTTATATCAGCCGGGCGACGCAGAAAATCTACGTACGGCGGAACACGCGCAAACCGTGGCCCGACGGCGGCGAAGTGTACGACGCGACGATCGTGGCGCCGATCGCGATCCGCGATCCAGATTTGCCCATCGGGACACACGTGTTCACGGCGATGGCGTCCGTTGGTGAGGGCCTTCGCTGGTCCGCGGTCACGATCGATGACGCGAATGACGCCACGAGCGCGCTCGACCGCATCACGATCCCCGAGGACGTCCTCGAACGCATCGGACCGAGCGCGTTGCCGCGATCGTCGATCGTCATTTCTGACGAGCCTTTGAGCCGCGAGACCAACTACCGAACTGAATTCGTCGCCGTGTTGAGCAATCATCCTCAGGGCGGCTTCAAGACGCGCCGGCCGACGCCGCCTGTGAGTGTTCCGGTTGCCACTTACGCACCTTGGAACAGCGGCGGCGGCCTCTTCGGCTTCGGCTACTACGAGGACCCTGGCCCAAGGGCGAACACCGTCAAGGTCAGACCGCGCGTCCGCAAGTATCATCCGAAGCAGGGATGGTGGTGAGCGGCGCCTCGTTTGCGATCGAGAACGCCGTTCGCCCACTTAGATCTTCAAGCCCAGCGCTTTTGCGACCGTGAAGAGGTCTTTGTCCCCGCGACCGCAAAGGTTCATCACGAGCAGCTTGTCCTTGCCGAGCGTCGGCGCGAGCTTCTTGACCCACGCGAGCGCGTGGCTCGGCTCGAGCGCCGGAATGATGCCTTCGAGCCGCGTGCACATCTGAAGTGCGTCGAGCGCCTCGGCATCCGTGATCGCCACGTACGTCACGCGGCCGGTATCCTTAAGCCACGCGTGTTCCGGTCCGACACCGGGATAATCGAGGCCGGCCGAAATCGAGTGCCCTTCGAGGATCTGCCCGTCCGCGTCCTGCAGAAGATAGGTGCGGTTGCCGTGGAGAACGCCCGGCGTACCGCCCGTCATCGACGCCGCGTGTCCGTTCGGCACGTCGAGACCGTGCCCGCCCGCCTCGACGCCGTAGATGGCGACTTCTTTGTCGTCGAGAAACGGATGAAAGAGACCAATCGCATTCGATCCCCCGCCGATGCATGCGATGAGCACGTCCGGCAGCCGGCCTTCCATCGCCATCATCTGCTCTTTCGTCTCGCGGCCGATGATCGACTGGAAGTCGCGCACCATGGCCGGATAGGGATGGGGACCCGCCGCCGTGCCGATAAGGTAGTAGGTGTCGCGGACATTTGTTACCCAGTCGCGGAGCGCCTCGTTCATGGCGTCCTTCAGCGTACCAGCACCCGCCGTCACAGGATTGAGCTTCGCGCCCAACAGCTTCATGCGCGCGACATTCGGCGACTGCCGCTCGACATCGACCGCGCCCATGTAGATTTCGCAAGGCATGCCGTACTTCGCGCAGACCGTCGCGACCGCGACGCCATGCTGTCCAGCGCCCGTCTCCGCGATGATGCGCGTCTTGCCCATGCGCCGCGCGAGCAGGATTTGACCCAGACAGTTGTTGATCTTGTGCGAGCCCGTGTGATTGAGCTCATCGCGCTTGAAATAGATCTTCGCGCCACCGAGTTCCTCGGTCAGGCGCTCGGCGAAGTAGAGCGGGCTCGGACGCCCGGCATAGTGCGTGTTGAGGTGCGCGAGCTCCGCCGCGAACGCCGGATCGGCCTTGGCCGCGTTGTAGGCCCGCTCCAGCTCGAGAATGAGCGGCATCAGCGTTTCGGCGACGAACCGCCCGCCGAAAAGGCCGAAGAAGCCCTTGTCGTCCGGTCCCGTCGCATAGCTGTTGAGCTGCTGGTCTTTGGCTTTGTGTTTGATCGTGGCCATGGCTGTCTCTGTTGCACTGGCGCGCCTGGAATAACCTAGGATACCTTTGCCGGCTCCGTCCGTTCGTTCGCTTGATTAGCCCCCTTTGCCGCCCGAAGAAAGCGGCGGATGAGCCCAGCGTCCTTGACGCCCGTTCGACTTTCGACCCCCGACGAAACGTCGACCATCGGCGCGCCCGTGACCCGGACGGCCTCGGCGACATTCTCGGGCGTGAGGCCCCCGGCCAGCATGTAGTCAGGCAGTCCCTGCGCCGCTGACAGAATTGTCCAGTCGAATGCGAGTCCATTGCCGCCGGGAAGGGTGGCACCCGGCGGGGGCTTCGCGTCGAACAGCAGGATGTCGGCTGACTGCCCCGGCGCAAAATAGCGGAGCCCATCCGCCACGTTGTCGGCGGTCGCGACGGGAACGGCCTTGATGATCGGGATGCCGGTCGAGGCGCGGATCTGAGCCACGCGCTCGGGGCTTTCGTGACCATGGAGCTGGAGATAATCGGGCTTCACGGTCCGGGCGATGTGGCCCACGAGTTCGTCCGCCGGATCGACGAGGAGAACAACGCTCTTCGCGCGGCCGTCGGACCGCGCGGCGGCGACGAGCGTCGCCATTTCGTCGAGAGCCAAATGCCGCGGACTTTTCGGGAAATGCACGAAGCCCACGAAGTCCGCGCCGGCGTCGGCCGCGGCCTCGATCATCGCCGCATCCCTGAGGCCACAGATCTTGACCTTGACCATCATCGCACGCACTCGTTCTGCAAGGGCTCGTTCGCAAAAGGACGGCGCACTCGGAAGCTCTGGTCAGTCATGATCATGAAGGAACTCGTCCGAATAATCCTTGCCTGGTCGCGCGCGATAGGCAGGCAGCGACCAACGATACGCGAGCGCCAGTGCGCGGACCAGGAACCCGGCCGCGAACCCCGACACCGCCGCCACCACGTCGCTGGCGCCGAGCCCCAGAAGGACGACAAGCACTGACGCGGAGATGATCGCCGGGATCACGTAGATTTCACGGCGCAGAATGACGGGGCTCTCGCCCCCGAGCACATCCCGGATGATCCCGCCGAAGACCGCCGTGATGACCCCCATGACGACGGCGATAAAGGGCGTCGTGCCGACAGCCAGCGCCTTCTGCGCCCCGACGACGGCGACGAGTGCCAGGCCAACGGCGTCGAGCCAGAGAATGACGCGGTAACGTGACTGCGGAATGTGGGCCGTGAAATAGACGACCGTCGAAACGACGAGGCAGATGAGCACGTAAGCCGGTTCGACGACCCAGAAGACCGGAAGCTTTCCGATAAGGAGGTCCCTGACCGTTCCGCCGCCGACTCCCGTAACGGTCGCCAGAAGTGCGAAGCCGAAGATGTCCATCTGCTTGCGGCTCGCGACGAGCGCCCCCGTCACGGCGAAAACCGCGACACTCGCGAATTCGAGCGCTGTCGCCGCCGACGCGAGAAAGGCAGCATCGAGAACCGGGTTTCTCATGCGTCCCGACTATCAGAGAATATCAGGGATCGCCAAGTGGCGGGTGGGGGAGTGGTCGCGGATCGCGAGAACACTCGTGGAATGACACTCAGGCAGCTTCACGCGGGTGCGGCTGCTGTGTGATCTGCCGGCTTCGCTCCGCGACGCTCTGGTCCCTTTCGCGCGCAAGACGATCGGCCTCATTGTGCCATCGGCGGGCCTCGACGCCCTTGACCCTCGCCAGCTTTCGAAAGCGGCCCTGGGAAAACCACGTCGCGAAACCACCGAGCACGACGCCCGCGATGAGGCTCGCGAGAAGAAAGACGTAGAACGGCAGCTTGAGAGTGACCAGCGGCTCGGCGCGAAACGGATCGAGGACCATCTCGACGGAGTGCCGGTTCGCGACCGCCAGCGTGATGAGCAGGATGGCTGCAGGCGCCGCGATCAGCACCGCAAGAAGCCGCTTGATCACGCCCACGGGTCACCTCCGTGTTCTGGAGTCTTGACGTCGTCGAACTTGCCGACGATCAGCCCGCCTCGCCGTTGAGACGATCGCGCAGCTCCTTGCCCGTCTTGAAGAAGGGCACGAATTTTTCTTCGACCGGCACCGGCGAGCCGGTCCGCGGGTTGCGTCCCTGCCGCGCCGAGCGGTGCTTGACCGTGAACGCGCCGAAGCCCCGGAGTTCGACCCGGTCCCCGCGCGCGAGCGCATCCACGATCTCGTCGAACACGACGTTGACGATCCGCTCCACGTCTCGGTGATAGAGATGCGGATTGGCCGAGGCGATCTTCTGAATGAGCTCGGACTTAATCACGGCGTTCTCCGAAACTTCTGTTTTTACTCAGTTTTCGGAAGGGTGCCAAACCGACAGCATCCCGTCAAGACCAAGAGTGCCGAGCCCGCGGTTGCGGGTCGCGAGTTCCGCGAGCCGCCCCGCGCCCTCCCCAAGGAGTCCCCGGGCCACGTCCGGGATCGACGCCGTGACGCCCCAGGCGCTTTCTTCCGCCGGTTTCCAGTCGATGATCTTGAGGTCCTTCTCGACGCCCTTCGTGTCCTCGAGCCAGCGCCGCGCCTCGGGCTCGCCGCCGATCGCGTCAACCAACTTGTGGGACAAAGCCTCGCGGCCCGAGAAAACCCGGCCCTGGCCAAGCCCCGGAACATCGACGATCCGGATACCCCGGCGCGCTTCGACGAGGCCCGAGAACCAGCGGTAACCTTCATCGATCATGTCCTGCATGACCTTGAGGCCTGCGACGTCCGCCGGCTGGAATGGCGACGGCGTGGCTTTGAGCTCACCGCTCTTGATCTCGTTCATCTTGACGCCGAGCTTGTCGAGCAGGGACGACACTTCCGGCCACTGCACGATGACGCCGACGGAGCCCGTGATGGTGTTCCCGCGCGCAACGATATGATCGGTCGCGAGCCCGACGATGTAGCCCGCCGAAGCCGCGACCGTCCCGAACTGCGCGACGAGCGGCTTTTTCTCTGCGATCTTGCGCAATTCCTCGAACAGCGCCTCTCCGCCGGCCGTCGTGCCGCCGGGGCTGTTGACGAAGAGGATCATGCCTTTGACGTTGTCGTCGTCCGCGATCTTTCTCAGCATCTCGAGTTGCTGGCGATCCTCCATGATCGTGCCTTCGATCGCCACGCGCGCGATGTGGCTGCCCGCGACGAGGCGTGACACGTCATTGCTGCCGAACACCAGCGCGCCGACCGCAATCGCGAAGCCGACGACGGCAAGCCCGCGCCAGAGACTGAGACGGCGGCGCATCTGCCGCTGGCCAAGCACGATCTCGGTTTCTTGGGACATGGGAGAGGATCTCCAGGAACGACGGCGGAAGGCGAAGTCCGCGACAGTCATAGAACGCTAGTATGAACGGAGCGTAGGCAAGGTTCGGGCCGCGTTCAATGCCCGCTCGCAGAGAAGCCGCTAATCCGGTGATCAGAAACGCAAAGCGCGGCGCCAAAGTGGCGCCGCGCTCCAATTTTGTCCCGAAGTGAGACAGGCGAACGGATTACTCCGCCTCGTCCTCGTCTTCCGAGTTCCGCTTCTTGATGGCGGCCTTGAAGATGTCGCCGAGCGAAGCGCCCGAATCCGAAGAGCCATACTGCGCCACGGCCTGCTTTTCTTCCGCGATCTCGAGCTGCTTGATCGACACCGCGATCCGGCGCGCGGCCTTATCCGCCGAAATCACGGCTGCATCGACCTTCTGACCGACCGTGAAGCGCTCCGGGCGCTGCTCCGAACGATCGCGCGAAAGGTCCGAGCGCTTGACGAACGAAGTGAGGTCCGTGTCGGCAATCTTGACCTCGATCCCGTTCTCCTGCACCGCCAGGACTTCGCAGGTGACCTGATCGCCCTTCTTGAACCGGCCGAGCACGTCCGCCGGATCTCCGCCGAGCTGCTTGATGCCGAGCGAAATGCGCTCCTTGGCGCTGTCGACGTCGAGCACCACCGCTTTGACGGTGTCGCCCTTCTTGAAGTCCTTGATGACTTCGTCACCGGCCTTGTTCCAGTCGAGATCCGACAGGTGGACCATGCCGTCGATGCCTTGATCGAGGCCGATGAAGAGACCGAACTCCGTGATGTTGCGGATCGGACCTTCGACCACCGTGCCCTTGGGATGAGCCGAGAGGAAGGCATCCCAAGGATTGTCCTGAGTCTGCTTGAGACCCAACGAAATGCGCCGCTTGGCGGGGTCGACCTCGAGCACCTGCACATCGACCTGCTGGCTCGTCGAGACGATCTTGCCGGGGTGCACGTTCTTCTTCGTCCAGCTCATTTCCGAGACGTGGATGAGACCCTCGACGCCCGGTTCGAGTTCGACGAACGCGCCATAGTCCGCGATGTTCGTGACCGTGCCCTTGAGCTTGGCGCCGACCGGATACTTGGCCTCGATCGCCGACCACGGATCGGACTGCAGCTGCTTCATGCCGAGCGAGATGCGCTGCGTGTCGGGATTGATGCGGATGATCTGCACCTTCACCGTATCGCCGACGTTGAGGATCTCGGAAGGATGATTGACACGGCGCCAAGCCATGTCGGTCACATGCAGCAGGCCGTCGATGCCGCCTAGATCGATGAACGCACCGTAGTCGGTGATGTTCTTGACGAGACCGTCGATCACCTGACCCTCGCCGAGACGCGAGACGATGTCGGCGCGCTGCTCGGCGCGCGTTTCCTCGAGCACCGACCGGCGCGAAACGACGATGTTGCCGCGCCGGCGATCCATCTTGAGGATCTGGAACTGCAGCGGCTGATGCATGAGCGGGCCAACGTCCCGGACCGGGCGGATGTCGACCTGCGAGCCCGGAAGGAAAGCCACGGCGCCATCGAGATCGACGGTGAAGCCACCCTTGACCTTGTTGAAGATGACGCCGCTGACCTTTTCACCCTTCTCGGAAAGCTTCTCGAGTCGCGTCCAGCTTTCCTCGCGCCGTGCCTTGTCACGCGACAGCACCGCTTCACCGAGCGCGTTCTCGACGCGCTCCAGGTAGACTTCGACCGTGTCGCCGATCTTGAGGTCGCCCGGCTTGCCGCCGAGACCGAACTCCTTCATCGGCACGCGCCCTTCCATCTTGAGCCCGACGTCGATGATCGCGAGGTCCTTCTCAATACCGACGACCTTGCCTTTGACGACCTGGCCTTCGAAAACATCGTCTTTTGCGAGGCTCTCGGCCAGCATCGCGGCAAACTCGTCGTGGCTCGGCGTCATCTCTTTTGCGAGGGCTGCAGTCATTGCGTGTCCTTCTTGACGAATGGAAAGGGCCCAGCCTGTCGCGAAGACGGCCGGACGGGTTGCGGAACGACCGATGGGGCCCGAAAGCGGCGCTGCGCTCGCGTGACGGCATTCGGCCGGTTTGGGAGAGTTCGGGTGCTCGGATGTCGCCGTGATGGGCGCTATCGCCCTGCCAACGCGAATTTGGGCCGCCCGCGCTGGAGCGGGCCCGATTGGCCGATCTTCCTCAAGATCGATCCGACGGCGACGTCGAATAGCCGGCTTCTATCCGAGATGCGGCCCGGCCGCAAGTCCGGGCTCGATCCCACGGACGGCATCACTCGACCCCGAGGATCCAGCCCTCGTACCGGGCTACCCTGCGCTCGGCAGCGGTCAGAGAGGGCGCGAGCCACTCAGCAAGCCGGCCGTCGCGGTCGGCCTCGGCGAGCCGCCGGGCGATCACATGGGCGTCGTGCTGGTCGCCGGTCCGGTCTCCAGGGTCATAGTCCCGCGACCATAGAGCCGGATAGACCTCGACGACGAGGGACCGGCCCGCGGGCACGTCCCACCCGTCGAAGGGCCAGAAATGCGCATTAAGACAGAACCCGCGGAGATAGGCGAGCCAGGGCAGCCCTGCGTGCGTGGATTTTGCGACCGACCCCGGCACGTCGAAGTGAAAGACCGATTTGGCACCCCCTGCACGGCGCTCCGCCAGCCGACGCCACGTAGAGTTGCCGGAGCGAAGAGCTCCGGCGCCCGCAATGCCGTCGCGCACGAAATCGACGTAAGTATGCGGCTGGTCCGTCGGCCAATGCCGGCAAAAGTCGTCGAGGAACGCCGGCCAGGACCGATCGAGGCCGTGCCGCTCAAAATAGGCCTCGGGGAACGAAAAGCCGTGGTCGATGCCGATCGCAGTCGGAGTGTCTTCGGACAATCTGGCGGCGATCCATTCGGCCAGTGAGCGTCGGTCCCAATATTTCCGCGCCGGGTGCGTCGTCGGGACCTCCACCGGATCGCCCGAGCCCGTGACCATGAACACCCTGAGCCCTTTGAGAGAGCTCTCCGCTGTCTCCGCCCCCGAATAGTCGACGCCGATGTACCGCGTGAATTGCGCCATCGGCCCACTCTCTCAGCGAAGCCTTGTGATCACGTCCAGCGCCGCTAGATAAACCTGATCGGCGTCGAGCCGCGTCGTATCGATCGTCACGGCATCCGCGGCGGCTTTCAGCGGCGCCATCGACCGCCCACTGTCGCGCGCGTCCCTGAGCCGGATATCGGCCAGCAATTCGTCGTAGGTCACCGCCTCGCCGCGGCTCTGATGCTCGAGATGCCGCCGCCGCGCGCGTTCTTCGGGTGTGGCCGTCACGTAGATTTTGATTTTCGCGTCGGGGCAGACGACCGTCCCGATGTCCCGACCGTCGAGCACCGCGCCCGGGTCCTGCCGCGCGAATGCCCGCTGATAGTCGAGCAGCGCCAGTCTGACCTCGGGAATTTTTGCAACCGCCGACGCCCTGTCGCCGGCCGGCACGCCGCGCAGCCCCGGATCGTCAAGCGTTTGGGGATCGAGGCCCCGCGCCAGCGCGAGCGCGGCCCATCGGTCGTCGAGCCGATATCCGGCCGCCAACGTGTCACGCGCAACGGCGCGATAGAGGAGGCCGGTATCGAGAACGTGAAAACCGAACCGGGCCCCGATCCGCTTCGCCAGCGTTCCCTTGCCCGATGCCGCTGGTCCATCGATGGCGATGATCATGCCTGCCGTCCCCTGGCGGGCCCCGATCGTGCCCTGTCAGTGAAAGGCGACGTGCGGCCCCGCGTCTGAAGACACCGGCTAGCGGGACCGAGACCCGGCGTCAACGCCGCGCATACGCTTGCGCCGCCTTACACGAGGATCATGCCCTGGCCACCGAGCATCGCGGGATCGACGCCATGCAGGCCGTCGAGCTGTACCACATCCTGGAACTGCCCCGCGATCTTGACCGAAACGATCGTTCCCTCGGCGGTATCGCGCGTCGCGACCACATCCGAGATCTGCGTCCAAGACTGCTTTCCGATGAGCGCCTTGACATCGAGCACGTCGAGCCCGTTCCGGAAATCCGTGATGCGGTCCATCCCGAGGTAAACGCCGCTGTCGATGACGTCCTTGGCCGCGCCCCAGACGAACCGGTCCGCGCCCTCGCCGCCGACCAGCGTATCCGACGCCCCGAAGCCGCGAATCACATCGTCGCCCGCGCCACCGTCGAAGATGTTGGCATTCTTGTCGCCCATCAGGCTGTCTGCGTACCGGCTGCCGGTGACCGCTTCGATGCTCGATACGCTGTCCGTTCCGGCGCCGCGTGCGGTCTTGGCGACGAGATCGACCGAGACACTTGCGTCCGCGAGCGAGAAGTCGAGCGTGTCGAAACCCGACCCGCCGTTGACCGTATCGTTCCCGAGATCGGCCGCGATGCTGTCGTTGCCCGAACCGCCGTCGATCGAGTCGTTGCCCACGCCGCCCTCGAGCCGGTCGTCACCCGCATGACCGATGAGGCGATCGTTGCCGGCATCGCCCGCAACGAAGTCGTTCCCAGAGTTGCCGTTGAGAACGTCGTCGCCCGCGTCACCGAAGAGCTTGTCGTTGCCCTTGCCGCCGAGCGCGTTGTCATGGCCGAGACCCGCCTCGACGAGGTCGTCCCCGTCCTGCCCGCTGATCTGATCGGCACCGTCACCGCCGACGATCAGATCCTTTGTGGCGCTGCCGACCAGCATGTCGTCGGCACCGGTGCCGAGATTGAGGACATAGGAGTCCGTGCCGTTGATCGAGAACGGCCCGCGCACGCTGCCCGAGATCTCGTTCCCGCCGAGCACGTTTCCGAGCGTTCCGCCGGAGCGCTCTTCGATACCGTAGCGCGCCATCACGTCGCCGGTTGCGGTGATGACGTTGTTGGCGATGAGGTTGTGGTTCGCCTCGTAGAAGCGCCCGTAGGCAGTGTCGTCGTAAGCAAGGATTGCGACTTCGGCGAACCCGTCGTGCTTGCTCTGGGAATTGCCGGAAATCGTGTTGCCCTCGACCGTCACGTTCGACGAGCCTGAGATCCGCACGCCCTCGCGGCCGTTGTCCGTGATCGTCATGCCCGTGATGACGACGTCGCGCGACATCTGCACGAGAACGCCTTCACGGCCGTTGTCGTAGGATGCACCGCCGACAAGCGTGATGCTGTGCGAGCTGTCGATGTTCTCGCTGCCGCGCTGGATGACGAAGCCCGCGCCGCCGTTACCGTAAGCCGTATTGTTCTGGACGAGGACGTCGTGCGCCGTTGTCACGAAATTGAAGCCGTGCCGCCCGTTGCCGTAGGACACATTGCCTTCGAGCAGCGCATCGACGTTGTAGTCGAGCACGAAGCCATCGAAGCCATTATGGTGAGCGACGCTGTTCGTGATCGAAAGCCGTTCGGTCTGCTCATGCGGATCGAAGCCGTAGCGCGACACACTGTGGATCTCGACGCGCGTGACATAGATGTCCGAATCCCTGGTCGTCTCACCCGGCTGCGGACCCGTGAAAAACCCGTCGACCTTGCCTGTCGTGTTGGCCATGTTGCCGTCGAGCGTCAGATCGGCGAGGCCGGAATTCGAGATGCCTTCGTTCCAGGTCGTGCGGACGATGCCCGTCACGTCCCGGCTGATCCCGTCCATGAGCCGGAGCGACGTGATCCCCATCCCGGCGCCCTTCAGGAACACGTTGTCCATGAGGTGCACGGAACCGTAGCCGTCGGCCGAGATGCCGACGCCCCACGTGCCGGCCGGAATGTAGACGATGCCCCCGCCGGCAGCATGTGCGGCTTCGATCGCCGCCTGGATCATCGGCTGATTGTTGACGCCAGCGCCCTCGACGGCGCCGAACTCGCGGATGTCGAACACCGGCCCATCGAACGTCGGATCGGTTTCGAAGAACGCCTTTGGCGCCTCATAGGCGTACTGCGGCCGGTCGGTGATCCCGTCCGCCTGGTACGTCGAACCTGCCAAAACCGTCGCCATGAAAGCGTCCCCGCGTCATCACGCTACTAGTCGCGTGATCGTGCAAAACCGCCGTTAGGGTCGGGTTTCAAAAGTTGATGCAATTTTACCGATGCCGCGACGCGATCACTGACCCCGCGAAACAGGCTCAATCGACACCTAATCGGGCCGGGGAGATTTGAATAAAATGCGCGCCATCGGCATCGTGCCGCCGAGGCGGCGTTCAGGCCTCGACGTAACGCGCGCCGAGCGTCTCCATGAGCCCCCGGAATTCCGGAAAACTCGTCGCGATCATGGTCGTATCGTCGACCGTAACGGGCTTGTCGCTCCTGAGCCCCATCGTCAGAAACGCCATCGCAATCCGGTGATCGAGGTGCGTCCTGACGATCCCTCCGCCTGGAACCGCGCCGCCGGATGCCGGCCCGCGTGTTCCGTGGACGACAAGTGTATCGCCGTCGATCTCTGCCCTTATGCCGTTGACCGCAAGGCCCGCGGCCGTGGCCGCCAGCCGATCGCTTTCCTTGACTTTGAGTTCCGCAAGTCCGTGCATGACCGTAGCGCCATCCGCGAACGCCGCGATGACGGCAAGGATCGGATACTCGTCGATCATCGACGGCGCGCGCTCGGCCGGGACGATGACACCCTTGAGCGCGGAGGCGCGCGCGCGGATATCCGCAATCGGTTCTCCACCTTCTTCGCGCGGATTGACGAATGTCACGTCCGCGCCCATCTCGCGGAGAGTCGTATAGAGACCTGTCCGAGTTTCGTTCACGAGCACGCCTTCGACCGTAACGTCCGAGCCGGGAACGAGCAGCGCTGCCGCAATGAGAAACGCGGCCGACGAAGGATCGCCCGGCACGACGACGGCGCGGCCCTCGAGTTCGGCGTGGCCCGTGACCGTGATGTGCGTCTTGCCGTCAACCGCGCGCGTATCGACGTCGGCGCCGAAATATCTCAGCATCCGTTCGGTATGATCGCGTGTCGCTTCCTTCTCTACGACTGTGGTCCGCCCCGAGGCCATGAGCCCGGCGATGAGGATCGCGCTCTTCACCTGCGCGGAAGGTACGGGGAGTTCGTAGACCATCGGCACGAGGCTCGACGTTCCGCGAACGGTCAGTGGAAGCGTGTCGCGATCCTCGACGGTGATGAGACCCATCTGCCGGAGCGGCTTCAGAACCCGGCCCATCGGGCGGCGGGAGAGCGACGCATCCCCGGTCATTTCGACGCTGATGTCGTGACCAGCGATCACACCCATCATCAACCGTGTGCCGGTGCCCGAATTGCCGAAGTCGAGCGGCTCCGCCGGCGCTGATAGTCCCCCCGTGCCGCGGCCCGTCACCGTCCAGGTGTCGCCTGATTTGACTGCCGGCGCCCCGAGGGCCGTGACCGCCTTGGCCGTGTTGAGGACATCCTCGGCCTCGAGCAGTCCCTGGATGGTCGTCGTGCCCGTCGCTAGTGCCCCGAACATGAGCGCGCGGTGGGAGATCGACTTGTCACCAGGAACACGAACCCGGCCCCGAAGCGCTCCGCAACCATGAGCCGAGAGCGGACGGGGCTGAGCGCCCTGAGTATGTGCCGATGCCACGCCCGATCCTCCCGTTCCCGGCGCTGAGCCCGGCAGTCTGCCGGTTCGCTGGATATCCTGAGCGGCGGCCGTTAGACCCGGGTCTCCCGCCGCCTGTCAATGCCGATCCGGCCGCAGGGCCTTCGGCGAGCATTGTGAGGCGGCGCCCTGCGATTCGTGCCCATGTGGCCCCTTCCCGAGAATTCGTTTTGACAGCGCCCGCGGCCTGTGGCAGACCCCAGCCCTTCCCGAAAAAATTCAGGCCGGTTCCAGAGGCCCGTTTATCCAGGCTAGTCCCATGTCGATGAAAGCAGCGCGCGGCACGAAACGCACCTGCCAGAACAACGAATGCGGCGCACGGTTCTACGATTTGAGCCGCAGCCCCATCGTTTGCCCGGTCTGTGCCAGCATTTACGTCCTTGCCTCCTCGCCGTTGGCGCAGAGCATTGCCGAGGATCGTGTCCAGCGTCCGAAACCCAAGAAGCCGGAGCCCGTCGAGAAGCCGATGGCGCTTGATACCGAGGCCGTGGCCGAGGGTGACGAGGCCTTGGTCGACCTCGAGGACGCCGAGGATATTCCCGCCGACGAGGATGAGACCTTCCTCGAGGAAGAGGAAGAGGAAGGCGGCGACGTCTCCAACATCATCGGCGGGTCCGTCGCCGAGGGTGACGAGGAAGAGACCTGATCGCCATTGATCTCCGGCGTGTAGAGGCGGCGGCCCGGCCCATCGGGCGACATTGCCACTTGCACAGTCCGGCACGAAGGAATAACAGATCGGCTCTCGCTCAGGCCCCTCGGATGGGCCTGCCGGGTTGCCAGCAGACAAGGGGCCATAGCTCAGCTGGGAGAGCGCTTGCATGGCATGCAAGAGGTCAGCGGTTCGATCCCGCTTGGCTCCACCAAATGAACCACGAAAAGAAAAAGACCCCGGCCGGTGAGCAGGGGTCTTTTTCGTTTCTCGATCCGCGATGTCAGCGTCAGAAGTCCTGCTTCACACCAACGTGAATGAGCTGCGGCGCTCCGGGCAGAATGCCGCGCGTGCGATCGACGATCGTGTCCTCGTCAAACACATTCTTGACCGCCAGGAAGATGTCGGTCTCAGTCGGTTCGTATGTGTAAGTGACGCCGAGATTGACGATCGACTGAGCGTCGAGCTTTCCGAACAGGCCACTCCCCGCGCTGCCTTCACCCGCAGCCGCCGCATCATCCGGGCTGTCGTAGTTCTGGAAGTCGGCGAACTGCTCGCCGATGTAGACGAGTTCGACATAGGCGTCGAAATTGTCGAGCGCATATCCGACCCGCGCCGTCACGAGATGCTCGGCGGCATAAGGCTGACGATTGCCGGCGGTATCGCCCGCGACCGGATCACCGTTGTCGACGCGGAGAAACGCCGTCGACTGCTCCGCGGTCCACAGGTAGGTCCAGGCGAGCTGGCCATAAAGATTGAACCCCGTGTTCATGAACCGCGCGCTGTCGAGCCGCGTGAAGAGCTCGAAGCCTTCGAATAGGGCTTCGCCTTGCGCCAGGCTGACACTCCCGCCCGCGATCGAACCGACCGCGATCAGATTGTCGAAGTCGTTGCGGAAATAGGTTCCGTCGAACGTCAGCCCCCGGATCGGGTTGCTCTTGAACCCGACCTCGAGATTGATCGAGCTTTCCGCATCGACATCGACGCTGCCGCCGTCATTGGTGATCGAATCTTCGACGCGCGGCGGCGCGAAGCCCTCGTGAACGCCCGCAAACAGCATGAAGTTGCGGGTCGGTTCGAACCCGACGCTGATTCCCGGAATCCACGCCTGGACGTCGCTCGAGCCGCTTGCGCCGTTGAGATTGTTCCGCCGCTCATAGTCGATGTCCTCATATCGCATCGCCGGCGTGACGCTGAACGCGCCGAACGACAGCTTGTTCTGCGCGAAGAATGACACGGCGAACGCTTCGCGCTCGTTGTTCTCGCTTTCGTCACCCGTCCGGCCGGTCGGCGACGTGGCATTGAGCTGCCGGCGTTCCTGGTCCTCGGAATGCACGCGGAAGCCGGTCTTCAACTGCGTATCGATCTCATCGGCGAGCGGATACGCGAACGTCCACCGCTGCTCGAAACCGCGCGTTTCATAGGACCGGATTCGACCCTGGGCAGACAGGCAGTCGTCAACATCGACGCGAAGGCCGTCGATGCGGTCCTGACGGAATGTCGGTACGCTGCCCTCGCACTGCGTATCCGTCGTCGTGCTGGCCTGCCGCCACCAGTCGCGATCGAAACTCGTGTAGTAAACACTCGATGCGACCGAGATATTGGGATTGAGATCCCAATTGTGCGTCAAGGAAAGTCCGACGCGCTCGGTCTCGAACGTGTCGTTCTTGAAGGGATTGTATCGGATGCCGAAATTGCGCGCTTCCGCGTCCGTAATGCCCGAGTACGTGACCTGGCTGTCCTCGGTGAAATAGCTGACCTTGCCGATGAAGGCCTGGTCGGGGCTCACCTGCACGACGCCCTTGAAGCCGAAGTCCTCGACGCGATGGTGCGTGTTGTCGCGTGCGCCGTCGCCTTCCTTGTGCACGTAATCGACAAGACCGCCGAAGTTCTCGATCCAGCCGCCATAGTTGAACTGTCCGTTCGCATAGTCGCGGTTGCCGACCGTGCCGGCGACAAAGCCGGCGGGCTTCTTCGGAGGATTGGGCGTGATGTAGTTGATCGTGCCCGAGATCGTCTGTGGACCGTAGAGAAGTTGATCCGCGCCTTTCAAGACCTCAACGCTCGAATAGCGGTCCATCGACGGATGGAAATAGCTCGCATTGTCACCGTAAGGCGCGAACGTGACGAAAAGGCCGTCCTCGAGAAGCAGTGTCTTCGTCGAACGGGTCGGATTGAGACCGCGAATACCGATATTGGGCCTCAGACCGAAGCCTTCCTCGTCGCGCACCGAGACGCCCGGAACTTTGCGCAATGCCTCGTTCGTCGTGAAGACGTGGCTCGTATAAAGTTCTTCTCCATCCACGATCGCGGCAGAACCTGCGGCGTCGATCACGCCCCGACGGTCGCCGAGAATGGGTCCCGTCGTCGCGATCTTCGGAACGGCATTCGTGCTCTGGGCGGGTGGCGGTGCGGCGACAGAGGTTCCCGCCACCGGACCCTGGGATTGGACCGCGGCCGATGGGCTCGCCACCGACGGTTTTTTCGCGACCGGCGGCGTCGGATACTTCTGCTTTTTCGGTTTGACCGCCGTATCGGTGACGACCTCGACCTCGGGCAGCGCAAGCTCGTCGACGCCAGCCTGAGGAGGCGGCTGAGGCTGGGGCACGGCGTCCTGAGCCTGCACCGGCACCGCCACGAGAACGGCCGACAGGGCGATGAGTGAGACTTTCGAGATGACGTCGAAGTGTTGAAATTCCCCGACAGCGCAGCCCCAGCGGGCACACGGCAACGTGACGTCCATTTGCTTCCCCCAATAGTCGAGATTCAAAGTCTCGAGATCAGGTATCCGTCTGACGGAATACCGCGCCGGGCACTCCGACGCTGGAAAGTATCTAGAGGCATCAAATTCATGACGTCAAAAGTTATGATTTAGAGTCATTCTATATTGTGGAAAGCGTATGGAATATATGGCGGCAATCAGGGTTCGAGCCGGCGTTGTCGCGTCAGATTTTTGGGTCTTGTGATCGGCTTGCAACAATCGCAGACGGCCGTCGGCCGCCATAGTCGCGCGAGAGCAGCGCACGGCTCCACGGACCGCTTCGCACAATGGCGCCGTCCGGGTAACGCCTCGGCAGGCTCCGCGGCTCGCCTGGTTTCTGGGAGCCGGGCATCATCCGTCATCGACGGATCATCTTGTCAGACGAGGTGATCCGTGTACTTTGGCGATAATTCGTAATGCATGCGCGGCTCGGTTGCCGTTTATTTGGATACTGCGTTTTGATGACCAGCTTGTTGACGCCAAAGCGTCTCCAAATTTTGCGCCGGATCGTGGCCGTTGCATTGTTCGGCCTCGGAGCGTTCTGTCTGTTCATCGCGATAGAAGCATTTTCTGGGAAAAGGTGGTTCTGGGAACTAGGCGTTGCTACGAACACCGTATTTGGCACAGCACTGCCTTTCCTGGGCTTAGGTATCTCGCGCTTTCCAAATGCGAACCGCACTCTTGTTGCTGGCATCCTTCTACTGGCGTGGGCGCCCATCTCTGTGGCTTTAGTAATGCTGATACTCGGAGCCACCTCAGCGGACAATATTTGGAAGGTCTTCCAGTCACCCGTCCTTACTGGTTGGATCATTGTTGGCACCGTACTAGCTGGCTATGTTCACTATCGCAGCGGAAAATGGAGCACCGCGAAGAGCGATCCCGGACAGGAGTTGGCTCTCCGGAGCGCATCCAGTGAAGCAAGTGCCGTACCGGACACGCCTGGCCAATCGGCGCATCTCTCCCCGCTCGACGAGGTCGGTGCGCGAACGAGGTCGTGGGTCGCCTCACGCGGAATTTCCCGCGGCAGTTATCTCGCCGGGCTCTTCTGGTTGGCGGCGCTCGTCTTCGCTTCGATCGATTCCGGCGCGTTCACCGACCCTGGATCGTTCGATCTTCTGGGGTTCCTGACGTTTCTTCTGGTCCCCACGTGCGCATTGTTCGCCTTGGACTGGGCGCTCGGCCGCCGGGCAAGGTCGGCATGAACTCCAACGTCCTCCCGCGCGTCGTACTCAGTCTCGTCGCTCAGTTGATGGCGCTGTTCTCGACCTCGATCGCGTCCCGGGCCGGACCCGTTGATTTGTGCAATCAGAGCGGGCGGCAGATCCGCGCCGCGATGAGCGTCCTCGAAGGCTTCGACTATCTTTCGGGCACTTGGAGCAATCGAGGTTGGCATTACATCGACAACAACGACTGCACGCACATCGGCGGCAGCAGTTTGGGCGGATCCAGAATTTGGGGCTACGTCGCGATCGAAAGGCAGCGGAGCGACGAAGAAATCAAAGCGCTGCAACAGAACGATCGGATCACGCAGGCGCAACAGCTCGTCGACAAGCTCAAGGGCATCCTCGACAAGAAGACCGCCGCCCGATCCGAAATGTCGTTCTACGGTCGATTGATGACCTATCTGCCAAAGACCGACCAGAGTCGGCTCCTCGATGAGATCGATCAGGAGTTCGAAGCCGCTCGGAACGCGAAATTCGAGGACCGGGACGTCGAACAATGGAAACCGATGATGCTCCGGAATGCGTTGCCGGACCCGATCGAGAGCCAGGGCGTCGATGGCACGGTGTACGTAACGTGTCTGCCGAAGGAGCGCTTTCGATTCAGCTCGAAGGACGGTCCCTATCAGAGCAAGTCGTGCGCCGCGACGGAACGGACGGTGATTTTCTCTCTGGAGTTTTTCGTAACGCCGAACGGGATGCTGGTCATCAGCGTGACCGACGACGGTATCGAGACGTCGTTGCGGCGCTAGCGCCGAGAACGAACGCATCGTCGCACGAGGGACCGCTCAGGTCTCGACCGAGGCTCACCGCGAAAGCGCGCCGCTCCGGGAACAGCGTTCGCAGATATCATCGCCGCACCGCAACCGCAGGTCCCGAAACCACGTCACGTGCGCGCTACAAAACGAAAAAAGCCCCGCGGAAACCGCGGGGCCTTGTCGAAACGAACGGAAGAGGGGAACGAGCGGATGCTCGCCTGATGAAATCTCACGGCTCTGTAGACCTGGCAGCGACCTACTCTCCCGCGTCTTGAGACGAAGTACCATTGGCGCTGGGGCGTTTCACGTCCGAGTTCGGAATGGGATCGGGTGCAGCCGCCCCGCCATAACCACCAGGTCGACGGAGCCGTGAGATGAAAACTGGTCTTCTGTGCGTGTTCCTACGCCCATCGGGACGGCAGCGCTGTTGCGCCTAATCTCGCGTTACGGACGATGAAGTCCGCCGCGGCGTCATGTCGAAGGCTGGCTTCGCATGTGAGCCGCTGACGCGAGCGCCGCCCTCGCGCAGGGCCTTACGCGCTTGACGCGCGCAATCGGCCCCGTGAGCGATTACGATGAGCATTGCTTAATGAGA
This sequence comes from Hyphomicrobium sp., assembly GCA_033765145.1. GTDB lineage: Bacteria > Pseudomonadota > Alphaproteobacteria > Rhizobiales > Hyphomicrobiaceae > JAGVSR01. The sequence goes on along the minus strand of JANRIH010000024.1, from coordinate 353 downwards.
GCGATGAAGTCGATCGAGCTATTAGTACCGGTAAGCTACATGCCTTGCAGCACTTCCACACCCGGCCTATCAACGTGGTGGTCTTCCACGACTCTCAAGGGAGTACTCGTTTCGAGGTGGGTTTCCCGCTTAGATGCTTTCAGCGGTTATCCCGTCCGTACATAGCTACCCTGCTGTGCCGCTGGCGCGACAACAGGTCCACCAGAGGTACGTCCATCCCGGTCCTCTCGTACTAGGGACAGATCCTCTCAATACTCCTACACCCACGGCAGATAGGGACCGAACTGTCTCACGACGTTCTGAACCCAGCTCACGTACCACTTTAAATGGCGAACAGCCATACCCTTGGGACC